>DAOPZL010000031.1:0-34287 GCA_035353395.1 Holophaga sp.
AGGTCCGCGATCCGGTAGGGCGCTTCGTAGATCAGCTCGTAGCAGGGGAGCGGATCGACGAGCCGCAGCCGCCCGATGAGCGAGCCCCGGCTGGAGCTGACCGGGACCGATGTCCCGGCCTGCATGCCGGCGGCGGGCCCGGCCATCCTCCCGCAGCCGCCGAAGAGACATACTGCCGTTGCGAGGATGGCGGCGCGGATCCTGGGAGGTGCGGGCCTCATGGTCGGGGTGGGGATCCTACGGCAGGATTCCCCGATCCTGGAAGGCGGCCTTGACCCGGTCCGCCGTGGGCGTGCCGTACAGGCGCTCCGCGGCCGCCACGGTCGCGAGGGCGGCGGCGGGCATGGGGGTGTCGGGCGCGAATCCGAACTGTCCCTCGAGGATGAGGGTGTCGGCCCGCACGTGGCCGAGGGCCTGGCGGATGTCCCAGAGCGCCCGCGACCAGATCTGGCCGTCGTGGTGGACCTCGCCTTCGAGGTCGTCGGGATAGTGCAGGTCGAGATCCGTCCGGCGCAGGCAGTGGGGGATGGCGGTGGAGTACGACACCGAATCCCAGTCGGCGACGCACGGGCAGTCGGGGGTGGGGGCGATCACGTTGGTCACCGTGACGGCCCAGTAGTCGCTGAACCCTTCTCCGACGGAACCCGCCTCGAGCGTCGTGCCGAAGCCGAACGGCGTCATCTGGGAATCCATCATCGCGTGGCCGTACTCGTGGAGGATCACCTCCGCATCCTCGGCGTCGTCGACGCCGCCCTTCCCGAAGCGCATCAGGTCCTTCTTGTCCCAGGAATACGAGTTGTCCAGGCCGATCTGGTTGATGCGGACCGCCTGGGCTTCCTTGTTGATGGGCCTGAGCGAACGGCCGAATCCGAGGTCCTGGATGTACTTCTGCGCCTCCGTCACCCAGTAGTAGGCCATCACCTGCTCGAACTGGTCGTCGTGGCGGTTGTAGAGGAAGGTGTTGCCGGGCGAGTAGGCCAGGGGACCCGTCGAGCTCGTGACGGTCGCCCAGTCTCCCCGCAGGTAGCCGCTGCCGTCCAGGTTGGTCAGGGCGACCACGCGGTAGGCGGGCTGGAGTTCGGGGTAGTCCGCGTCCTTCCGGTCCGTCAGGGTCTGGTCCTGCTGGCTGGCCACGGGATTGGGGAAGAAGACGCGCCCGGTCCCCGCATTCGTGCCGGGGCCCGGCTTGCCGGCGTAGGCGAAGCTGGACAGGAGCGCCAGCCAGGCAGCTCCTCCCAGGACGAGGCTCGAAGCAGTGCGGATGTTCATGCAGACCTCCTTGGCCCGGTCGGGGACGGCGAGGTGGTTGACATCAAGGTTCGTCGGGGGAAGATCCTGGAATCTGGCCCTTGCGCTCAAGCGGCATCAACCTACGTTCGACGGTTGGGCCTGTCAACGGATCCGCCCCTCCGGCATCCATCCAGTCGAGGCTTCGAGGAGGGACCCGTCCGCGCGGCCGGGGTCCTGTGACGAGAGGCCCCCGGCGGCGGCCTGATTATCAGATGAATTAATGGAAGAAAAATTATATTAATTTCCCTAATCTGACAGGGGATGCTATCTTCCTTGGGTCAAGTCAACGAGCCCCCGATGCAGGGAATGCAGGGGCGTCGGGAGCAAGCGGGGTATTTGCAAGAAGTTCCGGTCATCGCCATCCGCCCGGTCGATTTCCGTGACGTGCAGCGCCCACGGCAGCCCGCACGGGTCTACACTCGCTCTTCTGTCCGCCCAGGCTTCGCCGGCGGAACCCGGAACGATCGAAACACTGAACAAGGAGGTCTCCACATGAGCATGGGAATCGGGTGCATCTACGGAAGTCACCGCGTCCTCGAGCCGAAGGGCATCCTGCCGCAGCCTGCGCTGAAGCTCGACAACACGATGAAGGTCTACGACAACGAGGTGCTCATCGACGTGAGCACGCTCAACATCGACTCCGCGAGCTATACGCAGATCCGCGCCGCGTGCGGCGGCAACGCCGCGAAGATGAAGGCGATGATCCTGTCCATCGTCGCCGAGCGCGGCAAGATGCAGAATCCGGTCACCGGATCCGGCGGCATGCTCGTCGGCACGGTGCGCGAGATCGGCTCCGCCTACCCCAACAAGAAGCTGCACGTCGGGGACCGGATCGCCACCCTCGTCTCCCTTTCCCTCACGCCCCTCAAGCTGAACGCGATCAAGCACCTCGATCCCGACCACGACCAGATCGAAGTCGACGCGCAGGCGATCCTGTTCGAGAGCGGCATCTTCGCGGCCATCCCCACCGACCTGCCGGAGAAGCTCGCCCTGGCGGCCCTCGATGTCGCCGGCGCCCCGGCCCAGGTCGACCGCCTCGTGCGGGAGGGCGACACCGTCTGCATCATCGGCGGCGGCGGGAAGTCGGGCGTCCTCTGCTGCTACCAGGCCATGAAGAATGTCGGCCCCTACGGGAAGGTCATCGTGGTGGAGTATTCCGAGGCGAACGCGAAGCGCATCTCCGACATGAAGCTCGCGACGCACGTGATCGTCGCCGACGCCACCAACGCGATCGACGTCTACCGCAAGGTGATCGCCATCACGGGCCAGCGCGGCTGCGACGTCACGATCAACAACGTGAACGTGCCCAACACCGAGATGACGTCGATCCTGATCACGAAGGGGCAGGGGCTCATCTACTTCTTCTCCATGGCCACCTCCTTCACGAAGGCCGCGCTGGGCGCGGAAGGGGTCGGCAAGGACATCGAGCTGATCGTCGGCAACGGATACGCGAAGGGGCACTCGGACCTGACCCTGAACATCCTCAGGGAGTCGGCGGAGATCCGGGGGCTGTTCGAGAAGATCTACGTATAGGCGGGCCTGCCAGGGGCCGTCTTGAGGCGGGCGACGGGAAAGTCGCCCGCCGTTTTTTTAGGTTCCGGGGCTTCCAGAGCAGGAATCGTTCCCTCCGGTCCGTTCTCCCTCTAGACTGGTCCGGGCGGGAAGTCGCTGAAGCCTTCCGGCCTGCGCATTTTCCGGAGTCCTCCATGCTCAAGACGCTCCTGTGCCCGGCGATCGTCCTGTCGGCCTCCTTGGCCGCGGGCGCCTCGGCGCCCAAGCCCATCTGCAAGGTCAATGGGGTTCCCGTCTACGGGGAGGGCGCCTACTTCCTGCTGATGGAGCTGAAGCACGAAGGGCTGCCCGTCTCGATCTCGGCCCTGGGCTCGGACATGGTCGATACCGAGGTCCTGAGGCAGGAGGCGGTGCGGAAGGGCGTGGACAAGACGCCCGAGGCCAGGAAGGCCGCGGCCGAACGCACGGAAGCGGCCCTGGCCTCCGTCTGCCGAGGCGAGCTCAAGGAGCGGACCCCCGCCGCCACCCGCGAGGAGATCGACCTGGCCTGGCGCTGGGCGAAGGCCAAGGCCCTCACGGAGTACGAGCTCTACCGCGGCGTCGCGGACAGCGCCGAGGAGGCCGGGCAGATGCGGAAGGAATGGCAGGCCGGGCTGGCGTCCTCGGGCATCTTCCTCCGGCTGGAGAGTCCGTTCTGGGCCATCCTCGACGACGAACGCCTGGATCCCCCCGAACGGGCGTTCCTGGGGCAGGTCAGCGGCCAGAACCGGTCGACGCTCTCCGATCCCTATCCCTGGGGCGAGCGGCATGCCTTCCTGCACTACACGGGCGATACCCGGAAGGTGGATCCGCTCCTGCGGAACCCGCTGGAAGACTATGTCTTCGGCGAGGCCGAGGGCAAGGATGCCGTCAGCTTCCAGAAGGAGTTCATGCCGGCCCTGCACCAGCGGAAGGTGCTGGAGCGCCTGCGGGCGGCCGCGCAGCTTCCGCCCTACCCGGCGTCCGGAGGTCCCTGGCCGGTGGCGATGCGCGCTGCCCAGGCGGCCGTCGATCAGCGGCTCCTGGCCGAGGAGGCCCGGCGCATGGGCCTGGAAAAGGAGGACTGGGTCGTCTCGGGCCTGGCCGTCGTCCGGGCCCGGGCGCTGGCCCGGGCCTACTTCGAGCAGGATCTGGCCCGGAAGCCCGTCACGGAAGCCGCGCTGCGGAAGGCCTTCGAGCGGGAGGACGGCGCGCCCGTGCAGTACCAGCTCAGGAGCTACCAGTTCTCCACGGAAAGCGAGGCCAAGGCGGCCCTCGTCCGCCTGAAGGCTGGAACCGCCCCGGCGGCCAAGGAAATGTCCGGATGGAGCGATGCGAAGGATCTCCTCCCGGAGGTGGCCTCGGTGCTCCGCAAGCAGGAGCGGGGGGCCTGGAACGACCAGCCCCTCGCGGCCCCGGACCGGAAGGCCTACTTCCTGGTCTCCTGGACGGACCTCCGTCACGCGGTGGGCTTCGACGAGGCCCTGGACCGGCGCCGGGATTCCCTCCTGAAGGAGCTCAAGCAGCAGCGCTACTACGACCTCGTCGGCGCGGCCAGGAAGGCCGCCAAGATCGAGACGGTGAAGTGAGGGGTTGATCCTGGAACAAGCCTTCGCAGGGGAGGAATCCCCAGCGAAGCTGGCGGCATCAGGCTCCGGCTGCGCGGTCTGGCTCAGTCCAGCCGCAGGCGGGCCTTGAGCTTCGGCGTCGCCCCGCGGCTGGCCTCCAGTTCCACGCCGCCGGCCATGCGCACCATCACCCGGTTGCCCCCGCCCGAGGAGCGGATACCCAGCACTGCCCCGGGCCGGATGAGCAGGTGGCGGTGGATGCGCATCAGGTCCGCCTCCGGGAAGAAGGCCTCGACCTCGCCCAGGGCCTTCCATTTGGTCCTGAACCGCTCTCCGGCGAAGGCCCAGACGACCTGATCCTCCACCTCGAAGAAGGAGGTCCTTGCGAGATCCAGGAAGACCACCCCCGTTCCCGCGAGGACGGGGTAGCGGTTGTCCGAGGCCGGCTCCTCGTCGGGAGCGGGCTGCCGCTGGCTGAGGGCCCGCCTGACCTTGGCCAGGGACTTGGCCAGCCGCTGGGTCGTGGCGGGCTTCAGGAGGAAGTCGACGGCGTCCAGGTTGAAGGCGTCCACCGCGTGCTGCGCGTGGGCCGTCACGAAGACGACGGGCAGGTCCGGCCGGATCGAGGCCCGCAGGCTCAGCCCATCCAGGCCCGGCATCTGGATGTCCAGGAACAGGGCGTCCACCTCGGGGGACGAGGCCAGCCACTCCTCCATTTCCAGGCCGTTTCCGAAGGCCGCGGCCACTTCGCACCCGCACTCCTGGAGCAGCCGCACCAGGCGGCGCTGGTTCATGGGTTCGTCCTCGGCGACGGCCACGCGGAGCGGTCGGGTCAAGCGGTCCACCTCCAGGCCAAGGTTAGCCTGGCTCGGGTCCAGCCGCCAACCTGCTCCAGCTCGAGGATGGGGGCGAACTCGGGGAGCAGCGCCAGCCGCTGTCGCAGGTTGCCGAGGCCGGTCCCCTCCGTGCGGATTTCCGGCAGCGGCTTGCCGGTGTTGGCGACGGCCAGGATCAGCCTTTCCTGGTCCCGCTGGACGGAGACGCGGAGGATCCCGCCCTCGGGGCTAGGGGAGATGCCGTGCTTGATGGCGTTCTCCACCAGGGGCTGCAGCAGCAGGGGGGGCAGTTCCAGTCCGTCCGCCCAGGGGGGCCACTCCCATTCCTGGGCGAGCCGCTCGCCCAGCCGGATCTCCTCCAGTTCCAGGTAGCGCGCGATGAGGTTCCGCTCGTCGCGGAGCGGGACCCTGAGGGCCGACCCGTGCGTGGTCAGCTGGCGGTACAGCTCGGTGAGCCCCACCAGCGCCTCCTCCGCGGCATCCGCGTCCTCGTGGACGAGTTCCGTCAGCCCGCTCAGCATGTTGAACAGCACGTGGGGATTGAGCTGGGCCTGGAGGGCCTGGGCCTGGGCCTGGTCCGCCAGGGTCTTGAGTTCCCGTCCGGAGGCCTCGGCCCGTTCCTTGTCGGCCAGGAACCAGCCGAGGATCAGCGCCAGGGGGAAGTTGAGGGAAATGAACCCCCAGACTGGATGAAAGGGGAACCGGTGGTGGTGGTAGCGGGCGCCCGCATGGGCCCAGTCCGGACCCAGGCCGGCCGCGAGGCAGAGCCAGGCCACCGCGACGATCCAGGCCAGGTTCCAGGGGATGGCCTGGAGGATGCCTCGCCCGAAGCGGGTCCCGGGGCGGTCATCCCCGGTCCAGAGCCATGGCAGAGGCCCCAGGGCGATCTGGGCCGCGACGAAGAAGAAGGGGACCAGGAACTCCCCGGCAGGCGTGAGGAGGTCCGGCGCGCGGAAGAGCATCCGCCCCAGGGCCCAGGCCATGCCGTAGACGAGGATGGCCCCCCAGGTGGACGGGATCCGGAACTTGCGGAGGGTGTAGGCGGGGAAGGCGGCAGCTCTCATGGCGGTCGATCTGGATCATGCCCCAACTTGGGGCTGGGAAGCCACCTGGACCGCGTCCCATCCTCCGCCGAGGGCCTTGTAGAGCGAGACGAGGTCCGTGAGGCGCTTCACGTCCGACTGGCTCAGGCTGCTCTGGGCGGACTGGAGGGTCGACTGGGTCGTGAGCACGTCCAGGAAGCTGGTGAGACCGCGCCGGTAGCGTTCCTGGGCCAGGCTGAAGGCTTCCTGGCTCTGGCGCAGGGATTCCTCCAGGTCCGCGCGGCGTCCGTTCTCCGCGGAGTAGTCGGCCAGGGCATTCTCCACGTCCTCCAGAGCGGACTGGTAGGAGGCCCGGAAGGCGGCCAGGCTTTCCTGGTAGACGGCCTCCTTCTTGGACACCGCCGCCTTGAGTGCGCCCCGGTTGAAGATGGGCAGGCTCAGGCCCGGGACGATGGACCAGTAGCGGCTGGCGACCGAGGCGAAGCTGGAGGTCTGGAGGCTCTTCAGGCCCAGGCCGAAGGTGAGGTCGAACTTGGGGTAGAGCTCGGCCTTGGCCACCCCCACGTCCGCCATGGCCGCGGCCAGGCCGCGCTCGGAGGCGCGGAGGTCGGGCCGCCGGGAGAGGAGTTCGGCGGGAAGGCCGGAGGCGAGGACACCCTGGGCGGCGGGGAGGGGCCTGGCTTCGGAAAGCTCCCCCACCAGGGCCGTGGGCTCCAGGCCCAGCAGGATGCCGAGGCGGTGGATGGACTGCTTGATGGAGGCCTCCAGGGTCGGGATCCCGGAACTCGTGGACGCCAGCTGGGCCCTGGCCTGGGCGACGTCCAGGGCACTCGTGAGCCCCAGCCGGCAGCGTTCCTCCGTGATCTTCACGGTCTGCCGCTGGGTCTCGGCGCTCTGCCGGGTGATCTCGAGCTGGGCCTGGCTTCCGCGGAGGGCGATGTAGTGGGTGGCGACGTCCCCCTGGAGGGTCAGCACGGCGTCGTGCAGGTCCTCGACGCTGGCCTCGTAGCGGGCCTGGGCCGCTTCCGTCGCCTTGCGCTTGCCGCCGAAGAGATCCACCTCCCAGGAGGCGTCGAAGCCCGCCTGGTAGAGGGTGGTGGCGGCCGTGGCCGCGGAGGAGGCGTTCTGGCTCGCCTTGCTCCGGTCCGCGGAGGCCGCGGCATTGACGGAGGGCCACTGGTCGGCCTTGGCGCCGCCCAGGCTGGCCCGCGCCTGGAGGATCCGGGCCTGGGCCTGCTGGACGGTGAGGCTGCCCTGGGCGGCCCGGGTCATCAGGGCGTCCAGGGTGGAATCCCCGAAGGTCTTCCACCAGGCCGTCGTCTCCAGGTCCTTGGCCGGGACGGTGTCTCCCTGGCTGTAGGCCGCGGGCACCTTCAGGGCGGTTCTGGGAGTCAGGGCGGGGGCCGCGCCGCCGGCGAGGAGCAGCGCGATCCCGAGGGAGGTCGAAAGAGGATGTCTCACAGCTTGCCTCCAGCGTTCTCGGGGGTTTCGATGAAGACGTCCATCTGCTGGCCGACGTAGACCGGCAGGCGCTTGCTGTCGAAGCTGTAGATGACCTGGAGCACGCGCGTGTCCACCCGCTCGGTGCTGCTGCCGGTGAGGGAGGTCTTGGGCGTGACGTAGGGCTCCACCCGCTCGAACTTCACCTCGGCCTTGATGGCCCGGTTGCCCCGCAGGAACGCCGTGGCCCGCGTGCCGGCCTTGAACCGCCAGGCGTCGTTCTCGTCGACGTCCACGCGGATGTGGTAGGTCTCGCTGCCGCCCAGGCGGATCAGCGGCGTACTCAGCTCGCCCGTGGGCGCGTACTCGCCCGCGTGGAGGTTCACCTGGAGCACCTCGCCGGCCATGGGTGCCCGCACCGTCAGCCGGTCGATGGCGGTCAGGGTCGCGGCCTCGCCGGCCTCGGCCGCCTGGATGGCGGCCTTGGCGCTGACGACCTTGGCGTCGCCCAGGGCCGCGGCGTACTTCCGCTTCTGGATGTCGTCCACGCTGACGGCCGCCCCCTGGGCGTCCTTGACGAGGGCGTACTGGGAGGCGGTGTCCTTCTGGGAGGCCAAGGCTTCTTCGAGGGCGCCTTCCGCTGCCGCCAGATCGGCCTTCTTCACCGCGAGGTCCGCCCGCAACTCCCGGTCGTCGATCTGGAAGAGGGGCTGGCCGGCCTTGACATGGTCCCCCACCTTGACGAGCACCGTCTTGACGATGCCCGCCGTGGCGGTGCCGATGCTGATGTTGTCGTTGTTGGCCTCCACCAGGCCGGCGCCTCCGATGTAGGTCTTGTAGGGGGCCTCCGCGGGCTGGGCGATCGGCACTGCGGCCGGCCTGGGCGCGTTGGAGCGCAGGGCGACGCCGACCGCGAGCAGCACGCCGGCGGTGGCGATGATGGGGAGGAGCTTGGTCTTGTTCATGGTGTTCTCTCTCAGGGGTTGGTTTCGATGCGGTCGATGTGGCCGTCGTCCATGTGGGCGATGCGGTCCGCGAACTCGAAGATGCGGGCGTCGTGGGTGACGATGACGAGGGAGCGCCGGCCGTCCATGGCCAGGCCCTTCAGGACCTCCATCACCTTCGTGCCGGTCTGGTGGTCCAGGGCGGAGGTCGGCTCGTCGCAGACCACCAGCTGCGGGTCGTGGACCAGGGCCCGGGCGATGGCGACCCGCTGCTGCTGTCCGCCGGAGATCTGGGCCGGGAGCTTGTCCACCTTGTCCCCCAGCCCGACTTCCTCCAGGCACTGGACCGCCCGCGCCAGGGCCTTCTCCCGGTCCTGGCCGTTGATCAGGAGCGGGATGGCCGTGTTCTCGGCCACCGTGAGGGTGGGGATCAGGTTGAAGGCCTGGAAGACGAAGCCGATGTGACTGCCCCGGTAGCGCACCCGCTCGTCGGCCTTCATCCTCGACAGGTCCTCGCCGAAGAGGGTGCACTCGCCGCCGCTCTGGTCCAGGATGCCGGCGATGATGGAGATGAGGGTGGTCTTGCCGCAGCCGGAGGGGCCCACGAGCATGAGGAGCTCGCCCGGGCGGACGTCCAGGTCCACGCCCCGGAGGGCCTGGACGGCGGTGTCGCCCTCGCCGTAGGTCTTGCTGATGCCGCTGCAGCGGACGGAGGAGGAATCGTTCTGGGACATGGTCAACCTTTGAAGACGATGGCGGGTTCGAGTTTCATGACCTTGCGGATGCTGACGAGGGCCGCCAGCAGGACGATGACCATCACCGCGCCCCCGCTGCCCGCGAGGAGCTGCCAGTTGAGGGTCATGGTCATGTCTGATCCGCTGCTCAGGAGCGTATACAGGCTGATCACCCCGGCGCCGAGGCCGAAGCCGGTGAAGCCCACCACCAGGGCCTGAAGCAGGATCATGCGCCGCAGGGTCCGGTCCGTGGTCCCCATGGCCTTGAAGACGCCGAAGTGGCGGAGGTTGTCGAGGGTGAAGTTGTAGAAGATCTGGCCCGTGACCGCGGCCCCGACGATGAACCCGACGACCACGACGAAGCCGAAGTTCGCGATGATGCTGGTGTTGTGGATCATGTAGTCCAGGGTCTTCTCCTTGAACTCGTCCACCGTGAGGGCGCCCAGGCCCGTGCTCCGGGAGATGCGGCGCGCCACGGCCTCCGGGGCCTCGCCATCCTGGGCCTTGGCCAGGATGTAGGTGAGCATCTTGCGCTCGGAGGACGCATAGTCGCCCTTGGCGCGGCTGTAGGTCGTATAGATCATGGGCTGGGATGCGAAGGTCTGGACCCCCTTCGCGATGCCGGCGACGACGGCGCGCTTGTCGTTGATCTCCAGGGTGTCCCCCACCTTGAGCGGGATGGGCTTCCCGCCGGGCGTTGACGAAGGCTTCGCGAGCCGCCCTTCGGCGCCCGCCTTGTCTACGATGACGCTGTCGGGCTGCCGAAGATTGGCCAGACTCCCTTCGGTGAATTCCGCGGGGCCGCCGATCAGCGTGGCGTCGTCCAGGCCGATCAGGACGGACTGCACCTGTTCGCCGTTGGACAGGCGGACCTTCTGGGCCCCCTTGAAGAAGGGTACGGCCCAGGCGACGCCCCGCACGCCCCGGACCCGGTAGAGCTGGGTATCCATCAGGGCCTTGCCGTCGTCCACGTTCTTGACGGTGGGATCCATCACCCAGATGTCCGGCCCGGACACGTTGGTGATGAGCCCATTCACGGTCTTGAGGATGGAGATCATGATCCCGGGCTGCTGGATCATCAGGATCGACGCCAGGGCGATCCCCATGACGATGCCGAGGTACTTCCCCCGGTCTCCGAAAAGCATTTTCAAGGCGATCTGCAGCACGGTCCGGCTCCTTGCATCCCGGGGCGCTCCATTCCCGGGCGTCCCCTCGGGATTCCATGCTAGGAGCGGATCCGGCGCGGATTCCGGATGGATCCTGAACGGCGGGTCCGGATGGCCGAACTGCTGTGAGGCGTGTCCGAGACGGCCCCGGCTACAGGTCCAGGACCTCGCCTGGATCCAGGATCCTGATCGTGCCGTTCGCGGGCGCTTCCGCGGCCCGCAGCCTCCGCAGGGGCTCGCCGGCGGACTCGTCGGAGAGGTCGAAGGTCCCGAAGTGCATGGGGACCAGGGTGCCTCCCTCGAGATCCGCGAAGGCCTGGAGGGCTTCCTCGGGGTTCATGTGGCTGGCCTGCATGAGCCAGGGAGGATCGTAGGCGCCGATGGGCAGGAGCGCATAGTCCACGGGTCCCGCCAGGCCGCGGATCTCCTTGAAGTGGCCGTTGTAGCCCGTGTCCCCGGCGAAGTAGAGGGACTTGTCCTGCCACTGCACCAGGAAGCTCCCCCACAGGGCCGCGTTGAAGTCCCGAAGGCCCCGCCGGTGCCAGTGCTGGGCGGGAAGAAGGGTGATCCGCAGGTCCGGGCCGGTCTCGTAGCGTTGGTACCAGCCCGCCTCCTGGACGGCGAGAGACGGATTCGCGCGCTGCACCAGGCGACCCAGCCGGAGCGGCACCAGGGCCGTCGGCGCCGGGCCCCGGAGCGCCCCGAGGGTGGCCGTGTCCAGGTGGTCGTAGTGCCCGTGGGAGATGAGCACGTAGTCCACGTCGATCCCGCCCAGGTTCAGGGGGACCGGCGCGAGCCGCGGAAGGAACTTCGGGCCTTCCGTGCAGGGATCGAGCAGGAGCGTCCTTCCGGCGAGGCGCAGCAGGAACGACGCGTGGCCGAGCCAGACCAGCCAGTCCCGGTCCTGGGGCGGGAGTTCGGAAAGGATGCGGACGCGGAGCCTGAAGGCGTCCTCGCGCTTGGATTCCCTCTTGGGATTGCGGGAGAGGCGCCATTTGAGTGCGCGCAGGAAGGAGCCTCCCGCGTCGGACATGTACCGCTCCACGAACCTGCCGTCGCAGAACGTGTTGCCCGGAAAGTCCGGCCGGAGGGAGGGGAGACCGGGAGCACCCACTACAGCAGCTTGATGCCCGCCTCCGCGCACTGCCGGACCATCTCCGGAGGCCAGATCCCCACCTGGATCTCGCCCACGTGCGCCTTCTGGAGGAAGTGCATGCAGAGCCGCGACTGGCCGATGCCGCCGCCGACGGAGAGCGGCAGCTCCCCGTTCAGGAGCCGCTGGTGCCAGTGGAGCTTGGCGCGCTCGGGGCAGCCGCGCGCCTCGAGCTGCCGCATCAGGCTCGTCCGGTCCACCCGGATTCCCATGGAGCTGATCTCCACTGCGCACTGGAGGACGGAATTCCAGAGCAGGATGTCCCCGTTCAGGCCCCGGTGCCCGTTTCCCGTCTCCGTGATCCAGTCGTCGTAGTCCGGCGCCCGTCCGTCGTGGGGCTCGCCGTTCCCGAGGGGCGCGCCGATGCCGATGAGGAAGACGGCCCCGAACTGCTCGCAGACCAGGTTCTCCCGTTCCTTCGGGCTCAGGGTGGGGTAGTCCCGGGCGAGATCCTCGGAATGCAGGAAGGTGATCTCCTCGGGCAGGTGCAGGGGGAGTTCCGCGTAGTGGTCGTTCAGGTAGAACTCCAGGCGGCGCAGGGCACTGAAGATGCGCACCACCGTGTGCTTGAGGAAGTCCAGCTGCCGCTCCTCGGCGATGATCACCCGCTCCCAGTCCCACTGGTCCACGTAGAGGGAGTGCAGATTGTCCAGCTCCTCGTCGGCCCGGATGGCGTTCATGTCCGTATAGATGCCGAAGCGGTGCTGGAATCCGTAGTCCGCCAGGGCCATGCGCTTCCACTTGGCGAGGCTGTGCACGATCTCGGCCTCCATGTCCCCCATGTCGCGGACCTTGAAGGTCACGGGGCGCTCCACGCCGTTGAGGTCGTCGTTGATGCCCAGCCCCTTCGGCACGAAGATCGGCGCCGTGACCCGCGTGAGGTTCAGTTCCGTGGACAGGTTGAGCTGGAAGAAGTCCTTGGTGAACTTGATGGCCTTCTCCGTCTGCTTGACGTCCAGGACGGGGCGGTAGCCCTCGGGCAGGATCAGGCGGCCCATGGTGCCTCCAGGTGAGGAATTGATGATATCACGCGGGATGTCATGGAACTTGTCGAAGCGTAAAAATTGTCTGCTGATATGGGCCCTTCAAACTTCCCGTTCCGTTGAGGGGAAGGGCGGGCCGCCGCGGGGGGGCTGGTGCTACCATCACTCGCCCGGCAGCCTCGGATCCATCGAGGTCCGGAAGCGCGGCCAGGGCAGGAAGGGTGTCCCCACGATGTCAGAGGCCAGGAAGAAGAACCAGCGGAGCAAGGAAACCAGCGGCAGCGTCACGGTGCGCGAGATGGAGCTGGAGGATCTCCATCGGGTCTACGCCCTCGGCGAGAAGGTCTTCACCGCGGACCGGTGGCCCAACCTCTACCGGACCTGGGACGAATACGAGATCGTGGACCGGTTCGCCGTGGACGGCGAAACCTGCCTCGTCGCGGAGCTGGACGACGAGGTGGTCGGCTTCGCGCTGGGAACGGTGATCGAGAAGCGGAGAAGCGCCTGGAACTACGGCTACCTGCTCTGGCTGGGGGTCGATCCCGACGTGGGGCCGCTCGGGGTGGGGTCGAAGCTCTTCACGCGGATGCAGGAGCTGTTCATCGAGAACGGCGCGCGGATGATGCTCGTGGACACCGCGAGCGAGAACGAGCGGGCGCTCCAGTTCTTCCGCAAGCAGGGATTCGGGAACGAGACAGGCCATGTCTACCTTTCGAAGAACTTGACCCACGAGATCGAGACGGTCACCCGCCGCAAGCGGCGGCGGTCGCTGTCCGGGGGAGATCCGGGGGGATCGATCACGAGCCCGGAAGAGGACGACTGAGGTGCCCGGAGCGGACACCCTGGCGCGCGTGCTCGCGGCGGTCGACGCGGACGGCCTGGAGCGGCTGGCGGCCGAGGCGGTCAGCTGCTACAGCCCGTCCTACGCCGAGGGACCCGCCGTGGATCTCTTCGAGGAAGCGATCCTCGCCGCCGGGCTGCCCTGCCGCCGCCAGCCCGTGCCGGCGGAAGGCGCGTTCGGCGGGCGGGCCAACCTGGTCGTGGAACTCGGCCCGGGGCCCGCGGAGCTGCTCTTCGTGGGGCACCTGGACACGATCCCCCTGCTCTCCGACGAGAAGCTCGGGGCGCGCCGGGAGGGGGATCTGCTCCACGGCCTCGGCGCGGCCGACATGAAGGCCGGGTGCGCGGCGATGGTGGCGGCCTTCGCGGCCGTCGCCGCGGCGGGAACCAGCCTGGAGCGCGGGATCGCGCTTGGTCTGGTCGTGGGCGAGGAGGAGTACGGCGACGGCGCCGCGAAGCTGCTCGAGGAGCTGCGCGCACCCCTCGTCGTGATCGGGGAGCCGACGGGGCTCGTGCCCTGCTTCGCGCACAACGGCTACTTCGAGGCGCACCTGGAAGCGACGGGAGTGCGCGCGCACGCGGCCCTGCCGGACGTCGGCGCGAACGCGATCCACGCCCTCCTGGACTGGGTCCGGGCGATCGTGGGGGAACTGGGCGGCCTGCCGGCCTCCGATTCGGCCGCGGTCAACCTGCGGGAGATCAACGGCGGCGAGAGCCGCTTCGTCATCGCCGACCGCTGCACGGCTCTGCTCGATGTCCACCTCCCCCCGGGCGGCGACCGCGCGTGGGTCGAGAAGGCCCTGGGGACGGCCCGGGACGCGGCGATCGCGGCGAACGGCCGGGCGCGTCTCGACTGGCGGCTCGCCTACTGGGCCGCAGGCTACGCGCTCGATGCCGCCGATCCGCGCCTCGCGGCGATCGCGCCCGCCTTCGCGGCCTGCGGCCTGCCTTGCCAGCCGGCCGTCTTCCGCTCCCACTCCGACGGCAGCCTGTTCCATGCAGCGGGCTCCGCGCCGGTCATCTGCGGACCCGGTCGGCTCGAGGTGGCGCACACCAAGGACGACCAGGTCTCCTGCTCCGAGATGCTCGCGGCGGCGCGGCTCTACGCCGCGCTGGCGGCCGGGGCCTGACCCCGGGGGCGCTTGCGTCTTTCCCGGAATCTGATCAGGCTAAGAACGGCGAGGAATCATGACCTTCGACGGGCTCGGCTCGCGGATCCGGCGGGCTTTTCCAGCGATGTTCCACCGGAATTTCAGGCTCTTCTGGTCCGGACAGTGCGTGTCCCTGGTGGGAACCTGGATGCAGAACATCGGGCAGTCCTGGCTCGTGCTCGAGCTCACCGGAAGCCCCCTCAAGCTCGGGTTCGTGAGCGCGATGCAGTGGCTGCCCGTCATGCTCTTCTCGTTCGCCGCCGGTCCGCTCGTCGACCGCTATCCCAAGCGGAAGATCCTCCTGGTCACCCAGACGGTGCTGATGATGCTCGCGCTGATCCTGGCGGCCCTGGTCTGGTCGGGATGGGTACGCTACTGGCACGTCCTCGCGCTGGCCTTGCTGCTCGGGTGCGTGAACACCGTCGACAACCCGACCCGCCAGGCGTTCATCATCGAGCTGGTGGGGCGCGAGGACCTGATGAACGCGATCTCGCTCAACTCGACCGTGTTCAACCTGGCGCGCATCCTCGGCCCGGCCGTCGCCGGCCTCCTCATCGGCCTGCTGGGGATCGCCCCCTGCTTCCTCATCAACGGCCTGAGCTTCCTGGCGGTCCTCTGGGCGCTGGCCGCCCTCCGCATCCCCGAGGCCGCCCGGGAATCGGCCAAGCTGAAGTTCCGCGACTACCTGGGGAACATGTCCGAGGGGATCCGCTACCTGGCCGTCAATCCAGCCATCCTCTGGCCGATCGTCCTGATCGGGCTGCTGAGCGCCTTCGTCATCAACTACGGCGTGGTGATCCCGATCTTCGCCAAGAACAATCTCGGCGGGGACGCAAGGGAGTTCGGCTTCCTCATGACCTCGCTGGGAATCGGGTCGACCCTGGGGGCCCTGTCGCTGGCGGCGAAGAGCCGGGAGGGGCCGAAGTTCCGGCAGCTCTTCCTGGGCGCGTTCGGGATGTCCGTCTTCAGCATGTGCGTCGGGTTCCAGCACTGGTTCCCGCTCTCCTGCGCGCTGCTGGCGCTGACCGGGTTCTTCCAGATCACGTGCACGGCCCAGATCAACGCGACGATCCAGATCGAGTCGGACGACTCCATGCGCGGACGGGTGATGAGCATCTACAACCTCTCCTTCGGCGGCGTCACGCCCATCGGGAGTCTCTACGCGGGCTGGCTGGTGGGCGCCGCCGGAGCCGCGGTGAACTTCGTGGTGAGCGGCGTGCTCGGCATCCTCTCCGCCGGGCTGTGCGCCTACGCCCTGAAGAAGCGCCGAGGCCGGCCGCAGGTCTCTTCCGCCGCGGACCCGGGGGTGTGACCGGATTCCGCCTTGAGCGCGCGGGGCGGCACGCTATGTTTGTGGGATGACCGGAGTGCGGACCCCGCGGGATGTCCAGGCTCCTCGCCTCTGGAAACGGGAGGAAGCATGACCCTTCGAGACCGATCCCTCCGACTGGGCGTCCTCGGCACGGGCAACATCGCCTCGGCCGTGGTGGAAGGCTTCTGCACCTCGAGCCTGCCCTGCTCGATCCTCGTCTCCCCCAGGAACGAGCTGAAGGGCAGGAGCCTGGAGAGCCGGTTCCCCCAGGTGCGCCGGGCCGAGGCCAACCAGGAGGTGCTGGACCGCAGCGAGGTGGTGCTGGTCGCCCTGCGGCCCGCCGTGGCGCCCGACATCCTGCGCGGCCTGGCCTTCCGCGAGGACCATGCGGTCCTGTCCGTCATCCCGGTCATCCCCAGGCAGGAATTCGCGAGCCTCGTGAAGCCGGCCGGCCGCGTGTTCAAGGTCCTGCCGCTGCCCTATGCGGCCCGGCACATGGGGCTGGTCCCCTTCTTTCCGGCTGACGCCGGGGTGGCGGCCATCCTCGCCCCCCTCGGGGAGCCGGTGCCCCTGCACGACGAGCGGGAACTGCACCTGCTCTGGGCCGTGACGGGGCTGATCTCCCCCTTCTACGCCCAGATGGAAGCCGTCCAGGCCTGGTGCGCGGCCGGGGGCGCGGACGGGGAGACCGCGAGGCGATATACGGCCTCCATGTATGCCTGCCTGGCCAGCCTGGCCGAGCGCAAGGCCGGCGTCGGCTTCGACGCGCTCGCCCGGGAGGCGGCCACCCCGGGCGGCCTGAACGAGATGGCCCTGGAGATGATCGAGGCGGGCACGACCTTCCCCGACCTGCGCCGCGCGCTGGACGCGATCCTCGCGCGGTTCGGAGAGGGCCCCGTCCGTGGAGCGGGATCCCGCGGCGGGGTGGCCGGCTGACTCCGGGAGGGGATCCTCGTTTCCTGCATTCCAAAATCCTCATGGTTTTCCCCTCCCGGGCCGTTTATAGGAGAGAAGGAGCTAGTCGGATCTCAGGGAGGCAAGGTGGAAGGAATCGTGACCGAGCTGCGGAAATTCCTCGCGCCCGAGTTCGTGTTCGGAGCCGATGCCCGACGCCTGGTGGGGCGGTATGCCCGCAAACTGGGCGCCCACCGGGTGCTGCTGGCCTCGGATCCCGGCGTGGCAGCGGCGGGCTGGACCGGCGAGGCGGCGGACCTGCTGGAAGCCGAGGGGCTCGCCGTCACCCCGTTCCTCGAGATCGCCCCCAATCCGCGCGACCACCAGGTCATGGCGGGCGCCGAGCGCTACAGGGAGAGCGGGAGCGACTTCATCGTGGCCGTGGGCGGCGGCAGCGCCATGGACTGCGCCAAGGGAATCGGGATCGTGGCCACCAACGGGGGACACATCCTGGACTACGAGGGCGTGGACCGGGTTCCGGTGCCCATGCCGCCGCTGATCTGCATCCCCACGACTGGGGGCACTTCCGCGGACGTTTCCCAGTTCGCGATCATCAACAACACGTCTGAACACGTGAAGATCGCGATCATCAGCAAGACCATGGTGCCGGACGTGGCCCTCATCGATCCCGGCACGCTCGTGACCATGGACCCCTACCTCACGGCCTGCACGGGCATGGACGCCCTGGTCCACGCCATCGAGGCCTTCGTCTCCAACGCCCATTCGCCCATCACGGACATGCACGCCCTGGAGGCCATCCGCCTGGTGGCCACCCACCTGGAGGCCTCGGTGGCGCATCCCGGCGACTACGAGCTGCGCAGCCAGATCATGCTCGCCAGCCTGCAGGCGGGGCTCGCCTTCTCCAACGCGAGCCTGGGCTGCGTCCACGCCATGGCCCACAGCCTGGGCGGCTACAAGGACCTTCCCCACGGCGAGTGCAACGCCCTGCTGCTGCCCCATGTGCTGGACTACAACTTCCCCGTGGCTCCGGAGCGGTTCCTGCGCATCGGGGCGGCCCTGGGCGGGGACTTCCGGGGGCTCGGGGAGCAGGAAAGCCGCGCCAGGCTCATCCGGATGGTGATCGACCTCCGGGCCGCGTGCGGCATCCAGGGAGGGCTCGGGGACCGGGGCGTGCGCGGCGACGATGTCGGCCGGCTGGCGGCCAAGGCCATCGAGGATCCCTGCAACGCCACGAATCCCCGCCCACCCTCCCTGGAGGACCTGAAGGCGATCTACTCGGAAGCCTTGTGATGAACGCGTCCCGTGACTGGAACCAGATGCGGGAACGCATCATCGGGCTGGGCGAGGAGTCCTCCCGCAAGAGCTTCTATCCTGAACTCCGGCAGCAGCTGACCCAGCTCGAGCAGGCCCGCGAGAACCTCCGGACCTTGTTCAACGCCATCCCCGACGCGATCTTCATCACGGACCTGGACGGGAAGGTCCTGGAGGTCAACGACGCCATGCTGGCGATGTTCGGCGTCACGCGGGAGGATTTCCGCAATTACGCCTCCGACTACTACGCCCCCCCGGAGGACGGGGCGGAAGCGCACGCGGAGCGCCTGAAGACCCACAAGGACAAGCTGAGGAAGGAAGGCCATCTGCTCCTGCAGTGGAAGGCCCGCAGGCCCCACGACGGCGGCACCTTCGAGGTGGAAGGCGCCCTGCGGATGGCCCGCTGGTACGACCAGGAGGTGGTCATCGCCGTGGTCCGGGACATCACCGAGCGCAAGCGCCTGGAGACCATGCTGAACCAGTCCCAGAAGCTCGAGGCGCTGGGGCAGCTGGCCGGCGGCATGGCCCACGACACCAACAACATGCTCGGCGTCATCATCGGCTACGCGGACCTGCTCGAGGAACGCCTGGCTGGCGACGTCCAGGCCCTGGAGGACCTGGCCCAGGTGCGCAAGGCCGCCCTCCGTTCCAGCGAACTCATCCGGCAGCTGCTGGCCTTCGCGCGGAAGCAGGTCATCCAGCCCCGAACGGTGGACCTCAACGAGCTGGTGGAGGGGACGCAGAAGCTGCTCCGGCGGCTCATCGGCGAGCGGATCAGCCTCGTCTGGAAACCCACGGCGGCGCTCTGGAGCACATGGGTCGATCCCTCCCAGATCGACCAGATCCTTGCCAATCTTGCGGTGAACGCCCGGGATTCCATCGAAGGCAGCGGCACCATCACCCTCGAGACCATGAACGCGGCCGTGGACGAGACCTACTGTCTGGCCAATCCGGACGCGGCGCCCGGGGACTACGTCGTGCTGTCCGTGAGCGACACAGGACAGGGCATGTCGCCCGTGATCCAGGCCCGGATCTTCGAGCCCTTCTTCACCACCAAGGAGGCCGGACGAGGAACCGGCCTCGGACTGGCCATGGTCTACGGCGTGCTGCGGCAGAACGGCGGCTTCGTCACGGTCTACAGCGTGCCGGGCGTGGGCACCTCCTTCCGCCTCTACTTCCCCCGCCGGCGGACGGCGGAAGCCGGCCCGGAGTCCCAGGCGGACATGGCGCCCCTGCCGGGGGGGCGGGAGACCCTCCTGCTCGTGGAGGACGAGGAGGCCCTGCTGGACCTGGAGAGGTCGGTCCTGGAGGCCGCCGGATACCGGGTCATCGCGGCCGCCAATCCGCGCCAGGCCCAGGCGGAGGTCCAGGCCGAACTGCAGGCCATCGATCTCCTGGTGACCGACCTGGTCATGCCCGACATGAACGGCTGGGAGCTCCACCGCTGGGTCGCGGGGACGCGTCCGGGGATCAAGTCCCTCTTCATGTCCGGCTACCCCGCCGGCACGATCCCGTCCCCGGACCTGCCCGGGGCGGAATTCCTGCAGAAGCCCTTCAGCAGAGCGGACCTGCTCCGGAAGGTGCGGAAGGTCCTGGATGCCGGAACGAAGGCCGGGGCCTGAACCCGGAACCCGCATCCAGGATCACGAACGGCAAGACCGCGCGGACGGAAGGTCCCGGCCGCGATCGGCCCGTCTCGGCTTGTGAGGGTCGAGGGGAGAACGGTACAGTAGTCCTGGCAGGGGAATCTCCATCTCCGTCGAAAGTCCGGCCGCATGGAGGTCCCCCCGTGGGAGGGACTTCGCCATGGAACAGCGGACGCTGGGGACCCAGGGACTCAAGGTCGGCGCCATCGGTCTCGGCTGCATGACCATGTCCGACGACTACGGGAGGCCCGAGGACCGGCACGAGGCGGAGTCCATCGCCACGATCCACCGCGCCCTGGAGCGCGGCGTGACCCTGCTGGACACGGCGGAGGCCTACGGGCCCTATACGAACGAGGAACTCCTCGGGAAGGCCCTCCGGGGACGGCGGGACCAGGCCGTCGTGGCCACCAAGTTCGGGCTGGCCAACGGCGTCGACGGCACCCCTGCCAACGCCAAGCGGGTGGCCGAGGCTTCCTTGAAACGCCTGGGGATCGAGACGATCGACCTCTACTACCTGCACCGGAAGGATCCCGCAGTCCCCATCGAGGACACGGTCGGCGCCATGAAGGAGCTGGTGGAGGCCGGGAAGGTGCGCTACCTCGGCCTTTCCGAAGTGGGGCCGGAGACCCTGCGCCGGGCCTGCCAGGTCCATCCCATCAGCGTCCTCCAGAGCGAGTATTCCCTGTGGGAGCGCGGGGTCGAGAAGGACATCCTGCCGGTCCTGCGGGAGCTGGGCATCGGCTTCGTCCCCTTCAGCCCCCTCGGGCGGGGCTACCTGACCGGGGCCTTCAAGGACATCCAGGAACTTCCGGAAGGCGACTGGCGCAGCAACGTCCCGCGCTTCAACCAGGAGAACGCCGCCGCCAACGCCAGGATCGTCGAGTCCGTCAGGGCCGTGGCCGCGAGGCTCGGGGCCACCCCCGCCCAGGTGGCCCTGGCCTGGGTCCTGGCCCAGGGCGAGGACATCGTGCCCATTCCCGGGACGAAGCACCAGAAGTACCTCGACCAGAACGTGGACGCCCTGCAAGTGCGGCTGGGCGGAGAGGACCTGCGGGAGCTCGACGCCCTGGCGGCCCTGGTGGTGGGGGACCGCTACCTGCCCTGGATGATGAAGCTCGTGGAAAGATGAACCTCAAGGAGTCGACTCATGGCTGACCACATCATCGACCTTCGCAGCGACACGGTGACGCGTCCGACGCCCGGCATGCTCGCGGCCATGACGGCCGCGCGGGTGGGGGACGACGTGTGGGGCGACGATCCGACCGTGATCGAGCTGCAGACGACGGTCGCGGACCTGTCCGGGAAGGAGGCGGCCCTGTTCCTGCCCTCCGGCACCCAGAGCAACCTGGCGGCCTTGATGGCCCACTGCGAGCGCGGCGACGAATACATCGTGGGACAGATCGCCCACACCTACCGGTGCGAAGGGGGTGGCGCGGCGGTGCTCGGCTCCATCGTGCCGCAGCCCATCGAGAACGAGCCCGACGGGTCGCTCCCGATCGGGAAGATCGCGGCGGCCATCAAGCCCCACGGCCCAGGCCTGGGGACGCACTATGCCAGGACCCGGCTGCTCGCCCTGGAGAACACCTTCAACGGGCAGGTGGTTCCGGCGTCCTACATCCGCGAGGCCGCGGCCTTCGCCAGGGGGAAGGGGCTGGCCACCCACCTGGACGGCGCCCGGGTCTTCAACGCCGCCGTCGCCCAGGGCAGCTCCCTCGCCCAGGCCTGTGAGGACTTCGATTCCGTCTCGATCTGCTTTTCCAAGGGGCTGGGGACCCCGGTCGGGTCCGTGCTGACGGGGTCGCGGGACCTCATCCAGCGGGCCCACCGGTGGCGGAAGGTGCTCGGCGGCGGCATGCGGCAGTCCGGATTCCTGGCGGCGGCTTGTCTTTACGCCCTCGAGCATCATGTCGAACGGCTCGCGGAGGACCACCTCAACGCGGAGCGCCTGGCCCAGGGACTGGCCGGCATCGAGGAAATCGAGGTGACCACCCAGGCGACCAACATGGTGTTCGTCCGGATTCCGGCCGACCACTGCGCCCTCCTGGAGGCCTACCTGTCGGAGCACGGCGTGCTGGCGGACGTGGAGCCCGAAGCCCGGTTCGTCACCCACCTGGACGTGGCGCCCGAGGACGTCGACGCCTTCGTGGAGGTCGTGAAGCGCTACTTCGCCTCCTGCGGCTAGCGCGTCCAGGCCAGGGCCCGGAGGGACAGGTTCCCGTGCTGCCAGCCTTCGAAGAGGGTGGAAGGCGCGTCCGGGTCGGCCGCCCCAAGGGCGAAGTAGAGCGGATCGAGGTGTTCGGAGGTCGGGGCGGCCTGGTCATAGCCCGGCGCGTGGTCCGGGGCCCCCAGGAGCCGCGCTAGGTCCTTCCCCTCGATCCCGGTCATCATCCACGCCTCGAAGGCCGTGGCCCAGGGCTCGGGATCCGGTTCTCCGTCCCAGGCCAGGCGCCGCAGGTTGTGCACCAGCCCGCCGCTGGCCAGGATCAGCACCCCTTCCTCGCGCAGCGGCGCCAGGGCCCGCCCGGCCCGGACCAGCAGCTCCGGGGTCCTGGGGCGGGGCAACGAGAGCTGGACGACGGGAAGGCCTGCCTCGGGGAACAGGGCCCTCAGGGGCACCCAGGCGCCGTGGTCCAGGGGACGTTTCATGTCCGGCCCGGCCGTCAGCCCTTCCGACTGGAGCAGATGGACGATCCTGGCCGCGAGGTCCGGATCTCCTGGGGCGTCGTAGGCTACCTGGTAGAGGGCCGGCGGGAAGCCCGAGAAGTCGTAGAGGAGCCCCGGGCGCGGGGAGGCGGTGGCCTGGAAGCCTCCGGGGGTCTCCCAGTGGGCGGAGGCCACCACGACCGCCCGGACTCCGGGCTGGCGGGCCGCCCAGTCCTTCAGGGCCGCGTGCCACGGCCCGCTCTTCAGGGCCAGCATGGGGGAACCGTGGCCGACGAAGGCGACGGGCTGGAGGCTTGGCAAGGGCTGGGTCATGGTCGGTCCGCTCCTCCCTCCTTCAGATGCGGGGAGGGCGCCCGCCATGCCACCGCCGGCTACAGGGCCGGCTGGGGAACGGCGGGAGATCCGGCCCCGGGCTGCGCGGGAGCTCCGGGCTGGGCGGCGGGCGGGGTGCTGGGCTGGCCCTCGGCGGGCTGGTCGACGGGCGGTTCCTCGGGCACGGGCGGCGCCAGGGGGGCGCCCTCGTGCCGGGTGCAGTATTCGGTCGGCTGGGTTCCCCGGATGTAGTATTCCTCGCGTACCTTCGGGCACCCGTCGGTGGCCAGGCTGCCGGTGGCGGGATCGATGGTGACGGACACGACCGAGGCGGGCTCCGGAAAGTCCTCGACGGGCCTGGAGGCCACCGCCTTGTACATGAACCGCTCCCAGATCGGCGCCGCCACGGCTCCTCCCGTGAAGCCCCCGCCGCCGGGCTTGGGCCTGTCGTAGCCCACCCAGACGCCCGTGATCACCTGGGGCGTGTAGCCCACGAACCAGGCATCCGCCCAGTTGTCGGTGGTGCCGGTCTTCCCGGCCGAGGGATGCCCCTGGCTGAACCGCCTGAGGCCCTTGGCCGTGCCGTAGACCAGGACGTCCTTCATCATCTGGGTCGTGACGTAGGCCGCACCGGCGGAGATCACCGGGTAGATCACCGGGGGATTCTCCCTCCAGGAGCGGTGCCGGCGGTCGTAGACCTTGAGGATGGTCCTCGCCTCGACCCGCAGTCCGCCGGTGGCGAAGGGGGTGTAGGCCTGGACTAGGTCGTTCAGGGTGACCTCCTCCGTCCCCAGGGCCAGGGAAAGCCCGTTCTGGGCGTGCATCGGGAGGCCCATCCTCGCGGAGAAGTCGGTGAAATTGGGAACTCCGAGCGACTCCAGCAGCTTCACGGTGATGATGTTGTTGGAATAGGCCAGGGCCTGCCGGAGGGACTGGTAGCCGTACTGCTCCCGACCGTAGTTCATGGGCTTCCAGACGCTGCCGTTCCCCCGGTCGTACGACGCGGGCGCATCGTTCCAGATGCTGCTGGCCGTCATGCCCCGCTCCAGGGCCAGGGCGTAGATGAAGGGCTTGACCGCCGATCCGGGCTGGCGCTTCGACGCGAAGACCCGGTTGAGGGAATTGGCGTTGCCGTTCACGTCTCCCACGGCCGCCAGGACGTTCCCCGTGCCGGTCTCCATGCAGATCAGGGAGCCCTGCAGGTCCGGGGAGCGTCGCTTGACGCCGTCCTTGAGGATCAGCTCGGCCTGTTTCTGCAGGTTGAGATCCAGGGCCGCGGTCACGTCCAGGCCGCCCTGCTCGACGGCATCCGCTCCGTAGCGTTCGACCAGCTTGGCGCGGATGTGGGCCATGTACTGGGGCGCCTGCCCGAGGTCCCGGATGGTCGAGGGCTTCTTCAGGATCGCCTGCCGCTGGCGGGTCGTGATGAGGTTGAGTTCCGTCAGGCGCTTCAGGACCACGTCCCGCCTCATGGCGACGTCCTCCGGCCTGCCCAGGGGATTGTACTTGCCCGGATTCTTCGGCACGCCCGCCAGGAGGACGCACTCGCTCTCGTTGAGTTCGTCGGGCCGCTTGTCGAAGTAGAGGCGCGCGGCCTGGGCGATGCCCTGGGCCCCGTGCCCGTAGTAGATCTCGTTGAAGTACATCTCCAGGATCTGCCGCTTGGTGTACTTCTTCTCGAACTCCATGGCCATGCGCGCTTCCTTGAGCTTCCGGTCGATGGAGCGTTCCGAGGAGAGGTACTTGTTCTTGATGAGCTGCTGGGTGATGGTGGAGCCCCCCTCGACCAGCGCCCCCTTGGCCACGTCCTTCACCAGGGCCCGGGCGATGCCCCGGAGGTCGATCCCGCCGTGCTCGTAGAATCGGGCGTCTTCCACGGCGACCACGGCCTGCTGCAGGAACGACGGGATGTGGTCGATGGCGACCCAGTAGCGCTTCTGGGGGAGGATCCGGCCGACGTACTTGCCCTGGCGGTCCAGGACGGTGATCGAGCCGACGTCCGAGGGCAGTGGGGGATAGGATGCGAAATCGTTCTGGGCCTGGATGGCCAGGCCGGCGCCCAGGGTGAGCGCCAGGAGCGCGGACCTGCCTGATTTCCTCAAGAATGAGCGGATCGAGCGGCTCAAGGACACATCGGCTCCTTCACGGGATGGCACAGCGGACAGGGTGCATCCTCCCTTCCACTCTACCCGCTCCCCGCCTTCCCCACGCGGGGGTCTGCGATAATGGCCTCTTCCGGGGAGTTCGATGGACGGACGCGAGGGACTGGCAGGGGAGGCTCCGGAACTGGCCGGGCGGGGGAACCGCGCCCTGGAGCCGGGGATGCCGCTGAAGTACCTGGAAGGCTACGGGGAGGCCGTCCAGGCCCGGGTGAGGGATCTCATCGTCGGGGATCGGCTCGGCGACTACCTCCGGAGCCGCTACGGGGAGGCGCACGACATCCGCACGGACAAGGCCCTGCATCAGGCCGCCCTGGCCCTGAAGAACCGGTTCATGCGCTCGACCCCGCCCCTGGGCAAGGTGGTCTACGACAGCAAGCTGCAGGTGCTCAGCCACGCCCTCGGCATGCACACCGTGGTGTCCCGGGTCCAGGGCAGCCGCATCCGGGCGAGCCGGGAGATCCGGATCGCGACGGTCTTCCGCGACGCGCCGGCGGCCTTCCTGAAGATGGTCCTCGTGCACGAGCTGGCGCACATGAAGGAAGGCGACCACAACAAGGCCTTCTACCAGCTCTGCACCCACATGGCGCCCGACTACCACCAGCTGGAGTTCGACCTGAGGCTGTACCTGACCCACCTGGAGACCGCGGGGTGACGTCAGCCCGGTGTCCGCGGATGGCATCGAAAATGCTCGTCTCGCCGCAGGGAGGCACGAGGTGCGGGTGGAGGTGCTGTCGACGGGGCAGGCGGGCCGCGGGGAATTCATGCTCTCGCCGCGGCTCGATGCCCAGGCGTCCTTGTTCCAGGACCTCCTGGAATCCCTGTGCGCGTCCAGTGTCGAGGACCTGTCCGGACAGGCCTCGGTTCTCCCGGGGTTCCCTTCGTGTCAATCCGCCGACGGTGTCATCGTCCAGCCGGGCGACTGCCTTTCCATGCTCTGCGCCGCCGAACTCCGGAGGCGGGGGGGCGGGACTTCCTGGCGTGACATCAGGACCGCCGTCCAGGCGGTGGCCGAGGACAACCATATCGAGGACCCGGACAGGATCCTCGCCGGGAGGACCCTGGACCTGTCCGGGCTGGCTCCGGGCAGGGAAGGCGGGGCGGCGGCGCCGGAGACCTCGCAGGCCTGGAACTCGCTGGTGGGGGGCGCAGGGCGCCTCTCCTCGGCGTTCGGGCCGCGCAAGGATCCGTTCTCGGGGCAGGTGCGCCGGCACGAGGGCATCGACATCGCCGCCCCGGCCGGGACTTCGATCCGCGCGTTCCAGTCCGGGGAGGTCGTCTTTTCCGGCTGGAAGCCCGGCTACGGGAACACGGTCGTCCTCCGCCACGAGGACGGGACGGAGAGCCTCTACGGTCACCTCTCGAAGTCGCTCGTCCAGGTGGGGGACCGCGTGACGGGCCGCGCGACCATCGCGTGCGTGGGATCCACCGGGCGTTCCACCGGCGCCCACCTCCACTTCGAGGTGCGCCGGGAGGGGAGGGCCGTGGATCCGATGCCCCTCCTGGGCGACGGCCTGCCCGGGTTCGCCTGAGGTTCCCCGGCACGATCCGGTGCGGGAGAATGAACGGGTGCGCTACGACGAACCCCTCTTCCGACCCCCGAGCGAGGCTGAGTCCTTCATCCTCCAGGCGACCCTGGGTTGTTCCTGGAACGCCTGCACCTACTGCGCCATGTACCGGGACAAGACGTTCCGGATCCGCCCCCTCGAGGCGATCCTGGCCGACATCTCCGAGGCCGGCCTCCGGTTCGCCGGCGAGGTCCGCCATGTCTTCGTGGCGGACGGGGATCCGCTGGTCATGGGGCCGGACCTCTGGGAGCCCGTCCTGCGCGCCCTGGCGGGGGCCTTTCCCCGCCTCCGGCGCGTCGGCACCTACGCCACGGCGCGCAACCTGCTGGAGAAGACGCCCGGCGAACTGAAGCGCCTCAGGGACCTGGGGCTTTCGCTGCTGTATCTCGGCCCCGAATCAGGGGACGACGCGACCCTCCGGCGCATCGCCAAGGGAGCCACCGCGGCGGAACACATCGAGGCCGCCCGGAAGGCGCGGGAGGCCGGCATGGACTTGTCGCTGATCTTCCTCCTGGGCGCCGGGGGGACGGAGCGCAGCGAGGCGCACGCCAGGGCCTCCGGCCGGCTCGCCACGGCGATGGATCCCCGGTTCCTGTCCACCCTGACCCTCACGGTCGTCCCCGGCACGCCCCAGGCGGCCCTGGAGGCGCGAGGCGCCTTCAGCCTCCCCGATGTCCGCGGCCTGCTCTCGGAGCTGCGCTGGTTCGTGGAAGAGGCCCGTCCGACGGGGGCGATCTTCCGGTCCAACCACGCCTCGAACTACCTGCCCATCGGCGGCCGCCTCCCCCGGGACCGGGACGCGATCCTGGCCGCTATCGACGCGGCCCTCCAAGGGCGCGTCCTGCTTCGGCCGGAGTGGGCCAGGGGGTTGTAGGCCCCGGTCATGACCGGCCTGGAATCCGGTTCCCCAGGGGCTTCCCGTAGGCCAGGGCATCCTCGCCGTCCGGGTAGTAGGCCTTCCGCAGGCGCTGGAAGCGCCAGCCCATGGCCTCGTAGAGGGCCCGGGCGGGCAGGTTGGAGTCCCTGACTTCCAGGAAGAGGGTTTCGACGCCTGCCTGGGCGAGAAACACCCCGGAGTCCTCCAGGAGCCGGCGGGCCAGGCCCTGGCGGCGTTCGGCCGGGGCCACCGCGAGGCGGAGCAGCTCGGCCTCGCCGGCGGCCGGGAGTACGCCCCAGCGCGCATAGGCGCAGGAGGGGTAGCCCAGGAGGTGCTCGTGGGCCTCCAGCGGACCCCAAGGATCCGTGAAGACCTCCCGCTCCAGGCGCTCCACCCAGGAGGGAAGCTGGGAGCCGGGAAGCAGGTGGACCAGGTCCCTCACCGGGCCCGGCCCCGTCTCAGGGCGTCGGGGAGGTGGCGGGAAGCCTCGGGGAAGTTGACCTCCGCGTCGGTTTCCCTCAGGTAGAAGGGGACCAGGGGGGCTTCCGGGGGCCGCCGGGGCAGCTCCCGGCAGAGCTGGACCAGGCCGGCGAGGGTGCAGGCGCCTTCGTCCTCCACGGTCAAGGGCCGCGAGCCGGCGGCCGCCGATGCCTTGGACGCGAAGGCTTCCGGCGCCCACCAGGGTTGCCCCTGGAGCAGGGCGGGCAGCTCCGCCAGGGGGTGCTTGCAGGCGGCGCCCATGGGCTCCCCATCCCACCGCTGGGCGAAGACCTCGTCGCGCTGGCCGTCGAGGAGGATCCAGGCCGGAGCCTGGTGCCCCGCCGCCCGCAGGGCCCTGGCCCGAAGCTCGAAGGCCGAGAAACCCCAGGTCGGCAGGCCCGTCAGGGCCAAGCCTTCGGCCGTGGCCACGCCGATGCGCAGGCTGGTGAACCCGCCGGGCCCCACGCAGGCGACGACGCCGCGGAGATCGCCGGGGGTCCGTCCGGCTTCGGTCATCAGGAGATTGACGGTCGGCAGCAGGGAGCCGCTGTGGCTGCGCCCGATGCCCGCCGTCACCCGCCGGCTCCAGGCGGAAGCCTCTTCCACCAGGGCCAGGTGGAGCATCTCGGTGGTGGAATCGATCCCCAGGATCATCGGATCATGCCCCCAAACGAATACGGCCCGCGGGTTCACCGAGGGCCGTGGCGGAAGGCTGCGAGCGTTGTCTAGACGTTCTTGGTGATCTTGCCCGCCTGGAGGCAGGAGGTGCAGACGCGCACGCGGCGCGGAACGCCGCCCACCAGGGCGCGCACGGTCTGGAGGTTGGGATTCCAGCGGCGGAGGGTGATGTTGTTGGAATGAGAGACGTTATGCCCGAACTGGGGCTTCTTTCCACACACGACGCACTGACGGGACATGGGAACCTCACGAATCCGAATACGGCAAAGCCCAAAGGAGAATTAGTCTACCAAGGATGGGGCGGAACTCAAGAAGGAATTTGGGCTAGCGCGAAAGCTCCGCCAGGCGGAGGGCGACGTCCTCCCGCGGGATGCGGGTCTGCTCGCCGGTTCCGAGGTCCTTCACCGTCACCACGCCTTCGGCCTTCTCGTCCGACCCCATGACCACCGCGAAGCGGATCCCCGCGCGGTCGGCGTACTTGAACTGCCGGGCCAGCTTGGCGGGTTCCAGGTGGATCTCCGTGTTCACCCCCGCCCCCCTGAGGTCCGCCGTGATCGCCAGGTAGTCGGGGAGAAGGGCCGGATCCAGCTGGGTGACCAGGACCTGCACGGTGCTCGGACCGTCCTGGACCACCCCCGCCTCGGAGAGGATGTAGAAGAGGCGCGTCAGGCCGATGGAGATCCCCACCCCGGGCAGGCGGCTCTTGGTGTACTGGCTGGCCAGGTTGTCGTAGCGGCCGCCGGAGCACACGGAACCCACCCCCGGATGATCCGTGAGGAAGGTCTCGTAGACCGTGCCCGTGTAGTAGTCCAGGCCCCGGGCGATGCCCAGGTTGATGTTCCAGTGCGACTCGGGGACCTTGAAGGCCCGCAGGGCCTCCACCACCTGGTCCAGTTCCTCCACGCCCAGGCGGAAGGTGGGATTGGCGTCGTCGCGGCCGGCGAGTTCCTTCAGGGAACCCAGGATCTCGGCGGCGGTCCCCCGGGTCCCCACCACCTCCAGGATGCGGTCCGCCACGGGCTTCGCGAGGCCCAGTTCCTCCCCCATGAGCAGGTCCCGGACCGCTTCCAGCCCGATCTTGTCCAGCCGGTCCACCTGGCGCAGGACGGCCATGCGCTGCTCCGGCTCCGTGATCCCGAGGCTCTCGAAGAGCCCCAGGAGGATCTTGCGGTTGTTGAAGTGGATTCGGAAGGGCCCCACGTTCAGCTCGCTGAACAGGGTGTGGATCACCGCCGGCATCTCCGCGTCGAAGGCCAGGGGCAGGGAGTCCTTGCCGATGACGTCGATGTCGCACTGGTAGAACTCGCGGTAGCGCCCCTTCTGGGCGCGCTCCCCGCGGTAGACTCGCTGGATCTGGTAGCGCCGGAAGGGGAAGGCCAGGTTCGCCTCGTGCTCGGCCACGTAGCGGGCCAGGGGCACCGTCAGGTCGAAGCGGAGCGCCAGCTCGGGCCTGTGCCCCTGTTCGAGGGAGCCCGTGGACTGCACGAAATAGACCTGCTTCTCCGTCTCCCCCCCGCTCTTGGAGAGCAGGACGTCGGCGACCTCGAAGACGGGGGTCTCGATGGGCACGAACCCGTAGCGCTCGAATCCCCTGCGGATGGTGTCCATCATGCGCTGGAAGGTCATCTGCCTCCGGGGGAGGAGCTCCATGGTGCCGGGTGAGGTGCGGGGGGTCGTCAGTGCCATCCTTCGATTCTCGCAAACCTGGGCATGGGCCGCACGGACTGATTTCCGGCTGCCGCCCTTGCATCGCGGGGACGCCTCGCCCAGAGTGTATGGAATCCCCATGAACACCGCCGACTGGGCTCTGGCCTTCACGCTGACGTCCTGGACCGAACGCCAGAAAGCCGAAGTGTGGGGGATCGTCCAGTCCGGCGTGGAACCGGCCCTGCCGGCCCTCATGAGAAAGGACGTGGAGGACCTGGTCGCCAGGCTGCCCCGGCTGCGCCGGGAAGCCGAGGGGCGGGGGGTGCGCCTGGTGCTTCCCGGCGACGAAGGGGCGGACCGGCTCCTGGAGGGCCTGCCCTACCCGGTGGCGCTCTGGGTCCGGGGCACGTTGCCGCCGGACGGGCCTTCGGTGGCGGTGGTGGGGAGCCGGGAGGCGAGCTTCGCGGGCCGGGAACGCGCGCGGAACTGGGCCCGCGAGTTGACGGCCTCCGGAGTGGCCGTCCTGTCGGGCCTGGCCCGGGGCATCGACGGAGCTGCCCACGAGGGAGCCCTGGAGGCGGGGCGAACCTGGGGCGTCATGGGCTCGGGGCTGGATCGCCCCTATCCCCCCGAGCACCGGGGGCTCATGGACCGGATCGTCAAGGCCGGAGGGGGCATCCTCACGCCCTTCCCTCCGGGCGCGGAGCCCCACAGATGGCATTTCCCGCGGCGCAACCTGCTCCTGGCCGCCTGGGCGCGGGGAGTGCTCGTCGTGGAGGCCCGCATCCGTTCCGGTTCCCTGGTGACGGCCCGGCTGGCGCTCGACCTGGGAAGGGAACTCTGGGTGGTTCCCGGGGCGCCGGAAGAACCCCTCGCGGAAGGGCCCAACGAGCTGCTGCGGCAGTGCGCGGCCAGGCCATGCCGCTCTCCCCGGGACCTGCTCGAGGACCTCGATTTTCACAAGGGGACTTGACAAAGGTCCCGGCTTAGGGCCCATCATCCCATTCGTGGAGTCCGCCTTGGCAACTGCAAAAAAAGCCCCCGTGAAGAAGATCCCCGCGAAGTCCCCGGCGAAGGAGACCGAGGGGGAACCTGCGCCCGCCGGCCCTGGGCGGAGGCTCGTGATCGTCGAAAGCCCGTCCAAGGCCAAGACCATCACGAAATACCTGGGGAAGGGGCACAAGGTCATGGCCTCCGTGGGACATGTCCGTGACCTGCCGACGAAGGAAGCCGTGGAGGTCGGCGGCCAGAAGGTGCCCGTCATCGACGTGGAGAACGGGTTCAAGGAGATCTACGAGGTTCCCATCTCCAAGGCCAAGGTGGTGGCCGGGCTCAAGGCCGCGGTGAAGGAGGCGGACGAGCTGATCCTCGCCACCGACCCTGACCGCGAGGGGGAAGCCATCTCCTGGCACCTGCTGGAGGCCATCAAGCCTCCCAAGTCCCTTCCGGTGAAGCGCGTTCTCTTCAACGAGATCACGCCGTCCGGCATCCAGAAGGCCATGGCCAGCCCGACCGAGGTGGACCGGAAGCTGGTGGACGCCCAGCGCGCGCGCCGGGTGCTGGACCGCCTCGTCGGCTACAAGGTGAGCCAGGTGCTGTGGGACAAGGTGAGGCGGGGGCTGTCCGCCGGCCGCGTCCAGAGCGTGGCGGTGCGCCTCATCGTGGACCGCGAGCGGGAGATCCAGGCCTTCGATCCCGTCGAATACTGGGTGCTGAAGGGCCAGTTCGCGGGCAAGCAGCCCCCCCCGTTCTGGATGAAGCTGACCAGGCTGAACGGCCAGTCCGTACAGAGCGGGAACAGGTCGACCCCGCGCCGCGTCGGGGACGAGAAGCAGGCCCATGCCCTCCGGGACCAGATCCTGGAAGCCGCCTGGAAGGTGACGTCCCTCGAGACGAAGGAGAAGAAGCGCAACCCCCCGGCCCCCTTCACCACGGCCAAGCTCCAGCAGGAGTCGGCCCAGAAGCTGAAGATGAGCGTCAGCCGCACGATGGCCAATGCCCAGCGCCTGTACGAGGGCGTGGATTTCGGGGAAGGCCCCGTGGGCCTCATCACCTACATGCGCACGGACTCCCCCCGCCTGGCTCCCGAGGCCGTCGAGGCCATCCGCAACATGATCCAGGAGAACTACGGCCGGAACTACCTGCCCCACAAGGCTCGCGTCTACGTGGGCAAGGCCGGGGCCCAGGACGCCCACGAGGCCATCCGTCCCACGGACATCACCCGCACGCCGGAGAGCCTGCGCGGACACCTGGAACCCGACCAGTTCCGCCTCTACGCCCTCATCTGGCGGCGGACCCTCGCCTCCCAGATGGAATCCGCCCGCTTCGACGATACGACCGTCCAGGCGGAGACGACCCTGGCCAGCGGCGAAGTGGCCCTGTTCGAGGCGGTGGGCGAGGTGGAGAAGTTCCCGGGCTGGCTGGCCGCCTACCGGGCAGACCACACCGAGAGCGTCGCCGAGCAGATCGAGAAGGAATCCGCGGAGGATGAGGAGGACCACGTGGGCCTCCCCGAGCTGAAGGCGGGCGAGGCGCTGAAGCTGGGCAAGCTGGAGGTGGCCCAGCAGTTCACCAGGCCCCCCGCGCGCTTCAACGAGGCCACGCTGGTGAAGGAACTGGAGGAGGACGGCATCGGCCGGCCCTCCACCTATGCTTCCATCATCGCCACCATCCTCGACCGGGACTACGTGAAGAAGGTGGAGGGCCGCTTCAAGCCCACCGAGGTGGGCATGGTCGTCACGGACCTGCTGGTGCAGGGGTTCCAGGAACTGATGGACCCGAAGTACACCAGCGGCATGGAGACCCAGCTTGACCGCGTGGAGGAGGGCGAGATCACCTTCCTCAAGGCCATGAAGGACTTCTACGGCCCCTTCGAGAAGCTGCTGAACCGGGCCGGCAAGGAGATGGCCAACCTCAAGGCGGGCATCCCCTCGGACAAGGTGTGCAAGAAGTGCGGCGCCAAGATGCTCAAGCGCATCGGGAAGAACGGGCTGTTCCTGGGCTGCTCGAAGTATCCCGACTGCGACCACACCGAGGAGTTGGAACCCCTCGACGAGCCGGAGGACGCCCCTGAATGTCCCCTCTGCGGCACCACGCCGATGACCCTGCGCAAGGGGCAATGGGGTCCCTTCTGGGCCTGCCCCAACTACCCGGCCTGCAAGGGCATCGTGAAGGCGGACCCCAAGGGCATTCCCGTGCCCGCGGACGTCCCCTTGGACGAGAAGTGCCCCACCTGCGGGAAGAACTTCGTGAAGCGCCACGGCCGCTACGGGGAGTTCGTGTGCTGCGTGGACTATCCCAAGTGCAAGACCGTGAAGAAGGAGATCCTGGGCGTGCCCTGCCCCAAGTGCGGCGGGGACCTGAGCCCCCGGAAGACCCGCTTCGGCAAGGTCTTCTATGGCTGCACCAAGTATCCCAAGTGCGACTTCACGGCCTGGGACAAGCCCGTTCCCCGCACCTGCCCCCAGTGCAAGAACAACTACATGGTGGAGAAGACCCGCAAGCCCAGAGGCAAGGATCCCATCCAGGTGATCCTCTGTCCCAAGTGCGGGCACGAAGAGCCGCTGGGGTGAGCCTCCGAAGCCCAGGGCGCTGATTCCCTGGCCGTCCAGGTTGCGCGCGGCACCCCTTGGCCCCAGTCTTGGGGCCAGGGAGGCCGCCATGATGAGGGACGTCGTCAACCTGCGGGAGAAGCTGGGCCTTTTCGGTGATCTCTGGAGCCCGAAGGTGGTCGCGGAGATGAACGACTACCAGTTCAAGCTGGTGAAGATCGACGGGGAATTCATCTGGCACTACCACAAGGACACGGACGAGACCTTCCTGCTGCTCGACGGCCGGATGGTCATCGAGTTCCGGGACGGCTCCGTGACCCTGGGCCCGGGGGAACTCTACGTCGTCCCGAGGGGCGTGGAGCACAAGACCTCCTCCGCCGAGCCCTGCTGCCTGATGCTGATCGAGCCCCGGGGCGTGCCCAACACCGGCGAGACCGGCGGCGAGCGCACCGCCGCCGGCGACGTCTGGATCTGAGCCCCCGCCTTCTG
>DAOPZL010000032.1:0-22330 GCA_035353395.1 Holophaga sp.
TGGGGCTCGTGGACGTGCTGGGGGTCTGGTGGCTGAAGCGGCGGGCCAAGGTCGCGGTCATCCGGGAAGTCGCTCCCTGACGCTCAAGGCCGGCTCGCCGGTGGTTCCCGCTGCCCGGGGTGCCGTGTCCACCGGCGGCGGAAGATGTGCGCGATCAAGGGCTTGACTGCGAAAGACTAGAGGCGCAATACTGAATAGCTCATGCGTTCCGTTTCGCTCAACCTCCTCCTTCTGGGCCTGCTGCTTAGCAGCGCAGGGGGGGACTGAACCAGCCAGACGCAAACGTTCAACCCTCTCCTGCGACCGCCGGAGGGGGTTTTGAGCATCAAGCCTTGATTCGTACCTCCGGGGTCTCTTACCTGCGGAGGCATCATGAAAGGCAGAACCTCGTTTCTCTCCCATCCGCCCCTCGGAGCACAGCCGCCCCCCGGCGATCTGGTACCGCACGGATTCATTGGGGTGACGACCGAGGAGAAGAGAACATGGTTCCGAGAGAAGGGGATTTCTTCCTTTGCGACAAGGATGTCTGGACGGTGGTTGAATCCACCTGGAAGGAAGGCGTGGTGGCGGAAAATCCCCTCGGACTTCGCCGGCGATTCCAGGAAAAGCACGGGCACTGGGAAATCCGCAGGGACGCACCCGTGCTTGAGACGTGAAGGACCACGCGGCTCCGCCCCCCTTGATGCCACCCCCCCTTGCGGGCAGCCTCGGCCGTCCGCGTGCACCCGATCCTGATCCAGCCGGGCAGCCTGCCTCAGGCCCCGCCCGCCATTCCCATCGAAAGGAAGCGTCGTGACCACGACCAGCAATCTCCAGAATTACGACATCCAGCTCGCAGATCCCCGCGTGAGCCCCGAAGCGCGCCGGGAACGCATGCAGAACCTGGGCTTCGGCAAGGTGTTCTCCGAGCACATGATCCAGGTCTCCTACACCCCCGGCCGGGGGTGGGGGCGCGTGGCGCTGAAACCCTACGGTCCCCTCGTCCTGGATCCTGCCTCCTCCGTGCTGCACTACGGCCAGGCGATCTTCGAGGGCTTCAAGGCCTACCGCCAGCCCGATGGGCGCATCCGCACCTTCCGGCCCGACGCCAACGCCCGCCGGTTCCGCCAGTCGGCCCGCCGCCTGGCCATGCCCGAACTGCCGGAAGAGATCTTCGTGGAGGCCGCGGACCTGCTGATCCGGACGGACCGGGACTGGGTGCCCTCGGCAGCCGGGGAAAGCCTCTATCTCCGTCCCCTCATGATCGCCACCGACGCGGCGCTCGGCGTCGACGCTTCCAGGGAGAACCTGTGCCTGATCCTCGCCTCCCCTTCGGGCGCCTACTTCCCGAAGGGCGTGAAGCCCGTGACCGTCTGGGTCTCCGATGAATACGTGCGGGCTGCGCCGGGCGGGACGGGCGCGGCCAAGTGCGCCGGGAACTACGCGGCCTCCCTCATCGCCCAGGCCCAGGCCAAGGGCGAGGGCTGCGACCAGGTGGTCTGGCTGGACGCCGTGCACCGCCGCTACATCGAGGAGATGGGCGGGATGAACATCATGTTCGTCTACAAGGAGAAGGGCGAGACCGTCATCGTGACCCCGGAGCTCACCGGCTCCCTGCTGCCCGGCATCACCCGCCGGAGCCTCCTGCAGCTGGCCCAGGACCTGGGCTACAAGTCCGAGGAGCGCCGCATCAGCACCGACGAGTGGGAGGCCGCCCTGCTGGAGGGCCGCATGACCGAGGCCTTCGCCTGCGGCACCGCCGCGGTCATCACCCCCATCGGGACCGTGAAATCCCGGAACGGCCAGTGGATCATCAACAACCGGGAGACGGGGCCGGTCGCCGCGAGGCTTCGCGAGGCCCTGCTGGGCATCCAGCATGGGACCGCTCCGGATCCCCACGGCTGGATGCACACCGTCTGCTGAAGAAGGGAGCGGGCCGCCGGCCCGCTTCTTCTTGCCCGGCCTCCCGGGTCAGGCTCCGGGAGCGCGTTCCGCGGCGGCCGTGGCGGCGGCCGCCGCCTGGGAATCGCGCCTCACCGAGACGAGGGTCGAGACGACGACGGCGGCGACGATGACGGCGCCGCCTGCGAGCGCGTTGGCCGACGGCTTCTCCCCCACGGCGAGGAAGACCCAGACCGGGTTGAACACCGGCTCGAGCACCGCGACCAGGATCGCCTCGACCGCCTTGACGCGCTTGATCCCGAAGGCGAAGAGCACGGAGGCGAGGCCGATCTGGACGAGGCCGAGGGCGGCGATGGCTCCCAGGGCCTTCGGGGTGAACACGGGTGCGGGGAGGAAGAGGGCGATGCCGAAGGCCACGACCGCGGTGATGATGTGCGCGAGGAGGGCCGATTCGAGGGGGGATCCATCCTTCTGCTTTCGCATGAGGACAAAGTAGATGGCGAAGGCGAGCCCGGAGACGATGGAGGCGATGTCTCCGGCCAGATGGCCGCTGCTGAGCCCGTCCATGAAGAAGAGCCCCATGCCGGCGAAGATCGCGGCGAAAGCCAGCCAGTGCTCGGCGCGCGGCTTCTCCTTGAGGATCCAGGCTCCGAGGATGGCCACGTAGACCGGGGCGCCGTACTGCAGCAGGATGGCGTTGGCGGAAGTGGTGGCCTTGTTCGCGTAGATGAACAGGAGCATGGTCGCGGCGCTGGCCGCGGCGGCGCCGACCTGGACCATCGAGAACCGGAGCCACGCCTTGCGGAGCCAGACCGCGATGAAGATGGCCGCGACGAGCGACCGTCCGCATGCGATGGCGAAGGGGTTCCAGTCGACCAGCTTGACGAAGACGCCGGCGATGCTCCAGCAGAGGGCCGTGCTCGCGATTGCAACAAGGCCGCTGGCCCGGCCCGGATGATTCACTTCCATGGACACCATGTTACCTGGAACGCGGGCGGTTTGGGTCGGAGCGGGATGCCGCCCGGGAAACGGCCGGAAGCCGCGATGAACTTCGCGATCCCGCGGCCGGCCCTGGTGCTATAGTTTGCCGCCCAGGTCGTCCTGGTGGGGTGGGTGCGACATGAGAGACCTTGTCAAATCCCTGTTGCGTGTCGGATTTTTGCTTTTGGCCCTGGCCTCGTCCCTCATGGGGGACGCGGCTTCCGGCCTCCGGGAGGAGGTCGTGGCCCTGCCCGTCACCTGCTGGACCTGGTGGGGGGACACGTACGAAAGCCCCATGAACGTGACCGTCTTCCGGCCGGCGGGGGAAGGTCCCTTTCCCCTCGTGGTGTTCAGCCATGGGGCCGGAGGCGGGGACGGCCTCGCCCGTTTCGAGGAACCCTCGCGCCGCTTCGTGGAGAAGGGCTTCGTCGTGCTGGTGCCTTCGCGGGTGGGGAACGGCATCCTGAATCTCGATCTGGGAGCCGCCCAGGTGCTCGCCGCGATGGATTACGGACGGAGCCTGCCGGACATCGATTCCCGGCGGATCCTGCTGGTCGGCTGGGAATGGGGTGGCTTCCTGGCGATCGGCCTGGCCGCGGGGGATCCTCCGGGGGTGCTCGCCGCGGTCAATCTCGGAGGCGGGTTCGGCGGCCTCAGCGAGATGTGGCTCCACAGGGACCAGGGCCGGCGGACGCGCGTGCCCACGCTCTGGATCTACGCCCAGAACGGCCGGCCTTTTCCCGCCGCCTACGGCCGGGCCTGGGCCACGGCCTTCGCCGATGCAGGCGGGCAGGTCGACTTCCGCCTGCTTCCGGCCTCCGGCGAGGATGGGCCCGGCCGGTTTCCAGAAGGCTCCGGCCTCTGGATGCCGCTCGTCGAGGACTTCCTCCGCCGGGCGGGTTTCTAGTCAGCAGCGGCAGCCGCAGGCGTCGCAGCCGGCGGCGAGCTCGCATCCGATCGCCCTGGCCATGGCCATCGGGTCCAGGTCCCGGCTGAACTTCGCGTCGAAGAAGTCCATCAGCGGTTCCGGGACGGCCCGCCGGTCGATGGTCTCCCAGCAGAGCCTCCTCTTCAGGAGCCTGAAGGTGTCCACGAGGCCCACGGGCCAGATTTTCGGATGCCCGCGCAGGAGGGTCTCCAGCTCGGCGAGTTCCTCGTCGCGCAAGTGGATGTGTGCCGCTGGGGCCTCTTCGTTGATGGCCCGCACCAAGTCGACGATCTCAGCTTGCATCCCCATCGCCGCCTCCGCGACCGGTCCAGGGCATTGGATGCCCCGAGCCCGCGGCACGCTTTCCGGCCTCGATCAGGAATGTGCGGAATTTCTGGGTGGCTGTCTCGTGAGCACCCGTCCGGGATGGTGGTGAAGGTCCATTCCGTCTCTGATGAGGAACTGCCCGTTGCAGATCACATGGGCTATTCCTTCGGGATACTGGAGCGGTTCTGCGAAGGTGGCCTTGTCCTGGATCTTGCCGGGATCGAAGACCAGCAGATCGGCCAGGAAGGACTCGCGGATCCTCCCACGCTCCGGAAGGCCAAGTCTCTCCGCCGGGAGCCCCGTCATTTTATGGATCGCTTCCTCAAGCCCCAGGGCCCCGAGCTCGCGGACATAGCGGCCCAGCACTCTCGGGAAAGTCCCGAAGGTCCTGGGATGAGGCTGGCCGACGTCCGAGTCCTCCGCGGCACAGGTATAGCTGTCGGACCCGATCGTGGCGTACGGCTTCTTGAGCACGCGGGCCACGTTGTCCTCCGAGAGCAGGAAAAGCACGATGCTGATGTCCAGGTCCGTCTTCAGAAGCGCGTCGAACACCCACTCCTCTCCGGGCTGGCCAGCATCCCGGGCCAGATCGGCGACGAACCTTCCTTCGAAGGAGCGTTCGTTGGGGCTGCGGCAGATCATCACCTTGTCCCAGGAACCATCCCACTCTTCACGGATATCCCGGGTCATCCGGCGGCGGGTGGCGGGATCTGCCAGGCGGTTCAGGATCTCGGGCTTTCCGCCCTGGTGAGCCCACTCCGGAAGGTTGTTCGTGAGTCCGGTGGATGCCGCGGTGTAGGGATAGGCATCGATACTCACATCGAGTCCGCTGCTCCTGGCTTCATCGATCAGGGCCAGTGCCCGTTCCTGCAGCGGCCAGTTCCGGGGCCAGCAAGCTTTGTGGTGGCTGATCTGGACGCGAGCCCCGCTCTCCCGGCCGATCCGGATGGCCTCGGAAACAGCCTCGAGCAGAGTCCGTCCCTCGCCGCGGATGTGGCTGAAGTAGAAGCCATCGTACCCCGCGACGACGGAAGCCAGCTCGATGAGTTCCTCCGTACCGGCGAATGAACCGGGCGGATAGATCAAGCCGGTCGAGATTCCGAAGGCTCCCTGTTCCATGGCTTGCGCCACCTGGCTTCGCATGGCCTCGAGCTGATGCCTCGACGGATGCTCGGAGCCGTAGCCCATGACGCCCGCCCGTATGGTGCCTTGACCCACCAGCGGGACCAGGTTGATGGATTGTCCGCGCCGCGTCAGGAAATCAAGATAGCTCTTCAGGCTGTCCCAGTTCCTCCACAGGTCTTCCTCGGCCAGGGCGTTGTAGTTCGAAATCACCTCGCGGCGCGTACCCTCGAGCAACGGCGAAGGGGAGTCCCCGCACTGCCCGACCACGGCGGTGGTCACCCCCTGGTGGTAGAGAGAGGCCGATGAGCGCTTGAAGAGGCTGAAGTCGGCGTGGGAATGCATGTCGATGAGGCCGGGACACACGACTTGCCCCTGGACGTCGATCGTTTCCTTGGCCGGTCCGGCTTCGGAACCCGTCCCGAGGTAGGCGATCCGGTCACCCTGGATCCCCACCGAACCGCGGAATCCGGGTCCCCCCTGGCCGTCGATGATCCAGCCATTCGTGATGAGCACGTCGAGCATGGTTGCCTCCGGGAGCGGAAGTTCGGGAGAGATCGAAGGGGCGGACGGTTGACTAGGAAGGAAACCCCTCGCCGAGCGCCGCATCGAGCAGCAGCAGGGCCAGTCCGGTGGTGTCGCAATCATCGCAATTGCACAGGATGGCGAGACCAATGCCGGGACCGGGGGCGAGCAGCAGCCTTGACGTGAACCCCGTGTCATGGCCTCCGTGGAACCGGATGGGCAGACCCCTGTGAGTCCCGAGAAACCAGGAGAGCCCGATCTGCGTGCCGGGGCGCTCGGGTCCGCAGGATGCCCGCGGGGTGAAGGCAAGATCGAGGCTTTCAGGTTTCAGGATCCCGCCGCCCCCTTCCAGGCACATGGCGAGGAACCGGCAGAGATCCACGGCCGAGGAATGGAGGGTGGAGCTCGGTCCGTGCTTTCTGTTGTACGGGTACACCGGACTGGGGATGACGCGGCTTGCGGTCTCGTCTCTGAGGTGAGGCCACGCCCGCATCGCCTGATCGACGTGATTGGGGAAGAAGCTGCTGCTCGTCATCCCGATCGGAGCAAGGAGATCGGCGCGCATGGCCTCCTCGAAGCTCGTCCCGCGCACTTCGGCGATCAGCGCACCGAGAATCTCGAAGCAGGTGTTGTTGTAGTGGAACGCCTCGCCTGGGGCTCGGACAAGCCCGAGATTGGCTAGGCCCTGGACGTAGCGCGCCAGGGCCCCGTCGTCATCCGGGCCGAGGCCCCAGCGGGAGTCATCCGAATAGGACACACCCGAGGTGTGGCTCAGCATGTGGCCAAGGGTGATAGCCCGGTACCGTGGATCCGCGAAGGTGAAAGACGGGAGGAACTCCGCGGCCGGCCGATCGATCGCGACCACCCTCCGTTCGGCCAGCAGGAGCAGTTCGGCAGCCACGAATGTCTTCGAGACGGAAGCGAGATGGAAGATGCTCGTCCCCGTGACGGGAGCTCCCGTGCGGAGGTCGAGGTACCCGAAGCCCCGTGCCGTGACCGGTGATCCCTGGTGCACCAGGGCGATGGCGAGGCCGGGGAGTTCCCGCGAGGCGAGGTAGTCTGCAGCGGCAGACTCGACCGCCTCTTTCATCCGGAGAGGATCGATCATGCTGGGTCTCCATGCATGCAGTGGCAGGAAACCGAATGGCCCGGCTCGACTTCCTTCAGGACAGGCCGTTCCTGGGCGCAGATCTCGACTGCCATGGGGCATCGCTCGCAGAAGGCGCATCCCTTCGGAAGATTGATCGAGCTCGGGATCTCACCCTTCAGCTCAGCCGGCTCGCATCGTTCTTCCTCATCGAGCGTGGGCGCCGACGAGAACAGGAGCCGCGTGTATGGGTGCCGGGGGTTCCTGAAGATGTTCTCCTTGCGGCCGGTTTCGACGATAGATCCGAGGTACATCACGCCAACCGAATCACTGATGTGCTTGACGACCGAAAGATCATGCGCGATGAACAAGAAGGAGAGCTGGTACTCCTCCTTGAGGTCCATGAGCATATTGAGGATCTGGGCCTGGATGGACACATCGAGGGCCGAGACCGGCTCGTCGGCGATGATGAATCTGGGTTCCATCGCGAGCGCGCGGGCGATGCCGATCCTCTGCCGCTGGCCGCCGCTGAACTGATGCGGGTAGCGAAGGGCCTGTTCCGGATTCAATCCGACCCGTTCGAGGAGGGCGAGGCTTTTCTCTGCGGCCTCCTTGCGGTTCTTCGCCTTCCGGTGGAACAGCATCGGCTCCATCACGATGTCGCGCACGCGCTGCCTGGGGTTGAGGGAAGCGTAAGGATCCTGGAAGATCATCTGCATCTCGCGCCTGAGCGGAATCATCTCTTTCCTGGCGAGCTTCGTGATGTCGAGGCCCCGGTAGGCGATGGTCCCGGCCTTGGGTTCGAGCAGGCGGATGATCGTCCGCGCCGCTGTCGATTTTCCGCACCCGCTCTCTCCGACGAGACTGAACACCTCGCCCTCGCGGATATCAAAGGAGATGCCGTTGACTGCGTGGGCGACCCTGTGGACAAGCTTCGGCAATCCGTTCTCGAATCGGAGCCTGTCGAGGAAACCCTTCGTCAGATCGAAATGCTGCACGAGGTTCCGAACCTCGAGGATGTTGGCCATTTCAGAGGTTCTCCAGTTGGGGAAAATGGCAGCACACCGATCTGCCTCCATCCAGCTTGATCTCGGGGGGAACGCCCCGTTCGCAGATCGGCTGGCTTCTGGGACAGCGCGGCGAAAAGGCGCATCCGGACGGAAGATCCAGGAGGCTGGGCACCATCCCCGTGATCGGGTCGAGCCGGCGCTGGTCGGCTGACATCCGGGGGATCGAACCGAGCAGGCCGCGCGTATATGGGTGAGCCGGAGACTTGATCACCATCCGTTTCGGTCCGGTCTCGACGATTCTCCCGCAATACATGACCGCAATGCGGTGCGCCATGCGGGATACCACCGCGAGGTCGTGGGTGATCAGGATCATCGAGGCTCCTGCCCTGGAGACGAGGCGCTCCATGAGGCGCAGGATCTGGGCCTGGATGGTGACATCGAGGGCGGTGGTCGGCTCGTCGGCGATGATGAGGCAGGGGTCCGCAGCCAGCGCGATCGCGATGACAACCCGCTGGCGCATGCCGCCCGAGAATTGATGGGGATACGATCTGAGCCGCTCCTCGGGATTGGTGATTCCGACCATGGCGAGCAGTTCTGCGCACCGGGCCTTCCTGCCCTTGTCGTCGAGGTCGGTATGGAGGAGGAGCATTTCCTCGATCTGGCTCCCGATGGTGTACAGAGGGTTAAGCGAGGTCATGGGGTCCTGGAAGATCATCGAGATCTCCTTGCCCCGGATCTTGAGCATGCTCCTCGCATCCAGGCCGGAGAGATCCCGGCCCTTGAACAGCACGCCATCGGAGGAGACAACACCGGGCTGCTCGATGAGGCGGAGGATGGACAGATTCGCGACGGACTTTCCGCTGCCGGATTCTCCGACGATTCCCAGCACCTCGCCCTTGTCCAGATGGAAACTGATGCCGTCGACCGCGCGCACCCGCCCGCGGAACGTGTGGAAATCCGTTGTCAGGTTCTTTACTTCCAACAATCGTTCAGCCATGTCGCGGTTCCTATTTCAACCTCGGGTTGAGCTCGTCCTTGAGAAAGTCTCCGAGCAGGTTGATCCCGAAGATCAGGACCATGATGAAGAGGCCCGGGAAGACCGCGACCCACCAATAGCCACTGAAGAGAACATCAAAACCGTTCTTCACGAGGAGGCCGAGCGAGGGCCGGGTCACGGGCACGCCCACCCCGAGGAAGCTCAAGGTTGCTTCGGCAAGGATGAAACCACCTACGTTGAGCGTGGATAGGACGATGATGGAGGTCGTGACGTTCGGGAGGACGTGCCTGACAAGGATGATCCGGTCCGGTAGACCGATGACCCTGGCGGCTTCAACGTACTCTTTCGCCTTGACGCCCAGCGTGTCCCCACGGACGGTCCGGGCGTAGACCACCCAGCTCACCGCGGTCAGGGCGATCAGGAGCTTGTCGATCCCACGGCCGAAGACCGACATCATGAACAGGGCGATCAGGATCGACGGGAACGAGAGCTCGATGTCGGCGATCCGCATGATGAGCGAGTCCAGCTTGCCTCCGTAATATCCCGAGACGAGCCCCAGCGTCGTCCCGACGACGCAGGAGATCAGCACGCCGACGATTCCGATGAACAGGGAAATGCGGCATCCGTAAACCAGGCTGCTCAATATGTCGCGCCCCTGGTTGTCCGTGCCAAGAGGGAACTTGAGGGAGCTGCCCGCGAACCCGATGGGGGGCTTGTAGGCGTCTGCCAGGTTGATTTCCTTGAGGTCGTACGGATTCTGGGGAACGACGTGCGGGCCGATGAGGACGACGAGCAGCGCGAAGACGATGATGATCGCGCCTGCGACCGCGCTGGGGTTGGAGAGGAAATCACGGGTGAACTCCGATGCGGCGATCCGCGAGAGCATGGAAGGATTTGAAGGGCCGCGGGTTTCCGCCCTGGATGGCATGATTCTCACCTCAGATCAATGCGTGGATCGATGATCGTATAGAGCATGTCCACGATGAAATTGAGCACAACGAAGAGCACCGCCGTGAGGAGAAGGTAGACGACGATCACCGGGCGGTCGGAGGCATAGATCGAGTCCATGAGAAGCTTGCCCAGCCCTGGCCAGGCGAAGATCGTCTCGGTCACGGTCGTGAACGCGATCAGGCTGCCGATTTCCATGCCGAACACGGTGACGACGGGAATGAGCGCATTCTTGAGCGCATGCTTGAACATGACGTCCCGCTCGGAAACCCCCTTGGCCCGGGCGAAACGGATGAAATCATGACGCATGACTTCCATCATCCCAGCCCTGGTGAGGCGTATGAGCATGGCGAGGTTGGCGAATGCGAGCGTCAGCGCCGGAAGGATCATGTAGCGGATCCCGGCGGGATCGTTGATGCTCAGGCGAACCCCCATGACCACGGATGACGGCCCGCGTCCGGAGGAGGGGAGCCAGCCGAGGTTGACGGCAAAGATCAGGATCAGCATCATCCCCACGAAGAACGTGGGCAGGGAGGCGCCGAACAGCGAGGAGGCCATGATGATCCGGCTGATCCCGCGCTTGGGGAATGCCCCGGCGAAAACGCCCAGAGGGATCGCAATCACGACGGCAAGAACGATCGAGACCGCCACCATCTCCAGCGTGGCCGGCAGGCGCTCCAGAATGAGCCCGATGACCGGGATTTTGTACGTATAGGAATGCCCGAACTGCCCGTTCATCACGTTCTTCAGGAAAATCCAGTACTGCACCGGCAGAGGCTCGTTCAGGCCGAGCTGCTGCCTCACGAGCTCGCGCGTCCCGGCTGAGGCCTTCTCCGAGACCATCATGTTCACCGGATCGCCGATGTACGTGGTCAGGCAGAAGATGACGACAGAAACCACCGCGAGCACGATCGCGGCGTGCGCAATCCGCTTGATGATGTAATTGATCATCGAGACTCCGAATTTCGTCCATCGCGAAGGGGCCGCCGGGACCTGGAGCCGGAAGGCTCGATCCCGGGGCCTCTTCTCGCGATGCGCCTACTTGTTGAATCGAATGTACCAAGCGTAGAAGACATCATCCGCGCGCGGCGTGTACTGGATGGACTTCTTCATCGCGTAGTTTTCCTGCGTCATGTATAGGGGGATGTAGGCGCAGTCGTCCACCGCGGCGATCTTGTCCGCCTTGGCAACGAGCTGTGCGCGCTTGGTCTTGTCGGGAAGGTAGTAGGCCGAGTCGATGAGCTTGTCGACTTCCTTGTTGCTGTAGAAGCCGCGGTTGCCGGAACCATAGCCCGGTTTGCCTTCATAGGTGTAGACCATGTCGGCGAGAAGCACGAGTCCTTCACCCGAGTTGTCGGCCCAGCTGGTGAGGAAGAAGCTCGACTTGCTCTTGGAGGGGCCGCCGCTGTAGTACTCGGACAGCATGGACTTGGGCATGAGGTTCAACTCGACCTTGACGCCCACCTTTTCGAGATATCCGGCCACTGCCTGAGCGACTTGCGTGTCGTTGACGAAGCGGTTGTTGGGGGCGTCCAGGCGGACCGTGAAGCCGTTCGGATAGCCCGCCTCCGCGAGCAGTTTCTTGGCCAGCGAGGGGTCGTAGGCCAGGCGCTGACGTTTCGTGTAGCCCACGTAGATCGGCGGCATGTAGGTGTTGGTGGGATAGGCATGCCCGTTCTGCACGAACTTGATGATCTCGTCGGCGTTGATGGCATGGTAGAACGCCTGACGCACCTTGAGCTTCTTGAAAGGATTCGGTCCGGGCACCCCCGGAGTGGAATCGCGGTTCTGGTCGAAGTTCAGGAACACGCACCGGAGTCCTGGCTTTCCGAGGACGGCGAGCTTGGGGTTCGACTTCAGGTTGTCGAGATCCCGGACGGGAACATTGAGGACCAGGTCGGCGTCGCCGGAGAGGATGGCCGCCGTGCGGGTCGCGTCGTTCGAGATCGGGCGGATCCGGACCTTGCTCATTTCCGGCTTCGGCCCCCAATACCCTTCGTAGCGGGCCAGGTCCAGATGGTCCTCCTTCACGTGCTCGACGAAACGGAGGGGGCCTGTCCCGTTCGGGTTGGCCGAGATCTGTTCCGAGTTCATGTTCTGGCACGTTTCCTTGTCCAGGATCACCACGTCCTTGAGGCTGCAGGAGAACGTGGGATATGGCACCTTGGTCTTCAGCTGGACCGTGTAGTCGTCGATCTTCTTCACGCTGTCCAGCTGCATGAGGTAGACGTTGATCTCGAGCGTCTGGTCCTTCAGGATCCGCTCCATCGTGTAGACGACGTCATCGGCGGTGAACGGTTTCCCGTTGTGGAACTTGACCCCCTTCCGGAGCTTGAATTTCCAGGTCCGGCCGTCGGGCAGCACCTGCCAGCTCTCCGCCAGGCAGGGGATGGGCTTCAGGTTCACATCGGCGGCAATCAGGGGCTCGTAGATCTGCTCGGCGTAGACCAGCTCGACAGAATCCTTGAGGTGCGGATCGAGGCTCGAGGCGTCCTGCTGCATGGCGACGACCACCGTCCTCCCCTGATCGGTTCCGGTCGAGCCTTTGCTTCCGGCAACGAGGCTCAATGAACCAAGACAGAGCAAAGTTGCCAAGTGTAGTGGAAGTTTATTCATGACTTCTCTCCTTGTGTTGGCGGTCGTGATCAATTGGATTGCGTAAAATAGATCTCGCTTCTATTGCTGCGCCAGGAATGCGCGCAGAAGTGGGTTCTCGTCCGCGGAGCAGGCTTGGCGATGACCTTGCTGCCTTCCCGGAAGCCGTTTCGTCGGGATACGGTGGAGTCGCGGAGCTGTCACGCTTCATCGGGGCTGTTCCTGGATCGCCTGGGGTATGCTCGGGCAGGCATGGACTGGACAAAGCATGTCCTCTCGGCTTCATGGGCCGATAGATTCATGCACGCGTATATGGATAATGATAAAAATTATTAAGTTATCATCAGAGATGAGGGCGAAGATCGAAGAGTGCTCGGCAAGCGTCAAATGCAAGCGCAGTGCCAGAATGGATCGGCGCGCCTGGGGAAAGATTATTTCCTACTGGGATGCTGGACATCAGCCTCGATGCGCGCAAACACCCGAAGATCAGAAGAGGGTGTTGGGCCCGCCAGGAGGATCCGAGTGTTCCTGGGTTCTGCGTATTGGTGAATCTGGTTCTTGAAAAAGCCAGATTCGCCAATATCTCAGCCTTCATGGGTGATGAGGCAAGGCCATGCTGTCCAGGCAGCAGCCGCTCCTCCCGGCGTCCAGGACATCCTCGCCCTGGCTGTCCTGCCGGGAATCGGGGCTATTGGTCAATTCGGTTGACCAGATCCGCCTCATGCGCCAGATGCAGGATTCTGGAGCCTATTTCAGCAAGGCGGAGCATGCACCGGCCCCTCCGGCCCGTCCACCCGCCGGCAGCGCAACGGGACGCCCGGCCTGGGAGCGTCCATGCCAGAAATGCGTGATTTCGATCCTTGGCATGGGGATTGCCCTTTAGCTCAACACTCATGGCCCCGGACCTCTCGTCTCGGGGCTTCCGGACAGGAAGAACAGCCGCCGGACGGTCTTCAGGCATGGCCGCTCCAGCGCACGAAGGACAAGGAACAGAATGGAATCCTCACCCATCACTGGCTGGACCTGGAATCCCCCTTGACCGGCCATCGAGAGCCCGGTCAGCCCCTCTCCTCGCTCATCCCGCTCCAGGAACCATGGAGCCGGGGGTCGCACGCAGGCACCCGCGCGCATGCCGAGGCGGTCTGCACGATCCTGAAGACCATGGACAGCCTTGCCCGATGCACGCTCACGGGCAGGGAAGCCCTCGGCCTGGAGGTCTGCCAGGGCGGCCTGGCGCCGCTGACTCTTCCTTCCGCGCATTCTCTTTCCACCCCATAAGGAGTCATACGAATGACCGCACCATCCAGATCCAGCAGCATGCTCGACCAGATCGGTCACACGCCTCTGGTGAAACTGAACCGAGTCACCAGAGACTGCGAGTTCGACGTCTACCTGAAACTGGAGTACCTGAACCCCAGCGGCAGCCTGAAGGACCGGATCGCCCTGCGGATGATCGAACAGGCCGAGAAGCAAGGGCGGATCCAGCCCGGGAAGACCACCATTGTCGAGGCGACGACCGGCAACACGGGCATCGCGATGTCGTTCGTCGCCGCCGTGAAAGGATATCGCATGGTCATCCTGGCTCCGAGCGAGACCAGCGAGCATGAGCGCCTTCGGATCATGCAGGCCTACGGCGCGGATGTGAGACTGGTCGACGTGTCCGAAACCTCGAAAGAATTCCCCACCCTGCCGAGAGTCGTGCAGGATGAGCGAAGCGTGCATGGGGGATACGTCGAATTCATCCCGAGAAAGATGTGCAGGAAGATGGAAGCCGAGAGCGCCGATGTATGGTGGGCCCGGCAGTTCAGCTCGCCGGACAATGTCGGGGCACATGAATTCACCACCGGGGTGGAGATCCTCGAGCAGACCCGGGGGCTCGATCTTCGCCTGTTCGTGGCCTCCGTCGGCACGGGAGGAACCGTGGCCGGCGTCTCCAAGGCTCTCCGGAAGGAGCTTCCATCCATCCACGTGGTCGCCTTGGAACCTGCAGGCCACCCGATCCTCTCCGGCGGCGGCGAGATCGTTGTCGAAGGAATCACGGACGGAATCGAACATGATCTCGTCCTGCAGGGGTTCGGCAATCCAAGTTCCCTGCTGGATGGCCTGGAAATGGTGGAGAACGAGCAGGCGATTCTGATGGCGCGCAGGCTGTGCACCGAGGAAGGCCTGTTCTGCGGCGTGTCCTCCGGGGCCAACGTGCACGGCGCCATCCAGGCAGGCAAGCGCCTTGGGCTCGGCAAGGGCGCGTGCGTGGTCACGGTAGCCCCCGACCACCGCGACCGCTACCTCACCGAGCTCCGCTACATCACCTAGAGTTCTCCACTTCTTCCATGTGGACCGGCCGGGGGCACAAATACGCTGGATGGATATGATGCACTACGACTTCGATACACCCTATGAACGCCGGGGGACCCGTTCCTTCAAGTGGGACTACAACGACAAGTATTTCGGAGCGAAGGATGTCCTCCCCTTCTGGGCGTCCGACATGGACCTGCCGTGCGCGGAACCGATCGTTTCCGCGCTCCGGAGCAGAGTGGAACACAGGATCTACGGCTATACGGAACGCAGCTCCGAGTTCCGCGAAGCCATCGTCCACTGGCTGAAGGAACGGCATGCGTGGCAGGTTGATCCGGACTGGCTGGTGTTCTGCCCGCCCGGCATCATCCCCGCGATCGATCTCCTCCTGGACCTCAAGGGAGAGCCGGGCTCGGGCGTGGTCATGCAGACGCCGGGCTATCAACCGCTCGCCGACATGGCTGGCAGGTCCCACCGGGTCGTCCTGAACCCGCTCGCCCAGAAGGGTGCGGACTTCGAACTCGACTTCGATCATCTCGAAACGTGTTTCAACCCAGGTACGCGCATGATGGTGTGGTGCAGCCCGCATAGTCCCACGGGGCGCGTCTGGACCCTGGAGGAGCTCGGGAGGGTCGCCGAGATCTGCAGTCGAAAGGATGTGTTCGTCGTCTCAGACGAGATATTCGCGGACCTGCTCCTGTTCGGCCATCACCACCATCCCTTCGGGTCCCTTCCCGGCGACGCCGGCTACCGGTCTGCAACCTGCATCTCGGCCGGGAAGACATTCAACATCTCGGGACTGCTGCTCGCGACTCTGATCATCCAGGATCCAGCCTTGCGGGAGGCCTTCAACCGCCGGCTCAGCATCATCCAGATGACCCAGGGGAACCTGTTCGGCGAGGAAGCTACCCTCGCCGCCTATCAACATGGAAGGGAATGGCTGGATCAGGTTCTCCGGTATGTGGAAGGGAATGTCCAGTTCGTCCGCGATTTCTCGGAGGCATACCTCCCGGATGTCCAGGTGACCCGCCCCCAGGGCACGTACAACGTATGGATGGACATGACCCGGATCGGGAAACCGGCCGGGGAGATGAACCGGCTGATGGCTCACGAGGTGCGCGTCGCGCTCTCCGAAGGCCGCAACTACGGGATGGACACCGCATGCTACCGGATGAGCCTGGCCTGCCCGCGGACGTACGTGGAGATGGCCATGAGCCGGATGCGAACCCATCTGGGCAGGACGTGACGGCTTTGGTTCCGCTTGACCACGAACCGGAGTCCAGCCCTCTGTTTCGGCAGCACGGTCCAGGCTGGTTTCCCGCTCGCCAGAGGAGATCGTCATATGAGACTGCTGATCGCTGCAGACATGGAAGGCATCACGGGCGTCGTCCATCCCGAGCATGTTGACCCGAAAGCGCAGGACTACCAGCGCTTCCGCCGGCTGATGACGGCAGACATCAACGCCGCCATCGAGGGCGTGCTGTCGATCGGCCCTTGGGAAATCGAGGTGTCCGACGGCCATGCCAGCGGCCACAACGTGCTGATCGAGGAACTGCACCCCCAGGTCAGGCTGAACGCCGGCTCCCCCTTCGCCTTGTCGATGGTGCAAGGCGTCCAGCATGGAGCCGACGCCGTCTTCTTCATCGGCTACCACGCCCGCATGGGAACGCCCCGCGCCATTCTGGACCATACCTGGTCCTCGTCCAGGATCTCGAATGTGTGGCTCAACGGAAGGCTGGCAGGCGAAACGGCCCTGAATGCCGCGGTCTGTGGGGCCTATGAGGCCCCCGTCCTCCTGGTCACGGGGGACCAGGCCCTGGCCGCGGAGGCCGATGCCTGGCTGCCTGGAGTCGAAGCGGCCGTGGTGAAGATCGCCGAAAGCCGGACTTCCGCCTGCTGCCTGCCCCCCACGCAGACCCGCAAATTGATACATGATGCCGCCCGCCGGGCGGTCATCCGGCTGCTCGAGGGGAAAGCGCCGAACCCCCTGACGATCGACGGACCGACCAGGATCCGGATCGAGTTCTCCAGTTCCCAGCATGGAGACATGGCCGCGCTCCTGCCTGGAAGCGAGCGGATCGACGGACGCACCCTCGAGATTGCTGCCCCGGACATGCCCCAGGCCTACCAGCTGTTCAGGGCCGTCACGAATCTCGTCGGCTGCTAGGCGGATTCCAGGCGTCTATAGGTCTCGATGCCGAGGGGCGTGATCTTGGTGCCGCCGCGGCCCGCGGAGAGTTTCACGAGTCCGGCCCGTTCCATCTTCTCCAGCAGCTTTCGGATCTGTGCCTCCGTGAGGAAGAGGTCCTGCTCCAGGGCCTGGAGGTGGAGCTTGTGGCGGCCCGACCTCACCTTCTGCTTGTGGCTGGCATGGAGGCATCCCAGCAGGAACCGGCACTCCTCGGCATCAACCCCCAGGGAGGACAGAGATCCGGCAGCCGGTTCGTCCGGCCCCTCCCGCATGCGGCCGAGCGCCGCACGGCGGAGGATGGGCGTGAGATCCCGCGCGTCGATCTGGTCCTTGTCGAGGTGGGTCAGATAGTCGAACACATTCTTCAGTTCCCGGATGTTGCCGGGCCAGTGGTAATCCATCAGGACGCGCACGGTCTCCGGGGAGAGCGTGAACCGAAGGGAACGGATCTTCATGAAATGTTCCAGGATCAGCAGGACGTCCTCCCTGCGCTCACGGAGTGGAGGGACCTCGATCGGCAGGACATTCAAGCGGTAGTACAGGTCCTTTCGGAATTTCCCCTGCTCGACCTGCGCCCACAGGTCCTTGTTCGTCGCCGCGATGATCCGGATGTCGACGCTGATCATCCGGTCGCCGCCGATGCGCATGACCTCGCGGTTCTCCAGGACCCGGAGCAGGCGCGTCTGGAGGTTCATGTCCATCTCGCCGATCTCGTCCAGGAAGAGGGTTCCGCGGTGGGAAAGCTCGAAGAAGCCGGGCTTGCCGCCTTTTCTCGCACTCGTGAAGGCGCCCTCTTCGTAGCCGAACAATTCGCTCTCGAGGAGGCTCTCGGGCAAAGCCGCACAGTTGACGGTGACGAACTGCTGCTCCTTGCGCCTTGAGGCGTTGTGGATCGCATGGGCGAAGAGTTCCTTGCCCGTCCCGGTCTCGCCGATGATGAGCACGGATGCATCGCTGAGCGCCTTCTTCTGCGCCAAGTCCTTGACTTCCTGCATGGCCGGGCAAGCCGTGAGGATGTCTTCGAAGTTGTAGCGGCTGCGGTGCCCCTTTCCCAGAAGCTGGGCCCGGAGGTGCTGTTGGCTTTTCTCCTTCTCGTCGAAGGTGTTGACGATGGCCAGTGCCCCCCGGACTTCGCCGTTGGCCTGGACGGGAACGACCTTGACCGAGATGTTGCGGGAATGGACCCTGACCAGGGTGTAGTCCACCTCCTGGGCGCGCTCCAGGACATCCGAGAACCGGATCTTCGGGATCACATCCGTGATCGGCACCCCGACGAGGGTGGATTCCGCCTTCAGGACTTCCCGCGCCTTGCGGTTGCATGCGCGCGTCTTGCCAGAGGCGTCGATGATGACGAGGCCCTCCTCGAGGAGGTCCTGGAGGCTGGAAAGCTGGCTCTCGAGGACATTCGCCCGGTCGAACTGGGAAATGATGCCGCCGGAGCTTGGACAGATGTTCTTCACGTACTGCAGGTAGGCTTCCTGATGAAGGATGTGCTCGAGGTCGAGGGCCGTGGCGATCTCGATGAGGGTCTGCGCATCGAGGACTCTGTCCCCGATGTCCAGGACATGCTTCACGAACGGGGGGACGTGCGCTGATTCGTCCGGCGTCACCGCGATGTCGATCTTGGGATCGTTGGTGATGCCCGGATAGTAGGGAACGAACTGGAGGTGGTTGAGGCCGAACTGGAAGAACTGGGAGAGAAGGTCCAGCGTCATCTCTGGGTTGTCGTTCACCAGAAGGACGGAGGTGCCCGCCGGAATCTCGGCCACCTTCCGGAACTGCTCCCGGGTGATCGTGATGTTGATGATGACTGTCCGGGCCGTCTCGGGGATGAACTGACAGACACTGGTGCACAGCTGATGGGTGGTCATGACGACGACATCGGCGTCAAGCGTCGAGCCGATGGGGTCGGTTTCCAGCGCATGGATGTGTATCTGGATCGCCTTCCCGAAGATGTGCCTCAGCGTGGCGGCATGCACCTGGGCTGTCGCACGGCGGGTTGCGATGAGTGCGATCTTCTTGGGGATCACGATCGACCTCCGGAATCCTTGCTCAAGCCCTGGCCATGCCTGGCAAGGATCGAGAATTCATTATAGTGCCGAGACTGCGAACAAACCGAACGGGGATGAGGCTTTGGGTGTTCCTGCCGGCGGCTCCCGTCCGGAAATAGTCCTGGTCCGTGATGCGAAAAAAGATTAGAATTCTAATCATGAACGGCCGCATCCTGGAACTCGTCTCGAAGATCCACCTGGACTGGAAGCGCAGGGTGGCGCGAGACCTGGCGCCCCACGGCATCGGGCCCAAGCAGATCTTCGTGCTTCGCAAGCTGGCGGAATCCGGTGGACTGATTCCCAGCGAGATCGCGGTGCTGATCCATGGGGACCGGCCGAGCGTGACCTCGATGCTGAGGACGCTCGAGCGGGAAGGGTGGGTCACCCGGCGCCGCGATCCCGTCAACGGCCGGCGCGTGAAGGTGGAGATCAGTCCGGCAGGTCGGAAGAAATTGGCCTCCGTTCCGGATAACCTTTGGCGCAGCGGCCGGACGACCCTTGATCCCGAGGCCTGCCTGGATGCCGAGGAACAGGCCCGGCTCGTTCGTCTGCTCGCCAGAGTGCATCGGGCGATCCTGGATTCTCCAGAAGGGAGGTAGCCCATGTTGGCCTGGTTCGCCTACGGAATCATCTCGGTGGTGTGGGGTTCCACCTTCCTGGCCATCGCGTACGCCGTCGAGTGCTTCACGCCCTTCGGACTCTCGGCCGTCCGGTTCCTGCCAGCGGGATGTCTCGCCCTCCTCATCGGGCGCATGCGCAAGGAGCGGCCACCCTCCCTCCGGGAGATCCCGCACCTGATGGTCGTGGGAACCCTGCTGCTGACCATCTGCATGGCGCTCATCGGGTGGGCCGAACACCGGGTGAGCAGCGGCGTGACGGCCGTGCTCAGCGCCAGCGTGCCCCTCTTCCTGGGAATCATGGAGCCGCGCGGGCTGGGGGTGAAGGGCTGGATGGGGCTGGGCATGGGGTTCCTGGGCGTCCTCTGGCTGCTCTGGCCCTCTGGAGGCGGGCCTGATCCGGCGGGAGCCGCCGTCCTCATCCTGTCGGCTTGCCTATGGTCCTTCGGGACGCTGTACGGCCGGAGGCATGCCGTGCGGGCAGGTCACTTCAGCCAAGTGGGCGTGGAGATGCTCGTGGCCGGGGGCCTGTCGCTCGGGCTCGCGCCGGTGTCCGGAGGCTTCATGCGCGGCCCGGCGACCTCGGCCTCCCTGGCGGCTCTGGCCTACTTGATCCTCTTCGGATCCATCCTCGCCTATTCGGCCTATATCCATCTCGCCAAGATCTGGCCGCCCGCCAGGACAGGGACCTACGCTTACTGGAATCCCGTGGTGGGGATCCTGCTGGGGGGATGGCTCCGGGGAGAGACGCTGCACGCCGGCATGATGCCCGCACTGCTCCTGATCCTGTCCGGCATCGGGCTGGTGCAGGCTCCCGGGGCGCTGTTCCGCAGAACGCGCCCCGGGCTGGAACCTTCCGAGTAGATGGACGGGATCAGTCGGTGCCCGTGTCCATTCCGGAACGCTGCTGGGCTGCCTCCACGTCCTTGGGCGCGCCGAGCTCGCCCGCGACGATCGCCTTGGCCCTTCCCGAATCCAGGACGCCGACCAGCTTGGACACCGCGCCGCCCACCAATCCGATCTCCGCGTACTGCTCGAGCCGCGTCCGGGAATCGGCGATGTCGAGGTTCCGCATGGTCAGCTGGCCGATGCGGTCGGTGGGGCCGAAGGCGGCTTCCTCGACCCGCTCCATCGAGAGCTTCTCGGGGTGGTAGGACAGGGCCGGTCCGGCAGTGTCCATGATCGAGTAGTCCTCGCCCCGGCGCAGCCGCAGGGTCACTTCGCCGGTCACGGCCGAGCCCACCCAGCGCTGGATCGATTCGCGCAGCATCAGGGACTGCGGGTCCAGCCATCTCCCCTCGTAGAGGAGCCGGCCGAGCTTGCGGCCCTCGTTGTGGTAGTTGGCGACGGTGTCCTCGTTGTGGATCGCGCTGATCAGCCGCTCGTAGGCGATGTGCAGCAGGGCCATGCCCGGCGCCTCGTAGATGCCGCGGCTCTTCGCCTCGATGATGCGGTTCTCGATCTGGTCGGACATGCCGAGGCCGTGGCGCCCGCCGATCCGGTTGGCTTCCCGCACGAGTTCCACGGCGGAGGCGAAGGTCTTCCCGTTGATCATCACCGGGCGGCCCTGCTCGAAGCTGACCGTGACGTCCTCGGTGGGGATGGCCACGGATTCATCCCAGTAGGCCACGCCCATGATGGGTTCCACGATCGTGATGCCCGTGTTCAGGTTCTCCAGCAGCTTCGCCTCGTGGGTGGCGCCCCAGATGTTGGCGTCCGTGCTGTAGGCCTTCTCCTTGGAATCGCGGTAGGGCAGGTGGCGCTCGACGAGCCACTGCGACATCTCGGCGCGGCCCCCGAGCTCGCTCACGAAGTCCTCGTCCAGCCAGGGCTTGTAGATCCGCAGCTGGGGGTTGGCCAGCAGCCCGTAGCGGTAGAAGCGCTCGATGTCGTTGCCCTTGTAGGTGGAGCCGTCCCCCCAGATCTGGACGTCGTCCTCCTTCATGGCCCGCACCAGCATGGTGCCCGCCACGGCGCGCCCCAGGGGCGTGGTGTTGTAGTAGGTGCGCCCGGCGGTCCGGATGTGGAAGGCGCCGCAGATCAGGGCGCCCAGGCCCTCCTCCACGAGCACCGCCGTGCAGTCCACCAGCCGGGAGAGCTCGGCCCCGTAGGCTGCCGCGCGCCCGGGCACGGAGGCGATGTCCGCTTCGTCGTACTGGCCGATGTCGGCGGTGTAGGTGCAGGGGATGGCGCCCTTCTCGCGCATCCATGCCACGGCCACCGAGGTGTCCAGGCCGCCGGAGAAGGCGAGGCCGACGCGATGACCCACGGGAAGTTTCGTCAAGACCTTTGGCATAATGTGAATCCTTTGCGAAAAGGGTGATCGCCTGGTCGCGGAATTCTTGAATCGGGCGGATCGCCTGGGGGAGGAGGGTGAACGCGGAGGCCTGGAAGCTGATCGAGGCGGGACGCAGGCATTCAACCTAAAGCGCGACGGAGACTGACGTCAACCATTTGCGACATGTCTCAGCTCGCGGGAAGTCCGGTCGTCAAGAAGACACGCCGGAACTGCGTTCTCCAGGTATCCATGTGGAGGGGGTTCGACCAGAACCGGAGCCGGCCGTCCTGCAGGCTGAGGGATCCCCCCTTGGGGAACCGGGCCTCGGTTAAGCCGTCCTCGAAGAGCTCGGCGACCTTGAAGTGGTAGAGATAGCCGTAGTCCACCTCCTCGCCGGGGTTGGTGTTGTGGATGAAGGTGGCGCGGCAGGCCGGGTGCTTCGAGAGGACCTGGTAGTAGGCCGTCACCATCGAGTAGGGGTCGTAGCACAGGGCCGC
>DAOPZL010000032.1:22430-34206 GCA_035353395.1 Holophaga sp.
CGCCGCAGGAGACCGGGTAGGCGAGGAGCGCCCCTTCCTCCGGCGGCAGGGACTGCGCCATCTCCCGCCGGTCCTCCGCCGTGGCGTCGGAGTAGTCGGTGATCTTGTCTCCGTGCAGGACGAAGTAGATGCGCGTGATGTGCCGGGGATTCCCCAGGAGCCAGATGCGGGTGTACTGGAAGACGCCTTCCGTGCCGTCCAGCTGGACCTTCATGCCGTCCTCGAGGTGGAGGAGCGGGGCCTCCCCGAAGGAGACGGCGCGCACCGCAAGCAGGAGCAGGAGGATCGACAGGCCTCGCATGAGAGGGTTCCTGCAGCGGGCGGAAGGTGCATTCATGTCCGGAAGCTCCTGGAGACGGCTTTCGGTGCAGCATGCACCTCCGGGGAGGCACGTCGCCAATAGCATTTTGTTGGTTTTCGATCCAGCATTGATATGGTCCCTGCGGAGGTCCGGCGAGGGTCCGGCAGTCGACCTTTGCGGAAAGGAGGCAGGATGGAGTCGAGGCGAGGCTTCGAGGCGCAGCGCCTTCGGGGGCTCCGCAACAGCGCGCTGGGGATTTCGGTTTTCCTCTTCTGCATGGTGCCGTGGCGCCTCTCCGGCGCGCCCGGGCCGGGGCCCATGGGGCTCCTGGCCTGCCACGCCGGCGGCTGGGGCCTGTTGCTCCTGGCCTATGCCGCATGGCTGCACCGGCTCCGCCGTCGCGGGACCAGCGCCGAATGGCCGGCCTTCGGCCTGATGATGATGGGCCTGGGCATCACCGGAAGCCAGCTCCTCCTCTACGGCCGCCTCCAGGAGACGGCTTCCGTCCTCCTCGTCTCCCTCGTCGGCGGCGTGGCCCTCCAGCGCCGTTCGACCCTGGCCGCGTTCCAGGCCACCCTGTTGACCGTCTGGTGCGGCGCCGCGATCCACGTGGGGGGAGCGGGCCCCATGGCCACCTGGCTCTTCGACGTCGTGCTGGCGGCGCTGCTGGCCTTCCTGTGCCAGCACGTGAGCCGCCGCGCCACCCTGGCCCTGGTCAGGCGCGTCGACCGGCAGCGGGTGCTGCTCCGGGCCAACGCCGCGCTGCTGGAGGAGCTGCGGGAGGCCATGCTGAACGTCCAGGCCCTGCGGGGGCTCATCCCCATCTGCGCCCACTGCAAGAAGATCCGCAACGACGAGGGGTTCTGGGAACAGGTGGAAAGCTATCTCCACGCCCACGGCGAGGTCCAGTTCACCCACGGCATCTGCCCGGACTGTGCCGAAAAGATGATGGAGGAACTGAAGGACAGGGCCTGATCCTCGTCCCGTGGCGCGGTCTTGCGGGACCGGTGGCCCCGTGCAAGGCTGGGGGCAGGTCTGGCCATGGCTTCTTCCCCGCGCATCCTCCTCCCCGGGATCCCCCGGACATCCGAGGCCCCGGCCGGCAGGTGGGCTGCTGGGCGGCTGCGCATCCTGGCGATCCTGGCCGCGCCCTGCGCCGCCCGGGCCAACGCGGGCATCCCGGTGGGGGGCGATTCGATCGCCCTCTGCATCCAGTGGTTCGTGGCCGTCGTGGCCCTCGAATACCTGGTCCTGCGGCACGACCTGAAGACCGGATTCCGGCGTTCCCTTGGGATCGTGGCCGCGGCGAACCTCCTTTCCACGGTCGCCGGAGTCGTCGTCAACCTCGCGACGCTCTTCGTGCCGATCCTGGTGGAACCTTCGCTTGGCAGCCGGTCGAGGGGCGCGGACCTGGCCACCCTCGTCCTCTTCGTCCCCCTCTTCTTCCTGTCCTGGTGGATCGAGGGCGCCTTCGCGGTCCGGCGCCTGAGGGAGTTCCCGCGCGCCGCGGTGTGGCGGTGCCTCTTCCGGGCCAACCTGGGCTCCTACGCGATGCTGTCGGCCTTCGTGCTCGTCCGCGCCTTCCTGCGCGCCCGGTAGGGCCCGGCCGTTCTCAAGGCCGGGGAAGGTCCATTATCATGGAACCGGCGTCCCGCCGTGCCGGGAATGCCGGGAGGACTCCCTTCATGATCCCTGGCCCCGAACTTCTTCCCGCAGCCTCCATGCGGCCGGGCCATGGAGATCCGGAAGGGAGGCTGACCCGGTTGTCCTCGCTGGTGGAGATCGGCAAGGTCCTCTCCTCGAGCCTCGACCTTCCGGCGATCCTGGAGACGGTGTATGGGCAGATGGGGCGCCTGTTCGACGTCGCCAACTTCTACATCGCCATCTGCGACGAGCATGCGCAGGAATGGGAAATGGCGCTCCACTTCGTGCGCGGCGAGCCCCGCCCCCTCAAGGGGGGGCACCCCGCGGCCACCGGGTTCACGGGCTGGCTCATCCGGACGCGGCAGAGCGTCGTCTTCCCGACCGCGGAGGACTGCCGGGCCTTCGCGGCGCGCGAAGGGGACCTCGGCCTCGGCGAGAGGCCCCTTTCCCTGATGGGCGTCCCCCTCGTCGCCGGGGACCGCGTCATGGGGGCCATGGTCGTCCAGAGCCTCGACCACGAGGTGCATTACCGCCCCCAGGACCTGGAGTTCTTCGAGACCGTGGGCACCCAGGTGGCCATCGCCATCCAGAACGCGAGGCTCTTCAAGGCGTCTGCGGACAAGGTCACGGACCTCTCGGTCCTCCTCGAGATCTCGCGCGCGCTCTCGGCCAACATCGAGCTGGAGCCCCTGCTGGAGACGGTCTACCGGGAGGTGGGCAGGATCTTCGAAACCGGGGACTTCTACATCGCGACCCACGAGAAGGGAAGCGACGAGTGGATCTGGGCCTTCTACATGGACCACGGAGTACGGCAGCCCCGGAGCCGGTACGGGCTGGACACGGGCCTCACGGGATACATCCTCAGGACGGGGGAGAGCCTGCTCTTCGGCACCGGATCGGCGTGCCGGGCGTTCCTGGAGGAACACGGCGTGACGGGGCTCGGGCCGCTGGCGAAGTCGTGGATGGGCGTGCCCCTCCTCGCCGGAGACTACATCGCCGGCGTCCTCAACATCCAGAGCTACGAGATCGAGAACGCCTACGACCAGGAGGACCTGGCGCTCTTCACGACGATCGCCTCCCAGGTGGCCTCCGCCGTGAGGAACGCCCAGCTCTACAAGGAGGCCACGCGCCGGGCCGAGGCGATGGCCTCCCTGGCCCAGCACACCGAGATCGCCCGGCGGATCAGCGAGCAGAAGGACTACTCGCTCCGGCTCCACAGCAACTACAGCGACGAGATCGGAACCCTCACCCAGTCCCTGAACGAGATGCTCCAGCAGATCCAGATCCGGGACGCCCAGCTGCTGGACTACCAGAACCACCTGGAGGAGCAGGTGGCCTCGAGGTCCGAGGACCTGATGCGGGCGAACACCCAGGCGCTGCTCGCGAAGGAGCGCGCCGAGGAGGCCTCCCGGGCCAAGAGCCTCTTCCTGGCGAACATGAGCCACGAGCTGCGGACGCCGCTGAACGCGATCCTGCTCTACAGCGAGCTGATGATGGAAGAGGCGGCCGAGCGGGGCCTCGCGGAATTCCAGGACGACCTGAAGAAGATCCGGGTCTCCGGCAAGCATCTCCTGTCCTTGATCGACAACATCCTGGACCTTTCCAAGATCGAGGCCGGCCGGATGACGGCCTTCCTGGAGGACGTAGACCTGGCGGCGCTGTTCAGGAACGTCGCGACCACGGTGCAGCCCCTGATGGAAAAGAACGGCAACCAGTTCGTGTTCCAGGACCGTCCGGCCATTCCCTCCCTGCACACGGACCTGAAGAAGCTCAGCCAGGTCCTCTACAACCTGCTCAACAACGCGGCGAAGTTCACTTCCCAGGGCCTGGTCACCCTGAGCGTGGAGGCCGACGAGGATCCGTCCCGGGTCGTGTTCACCGTGCGCGACACCGGCATCGGCATGAACACCCACGAAGTCGGGCGGCTCTTCCAGGAGTTCACCCAGGCCGACGAATCCACCACCAGGCTCTACAGCGGGACCGGCCTGGGGCTGGCCATCTGCCGGCGGCTCACGGAACTCCTGGGCGGCCAGATCTGGGTGGAGAGCGAACCTGGCCGGGGGTCGTCCTTCCACGTCCGCCTCCCCGTGGCAGGCGCCGTGGTTCCCGACGCCGCTTCCCACATCACCAGCCACGGGGGCACGGTCCTGGTCATCGACGACGACTTCACCATGCGGGACGCCCTGTCCCGCCTCCTCACCCCGGAAGGCCTCTGGGTGGCCGTGGCGACCGACGGGGTGGAGGGCCTGCAGATGGCCCGCACGCTGCACCCGGACGTCATCGCCCTGGACCTGCTCATGCCGGGCGTCGATGGATGGAGCGTCCTCCACCGGCTCCGGGCGGAGGAGGCCCTGAAGACGATTCCCGTGCTCGTCCTGACGGGCAAGGACCTGAGCGGGGAGGAGGTGTCGCGGCTCCACGCCGCCGGGGTCCAGACCGTCCTCCGGAAGGGGACCGCCTCCAAGGACGAGCTGCTGGCCCTCTTCCGCCGCTGCACGGGAAACCGTTCCTGAGGGTGTCCTCCGGACCCGTGGGGCCCGAAGGGTGAATGTGAAAAAAACCACGACTTTCTCTTCGGCCCGAAGCGGATGCTTGACATCTGTCCATGCCTGTATATACATTGGCGGTTGTAAAACTTATCCCCGTCTTTGACACTTCTACAAGCACGGTCGGATGCAGGCGCGACACGCAGGCTCGCCGCGTTGCGCGAAGGCGACTCCCTGGTCGTGGACCCACGGGAACAGGTGGATCCATCGGGACGGCGGGGCGCTTCCGGAACCGGAATCGACAGGATTCCCGGACCTTCTCCGGAGAGGCGGGGTCATTCCGATGATTTCCCCCATTCATGGCCGAGAGCTTGAAACAACGAGTCGCATACCGTGCGATGCAGCGCGATGCGTGGCGTCCGGGAAGGAGTGAGGATCTATGCAGTTGTTGATGGAACAGATGTTGAACGGCCTGGCGATGGGGTCCATCTACGCCATCGTGACGCTGGGGCTCGCCCTGGTCTACGGGGTCATGCGCATCCTGCATGTCGCCCACGCCAGCATCTACACGATCGGCGCCTACGTCGGCGTGTACCTCTTCCAGACGACGGGCAGCCTGGCCGTGGCCTTCCTGGGCAGCATGGTCTTCTGCGCGGTGCTCGGCGTGCTGATCGAGCGCCTGGTCTACTTCCCCCTCCTCTCCTTTCCGCCCTACGTGCCGCTGATCGCCAGCATCGCGGTGATGCTCACGCTCGAGGAGGTCTGCCGGCTGGTCGCCGGGCCCCAGATCCTGACCTTCGCGGCCAGGCTCCCGTTCCCGGAGGTCGACATCGCCGGGGTGCACCTCTCCTCGACCCTGATCGCGATCTACGTCATCACCGCCGTCATCCTCCTGCTCCTGTGGTACCTCCTCAACCGCACCGAGCTGGGGCTGGCCATGCGGGCCACGTCCCAGGACCTGCCCATCTCCGGCGCCCAGGGGATCAACAGCCACTGCATCGTGAGCCTCACCTTCGTGATCGGCTCGGCCATCGCCGCCATCGGCGGCATCCTGGTGGGCATCTACTACAACCAGGTCTATCCGACCATGGGGGCCGTGCCCGCCTACAAGACCCTCGCCCTGATCGTCGTGGGGGGCATGGGCTCGGTCTCCGGCGCGGTGATCGCCGCGATGCTCCTCGGCCTGGCGGAAACCCTGCTCATCGGCTACCTGAACGTGCCCTTCCCGCGGGACGCGCTGGCCTTCGTCGCCATGATCGCCGTCCTGGTCTGGCGCTCCGAAGGGCTCCTGGGCTCCCGATGAACACGAAGCAACACGCACGAACGCTTGCGAGGTCCATTCATGAGTAGTTATGCCATCACCATCCTGACGCTGATCGTCATCCAGGCGATCGTGGTGTGCGGGCTCAACGTGATCGTGGGCTACGCGGGCCAGATCTCCCTCGGGCACGCGGCCTTCTTCGGGATCGGCGCCTACAGCGCGGCCCTGCTGTCCACCCAGGCGGGGCTCAGCTTCTGGTCCGCCCTGCCCATCGTGCTGCTCATCTGCGCCCTCTGCGGCCTGCTCCTCGGGCTGCCGAGCCTGAGGCTGAAGCAGGACTTCCTGGCGATCACCACCATCGGCATCAACTTCATCGTCCAGGCCGTCTTCCTCTATGTCCCGTTCTTCGGCGGCGCGCTGGGCATCAGCGGCATCCCCAGGATCCGCTTCCTCGGGGAGGCGCTGAAGGGACCCAGCTTCCTGTACCTCTGCCTGGCCTGTCTCGCGCTGGTGATGGCCATCTGCTGGTTCTTCACACGGATCTTCGCGGGCCTCGCCTGCTTCGCCCTCCGCGAGGAGGAGTCCGCGGCCACCAGCATGGGCATCTCCCCCGTGCGCTTCAAGCTGCTGGCGTTCATGCTGGGAACCGTCTTCGCGGGGCTGGGGGGCTCCCTCTACGCCCACTACATGCGGTTCGTCAGCGCCGAGGACTTCTCGTTCCCCCTGTCGATCACCTTCATGTCCATGCTGGTGCTCGGGGGCATGGGCACGCTCCTGGGGCCCCTGGTCGGCGCGCTCATCCTCGGGGCCCTGCCGGAGGTCTTCCGGCCCCTGGCCGAGTTCCGGATCCTCTTCTACGGCTTGATGCTGCTGCTCATGATCCGGTTCCAGCCCGGAGGGATCCTGGGGGAGAGCAGCCTGGTCCGGAAACGGATCTTCCCCATGTTCCTGCGGAGGCGGTCATGAACTCTGCGCTGCTGGAGGTCAAGGACCTCTCCATCCACTTCGGCGGGCTCCATGCCGTGGACGGCGTGAATTTCGAGATCCAGCGGGGAGAGATCCTCGGGCTGCTCGGACCCAACGGGGCAGGCAAGACGGTCACCTTCAACCTCATCTCCGGCGTCTACAAGCCCACCGCGGGGGAGATCCGGTTCGACGGCAAGCGCATCGACGGGCTGCCCCCCTACGTCATCGCCGGGCTTGGGCTCGGTCGCACGTTCCAGATCGTGAAGCCGTTCTCGACCCTGACCGTCCTGGAGAACGTCCTGGTGGCGAGGGGCATCCACCGCTATCCGGCGGCTTCCTGCCTGTGGACCTCCTGGAGGTCCAGGAAGGAGGCCGGGGAGGCCATGGCGCTGCTGGAGCGCGTGGGCCTGGCCGATCTCGCCCAGCGCAAGGCCGGCCTGCTGCCCCTGGGCAACCTGCGCAGGCTCGAGATCGCCAGGGCCCTGGCCGTGGGACACAAGCTCCTGCTCCTGGACGAGTCCTTCTCCGGGCTTCGCCACGAGGAGATCACCCAGCTCGAGGCCCTGATCCGCGCCATCCAGCGCGACGGCATCACCGTCCTGCTGATCGAGCACAACATGCGGGTCGCCATGGGACTCTGCGACCGGATCGTGGTCATGGAGCACGGCAAGAAGCTCGCCGAGGGGCCGCCGGCCGCGATCCAGCAGGACGAGCAGGTCATCGAGGCTTACTTGGGACGCAAGGGGGAGGCCAATGCTTCTTGAAGTGGAAAACCTGTCGGTGACCTACGGCGACATCGCGGCGGTCCGGAGCTTAAGCTTCGTCCTGGACCAGGGCGAGCTGGTGTCCATCGTCGGCGCCAACGGCGCGGGCAAGACCTCCATCCTGAACGCCGTGATGGGGATCGAGCCGATCCGGGGCGGGAAGATCCGCTTCGACGGCGCGGACATCACCCACCTGCCGGTCCACGAGCGGGCCCGGCGGGGGATCCGGGTGGTCCCCGAACGCTCGCGGGTGTTCCCCCGGCTGTCGGTCTACGAGAACATCCTCACCGGCGTCTACGGCCTGCGGAAGAAGGTGGACGTGCCCGCCCGCCTGAAGTGGCTCTACGAGATCTTCCCGAGGCTGGAGGAGCGGCACGACCAGCTCGCCTCCACGCTTTCGGGCGGGGAGCAGCAGCAGCTGGCCATCGCCAGGGCGCTCGTCTCCGAGCCCAGGCTGCTCCTGGTCGACGAGGTCTCGATGGGCCTCATGCCCAAGCTGGTGGACCAGGTCTTCGAGCTCCTGCGCAAGCTGAACAAGGAGCTGGGGCTCACCATCCTGCTGGTGGAGCAGAACGCGATGGCCTCGCTCAAGATCTCCGACCGCGGCTACGTCATGGAGGTCGGGACCTGTGCCTACGAAGGAGCCGCGGCGGACCTGATCGAACACCCGAAAGTCGTCGAGGCCTATCTCGGCTAGCGGAACCCCAGGAGACGCGAAGGAGCACCCCCTCACCCCAACTTCGAGGCCCGCCCAGGCGGCTGGTCCCATCATCCAAAGGAGTCGACCATGAAAGTCCTCAGCACGTTGTCAATCCCCATGGCCCTGGTGGCCACGACCCTCCTTCCCGCCCAGCAGACGGTGAAGATCGGGGTCCTGGCTCCCCTCACGGGCTTCGCCGCGGCGGACGGCGCCAGCGTCAAGAACGCCCTCAAGCTGGCCGTCGACCACATCAACGCCGCCGGCGGCCTCCTCGGGAAGAAGGTGGAGACCGTGGTCTACGATGACCACGCCGATCCCAAGGAAGCCACGGCCCTGGCCCGGAAGCTGATCGAACAGGATCAGGTCAAGGCCTTCGTCGCGGGCTCCTACAGCATGCCTTCGCGGGCCGTCGCGCCGCTGTTCAACGACGAGAACATCCCCCTGGTGGCCGCCTACGCCACCCATCCCGATGTCACCGCCGGCGGGAAGTACACCTACTGCTTCCGCAACGGGTTCCTGGGCTCGGTCGAGGGCAAGGCCGCCGGCTATGCCAGCGTGAAGCTCCTGAAGGGCAAGAAGATCGCCGTGCTCACCAGCGACAACGACTTCGGCAAGGAGATGGCGGCCGGCTTCAAGGCCTTCATGGAAAGCCCCGCCGGCAAGAACTCGACGGTCGTCTCCTACCAGACCTACCCGATGTCCGAGAAGGACTACAAGCCCTACCTGTCCAAGATCAAGAGCGCCGATCCGGACGTCGTCTTCTCGGGCGGCTACTACTTCCAGAGCGGCCCCATGGTGAAGCAGGCGCGCGAGATGGGCATCAAGGCCCAGTTCGTCGGCGAGGAAGGGGCCGACTCTCCCGAGTTCGTGAACATCGCCGGCCCGGCCTCGGAAGGGTTCGTCATCGTGACCAACCTCAACCGGGACGACTCCAGGCCGATCGTCCAGAACTTCCTGAAGGAGTACCAGACCCAGTTCAAGATCGACCCCGACATGGTGGGCGCCTCCGCCTACGACGCCTTCATGATCATCTGCAACGCGATCAAGACGGCCAAGAGCCTCGAAGGGCCGGCCATCCAGAAGGCCATCGCCGGGACGAAGAACTACAACGGCCTCACCGGCATGATCCGGGGCTTCAACAAGGGCGAGGTGGTCAAGGACGTCCAGGTCCAGGTCGTCAAGAACGGCCACTTCCACTACAAGGGCGTCGTCAACGATCCTGCGCTCGTGACGCCGTAGGGCGGCAGTCTCCGCCGGCGGGCCCACCCGGTCTCCTCCGGGCGGGCCCGCGCGGCGGCCTTGTCTTCGCATTCATCCATGCCTGTCTGTACAATAGGGTGCGTTCCATGCCCCGGGCGGGGATGGCGTCGGCGTGGGGGATCGTCCATGAGAAGAAAGACGGCGCGGTCTTCCGCGCCCGAGCCCAAGCGCGGCATCGACCTGCGGGCCAGCGCGGAGTCGCCGGTCCTCTACCAGCTCGTGAAGGACCATGTGCGGAAGAAGATCCATGCCGGCACGTGGAAGGCCGGCGACCGGATCCCCTCCGAGCATGAGTTCGTGGCGGAGCTGGGGGTTTCGCGCATGACGATCCACCGGGCGCTCCGGGAGCTGGCGGAGCAGGGATCCCTGGTCCGCTACGCGGGCATCGGCACCTTCGTCGCGGAGGAGCGCCACCAGTCCGGCCTGCTCAAGGCCATGAACTTCGTCAACGAGATCCGGGCCAGGGGGCACGAGTACGCCTGCGACGTGATCCGCGTGGCGCGCGAGTCCGCGAGCCTCGAGGTGGCCACGGCCCTGGGCCTGGGGACGGGCGACTCGGTCTACCACTCGGTCTGCCTCCACCGCGAGAACGGGGTGCCCATCCAGCTCGAGGACCGCTACGTGAACCCGAAGGCGGCCCCCGATTTCATCTCCCAGGACTTCACGCGCATCCAGCCCTCCGAGTACCTGGTCCAGGCCGTGCCGCTCAGCGAGGTGGAGCACGTGGTGGATGCCGTCCTCGCGGCGCCGGACCAGGTCGAACTCCTGGAGATCCGGCCCGCCCAGCCCTGTCTCGTCCTGACGCGCCGTACCTGGGCGAACCAGACGGTGGTCACCTTCGTGCGGTGCATCCATCCCGGTTCCCGCTACCGGCTGGGCACGCGGTTCCAGGCCGACAGCCAGCAGTGGTTCGGGTGACGGGAACGCTCCGGGAGCGGAGCTTCGCCGTGCTTCCCCGGGTTCAGCCGCGCAGCCGCGTCCGGAACCGTGCGCATGGCGTGAACCTGCGGTGCCCAACCGATTCATTTCGCGTCATTTCGCGAATTTCGCGGTTCCCTTCTCGTCGCGGCATGGGAAACCGCATCCGGGTTCAGGACGAGGCCCCGGGGCGCACGATCTCGCAGAAGAGGCTGGAATCGTCGACCTCGCGGATCTCCGGGGACACGCCGACTTGCGCGCACAGATCCCGGAACGCCCCGGGAGAGAGGCTGCCCGACTTGAAGCCGTCCGTGCAGGCGATGACGCCGTCCCGGCAGGCGGGAAGATCGAGCGGGCCCAGCAGCCCGGCGGATGCCTGGGCCTCGAACCACGCCAGGCGGTCCGGCCAGAACTTCTCCGAGTAGCTCGAGAAGAGCAGCCGCCCCCCCGGGCGCGTGACGCGCAGGGCCTCGGCCAGCAAGGCCTCCCCGTCCACGCGGAAGGCGCAGATCCCGTTCTGGATGCAGACCACCGCGTCGAAGGAGGCCTCCGGGAAGCCCAGCTCCAGGGCGTCCATGCAGTGGAACTCGCAGCGGCTGCCTGGGCCGGCGAGCTGCCTGGCCGCCTCCACGCTCCGGGGCGACACGTCGATGCCCACGACCTTGCGGGCCCTTTCCGCCAGCCGGAGCGCCACACGCCCGTAGCCGCATCCGAGTTCGAGCACCGAGTCTGCGGGCTCCAGCCTGGCCAGGACGTGCTGGATCTCGGCCTCGAGGTAGCGCCGGACGCGGGGGGAGGCCAGCTCGTAGCACTGGTGGAGCCGGTCCGAGGAGAGGTTCTGCACGTAGTAGTCGGTCATCAGATCACCCGGGGGCGAGGTGTGCGGACGGCTCGCGGGATTCCCGGCCCCGTTCCACCGTGCCATGGACAAGGTTGTCCTCCTCATCGGCCTCTCCGCCTGGATGCAGAAGAATTCGCCCGAGCGGGATTGAACCATCCTGGTCGTACAAGGGGCCAGAATATGATTCAATCAAACTGTCGGGATGATATTAATAATAAATGAAATAAACACACTAAAAAGATATTGACGTGAAACTTTCACGGAATCACTCTGTTCCAGGAAAGGAGTTCACAGTCGCTCAGCGTCGATCTCCGCTCTCCACAAAACAGCGCCCGACTCTGTGCCTGTGGCTCCGGTACCCCGCGGGGTACCCGGCGATAGCCATGGATTCAAGCGGGCTGGCTCTCGTGGCCGGTGCGTGTTCTGCATCAACTTCCATCATCGAAGAGGAGGAATCCGACATGAATTCCGGTACGTCAACCGATCGCACCGGCGCGAGGAAGGGCAGGGGCTCGATCCTGCTCTCGCTCGGGCTGGTCCTGCTGGGCGCGTGCGCCTCGATGGCCTCGGCCGAGAAGGTGCTGACCATCGCCTACAACGAGGAGCCGCAGACCTCGGACATGCAGATGACGACG
>DAOPZL010000033.1:0-15327 GCA_035353395.1 Holophaga sp.
CGGCCTGGACTCCCTGCCACTGGTAGGCGGCCAGGGCCAGGTTCCCGAGATCGTCGACGTCGATCCCCTCTTCCCGGAGGCGCTGGATCTGGACCATGGCGCCCCACCAGCGGCCCTTGCTGGGGACGTAGCCCTGGGCGTTCACCACCCGGTGCCAGGGCAGGTCCGTTCCCTCCGGGAGCCCCTTGAGGATCATGCCGACCTGGCGGGGGCGCCTCGGGAACCCGGCCATGGCGGCGATCTGGCCATAGGTCGCGAGCCTTCCGCAGGGAATGCGCCGGACCAGGCGCAGCACCTCGTCGCGGAAGGCCGTGTCGGTCATCGGGCCAGCCGGTGTTCCGGTTTCAAGGCGAGGGGGACGCGGGAGCTGAATCCCCCTTCATAGGTGTGCCAGTGGTCCAGGGTCTCCTCCGGGTAGGCCCAGCACCAGTATCCGTCCCCGGCATCGAAATCCACGAGCCAGAGGCCCTTCACCTCGGGACCCAGGTCGCGGACGGCTTCCGCCCAGCTCTCCACCAGGGTCTGGAGCCGCTCGCGCAGCTCCTCGGCCCGCGTCTCGTCCTCGCGCGCGTCCGCTTCCTGGAGTTCCTCCGCGAGGCTGGCGGCGAGCTCGAACACGGGCTTCGTGAGCTCCTGGATCCGGGGCATCAGGGAACGGGCCTCCGCCAGCGTGAAAACTCGACCCATGAATGCCTCCCGGTGCTCCATCATAATCCGATGCTCGAACCCTCCCGATCGTACTCAGAAAGTCCCGCGCCGCGGATGACCAAGCCGCTCCTGGTCGTCGCCGGGGAGGCCTCGGGAGACCTGCACGGCGCGGAGATCCTTCGCGCCCTGAAGGCCCGCTGCCCCTCCCTTCGGACGATCGGCATCGGGGGGGCGGGCATGACGCCTTTCCTGGACCTCAAGCTGGCCGACGTCAAGGACCTGGCGGTGTTCGGCCTCCTGGAGGTCGCGAAGCACCTGCCGGCCTTGCTGCGCCTGAAACGCGAGATCCTGAGGACGGCCCGGGAAGAAGGGGTCGGCGCGGTCCTGTTCATCGACTACCCGGGCTTCAACCTGAACCTGGCCAAGACCTTCCGGAAGAGGATGCCGGACGTGCGGCTCCACCAGTACGTCTGCCCCCAGGTGTGGGCCTGGAAGGCCGGGCGCATCCCCGTGCTGGGGCGGACCCTGGACGCCCTCTACTGCCTGTTCGACTTCGAGCCGGCGCTGTTCGAGGGCCAGCCCGTGGAGGCCGTCTGGGTGGGGCATCCTCTGGTGGAGGTGGTGAAGCCGGAAGTGGACCGCGAGACCTTCTTCTGGGAGGCGGGGCTCGATCCCGCCAGGCCGCTGGTGGCCCTCCTGCCGGGGAGCCGCCGGGGGGAACTCGACGGTCTGCTGCCGCCCCTGGCCCGGCTGGTGAAGACGTGGCGCAGCGGACCGTCGAGGCCCGGAGTCCAGTGGGCGCTGGCGGTGGCCCCCACGGTGACGGCGACCCAGGTGGAGGCGAGGCTGGAGGGCGCGCCGGTCACGCTGGTCCACGGCCGGAACTATTCCCTGTGCGCCTATGCCGACGCGGGGCTGATCTGCTCGGGGACCGCAACCCTCGAGGCGGCTCTCCTGGGTACCCCCTTCGCCGCCCTCTACAAGCTCAACCCGTTGACCTACCAGCTCGCGAAGCGGCTCGTGAAGGTGCCCCACTTCAGCCTCGCCAACCTCGTGGCCGGCCGGAGGATCGTGCCGGAACTGCTCCAGGCCGAGGTCAACCCGGACCGGCTGGCCCGGGAACTGGCCGGGCTCCTGGACCCGCGCCGGGCGGCGGACATGAGAGCGGAACTCCGGGAGATCCGGGCGCACCTGGGAGAGCCCGGGGCCGCGGACCGTGTCGCGGGACACCTGCTTGACCGAAACCCATGCCTGCGGTGAGTTTTATCGATCTTTCCCCAGCTCGAATGACCGTTGTGATAGCCTCGATCCCCTGACAGGAGCCGCGAGGTGCAGCGATGATGAAGGGTTCCCGGCACGCAAGGAACTCAGGAATCGCCCGACTTTCCCCAGGGACGCGACGTTTCGGTCTGAACGCGGTCTTGGGCCTTCTTTGTTCGGTCCTGTTCTCGGTCCTCCTCGCCTGCGGCGGCGGCGGCGGGGGAGGGGGAACCTCCGGCACCGTCACGATCGCGGGCAACGCCGCGACGGCCGGGGCCGTCCTGACCTACACGGACGGAGTCTCGAAGACCGTGACGACCGACGCCTCGGGCAACTTCTCGATCACCGTGCCCTCCGGCTGGTCCGGCACGCTGACGCCCGCGCTGACGCGGTTCAGCTTCCAGCCCTCCGAACGCACGTTCGCGAACGTGAGGCGCGACCTCGACGCCCAGGACTTCACGGCTCACCGGGATTTCTGGACGGATACGCTCGTCAGCCCGTCGGCATGGAGAAGCTCGACCTTTCGGCTCGCCTACCAGAACTCCCAGTGCAACGTGTGGGTCCTGCCCCGCGACGAGGCCGGCATCTCCCAGGACCTCCTCGAACACTACGGGGACTACTTCCTGAACCATTCCTGGCCCGACGTGACGACCTACGTCCATGAACCCCAGGAGTTCTTCGGGGAGCCGGGGGGGCGGATCAACATCCTCTTCTTCAGGATGGCGGAGAGCTACGCGGGCTATTTCTGGAACATCGACTTCGAGAAGGATGAAGACCTCCTCATATACGATCTCCACTCCAACGAGACCAATGTCTTCTATCTCAACATCGATGCCGCGGTGGACCCCGCCCACCAGGCATTCGCGACCCTCTTCACGGAGGGGACGCTGACCCACGAATTCCAGCACATGTGCAACGCGCACTACTTCTACTTCGATTCCGTGGGTTCCACCAAGACCCGGTGGATGGACACCTGGGCGGACGAGTTCTGCTCCACGACCATGGAGACGGTGTTCGCGGGGCAGATGGACGTCTACATCCCGGACTACCAGTCCAGCCCCGACTTCACCACCGGCGCCTCCGACTTCCTGCAGTGGCAGAACAACTTCACCCAGTACACCTCGGCATCCATGCTGGGGACCTACCTGCTGTCCCAGGTCGAGGCGGCCAAGCGTCCGCACCTCTTCAAGACCTTCCTGGAGAGTACGGATTCCGTCGGCAGTGACCCGGACACCTATACCTCCGTGGAGGACCTGCTGGCGGCCCTCCAGGATCCTCAGGTCGCATGGGCCCCGGGCGGCTGGAAGACGCTCACGGACTTCAACGCCACGGATGTCCGCGACGACTGGGCCCTCCTCCTCAAGAACTTCTGCATCGGACTCACGGGCACCAACTCGGCCTACAACACCTACGTCGCGGCCAATTCCAGCCAGACCATCGCCCCCGCCTGCATCCCGACGACGGCCGCCAGCTATGCTCTCAAGCCCTCGGGCTGGTTCATCGGGAAGACCCACGTGCCGGATACGGCGAGCACGTCCATCGCCTCCGCGACGACGTCCACCTCGGGGACGACGCCCGCCTACGTCTTCGTCTACAACGGGACGATCCCCACGGATTCCGACCTGAACGACACTTCGGCGGCGATCGCCTCCGTTTCGACGCCGGTCCTGGCGGATCAGATCGTGGCCAGGCCTGCGGCGAAGGCCGAGGCGGCCCGCATGGGCAGGTCGCGCGCCATCAACCGGGCATCCGGTCCCCGCCGCGAGACGGCGGCCGCGCCCCTCTTCCGGCCGGCGGCCATGCCGTCCGTCCGGGCCGCCATTCCCGGTGACGGGAACCACGCCAACGGCGGCGACAGCACGGCAGGCTACAACTACTGCGGCTACACCGAAAGGCCTGAATGACGACGGCTCGGAGGAGAGTCTCCCTGCCGCGGGCTTGCGTCCTCGGGGCGGCCCTGCTGCTCTGCGCGTGCGCGCCCCCTTTCCCGGCGCCCGGATCCCCACCACCGGAGGCGACCCCGATCTCCTGGGACATCCAGGGGATCCTCCGGCAGGTGGGGAGCTTCCCCCACGTCGAGATGGTCGTCACCGGCCTTTCCGAGCCCTTCGGGCAGGGGGACTACTACGTCACCGGATCCCTGCGGAAGGAGATCTCGGCCCTGCCCCTGGGGAGGATCAAGGTCCGGGGGCGTGTCTCGAGGCGCGAGATCGCCCTGGCCGGGACCTCCGGCGGGAAGCGGATCCGCCTGGAGATCGACGTCGCCGCCTACGAGCGCTGAGGACGGGCTACGCCTGGTAGCCGGCGACCACCTCGTCCCAGTGCCCCTGGGCCTTCAGGATGAGTTCGGCCACGGGGCGCAGGACCCCGCGGCCTCCGTCCACCGGGACGATCCAGTGGCAAGCCTTCCGGACCTCCTCCACCGCATCCCTGGGGCAGCAGGCCAGGCCCGCCCGGCGCAGGAGGGGCAGGTCCGCCAGGTCGTCCCCCAGGTGGGCGATCTGTTCCGGTACCAGGCCGTACTTCGCGCAGAGTGCGTCCAGGATGGGCTTCTTGGCGAGGGAACCGGCGTGGCAGTCCTCGATCCCGAGATGCTTCGCCCGCGCCCAGGTGGCGGGCGAGTCCAGGCCGGAGATGAAGGCCACGGGGATGCCGAAGCGCTGCAGCCACTTGATCGCGGCCCCGTCGCGGACGTGGAAGCTCTTGCCGTGGCCGGGGCCATCCCCGTAGTGGAGTTCCCCCGAGGTCAGCACGCCGTCGATGTCCGTGCAGACGAGGCGGATGGACCGGGCGCGTTCCTCCAGGGTTGTCATGGGACCTCCGGCAGCAGTGTAGCCGCGCGAGGGGGTTGACAGAACCGGCAACCATATTACCGTTTGGTTGAGGAGTTGTCATGAAGGCCCCGCTCAACGACGCCATGATCGAGGAAGTCAGCGGGCTGTTCGCGGCCCTCGGCGACGGCTCCCGCCTCAAGATCCTGCGCGCCCTCCAGAACGCCAAGGGACCTTTGTCCCAGGGCGCCGTCTCGGAGGCCGCCGGGTTGAGCCAGGCCAACGCCAGCAAGCACCTGGCCCTCCTGGTGCGGGTGGGGCTCGTGCTCCGGGAACCCACGGGGAACACGGTCTATTTCAGGCCCGTCATGCCCCTGGTCTCCGACCTCTGCAACCTGGTCTGCGGCCACGTCAGCGAGCGCGCCAGGACGAGCTACCAGGCCCTGAAATAGGTCGGTCCCCCCCGGCCCTTGGTATATTGGATGGGATCAGGGCGCCGCAGCTGGGCGGCCGTCCTGCCTTCTACGGGACTCCGATGCCGCTGATCCGCCGCCTGTTCGTCGAGAAGAAGCCTGCCTTCGCCGTGGAGGCCGGACACCTGCTGCACGACCTGAGGGAGAACCTGGGGCTCTCGCGCCTGGAACAGGTGCGGCTCGTGGTGCGCTACGACGTGGAGGGGCTTGGGCAGACCGATTTCGAGGCCGCGCGCTGGACCGTTTTCGCCGAACCCCCCGTGGACGAGATCTACGACGAGGTCCTGCCCCTGGATTCCGGGGAGAGGGCCCTCGCGGTGGAATACCTGCCTGGCCAGTACGACCAGCGGGCGGATTCCGCGGCCCAGTGCCTCCAGCTCCTGTCCCACGGCGCGCGTCCGGCAGTGGCCGCGGCGAGGGTCTACGTCCTGAAGGGGATCAACGAGGAGGATCTGGGCCGCATCCGGGTGTACCTGATCAATCCCGTGGACAGCCGGGAAGCTTCCGCGGCCAAGCCCGAGACCCTCAGTCCCGCCTCGCCCCAGCCCGACGACGTGGAGACTCTGGAGGGCTTCACGGCGATGGACGAGGCCGGCCTGGAGCGTCTTGTGGCGGACAAGGGCCTGGCCATGACCCTCGCGGACCTCCGGCACACCCAGGCCCACTTTCGGGACGTGGAGCGGCGGGAGCCCACGGAAACGGAGCTGCGCCTCCTGGACACCTACTGGTCCGACCACTGCCGCCACACCACCTTCCTGACGGAGCTGGAGGCCGTGACCATCGAGGATGGTCCCTTCTCGGCCCCGATCACCCAGGCCTTCCTGCACTACCGGGGCCTGCGCCGCCAGGTCTTCGGACCCCGCCTCGCGGAGAAGCCCGAGTGCCTCATGGACATCGCCCTCATGCCGATGCGCGCCCTGCGCCGGATGGGGAAGCTGGAGGACCAGGAGGTCTCCAGCGAGATCAACGCCTGCTCCGTCGTGGTGGACGTGGACGTGACTCCGGCTGGAACTTCCGTTGCGGAACACCAGCCATGGCTCCTGATGTTCAAGAACGAGACCCACAACCATCCCACGGAGATCGAGCCCTACGGCGGGGCGGCCACCTGCCTGGGCGGCGCCATCCGCGACCCCTTGAGCGGCCGCGCCTACGTCTACCAGTCCATGCGCGTGACCGGCAGCGGCGATCCCCGCGTGCCCGTGAGCGGGACGATCCCCGGCAAGCTGCCGCAGCGCAAGATCACCCGGGAGGCCGCCAACGGCTTCGCGGGCTACGGCAACCAGATCGGCCTGACCACGGGACAGGTCCAGGAATACTACGACCCGGGCTACGTCGCCAAGCGCATGGAGATCGGGGCCGTCGTCGGCGCGGTCCCTCGGGCCCAGGTGCGCCGGGAGGAGCCCGTGCCCGGCGACGTGGTCGTGCTGGTGGGCGGGCGCACGGGCCGGGACGGCATCGGCGGCGCGACGGGCAGCTCCAAGGCCCACACCGAGCAGAGCATCGAGAAGTGCGGGGCCGAGGTGCAGAAGGGGGATCCACCGATGGAGCGCAAGCTCCAGCGGCTCTTCCGGCGGCCGGAGACCTGCCGGCTCATCAAGAAGTGCAACGACTTCGGTGCGGGCGGCGTCAGCGTGGCCATCGGGGAGCTGGCGGAAGGGCTCGTCATCGACCTGGACGTGGTTCCCAAGAAGTACGAGGGCCTGGACGGCACCGAGCTGGCCATCGCCGAGAGCCAGGAGCGCATGGCCCTCGTGGTCTCGCCGGGGGACGTGGACGCCCTGATGCGGCTGGCCGCGGAGGAGAACCTGGAAGCCACGGTGGTGGCCCGGGTGACGGAGGAACCGCGCCTGCGCATGACCTGGCGGGGCCGGACCATCGCCGACCTCTCCCGCAAGTTCCTGGACACCAACGGGGCGCCCCAGTCCACCAAGGCCCGCATCGCGGCCCCCAGGGAGAAGGGATGCCCCTTCAGGACCGGGAAGGTGCGGGAGGAGGAACTGGAGGGCCGCTGGATCGGGGCCCTGGAAGACCTGAACGCCTGTTCCCAGCGGGGCCTCGTCGAGAAGTTCGACTGCACCATCGGCGCGGCCTCCGTGCTGCTTCCCTATGGCGGCAAGCATCGCCGCACGCCGGCGGAGTGCATGGTGGCCAAGCTGCCGGTACCGGACGGCGAGACGCGGTCGGCCAGCGCCATGAGCCACGGCTTCCTGCCCTCGGTCTCCCGCTGGAGTCCGTTCCACGGAGCCGTGTGGGCCCATGTCCAGGCGGCGGCCAAGCTGGCCGCCGCGGGCGCGGATCACCGGCGCCTGCGCTTCACCCTCCAGGAGTACTTCGGCAAGCCCATGCAGGATCCGGTCCGCTGGGGCGCCCCCCTGTCCGCGCTGCTGGGCGCGCTCCACGCCGAGATGGCCATGGGCACCGCGGCCATCGGCGGGAAGGACAGCATGTCCGGTACCTTCAACGAGATCGATGTGCCGCCGACCCTGGTGGCCTTCGCCGTGGACATGGTGAAGGCCGACGAAGTGGTCTCCTCCGAACTGAAGGGGGCGGGCCACGACCTGGTCCTGCTCGAGCTGCCCCGGACGGCGGAGGAGCTGCCGGACTGGCAGGCCCTCGACGCCCTCTACGCCCGCATGGGCCAGCTCGTGCGGGAGGGCCGGATCCTCGCCGCGCGGACGGTGGGCATGGACGGCCTGGCGCCCGCCCTCTCCATCATGGCCTTCGGGAACGGCATCGGCCTCCAGCTCGACGAGGAAAGGCCGGCCGAGGACTGGTTCCGCCCCCGGCCCGGCTCCTTCGTCCTGGAGCTGCCGGACAAGGCGCGTCCGGATGCCCTCTTCGACGGGCTGGACTGGGCCCTGCTCGGCGTCACCCTCCCCGAACCCGAGTTCCGCATCGGCGAGACGGTGCTGGAGCTGGCCCGGGCCCAGGCCGCCTGGGAGGCTCCGCTGGAGCCCATCTTCCCCACCCGGGAAGCGGGATCGGAGCCGGCGCGGGAGCTGCCCCCCTTCACCCCGGTCTTCGCCAGGGAGCGGAAGGCGCCCGCCCTCGGCATCGCCAGGCCCCGGGTGCTCCTGACGGTCTTCCCCGGCACCAACTGCGAGTACGACACCGCCCGCGCCTTCGAGCGGGCGGGCGCGGTCACGGAGACCCTCGTCTTCCGGAACCTGGACGCCCAGGCGGTGGAGGAGAGCCTTGCGGCCATGGCGGAAGCCGTGGCGCGCGCCCAGATCGTCGCGATCCCCGGAGGCTTCAGTGCGGGCGACGAGCCCGAAGGCTCCGGCAAGTTCATCGCCGCCGCCTACCGCAACCCGCGGGTGAAGGATGCCGTGCACGAGCTGCTCCGGGCCCGGCAGGGCCTCATGCTGGGCATCTGCAACGGCTTCCAGGCCCTCATCAAGCTGGGCCTGGTGCCCTACGGGGAGATCCGCGAGCAGGATCCGGGCAGCCCGACCCTCACCTTCAACAGCCTTCGCTACATGAGCCGCATGGCCTGGACCCGCGTCGTCTCCAACACCTCGCCCTGGTTCGCGCGGCTCGAGCCCGGCGACACGCACGTCGTCGCCATCGCCCACGGCGAGGGCCGCATCGTGGGTTCCGGGACGGAGCTGCGGGAGCTCCTGGCCAGGGGCCAGGTCGCGACCCAGTACGTGGACGAGACGGGCCGTCCCACGATGGACATCGAATACAACCCCAACGGCAGCGCCCTGGCCATCGAGAGCCTGACGAGCCCCGACGGGCGCGTCCTGGGCAAGATGGCCCACGCCGAGCGCTACGCCTCCAACGTCTGGAAGAACGTTCCCGGCGGCAAGGACATGCAGCTCTTCCAGGCCGGCGTCGACTATTTCCGGTAGCCTTCCGCCGGTCCGGCTCCACAGGGATAGACTTCCTCCATGTTCGTCGCCGTCGCCCGGATCCCCGCCGGTCCCGCCGCCCTGAGCCAGGCGGCGGCCATCACCGGGCTCGCGGCGGCGGATGTGTCCAGGCTGCTGGCGGGGACGCTGCCGAGGATCCTGGTGCGGGCCGCCCGGGAGGGCGGGCGGATCGCCGAGGACCTCCGGGCTGCGGGCTTCGTCGCCTTCGCCTCGGACGAGTCGGAGGTGCCCTCGGACGAGCGGCGGGTCGTCGCCCGCGGCCTGGAGCTGTTCGGGGACGGCTTCGTGGCGCTGGACGGGTTCGGCCGGCGCCACGCCTGCCCGGCGGGGGCCCTCGGCGCCTTCCTGCGCGGCGTCCGGATCCTCGAATCCTCCGAGACCGTCAAGTCCGTGGAACGGAAGCTGGATCTCGGCAAGGCGGTGCTCACCGGCGGCCTCCTGGTCACCCGGAAGGTGGAGACGACCTCCGCGAGGACCACGTCCGAGAAGGAATCCTTCGTGCTGGTCCAGCGGAAGGACGGCCTGCCGGACATCATGCTCCGCGAGCGCCGGCTGAACTACCAGTGCCTGGACCGGGATCTCCAGCCCTCCACCCACCAGAACCTCCTGAGGCTGACGGCGCGCCTGCGGGCGCTGGCGCCGGAGGTTCCCCTGGACGACCGGATCACCCGGCCGGGCTTCCTCGCCGGCCTGCCCTTGATGGCCCTGGATCCCGCGGACCTGGCCCTCTTCCTGGTCGCCCGGGCCCGCGCGCTGGGCTGCTAGACGTCCTTCCCGTATCCCTGGACGAGCATCTTCAGCATGCGCCTGAGGAAGACGCCGTGTTCCGGCTTCCACTCCAGGAAGATGGCCTCCTTCAGTTCGCGGGCCAGGATCATGGCGCTCTCGGGGGTCTCGCTGCTGCCGAGCACCACCACGGGCGCCTTCACGGGCATGGACTCGACGATCGTCCGGAGGCGGTAGCGGCCCTCGACGCCTTCGTTGAGGGCGTCGACCAGGAGGATCAGGGGAGGCTCGGCCAGGGCCTCCTTGAAGGGGGCCACGGCGGGGGGCACGGTCCTCACCGCCAGCTCGCCCTCCAGCACCATGGTGATCTGGGCCTTCAGCTCGGCCCGGGAGGAGAGGAGCAGCGCGCCGCTGGGCTGGGCCTTCGGCCTGACTTGACGCTCCGCCCTGGCCCTCAGTTCCGCGCGGTTCTGCCATCGCCGGAAGGCCTCCTCCTTCCGGGGGGCGATCCATTCCTCGAGGCGCTGGAGCGGCAGGCCCGCGAGGGGAGGGTCGAACACGAGCCCGAGGGTCTGTCCGTCACTGTGGCGGATCTTCGCGCCGCAGGTGAAATCGAACCCTTTGTCCAGGGAGAGGGAGAGCGCCAGCGGCCGTCCCATCTGGAACCTCTCCGCGGGGATGGCCTCGATGCAGAAGATGCTGGCGCCAAGGGTCGAGATGTTCTCCAGGGAGATCTTCAGGATGGTCCCGTCCGGGCTGCCCAGCGCCCCCGAGGAGTGTCCCACCTGGTCCACGCGGAAGGCCCGGCGCTGCTCGTCCAGGATCAGCTGGCCGGGCAGGTCGATCACCAGGAAACGCTGGTTCTCCTCCTGGATGTAGTCGAGGATCCGGGTGGGACCGCTGTAGAAGGTGAGGGCCCAGGCGAAACGGAGGCGCAGGGGATGCTGGCCGAGGCCGTGCCTGGCCGCGTCCCGGTTCATCGTGGCGCGGATCTTCACCTGGCCGCCGTTCCTCTCCAGGAAGCGGGACTCGTAGTGCAGGTAGGGGGTCGAGAGGAGCAGCGGCTGCTTGCGGTCGCAGAGCTCGTCGACCACGGCTTCCAGCTCCGTTCCCTGGATGGCCCCGGAGGGGCGGGATTCTTCCCAGAAAGACAGTTTCACCGAGGGGTCCGCTCCAGACTCATGATGGGTTCTCCATGGGGGCCAGGGGGCCTTCCCCCCCTGTAATATGCCGTCGCAGCATGCCTTGGACAAGCCGCTGCAGGAAGAGCGTCCGCTCCGGACTCCAGACGATGGCGCTGGAGGCCTTCCATTCGCTCGACAACTCGAACAGGCTGGCCCCGTCCACGCCGGTCCCGAGCAACAGGATGGGCGCCTTCCGCTGGACGATCTCCGTGAGGGTCTTCAGGCGCCGCCGCTCGTCCAGGCTGGCGCCCTCGAGGTGGAAGATGACCAGGGAAGGTTTTCCCCGGAGGGCCTCCTTGAGCTCCTGGACTGCGGGGGCCAGCCGCGTCAAGGGCTTGAGGCTCTTCAGCACCTCCCGGAGGTCCGATTCGAGGGAGGCGTCGGGACTCACCAGGACGATGCTCGACTCGGGCACCACCGCGCCGGTCCGGAATTCCGCAGGCGCGGCTTCCTCCAGGCGTCTCGCGGCCCGTTCCCGCTCCTCCTCGTGCATCCGGAAGACCCACTTGGAGAGCGGGGCCTCGACCTCGGGCGGAAGGGCCGGCGTGAACTGGACGCCGATCTTCCGGCCGTCCATGTGGCGTACGGTCGCCGCCGAATGGATGCTGATCTCCTCGGAAAGGGGAATGTCCAGGACGATCCGGTCCCCGGGGCCCATCTCCGCCGGGGGCACCTCCCGCTGGGCATGGAGCTGGGCCCCGGTGACGCTGATGTCCACGAGGCTCGCCAGCAGGATGTTCGCCTTGGGCGTCCCGAAGGTGACCGGGACCCGCCCGACCCGCTCCACGCGGTAGGCCCCCCGCTGGTCGTTCTCCTTCAGCGCCCTGGGAATGGACAGCTTGACGGTGCGCCGGCCCTCGTGCAGCCCCAGACCAAGGTGGCCCACGGCTCCCTCGAAGAACCCGAGCCCGTGGGGGAAGCGCAGCTTCAAGTCCGGCACCCGGAGCCCGTAGACCGCGTCCTCCCGGCTCATGGTGGCCAGCACGTGCAGTTCCTCCCCCTGGACCGCCACGAAGCTGGACTCGAACCTCAGGAAGGGCGTGACGAGGATCAGGAGTTCCCGCCGGGCGCAGGCCTTCGTCAGGACCTCGAGGATCTCCTCGCGCTTCTTGATGGTCGTGGCCAACACTACCTCCGTCACCTGCTTATCGAACCGTCATTGAGGTTGGGTTTAAGAACTGCTCAGATTATGTTGGAATCCGGGGCATTCGGGGAGGGTATGGGAGCATCGAACATCACCGGCGCATCGGAGATCCGCGGGATCCTGGGGACGGCCTGTGGCAACCGGGAGATGTTGTTCCTGCTGACGCCCTACGCCCGCTTCGAGACGCAGTTCCTGTCCCTGGACGGCGATGCCTTCCACGTGAAGATCACCATGTCGGGGGAGGAGGCCATGTACGGTCTCCGGTCTCCCGACCTGCACTTCCGCTTCCCCCATGGCACCAGGTTCCTGGAGGGGACCACCCGGCTGCTGGGGTTCGGCCTCCAGGACGGCCGCCGCACCCTGCGCCTCGCCGTCCCCCCGGCCCTCCGCGACGACGAACAGCGCCGCGCCTACCGTGTGGAGCGGGTGGGCAAGGTGCCGGTCACCTTCAGTACCCCGCGCTTCGACCTGAAGACCGGGACGCTGGTGAACATCAGCACCTCCGGGGCCAGGCTGGGGTCTCCCCAGGAGCCCTTCAAGGCCTTCTTCCAGGCCTCGGACTCCATCGTCGTCACCATCCCCCTCACCGAGGAGATCCGGATCGAGAGCCGCGCCGTCGTGAGGTGGGTGCAGGAGCGGGCCATGGGCGTGGAGTTCGTGCCCGGCCTCGAGGGAGGGGTGCTGACCCTTCTCTCCCGCTGGGTCTTCCAGCGCCGGGAGGAGGACAAGGCGCGGTTCGAGGCCTCCGCCCCGGTGGCCGTTCCCTCCGGGGAAACCCCGCGGGGGATCGTGCTCGTCTCGGCTTCCCAGGCGCTGGAGGACACCCTGCGGGACCTTCTGGCGGGCCTGCCGCCCTTCTCGAGGGTGGGCTTTTCCATGCAGACCGTGAAGGAGGCCGTGGCGGCGAGGCCCGCCCTGGCCTTCCTCCACGTGCAGGACGCCGGCCTGGAGGGAAGGCGGCGGTTGAAGCTGGTCGTGGAGACACTGGGAGGACGGATCCCCTTCATCCTGGTGGGCACCCAGGTGGAGAACAGCACCCTGTTCGACTTGGGCAGCGAGCACAAGGCGGCCGCGGTCTACGACCTGAGCGCCCGGCCGGGTCCGTTCTTCCTCCGGCTCGTGCAGGGCATCCTGCGCAGGACCCAGTGCAGGGCCGAGAGATCGTGAAGCCGCGGACCCTGCTCCTCTACAGCGCGCCCAGGAGCGGCGTCGGGGACGAGTGGATGTCCTTCCTGCCCATCGGCCTGGGCTACCTCCAGTCGCTCCTGAAGCGGAGAGGGTTCCCCTGCCGGCTGGCCAACCTGAGCGGGAAGTCGAGGAAGGAGGTCCTGGCCTACCTGGGGACGCAGGATGCGCAGGTGATCGGCGTCTCCATGTTCACCTTCAACCGGAAGCGCAGCTGCGAGCTCCTGGCGCTGGCGCGGGAAGTCCATCCGGCCGCGGTGCGGGTGGCGGGGGGGCCCCACCCGACGCACCTCGCGGAGGAGGTGTTCGAGGAGTGCCCCGCCCTGGACGCCATCGTGAAGGGGGAGGGGGAACTGCCGCTCCTCGGGCTGGTGGAGCGCCTCGCCTCCGGTTCGGAGCCCTGGACTTCCACGCCGGGGCTCATTCTCCGGAGCGGCGAGACGGCCCCGCAGCCCCCGGTCCAGGACCTGGATTCCCTGGGCTTCCCGGCCGAGCGCTTCGAGGCCGACTTCATGGCCGATCCCGGCCAGCTGGGCTACCTGAGCACCAGCCGGGGCTGCCCGGCCTCCTGCAACTTCTGCAACACCCCGGCCTTCTGGGGCTCCGCCATCCGGTTCCGGAGCCCGGATTCCGTGCTCCGCGAGATGGCCTTTCTCCGGGAACGCCACGGCCTCACCTACTTCAGCTTCCGGGACGACACCTTCACCGCGAGGAAGTCGCGGGTCCTGGCCCTCGCGGAGGGCCTGCGGCGCTCGGGCCTGCACGCCCTCTGGAACTGCCAGTCGCGGGTGAACATGGTGGACGAGGAGCGGCTGGTAGCCATGAAGCGCGCGGGCTGCGAGTTCATCCAGTTCGGCGTCGAGCACGCCAGCGGAAGGGTGCTCAAGCTCCTGGACAAGGGGACGAGCCCCGCCCAGGCCCGCGGCGCCCTGGCCCTGGCCCGGAAGGTGGGCCTGAACCTGGGGATCTACCTCATCACCGGAATCCCGGGGGAGGCATGGCAGGACGTGGAGGCCAGTGCAGCCCTCATCCGGGAGGCCCGCCCCCACGATGTCCAGGTCGCGCCCCTCGCGGTCTATCCCGGGACCGGCCTCTTCGCCCGGTATCTCGCCGAGGGGCGCATCGACCGGGACTTCTTCCGCCGGAGCGGCGACGCGGAGGTCTTCGCGCGCATCGACGCGCACACCGAAAAGGCCCTGCGCCACCTGGCGCAGACGGCGTCCCGGGTCGCGTCCGGCTACACGCCGGCCGAGTTCGCGGCGCAGAAGAGGTGGCTCGGCTTCTGCGCCGTGACGAACCTGCTCTGCGGCGAGGCGGCGGAAACGGCGGGCCGCTTCCCCGAGGCCGAGGCCGAGTACGACGAGATCATCCGGAAGGAGCCGCGCAATCCCTGGGGTTTCCTGAGGCGCGCCCTGCTGAGGGAGCGGGCGGGCAGGACCCGGGAAGCGAGGGCGGATCTTCGCGAAGTCCTCGCGCTCGCTCCCGGGAATCCTGAGGCCGTGCGCCTGGCCGCCGACTGGGGGACATGACCATCGCGCCAGGAAGCGGGAACCTCCCGCTTCCTGGCGCGATGGGGTGTGGGCCGGGAACCGGCCTCGAGGCTACTTGGCCTTGGCGAGGGCCGCGTTGCGGGCCTTCTGCCAGGCGGCTTCAAGCTTCACGTACTGCTCGGTGGGAACCGGCTTGGGCAGGACGGTGCGGAACTTGAACTTGTAGTTCGACACGCCGAAGGGCGCGAAGGGGTTGCTGAAGGGCTCGAGCCGGGTGGCCTCGTAGCCGCCGCCGCCGACGGCGTACGGGATGATGAAGGCCTCGCTGATCAGGAAGGCCTCGGCCTTCGCGAACAGCTCGTAGCGCTTCTTCAGGTCCTTGGTCTCGTCCATGGCGGCCGCGACCATGTTGTCGTACTTCGGCTTGCCGTTCTTGTCCGCGTAGCCCGCGGCGAACTCGGGCCGGTTGTAGGTCGTGCCCGCCACGAAGGGATCGGTGTAGGTCTGGGGATCGGCGTAGTCAGGCCCCCAGCGGCATTCCTGCATGGCGTAGAAGCCCGGCCTCCGGGTC
>DAOPZL010000033.1:15427-28134 GCA_035353395.1 Holophaga sp.
GTAGTCAGGCCCCCAGCGGCATTCCTGCATGGCGTAGAAGCCCGGCCTCCGGGTCGCGGCCAGGAATCCGGTCGCGGGATAGGAGACGGGGATGATGTCGATGAAGTCCTTGCCGAGCAGGCCTTCCATCTGCTGCTCGATGACCTGGACGCGGTTGACCCAGTCGGTCTGGCTCACGTTGTAGGGCATGGGCATCTTCACCGGGAAGGTGGCCTTCCCCTTGAGCTCCTTCAGGGCCTGGGCCTTGTACTTGAGGGCCAGGGTCTTGTTGAAGGACTCGGTCTTGGCGATGGCGGCCAGGGCGGGCATGTCGACGTAGTCCTTGCCGCCGGCGCTGGCGAAGTTGCGCGGGGTGATCGTGGTCATGAGCATCCGTTCCGGGTGGAAGGGCTCGAGGGTGACCATGGCGGCCCGCCGGTCCATGCCGTGGAAGAGCGCCTTGCGGAAGGCCTTGTTGTTGACGACCACCTTCCAGTTGTCCGGGTTGTACTGGGCGTCGAACTTCGGCACGAAGTTCAGGCAGTAGAAGTAGCTGAAGGTGTTCAGCTGGGCCGGGTGGATCTGCGCCTTCTTGGCGGGATCCTTCATCCAGGAGTCCATCATGGTGACGGGCAGGGGCTCCTCGAGGCCCGACACGTCGCCGCGGAGGAAGAGCTCGGGCCCGAGCGTCGTGGATTCCTTGTTGTACTTGTAGCGGAGCCGGTTGATGTAGACGTTGTCCTTGTCCCAGTACTTCTCGTTCTTGATGAGCTCCCGGGAGGACTGCGGCTCGAAGGTGTCCATGACGTAGGCGCCGTTGTAGAGCACCGTCTTGTTGTCCGTCCCGAAGCGCTTGCCGGTCTCGGCCAGGAACTTCCCGTTGACGGGGAAGAAGCAGACGTAGGTCAGCATGGAGAGGAAGTAGGGGACCGGCTTGGCCAGGGTGTATTCGAGGGTGTACTTGTCCTTGGCCTTGACGCCCACCTGGGAGAAGTCGGTGAGCTTGCCGTTGTAGTACTCGGGCGCGTTCTTCAGGACGCCCACCACGATGTCGGCGACCTTCGAGGCGGATTCCTTCGCGAGCACGTACTTCACGCCGTCGACGAAGTCCTGGGCGGTCACGTCCGCATAGTCCTTGCCGTTGGAGGTGACCCAGCGCACGCCTTCACGGAGCTTGAAGGTGTAGACGGTGCCGTCGGGCGAGACGGTCCAGGACTTGGCGATGGAGGGCTTCAGCACGCCGTAGCGGTCGTACTCCGTCAATCCGTCGATCATGTTCGCGAACATGGCGTGTTCGTTGATGATCGAGGAGACGAGGTAGTTCATGGTGGTGAGTTCGTTGGCGTAGATCGACGAGTAGTCCGCCGATTTCTTGGCGGCGGCGCCGAGGTTGGCGGTCGCCGCGATCGCGATGAGGCCGGCGAGTGCCGACCGTGCTTTCTGGGCCATGCTTCTGCTCCTTTGTAGAGGGGGACTACAGGTCGATGGGCCACGATGATCAGGTTCCGGCCGGCGTGGCCCGGCAGGTCGAATGATGGATGATCGGTGGGCCTCCTGCGCGCGGGAACGAAGTCCTGTGCCGGAGTGCCCGTCCCGGAGGTCCGATACCTCCTGATCGAGCTCTATCTCGTTTTCAACGAAGCACCTGTAGCATGATGAGCGGGCGATTGATTTTACAAATACCTTTTTTTGCGGCATCCATTCATCGCGGATATGAGGCCGGTGGCAACGTCTCCCCGCATGGATCCGCAATGAGATAATTGGGTCACTTCCGTCGGATGGGACGGAAAACACGCCAGGAAGCGGGGAGGATCCCGCATCCTGGCGTGTTTCCCGTGTGGGCCGGGAGCCGGCCGAGGTGCTACTTGGCCTTGGCGACGGCCGCGTTGCGGGCCTTCTGCCAGGCGGATTCCAGCTTCATGTATTCGTCCGCCGGAACCGGCCTGGGCAGGACGGTGCGGAACTTGAACTTGTAGTTCGACACGCCGAAGGGCGCGAAGGGGTTGCTGAAGGGCTCGAGCCGGGTGGCCTCGTAGCCGCCGCCGCCGACGGCGTACGGGATGATGAAGGCCTCGCTGATCAGGAAGGCCTCGGCCTTCGCGAACAGCTCGTAGCGCTTCTTCAGGTCCTTGGTCTCGTCCATGGCGGCCGCGACCATGTTGTCGTACTTCGGCTTGCCGTTCTTGTCCGCGTAGCCCGCGGCGAACTCGGGCCGGTTGTAGGTCGTGCCCGCCACGAAGGGATCGGTGTAGGTCTGGGGATCGGCGTAGTCAGGCCCCCAGCGGCATTCCTGCATGGCGTAGAAGCCCGGCCTCCGGGTCTTGTCGAGGAAGCCCGTCGCGGGGTAGGAGACGGGGATGATGTCGATGAAGTCCTTGCCGAGCAGGCCCTCCATCTGCTGTTCGACCACCTGGACGCGGTTGACCCAGTCGGTCTGGCTCGCGTTGTAGGGCATGGGCATCTTCACCGGGAAGGCGACCTTCCCCTTGAGCTCCTTCAAGGCCTCGGCCTTGTACCTGAGGGCCAGAGTCTTGTTGAAGGACTCGGTCTTGGCGAAGGCGGCCAGGGCGGGCATGTCGACGAAGTCCTTGCCGCCGGCGCTGACGAAGTTGCGGGGGGTGACGGTGGTGATGAGCTGACGTTCCGGGTGGAAGGGCTCGAGGGTGATCATGGCGGCCCGACGGTCCAGCCCGTGGAAGAGCGCCTTGCGGAAGGCCTTGCAGTTGACCGCGGCTTTCCAGTTGTCCGGGTTGTACTGGGCGTCGAACTTGGGCACGAAGTTCAGGCAGTAGAAGTAGCTGAAGGTGTTCAGCTGGGCCGGATGGATCTGCGCCTTCCTGGCGGGATCCTTCATCCAGGTGTCGATCATGGTGACGGGCAGGGGTTCCTCGAGTCCGGCCACGTCGCCCCGCAGGAAGAGTTCGGGTCCGAGCGTCGTGGATTCCTTGTTGTACTTGTAGCGGAGCCGGTTGATGGGAACGTTGTCCTTGTCCCAGTACTTCTCGTTCTTGATGAGCTCCCGGGAGGACTGGGGCTCGAAGGTGTCCATGATGTAGGCGCCGTTGTAGAGCACCGTCTTGTTGTCCGTCCCGAAGCGCTTGCCGGTCTCGGCCAGGAACTTCCCGTTGACGGGGAAGAAGCAGACGTAGGTCAGCATGGAGAGGAAGTAGGGGACCGGCTTGGCCAGGGTGTATTCGAGGGTGTACTTGTCCTTGGCCTTGACGCCCACCTGGGAGAAGTCGGTGAGCTTGCCGGTGTAGTACTCGGGCGCGTTCTTCAGGACGCCCACGACGATGTCGGCGACCTTGGAGGCGGATTCCTTGGCCAGGACATATTTCACGCCGTCGACGAAGTCCTGGGCGGTCATTTCCGCGTAGTCCTTGCCGTCGGAGGTGACCCAGCGCACGCCTTCGCGGAGCTTGAAGATGTAGACGGTGCCGTCGGGGGAGACGGTCCAGGACTTGGCGATGGAGGGCTTCAGCACGCCGTAGCGGTCGTATTCCGTCAGCCCGTCGATCATGTTCGCGAACATGGCGTGTTCGTTGATCGTGGAAGACACCAGGTAGTTCATGGTGGTGAGTTCGTTGGCGTAGATCGACGAGTAGTCCGCAGACTTCTTGGCGGCGGCGCCGAGGTTGGCGGTCGCCGCGATCGCGATGAGACCGGCTATCGCCGACCGGGTTCTTTGGGCCATGCTTCTCCTCCTCGATGGATGGACTGCGTTTCAATGGGCCGCCTTGCCTGGAACCAGGCCGAGGCAGTGCGGGACTTCCGGAAGTGAGGTCATGCGGATGCTGCAGGGACATCGTCCTGCGCCAAGGACCTCCTTCCGGGATCCCGGGCGCTCCTCGCTCTGGCGCTATCTGGATATCAATGGATTGCCCGTAGCATGCTGAGTCGCGCGGAAATTAAACAAATATCATTTTTTGGGTCATCCATTCATGTCTGATATGCCATGAAGAAACGTGATCCTGCGAGGGCCGTATGGCAAAAAAACAATCATTATCAATTCATTTATAGTGTCTCGTTATTGCGCAAAATCTGGTGGTAATTATTCTTGTATCATGTTTGTTTTACAATAGCTAGCATCATGATTGAAATCGAACTGATTATTATTGTTGTATTTACTTACATAAGCTGATGCGGCATGTGCAGAATGGCACAGTTCGTCTTCTCTGCATCAACCCCTGGTTTTGGCGGAATTGTGGATGGGCCATATCAGGATTGTATCGATACCTAAAAAATTACTATTGCTTGGGTTTTTGAATGCAAGAGCATACTGCAAACGACCCTGTTGCAGGCGTGGTCTGCTCTTTCACACCGTTTCAATCTTCCACTGGAGGCAATGGCCCATGAAGAAGAAGACGCTAGTTCCATTTTGTGCGGCACTCCTGGTCGCCGCGGCGATGCCGATGCAGTCGGCGCCGCGAAAGTCCGGTGACTATTTCGAGGTCTACTCGGGCGAAGTGACGACCCTGAACTACCTGATCTCCGGTTCGGAGAACGAGCACATCATGTTCGCGAACATGATCGACAACCTCGTGGAGTATGACCGGTACGGCATCCTCCGGCCCTCCCTGGCCACCTCCTGGTCCGCTTCCAGCGACGGCCTCGTCTGGACCTTCAAGCTCCGCCCCGGCGTGAAGTGGGTCAACGAGGACGGCAAGGAATACGCCGAAGTGACGGCCCAGGACTGGGTCGATTCCGCCAAGTACATCCTGACCAAGGCGAACGCCTCCCAGACCGCCGACGTGCTGACCGGCGTGCTCAAGAACAGCGACAAGTACTTCAAGGGCCAGATCACCGACTTCTCCCAGGTCGGCGTCAAGGCGAAGGACAAGTACACCCTCGAGTACACCCTCGAGAAGAACGTGCCCTACTTCCTTTCCATGCTGACCTACGTCTCCTTCATGCCCGTGAACGGGAAGTTCCTGGCCGAGTGCGGTTCCAAGTTCGGCACCAGCAACAAGTACATCCTCAGCAACGGCGCCTACGTCATGTCCGAGTTCGAGCCCCAGAACTCGCGGGAACTCGTGAGGAACGAGCGCTACTGGGACGCCGGGAACGTTCCCATCAAGCGGCTCCGCTACAAGTACAACAAGGAAGCCGGGACGCTGAGCCCCGAGCTCTTCCTGCGGGGCGATATCTCCGAAGCCATCATCACGCCCACGGTGCTGGACAGCTGGATGAAGGATCCGGCCCGCAAGCAGATGGTGCATCCGGCGACTGCCTCCGCCTACACCTACTTCTTCGCCTTCAACTTCAACCCCAAGTTCGACGCCCAGTACGAGCCCAGCAACTGGAAGACCGCGGTCAACAACAAGGCCTTCCGCAAGTCGATCTTCCATGCCCTGGATCCCAAGGCCGCGATGATGACCACGGATCCCTACGATCCCAGCCACCGGCTGCAGGGCACGATCACGCCGAAGGCCTTCGCCTCCGCGGACGGCAAGGACTACATCACGATGGGCCCCCTGGCCACGTTCTCGAAGAACAGCTCCTTCAACAAGAACCTGGCCCTCAAGTTCAAGGCCGAGGCCCAGAAGGAACTCAAGGGGAAGGCCAAGTTCCCCGTGAAGGTCCTCATGCCCTACAACGCCGGTTCGGCCGAATGGGCCAACCGCGCGCAGGTCGAGGAGCAGCAGCTCGAGGCTGTCCTGGGCAAGGACTACGTCGACATCGTTCCGGTCTCGTTCCCGCCCACCGGCTTCCTGAACACCACCCGCAGGTCCGGCAACTTCGCGCTCCAGGAGTGCAACTGGGGCCCCGACTACGCCGATCCCGAAACCTACACGGATCCCTTCGTGTCCGGCGGAACCTACAACAAGCCCGAGATGGCCGTCGGCTACACGGACGCCAACGGGAAGTCCAAGTATGACAACCTGGTCGCGGCGGCCAAGGCCGAGACCACGGACATGGTCAAGCGGCTCAACCTCTTCGCCAAGGCGGAAGCCTTCCTGATCGGCGAAGCCTTCGTCATCCCCTACGCCCACGGCGTGGGCGCCCGCAGCGGCAGCGGCGGCTACGTGGCCTCCAAGGTCGAACCCTTCGCCAGCCCCTACGCCCCCTTCGGTGTCTCGACCCTCAAGTTCAAGGGCCAGATCGTGATGGACAAGGCCGTCTCCCCGAGCCAGTACGCGTCCATGGCGACTGCCTGGGAGAAGGAACGCAGCAAGGCGCTGAAGAAGACCAAGTAGCCGATCCGTTCGTCCACGCGCTCCAAGGAGCCCGGCGGGAAGCATTCCCTGGCCGGGCTCCGGGAGCGGCCGCATGGATGCGGCACAATCCCAACAACCTAGCTGGAGGTAGGCCTGGGCCTGGCACGCGATGCTCAAGTACACCCTGAAACGTCTGGCACAATCCGTGGTGACACTGCTCCTGGTCGTCACCTTCGTCTTTCTCCTCATGCGGCTGATGCCCGTCGAAGGCTACTTCGGCGACCGGTCCGACAAGCTCACCCCCGCCCAGCGCGAAGCGATCCTGGACAAGCTCGGACTGCTGGACCCCTGGTACGTCCAGGTGGGGAACTTCTACAAGAACCTCTCCCATGGGGACATGGGGACCTCCAGCGTCTACCGGGTGGAAGTCCCGGTGATCGAGGTCATCGTGCCCCGCGTTCCTTATTCCGTCGCCTTCGGCCTCATAGCCACGGGCATGTCGCTCGTCTTCGGACTCGCGATGGGCGTCCACATGGCGAGGCACAAGGGACGGTTCTGGGACAAGACCTGGACGGCGTACGTGGTCTTCATGAACGCGGTCCCGCTGGCGGTATATCTCTTGTTCGTGCAGCTCTATGCCAGCAGCCTGCTGAAACTGCCGATCCTGTTCGACAAGCATGACTGGTTGAGCTGGATCCTGCCGGCGCTCTCCATGTCGCTGGGCGGCATCGCCGGGAACGCCCTGTGGATGCGCCGCTACATGGTCGACGAACTCAACAAGGACTACATCAAGCTGGCCCGGGCGAAGGGCATGTCCAGTTCCGCGATCATGGTGAAGCACGTCATGCGCAACGCCTACACGCCCATGGCCCAGTACCTGCCCATGGCCGTGCTGCTGACCATCGGCGGCTCGATCTACGTCGAGTCGCTGTACTCCATTCCCGGAATGGGCGGGCTGCTGGTGGACGTGATCCAGCGCCAGGACAATCCCATGGTGCAGGCCCTGGTGCTCATCTTCTCCTCGGTGGGCATCCTGGGTCTCTTCCTGGGCGACGTGCTGATGGGCCTGGTCGATCCGCGCATCAAGCACGAGAAGAGTGAAGGAGCCCGATGATGACGGAGAAAACGAACACGGGTTCGGAGAAGGTCATGGACGTGGATCCCGGCCTCTTCACCTTTGCGGAATTCGACGAGGTGTCCAGCGAACGTACGGGCTACTCGGACTACTCCTACTGGAAGTCCACCTTCCGGGTCTTCCTCAAGAACAAGGTCGCCCTCATGCTGCTGGTGTTCCTGGCGACCCTCATCCTGTTCACCCTCATCCAGCCGCTGCTGCCCGGTCAGAAGAGCCCGACGGAGATCTACAACGATCCGGCCACCAGCATGCAGCTCCGGAACCTCCCCCCGAGCAAGGCGTTCTGGTTCGGGACGAACTCCATCGGCCAGGACCTCTGGTCCCGGATCTGGAGCGGGACCCGGACGACCATGCTCATCGCCCTGATGGTGGGCGTGATCGAGGTGGGCATCGGCATCATCTACGGCTCGCTCTGGGGCTACGTGCGCAAGCTGGACCGCCTGCTGACCGAGATCTACAACGTCCTCAGCAACATCCCCACGGTGATCTTCCTCCTGCTCCTGGCCTTCATGATGAAGCCCGGCATCAAGACGATGATCATCGCCATGTCCATCACGGGCTGGCTGGGCATGGCGCGGTTCATCCGGAACCAGATCGTCATCATCCGGGACCGCGAGTACAACTTGGCCTCGCGCTGCCTGGGGACTCCGACCCGCCGCATCATCATGAAGAACCTGCTGCCCTACCTCGTGTCCGTCATCATGATGCAGACGGCCCTCTCGATCCCGGCCACCATCGGATGGGAGGTGCTCCTGACCTACATCGGCGTCGGGCTCCCGGTCAGCATTCCCTCGCTGGGCAACCTCGTGAACGAGGGACGCCTGATCATGATGTCGCCGGAGCTCAGGTACCAGCTGATCTTCCCGGTGATCGTGGTGTCCTCCATCACGGTCTCGCTCTACGTTCTCGGCAACGCGTTCTCCGACGCATCCGATCCTCGCAACCACGTCTGAACGGAGCCGAGATGAACGACAAGACTCCCATCCTTTCAGTGAAAGACCTCGTCGTGAAGTTCAGCCTTCGCGGGCGCATCCTCACGGCGATCCGCGGCGCCAGCCTCGACCTCCACGAGGGAGAGGCCCTGGCCATCGTGGGCGAATCCGGGTCCGGCAAGTCCGTGTTCACCAAGTCCTTCATCGGCATGCTGGACCAGAACGGCTGGGTCGATTCCGGGCACATCGAGTTCGAGGGCCACGACATCGCGGGCTACAAGACGGAAGCCGAGTGGATGAAGATCCGCGGCGGGAAGATCTCCATGGTCTTCCAGGACCCCATGACCGCCCTGAACCCTCTCCGGAAGGTCGGCATGCAGATCCAGGAAGCGGTGGAGCTGCACACGGGCCTCACCGGGAAGGCGGCCGCCAAGGAGGCGGTGGAGATGCTGGACCGCGTGGGCATCACCAATCCCGCGCTGCGCGCCAACCAGTTCCCCCACGAGTTCTCCGGCGGCATGCGCCAGAGGGTGGTCATCGCCATCGCCATGGCCTGCAAGTCGCGGATCCTGATCTGCGACGAGCCGACGACCGCGCTGGACGTGACCATCCAGGCCCAGATCCTGAAGCTGGTCAAGAACCTCCAGCAGGACTTCGGCTTCACGGTCATCTACATCACCCACGACCTCGGCGTGGTGGCCAACGTGGCCGACCGGGTCGCCGTGATGTACGCCGGCAAGATCATCGAGACCGGCACCGCCGAGGAGGTCTTCTACGACCCATGCCATCCCTACACGTGGGCCCTCCTGTCCTCGCTGCCGCAGCTCGGCGTGAAGGGGCACGACCTCTACTCGATCTCCGGGACGCCGCCCAACCTCTTCAACGAGATCAAGGGGGACGCCTTCGCGCCGCGGAATCCGAAGGCGCTCAAGATCGATTTCGTGCATGAACCCCCCGAGTTCCGCGTCAGTCCCACCCACACGGCCTCGACCTGGCTCCTGGACCCCCGGGCTCCCAAGCTCGACCCCCCGGCCGCCATCCAGGCCCTGAAGGCCAAGTACGCACGGAGGCAGGCGTGAACAACCGCGAGACTCTGCTCGAACTCCGAGACCTGCGCGTCGATTTTCACGTGAAGGGCGGCACCTTCACGGCGGTGAAGGACGTCAACTTCTCCATCTACAAGGGCGAGACCTTCGGCCTCGTGGGGGAATCCGGATCGGGCAAGACCACCATCGGCCGCGCCATCGTGCGGATCAACCAGACGACCGCCGGGGACATCCTCTTCAAGAACCAGAAGATCAACGGCAAGATCGCCAAGGACCTCGACCGGGAGGTGGTACGGAAGATCCAGATGATCTTCCAGGACCCCATGGCCTCGCTCAACGAGCGCGCCAAGGTCGACTACATCGTCTCCGAAGGGCTGGTCAACGCCGAAGGGAAGCTGGGCGAGGCCGAGCGCCTGGAGAAGGTGCGGAAGGCCCTGCTGGAAGTGGGCCTGCTGCCGGAGTTCGCCAACCGCTTCCCCCACGAGTTCTCCGGCGGGCAGCGCCAGCGCATCGGCATCGCCCGGGCCTTGATCATGGAGCCGGAGTTCATCGTCGCCGACGAACCCATCTCCGCCCTCGACGTGTCCATCCGGGCCCAGGTCCTGAACCTGCTGTCCAACCTGCAGCGGAACAAGGGGCTCACCTACTTGTTCATCGCCCACGACCTGTCCGTGGTGAGGTTCATCGCCGACCGCATCGCCGTGATCAACAAGGGCGAGATCGTCGAGCTCGCCGAGACCGAGGAGCTGTTCGCGCATCCGCTGCATCCCTACACGAAGGCGCTCCTCTCGGCGATCCCCGTCCCCGATCCCATCGCGGAGCGGGGGAAGGTCGTGACCGTCTACGACCCGGGATGCCACGACTACAGCACCGACAAGCCCTGCTGGCAGGAAGTGTCCCACGGCCACTTCGTCCTCGCGAACCAGCGGGAAGGCGAGACCTATCGCAAGGAAATCGAAGCGTAAGCATCAATTCAAGCCCGCGGAGGGGAAATGCCTGAGATCCAGATCAATGGAGCTGGGATCTATTACGAAACCTATGGAACGCTGCGGCCAGGCCAGGTTCCCGTCCTGCTCATCCACGGCTCGACGGGCGTCGGCAACACCACCTGGCGGACCGTCGTCCGGCGGCTGGAGCGGGACTACTTCATCATCCTGCCGGACTGCCGGGGGCACGGACGGTCCTCGAACCCCAACATGACCTACACGTTCTCGGAGCACGCCGCGGACCTGGCGGCCCTGGCGAAGGCCCTGGGCTACCCGAAGGTGCACGTCGTCGGCCACAGCAACGGTGGATGCATCGCCCTGCTGATGCTGATGGAACAGCCCGAGGTCACCCAGACCTGCGTCATCCAGGCCGGGAACGCCTGGGTCAGTCCGGACTTCCCCGTCAAGGAGCCGCCCAAGTTCGATCCCGCCTACATCGAGCGGGAGAGCCCGGCCTGGATGCGGGACATGATCGCCCTGCATTCCTCGATCCACGGGCCCGACTACTGGAAGACGCTCGTGAAGATCACGGTGGACGAGATCGTCTCGCAGCCGAACTACACGTCCGCGGACCTGGCCAAGGCCACGCGGCCCACGCTGGTCATCGAGGGAGCGGAGGATTCCGTCAACGCGCCCATGAGGCACGGCGCCTTCATGGCCCGGCACATTCCCGGAGCAGAGCTCTGGGAGCCCGCGGGCGTGGGACATACGGTCCACGAGGACATCCTCAACGAGTGGCTGGCACGCGTCACCGGATTCTGGGCGCGGCGCGGCTGCGACAAGGCCGAACGCCTCCACCAGTACGCCTGCGCCCACCACGCCGACCGCCGGGAGGGCCCCTTCGACCTCCGCGTCAAGGACGGCGTCCTCGAGGGCACGGTCCTCACCGAGGCCATGCGCGACGAGGCGGTCAAGGTCACCGGCCTCCCGGCCGGGGACGTCAAGGTGCTGATCACCGAACACACCCCCTGGGCCCTGGTCAATCGTCCCGTGGACGACCTGTGGAAGGGGCCGGGGATCTTCTTCGAGTGCACCAGCCAGGCCAGGCTCGGGGAGGTCGTCCGGATCCTGGAGGCCCGCGGGGACTGGAGCCTGGTGCGCATGGAGCACGACGGCTACCAGGGCTGGATCCACACCAAGGCCCTGCATCCCTGCAGCCGCGAGGAGGCAGCCGCCTGGAGGAAGTCCTGCAACGCGATCGTGACGGCCGGCATGGCCAAGGTCCGAGACGAGGCCGGCGTGATCTTCCAGAGGGTGGTCTTCGCCACCCGCGTGCCCGTCGTGAGGACGGGCCACGGAGCCTCCTGGATCACGCTGCCGGACGGCCGCCAGTGGCGGCTGCGTTCCGAGGACCTGACGCCGGTCGAGGCGGCTCCGAAGCTGGATGCGGCGGGCATCGCCAGGACCCTGGACCTCTGCCGGCGCTTCATGGGCGTTCCCTATTCCTGGGGCGGGCGCACGCCGTACGGCTTCGACTGCTCGGGCCTGGCGGGAACCTTCTACGCCTACCTCGGCATCGACATCCCGCGGGACGCCGACCAGCAGTTCCGGTCCGGGGAGGTCGTGGAAGGAACGCCGCAGCCCGGCGACCTGCTCTTCTTCGGCGAGATTCCCGACAACAACATCCCGGGACCCGATCTCTCCGGCTTCGCGCCCAAGCCCACCATCACGCACGTGACCATCTCGCTCGGAGGCCTGGATTTCATCCACGCCAACGGCTCCAACTGGGGCATCAACTGCAACAGCATGGATCCGAAGAGTCCGGTGTACGATCAGTGGCACAAGGACAACTACCGGGGAGCGCGCCGATTCCGCAACCGAGCCTGAACATCCTGAAGGACCTGCTGCGAGGCACGGCCATGGCCGTGCCCGCGGCGTTCCTGTGCTGGCTCCTGGCCCGCTTCGCCTTCGGCCGGCTCTACTACCTGCCCCTGCTCCTCGCCCTGGCCATGGTGCTCATGATCCTGACGGCCTGGGCCCTCCACCTGCGGGAGGATGGATTCTTCCGCGGACCGAAGCGGGAGGCTCCGGTCGAGCCTCGGAGAACCGAGCCGGAACGGCCCTTCCCGTCCTTCGACGACGCGGTCATCGAGCGCGCCCCCGCCGGCGGGAAATCCGCGCCGATGCTGACCGTCCGCGAGGTGATGCGCGCGCTGCTCTGGAGCGCCGCCGAAACCTGCCTGCTCTCCGTCCTCGTCACCCGCTGGATGGAGACCGGCCTTCCCCTCATGCGCTGAGCCGGAAGCCTCCTGCGGAACCGCGAATGGGAAGCCGTGACCGCGAGGATGGTCCTGGTTCCCCTTCGCGTCCATTCGCGTCATTCGCGGTTTCCATCTTTGGCCCGTTCTCCACCCCGGCCCCCCGCTCATGCACGGAGTTGGAACCCGCGAACACCCACCCCAGTTCCATTTCGCGTTTTTTCGCGGCTTTCGCGGTTCCGGTCTTCTTTCTTCGCTCCTCGGCCTACCTCG
>DAOPZL010000033.1:28234-33707 GCA_035353395.1 Holophaga sp.
TTTTTCGCGGCTTTCGCGGTTCCGGTCTTCTTTCTTCGCTCCTCGGCCTACCTCGGCAGGGTCGCCAGGATGCTCTCGGCCTCGGCCTTGAGGCTGTCCACGAACAGTTCCGTCATGGGCGAGGACGGGCGATGCTCGGGGCGGACGATGTTCACGTGGAAGGGGATGGAGATGGAGAAGCGCCTCATCTCGAGGCCCTTCCCGGCGAAGGCCTGGGCCGTGAACGGGTTGACCACCGCGATGCCGATGCCCGCCTGGACCATGGAGCACACCGAGACGGCGCTGTGCGTCTCCAGGACCATGTTGCGGGGCACCGCGCGCTGGCGGCAGATCTCGTCGATCTGCTTCCGGTAGGCGTCCGCGGGGGAAAGGCTCACGAAGCGCTCCCCCGCGAAATCCTCGGGGGACAAGACCTGCTTGGACAGGAGGGGATGGCCTTCCGGCAGCACGCACACCTCGTCGGCCACCATCAAGGGTTCCATGGTGGTGCCGGGCGGGGGCGTGCTCCGCTCGGTGAGGCCGATGTCGTGCCGCTGGGCGGTGAGCCATTCCTCCAGCAGGGGGGATTCCTGGGGCGTGATGGAAAGTCCCACCCCCGGATGCTCGTTCATGAAGCGGCGGCACACCGCGGGAAGGGGGGCGTGGGAGAGGGAAGGCATGCAGATCACGGACAGCTGCCCCTGCTCGTAGGCCTTCAGGTTCAAGGCCGTGGCGAGGATCCGGTCGAGGCCGATGTAGGCGCGCTGGACCTCGTCGAACAAGGCCAGGGCGCGGGCGGTGGGGCGCAGCCGTCCCCGGATCCGGTCGAAGAGCGGGAACTCCAGCACCATCTCGAGCTGCGCCAGCTCCCGGCTGATGGTGGGCTGCGAGGTGAAGAGCATGGCCGCGGCAGAGGTCACGCTGCCCGTGGTCATGACGGCGCGGAAGACATCGATATGGCGGTGGGTGATGGTCATATCAGATCCGAATGGCAAAAGTAACAATTGATATTATATCGAATCGATGTGAAACGGCATGCTGAATGGAGGAAGTTGCCGGAAGATGTCTTGCTTGATGGATACGATCGTGGGACTCGAAGATCGGCTTGGTAAGGCGATACGCCTGGAGTCTCGGCACGGCGGGGCCGCGCGCCCCGCGTTTTCATGAAGGGGGATCTGGAATGAAGAAGCTCTACATCAGCGCGGACATCGAGGGCGTCTGCGGCATCGTCGACTGGAAGGAGACCGACATCTCCGAGCAGCAGGGGGCCTACTTCCGCGCCCAGATGACCCGGGAAGTGAAGGCGGCCTGCGAGGCGGCCGGGAAGGCCGGCGTGGCCGAGGTTTTCGTGAAGGATGCCCACTCCAGCGGGCGCAACCTCGACCCCTCCCAGCTGCCCGAGAATGTCCGGATCATGCGCGCGTGGACGCGGAACCCCTATTCGATGATGGCGGGCATCGACGCGAGCTACGGCGCCGCCATGTTCATCGGCTACCACTCGGGCGCGGGCTCGAACGGCTCGCCCCTGGCCCACACCATGAACACCGAGAACACGCGGATCCTCGTCAACGGTCTCGAGGCCAGCGAGTTCATGCTCAACGCCTACACTGCGGCCTCCTTCGGCGTGCCGGTGGTGCTGGTGAGCGGCGACCAGCAGCTGTGCGAACACGTCAAGGCGCTGAACCCGAACATCGGGACGGTGGCGGTCCACGAAGGACTCGGCGGGGCGACGACCTCGCTCCACCCCGCGGTCGCGGCCGCGCGGATCGGCGAGGCCGCCCTGGCCGCCCTCAAGGGCGACGTGGCCGCCTGCCGCCTGCAGCTCCCCGGGCGCTTCGACGTGACCGTCGACTTCAAGGAGCATGTCAAGGCCTACCGCGGCTCGTTCTATCCCGGAGCCAGCCAGAGCGGTCCGAGGTCGATGTCGTATTCCTGCACCGAGTGGTTCGACGTGATGCGGATGTTCTCGTTCGTGCTCTAGGGGGTTCGCCATGTCCATGAAACCTCGCGCGCTGCGCGCGGGAGACACCCTCGGACTCATCGATCCCTCCGGCAGCGTGAAGGACCTCGGGATGGTGGATCGCGCCGCCGACATGCTGCGCGGCCACGGATTCCAGGTGAAGCTGGGCGCGAGCTGCCGTTCGGTCTACGGCTACCTGGCCGGGAAGGACAGCCAGCGGGCGGCGGACGTGAACGCCTTCTTTGCGGATCCTTCCGTGGCGGGCATCGTGTGCCTCAAGGGCGGCTACGGAACGCCCAGGATCCTGGACGCCCTGGACTACGGCCTGATCCGCCGGAACCCGAAGGTCTTCGTCGGCTACAGCGACATCACCGGCATCCACCTCGCCCTCGGGCGACAGTGCTCCCTGCCCACGTTCCACGGCCCGATGGGCATCTCCGACACCCTGCTGCAGGGCGAGGAATCCTCCGTGCGGAGCTGGCTCGGGGCACTCACGACGAGCGCGCCCCTCGGACGCCTCGAGAACCCTCCGGGATCCGCCTCCCGGAGGACCCTCGTCGGCGGGCTCGCGCGCGGGCCCGTGATCGGCGGGAACCTTTCCCTGGTGGCGGCGACCTTGGGCACGCCCTACGAGATCGATGCGCGGGGGAAGATCCTCTTCTTCGAAGACGTCGACGAGGAGCCGTACCGCATCGACCGCATGCTGACCCAGCTCCGCCTCGCGGGGAAGTTCGGACAGTGCGCCGGCATCCTGCTCGGCGACTGGAACCACTGCGTGGCCGAGGAAGCCGACCGCTCCCTGGAACTCCAGGAAGTCTTCCAGGATCTCCTGGTTCCCGCCGGGAAGCCCCTCATGGCCGGTTTCCAGGCGGGCCACTGCAGCCCCACGCTCACCCTGCCCTTCGGCGTGGAGGCCGTGATGGATGCGGATTCCCTGACCCTGGACATCGTCGAGAGCGCCCTGTCGGATTAGGCCTGAGGCCGCAGTCCCGTGACCATTCCCAAAAGGAGAACATGCACATGAAACTGTTGATCGCCGTAGACATGGAAGGCGCCACCGGCGTGGTCAGCTGGGACCACGTGGATCCGAAGACGGCGGAATACCAGCGTTTCCGGCACCTGCTCACCGCGGACGTCAACGCGGCCATCGAAGGCGCGCTGGAGGCGGGTGTGGAGGACATCCAGGTGTCCGACGGCCACTGGAACAGCGGCAACGTGCTGATCGAGGAACTCGATCCGCACGCCAGGCTGAACACGGGCACGCCCTCGCCCTTCTCCATGGCGCAAGGCGCCCAGGAGGGCGTCGACGCCGCCTTCTTCGTCGGCTACCACGCCCGCGTCGGGACGCTCCACGCCATCCTCGACCACACCTGGTCGGCCTCCAAGGTCGCCAACGCCTGGCTCAACGGCCGGCTGATGGGCGAGACGGCCCTGAACGGGGCCCTCTGCGGCGCGTTCGGTGCGCCCGTGCTGCTCGTGACCGGCGACCAGTCGGTTGCCGCCGAGGCCCAGGACTGGATTCCCGGAATCGAGACCGCCGTCGTCAAGACTGCCTGCGGACGCTATGCCGCCAGGTGCCTGACCCTCGCGGAGACCCAGCCGCTCATCCGCGACGCCGCGCGCCGCGCCGTGAAGCGCTTCCACGACGGGCAGGGCCCGCAGCCTCTGAAGGTGACCGATCCGGTGACCATCCGCCTCCAGTTCGTGAGCAGCCAGATGGGGGACATGGCCAGCCTGCTCCCGGGGGCCACCCGCCTGGACGGGCGCACCGTCGAGTTCACGGCTCCGGACATGCCCGGCGCCTACCAGATGTTCCGCGCCGCCGTCAGCTTGGCGGGCGCCTGACCGGGATGTGAAAATCTCCGCATTCCGGGCTCCCGGCCGCGCCGGGCCTCGCGTTCTGCGGATGAGCAGCCATATCAACTTTGAATCGGGAACCAACAAATTGCTATTTGCAGCCCCTAATCCCGGGGCGCATCCTACAACAACTTCACCCACTGAAGAGGAGGAATCCGACATGGGACCTTGGGATACAAGCGACAGGATTCACGGAAGAAAGGGTAGGGGATCCGTCCTGCTTTCGATGGGGCTGGTCCTGCTGGGCGCGTGCGCCACGGTGGCCTCCGCCGAGAGGACGCTGACCATCGCCTACAACGAGGAGCCGCAGACCTCGGACATGCAGATGACGACGTCCTGCTACCTGATCCCCCTGAACGTCTACGACCGCATGGTCGAGTGCGTCACGACCGGTCCCGGCAAGTCCGCGCTGGTCCCCGGCCTCGCGACCAAGTGGGAGATCTCCAAGGACGGCAAGGTCTACACCTTCCACCTCCGCAAGGGCGTCAAGTTCCACAACGGCGAGGAACTGACGGCGAAGGACGTGGTCTACACGTTCGACCGCATGCTCGACCCCAAGACCAAGGCCCTGAACACCGACGCCCTCGACTTCATCGTCGGAGCCGGCGACCGCATGTCGGGCAAGGCCGCCACCACCGCGGGCCTGAAAGTCATCGACAAGTACACGGTCCAGATCTCGCTGGAGAACTCCTTCGTGCCCTTCCTGGCCATGATGTCCACGCCGCAGGCGTCCATCCTGAACGAGAAGTTCACGAAGCCCCTGGGCAACAAGTACGGCCTCAGCGCCGAGAACACCTGCGGGACCGGCCCCTTCATCCTGAAGGAATGGACCCTCAACGACCACCACACCATGGTCGCCAATCCCAGCTACTGGCGCGGGCGGGCCCAGATCGACAAGTTCGTCGTGAAGGTCATCGTCGATGCCGAGACCATGCGCATGCTCTTCGAATCCGGCGAGATCGACCTCTTCGACTGCGACTTCGCCATGTCCCAGATCCCCTACTTCACCTCGCATCCGAAGTGGAGCAAGCAGGTCATTTCCGGACCCCGCGTCGGCCTCTACTACTACTCGATCAACCAGAAGATCAAGCCCTTCGACGACGTGCGCGTGCGCAAGGCCTGGCAGATGGCCGTCAACCGCAAGCTCATCCTCGAGAAGATGTACTACAACCAGGGCCAGCTCGAGAACGGCGTCATGCCCAAGGGCCTGCTCCACAACAACCCCAACCAGGCCAAGATCGCGTATGATCCCGTCAAGGCCAAGCAGCTCCTGGCCCAGGCCGGCTATCCCAACGGCGTCGACATGGAGATCGCGCTGGTGGCCAGCACCGGCTCCCAGTGGCAGAAGATGAGCGAGATCGTGCAGTCGATGGTCGCCAAGGCCGGCTTCCGCGTCACGCTCAAGCAGATGGACGAGGCCGCCTTCTACGCCACCCGCAAGGAAGGCAAGCTCCCGATGTACTGCAACAAGTGGTCGGCCGACTTCAACGATCCCGACAACTTCTTCTACACCTTCTTCGGCGAGAAGGGCACCGTGGCCCGCTCCTACAACAACCTGAACCCCGACAACTTCGCCGCCCTGGACAAGGGCCGCGCCGAGACCAACTTCGCCAAGCGCGGCAAGCTCTACGCCGACCTCGAGAAGAAGATCGTCATCGACCAGGCCGCGTGGCTGCC
>DAOPZL010000034.1:0-18669 GCA_035353395.1 Holophaga sp.
TGATCTCGAATTCCGCAAGGGCGGCCATCGGGACCAGGAACTCGGCGATGTGGACGGCCCCGACGATGATCAAGCGGGGCATGCGGGACAGGATGTCCACGAAGAGCTTGAGACCATCTGATTCGAACACGGTCCCCGGAAGGTTCGGGAACCGCCCCAGGACACTCTGGACCAGCTGTTCTTGCTGGTCGGCGAGCTCGAGGTCACCTTCGGTGTGGCCATCCTCGAAAACGGCCAGCTTGCGGTTGATCAGTTCCGGCGGCCCCTCCAGCACGCTGACGACGCCTACCGGCTTCCGCTGGTCCATCCGGGTCCTGATCTGATCATAGACGCTGGCATAGGCGCTGAAAGGCTCGACGAAGACCCGGATGGTACCGCCGCAGGTCAGGCCTGCCTCGAGGGCCGATTCCTGGGTGACCCCGAAGGAGAGCAGTCGGGGCTCCCCGGATCGGATGGAGGCCTGGGCCGCCTCGATCACCGCGTTCTCCACGCATCCGGCGCTGACGGAGCCGGCGATGCCGCCGGCCAGGTTGACCGCGAGCTTGGCCCCGACTTGCCGGGGAGCCGAGCCCCAGGTCTCGATCACGGTTCCGATGGCGATCTGCTCTCCCTGCTGTCGCCATCTGTCCAGGCTGGCCAGGATGTCTCTCATGGAAGATCTCCTCGGAGAGGGTCGGGTGCTCAGTCCCGGTTGAGGGTCGTGCGGTCCGTTCCGTGCGCGTCCTGTCGGGGCTTCAGATAGCGTTCGGCCAGGCCAAGGACAGCGCCGGCCGGGACCTCCCTGACCGTCCTGGCGGTCGTGACGGCCCGCATCATGTCCTCCCTGGACACGCCCAGTTTCCTGGCCTTGTCGTAGTGGGCCCTGAAGCAGGTCTCGCAGTTGGATGCGATGGCGGCTCCGATGGCCACGAGTTCCGCGACCGCCTCCGTGTAGATGCTCGGCAGCGGGGGCTCCACGCCGGCCCACAAGGCCAGGTCCGCTCGGGAGGGGTATTTCCCCTGGCTTCTGATGCTCCCGCCCGCCTTCACGATCGGAAGGGCTTCCACGCCGGATCCATGCAGCGCGGCGTTGACCTCCGGATCGGCGGTGAATTCGAAGGGCTGCTGGGAAAGGTTGTAACGCTCCACCTCGATCCCCTGGGCCTTCAGCCAGTCGAGGTCCGCGGCGAACCGGACAAGCTCCGGGTCCACGGAGGGTCCGCAGATGCCCGTCGAGCAGCACATGGGTGGATCGAAAACCCTGATCTTCATGGTCATGCCTCCACGATTTCCTGGATGCCCATCTATCCGCAGCAGCTTCCGCTGGCCGGGTTCTGGATGATGAACCCCTTCTTCGGTCCGGCGCTCCTGTAGTCGATCGTCATGCCGTCCAGCGCCGTGACGGCCTGCTTCTCCAGGCAGATCGAAAGCCCGTCCCGCTCCATGAGGAAGTCGCCCGGCTGGCCTTCCTCGACCATGTCCATGCCCACGGCCGGGCCACAGCACCCACTGCCCATGGTGAAGATGCGGATCGACTGGCCTTCTTTCCCCTGCTTGTGCAGGAGGCGCTTGAATTCCGTGATGGCATCAGGGGTTATCTGCAGCATGGGAGGGTCTCCTTCGTCGGGACGTTGAGGGTGGAGGGTTCCCAGGGGGCCAGGACCACCTCGGCGGAATGCCGACGCAGCTCCTCGAGGTGCGCCCCCTCGCAGGCCTGACGTGAGCGCAGGACCGGATCGGTGACGGTCAGAGGCGTGAGGCTCTGGTTGACGACCCAGCAGAATGGATGGATGCCGGCTCTGGCGAGGTCCCGCTCGAGCTGCATGGCCTCGTGGATGGGCGTCGCCTCCGGGATCGTGACCAGCACGATCCGGGTATAGGACGGGTCCCTCAGCCTCGGAAGCAGCTTCTGGACCGCCTCGGGCGCGTTGCTGGCCTTCTTCAGGACTTCGCGGTGATAGGCTTCCGCCGCGTCCAGCAGGAGCAGGGTGTGCCCCGTGGGCGCAGTGTCGATGATGACGAATCCGTCCTCCCCCTGGGCCACGGTCTCGGCGAATGCCCTGAAGACCGCGATCTCCTCGGTGCAGGGGGACCTCAGGTCCTCTTCCAGCAGCGCCCGCCCCTGCGCGTCCAGATCCTTTCCGGCATTCGAGAGCACGTCCTCGGTATACCTCCGCGTCTCCAACTCGGGGTCGATGCGGGTCACGGAGAGGGTCGCGGGACGGTCCCCGATGGCGTGCGCCACGTGGGCCGCGGGATCGGTCGTGGTCAGGACCACCCGGGAGCCTCCCCGGGCGAGCTGGGTCGCGATGTGGGCCGCCAGCGTGGTCTTCCCCACGCCGCCCTTCCCCATGGTCAGGATCACCCCCTTGCCGGGCGCAGCCAGCCTCTGGACCAGGGCGTCGAGGTTGTCCATGCCATCCATGCAGGAAGATCCCCGAGGGATGGCCCCGGTCGACCGGGCCGCAGAGTGGCCCATGGACCTCAGGGCTTCGATCCCGACGAGGCCATAGGGGAGCAGGGGGACTTCCATACGTGGGAGACGTCCGATCCCTTCCGGGATCTCCTGGATGGCGGATCGAGCTCTGGACTCCATGGCTGCCGCGACCGGATCCCCGGCGTCCTGAGCCTTGAAAATGCCGTTGACGAGGAGCAGGAGGTTCTCGATGCCGAGCTGGGAGAGCTCGACACGCGTACGTTCGGCCTCACCGAGGGACGAACGGTCCGGCTTGGCCACAAGGACCAAGGTAGTGCGTGCCGCATCGCGCAGGGCTTCATGAGTGGCGGCATACAAGGATTTCTGGGCACCCAGCCCCGACAGCGGCCCCAGGCACGAAGTCCCTCCGACATTGCTCTCGATGAAGCTGGACCAGGCGGCAGGCAGTTCGAGGAGCCGCAGGGTGTGTCCAGTCGGTGCAGTATCGAACAGGACATGATCGTAGCTTGCCGTGGTGCCTGGATCCCCCAGAAGCTTGGAGAACTCGTCGAACGCGGCGATCTCCATGGTGCACGCGCCGGACAGCTGCTCCTCCATGCTCGCCACGACCGCCGGAGGCATGAGGTTCCGGACGGGACCGACGATGCGCTCCCGGTAGTCCCGCGCGGCCTGCTCCGGATCGATGTTCAGGGCATGGAGACCCGGCACCTCGGGAAGGGGAGTGGGCGTCGAGGTCAAGTGGACGCCGAGGACCTCGTCGAGGTTCGAGGCCGGATCCGTGCTCACCAGCAGGACGCGCTTGCCGGAATCGGCCAGGTCGATGGCCGTCGCGCAGGCGGATGAGGTCTTCCCTGTCCCCCCCTTGCCGGTGAAGAACAGGATGCGGGTCGGATTCTGGATGAGAGCGGTCATGTCGAATTCCTGGTGAAATCATGGCTGACGGGACGTGGGCCGGCATGCCTACCGGGGCAGGCCCCGTTCCCTGGCGAAGGCTTCCAGCAGCCTGGAAAGCGCCTCGCGTGTCCCCCTGAAGCGGCGCAGCCGTTCATCCTCCTCCAGGGCGGGGTCGACGCCTGCCGGGTCCGGCAAGGGCCAGTGGAGGCGATCCACGTTGCCCAGGAAGGCTGGGCACACCTCCTCGGCGCACAAGGTGACCACGACTCCGACGGAAGCCGGATCGATCTCGTCGACATGACTCGAGGCCCAGCCTGAAGCGTCCACACCGATCTCGCGGAGAACCTGGACGGACATGGGGTGGATCTTTGTGGGACGACTGCCGGCGCTCATGACGCGCAGGCCGGGGAACATCTTCCTGGCGATGCCTTCAGCAATCTGGCTCCTGGCTGCATTGGTCGTGTCGAGGAAGAGGATGGACTGGACCATCGGCCGCCTCGACTTGGGCGTGATGGCAGCCCTGGGGCTCACACCGATGAGCTCCGCATCGGGATCGGAAGCCAGCGGCATGCCCGCGTCTTCCCAGGCGATCATGCCGCCGTCCAGGCAGGCGATCCGGGTGAACCCGTTGGCGAGCAGCAGGCGGGCGGCCTCCTTCGTATAGACCCCCGAGGTATCGGCCAGGATGAGGAGGCGGTCCTTCGGAAGTTCCGTGTGGCTGGCCGAAAGGAAGGGCTGCGGGATGTGGAAGATGTTCTTGACCGCGAAGGCCCGCATCTCGACCAGCTCGTCGGTCCGGAGGTCCACGAGACACGCCCCTGCCTGGAGCTCTTCGCGGGCCTCCCGGGGCGAAAGGAAGCGCAGGCCGGGCACGGGGCGACTCATGGCTTGCAAGGGATCCATCGCGTTTCCTCCAGTTCCCACCCTACTTCTTGTCTGAACCCAGCAGCCCGCGCTCCCGCCCGAACGCCTCCAGGCGGCGCTGGATCTCGTCGCGGGTCGACCTGAAGCGCTCGAGCATGGCTTCTCGGCCCAGCGCGCGGTCATCGCTGACGGGGTCAGGCAGCGGCCAGTGGAGTCGGTCGACGTTCCCCGCGAAGACGGGACAGACCTCTTCCGCGCACAGGGTGATGACGACGCCCACGGCCTTGGCGTCGATGTCCTTCACATCCTTGGAGAAGTAATACCTGGCGTTGACGCCCACCTCCTCCAGCACCTCGATCGCATAGGGGTTGACCTTGGACGGATGGCTTCCGGCGCTAAGCACCAGCAGCCCAGGGAACAGCTTCTTCGCCAGGCCTTCCGCGATCTGGCTCCTCGCCGAGTTGGCCACGCACAGGAACAGGATGGACTGGACCATCTCCATGGAGGCCTTCTGGGATCTCATGACGCACGAGCACTCCCCGTACATCATGGAGTCGGGATCGACCTTCAAGGGCATCTTGGCTTCGTCCCAGGACAACATCCCTCCATCAAGACAGGCGACCAGGGCGAAGCCGTTCGAGAGCAACAGGCGTGCGGCGGCCTTGGTGTAGACGCCCGAGGAATCCGCAAGAATGAGCAGGCGGTCCTTCGGCAGCTCGGAGATGCAGGTCTCCAGACTCCGGTGAGGGATATGGAACACCGCGGGAACCGCGAAGGACTTCATCTCTGCCAGTTCGTCAGAGCGCAGGTCCACCAGGGCAGCTCCCGCCTGGAGCTCCTCGTAGGCCTCCCTGGGAGACAGGAATCGAAGACCCGGGATCGTGGTGTTGTTTTCAAGGAGAGAACTCATGTTCGCATTCCCCAAATGGCATTTTTCATAGTTATTAAAAATAAAATCTCATATTCAGAAGATATTCAATCTACAGAGACGTCAGCCCTGTCGGGATGCTCGCGTCGAATCGCTTTATCGCCTTGCATGGATTTAATGTACATATTATTCGATTTGTTTTGAGAACAAACGAGATCCACTGGCGCCATCCTCACGGACAGGGCACGTTTCCTGTCGTCGTGGACCGGGCGTGTCTTGTCCAGGTATTTCCAGAGAACTTCAACCATCTCCAGAAGCGACCTCTTGGGTTTCAGTTTGTAGTACACCCACCGGCCGTCTTTCCGTTCCGAGAGCAGCCCTGCCCTGCGCAGTTCCGTCAAGTGCTCGGAGACGGTGGACGGCGCCAGACCCACCACAGCATTGATCTGGCAGACGCAGAGTTCGCCATCGCGCAGCACGGCCAGGATCCGAAGTCGTGCCGGGTGGGCAAGCGTCTTCAGGAGGTCGACCAGGGGCTCCATCGGTTCCATCGACATTTCGAAAATCTCCGAAGCAAATCCAAGCTACTCGTGAACCCGCCGGGACCCAAGGACCTTCTTGCGGAAGATAAGTCAACATCCCGTTTTGCAATGAATAATATTGGCAACACGGCTTGGCGCGGAACCGCCGAAAGGCCGGAGACCAGGTATCCTTGCTTCCCTATTTGGATTTTCCGGATCGAGATCCTTGACGTCGAATCTGCGCCTCACGCCTGCCATCCGGAGGGGCCTTTGGCGATCTCCGCGTCGAGGATGGCCTTCAGGGTTCCCAGCTCGGGGAGCTCGCCGGAGATGACCATCTGGCCGTTGATGTAGCCGGACGGGACCGTCTTGCGCTTGTCCAGCCCCTGGTAGCCCCTCGTGGGCGTGGCGTCCGGGGCTTCGCCGGCATAGTAGACGTCCATCCGGACCCGATCCGGGTACTCCGCGACGACCGTCTTGAGAAGCGCCAGGATCTGCTTGCAGAGGGCCGTGGGGGGATAGGCCACCAGGGCCTCGATCCTCAGTCGGTGGTTCTGGGCTGCCTCGTTCATGGAACGGCTCCTCCGCGTCTGCGTCCCCCGTCTTCCAGGAGATCCGCCAGGGCCCTGGACAGGTCCTCGGGCAGCGGACTCCGGCGCACGATCTCCAGGGATTCCTGGAGGCTTCTGCCCTTGAGGCTGGCCGACAGGTCGGTCAGGCGCTCCTGGCGCTCGATCAGGAAGTCCCCCCGGATGGCCACGTCCACGATGCGCGGGCCGTCCAGCTCGAGATCCAGCACCACCACGCCGCTGGGCGCCTTGGTGGACAGGGTGGTCGAGAACGGCTTCCGCGTGGGGAAGGTCCACTCGGGCCGGGCGTACTTGGCGTCATGGAGCTCGTGGGCCTCCCGGGACTCCTCCTCGGTGAGCCGACCCGGCACCAGGTCGACCGGCATCCGCCGAGCCAGCGCCTCCAGCAGGCGCCCCATGGCCTCGGGAATGCCGACCGGCCTGCCGACGGCCTCCGAGAGGTTCAGCACCCGGTCCCGGACCGTGGAGAACCCCTTGTCCGCGAACTTGAGCCTGGAGGGGCGCAGGGCTGCCTCCATCACCTGGATGTCCGTGCCGACCAGGAAGGTCCCGCTGTGGACCACGGCGGGACCCATCTCGACCTGGGCCGAGCCGTAGACCTTCCGCCCGCCGATCTCGACGTCGTTCACCGGCGCGGCCTGGGCGGTAACTCCGAATGTCCCGCACCAGTCCACCACGATCCCGCCCATGACTTGGTAGAGTTCCCGCGTCTCCCGGATCCCGAGGACGTCGAAGGCCGGGTGCCTGGGGAAGAAGGCGGAATAGCAGAAGCTGCCCGGGTCCTGGTAGACCGCCCCGCCGGGGTTGGGCCGCCGGACGACGTCGATGCCGTGCCGTCGGCAGTAGTCGACGTCCGCATCCTCCCGGGGATCCTGGAAGACGCCGACGAAGACGCACGGCGTCACCTGCCGGAGCCGGAAGGTGGGGGGGCTCTTGCCTTCGGAGACCCGGCGCAGGAGGGTCTCCTCGATGGCGAAATGCAGGAAGGGATCGGTGATCCCATCCTCGAGCAGGCGCCATGGGAGACGGGTTTCAGACAAAGTAGGGGCACCTCGAAGTCTTGCAGTCCTTGAGCTTCCCGGCGAAATCGCAGGTGTGAGGCGGCAGCTCGTCGAGAGGGAAGTCGTGCCTGAGCACATCCCAGGTGGTCCGGATGGTGTCGAACACGGCCTGCTTGCAGCACCGGGGCCCGCCGCGCTCGGCGATCCGCACCAGGGTCCGGGCCGTGGCGCGGAGGGCCGCGCTCCTCTCGCCGTCGGAAAGGGGCGAGGCCCGCTTCAGGAGCGAGACGACGGTGCCGGCGCTGGCCGCGGCCCCGCAGTCCCCCCGCGTTCCGCAGACCGAGATGGGGATGCCCCTGAGCCGCTCCAGGGCATCCCGGACCTGTCCGGCGGTGGCCTCGGGGATCCCACGGTTCCTGAGCGCGCCCAGGATGACGGGCGCCGCCAGGCTGTGGTGCTCGTCGCCGTAGGCGTGGAAGGCGGGATGCTTCATCAGGAGCTGGGCGAGCGGGATGGGATCCGTCAGGGCCGTGGCCAGGCAGGTCCGCTGGATCAGTTCCTCGGGCCCGGCGGTCCGGCATGCCTCGCAGGTGTAGTGGCCTGCGGGGCAGGCCCATTCGGTCGGCTCCTCGCCGCCGCAGTACGAGCAGGAACCCCGGCCTGTCCGTTCGACCAGGTCCTGGCCGCACACCTTGCACCGGAAGCGCATGCGCCTTCCCCCAGCTACTTCGTGCCGGCCAGGAGCCCGGTCAGGGCTTCGACCGACGGGATCTGGCCCTGGACCTTCACGACGCCGTCCACGACCATCGCGGGAGTGCTCATGACCCCGCGGGCCATGATCTCGGGCATGGTGGTCACCTTCACGAGGGTGTAGTCGAGGCCGAGGCCCTTGGCCGCGGCATCCGCCCGCTCGGCCAGCATCTTGCACCTCGTGCATCCGGGTCCGCAGATTTCGATGACAGGCATGGTGCCTCCTAGAGGATGAAGTTGAACAGGTAACCGACGATCAGGATCCCGGTCGCGACGACCCCGATGAACACCGCGATCAAGGTGGGCTTCAGCACCTTGCGCAGGATGATGGTCTCGGGCAGGGAGAGCCCGATCACGGCCATCATGAAGGCCAGCGCCGTTCCCAGCGCGGCGCCCTTGCCGAGCAGGGCCTGGACGATGGGCATCACGCCCGCGGCGTTGGAGTAGAGGGGCACGCCGATGAGGACTGAAAGGGGAACGCTCCACCAGGCGCCCTTGCCCATGAACCTCGCCATCAGCGACTCGGGGACGTAGCCGTGGATGAACGCGCCGACGGCGATCCCGACGAGGATGTAGGGCCAGACCTTGCCGACGATCTCCCGCACCCCTTGCACGGCCGCCTCCACGCGGTCGGAGAAGCTCATCCGATAGTCCTGGGCGGCCTGAGCGTTGAAGGGCATCTCCAGGACCCAGGATTCGAGGTGCCGCTCCATCTTCAGCTTGCCGAGGACCCATCCCGAGAGGAATGCGATGGAGACCCCCGTGAGGGCATAGATCCCCGCGATCTTCCAGCCGAACAGCCCCAGCAGCATGAAGAGGGCCACCTCGTTCACCATGGGGGCGGAGACGAGGAAGGAGAAGGTCGCGCCCAGGGGCACGCCCACCCGCACGAAGCCGATGAAGAGAGGCACGGCCGAGCAGGAGCAGAAGGGCGTGATGATGCCGAGAAGGGAGGCCAGCAGGTTGCCCCAGGCACCGGCCCGCCGGGCGAGGATGTCCCGGGTGCGCTCCGGGCTGACGAAGGTCTGGACGAAGGTGACGCCCAGGACGACGAGGGCCAGCAGCATCAGGACCTTCGGCGAGTCGTACAGGAAGAAGGCCACCGCGCCGCCCAGGTGGGATGTCGGATCCAGCCGGAACACCCGGATGGTCAGAAGGTTCGCAAAGGGCAGGAGGAGGTGATAGACCAGGAACCAGAGGGGCAAAGCCAGGATCAGCCATCCGCCCTTCTTCCAGAATGTGAATCCGGCTCGAGGGTTCCTCGCAGGCTTGCAGGCTCCTCCGCAGCAGCAGGCGCCTTGCCCGAACTGGATGGGGATGGTTTCGTGGTTTTCTGTGGGAGCGGTCTTGTGAGTCATGGGGGACAACCTTGCAGGTGAACGCAGGTCAGCGTGCAATCAACAGATAGGCTCGTTGCAGGGCCAGGAGCACCAGGGCCAGCGCGAACAAGCGGGTAAGCGTCCTCGACTTGACGCGCCTGGACATGAACCAGGCTCCCAGCTGGGCCCCAGCTACGGCCGTGAGGGAGGTCAGGACCAGCATCGTCCAGTCGAACTTGGCGTCCGCAAGGTGGGACAGGAACGCAGAGAAGGAAGGAAGCGTGACGATGACGCTGTTGGTCGCTGCGGCAAGCCTTGCGGTGTAGCCGAGAAGCACAAGGCTGGGCATGAGCAGGAAGCCCGGTCCCACGCCGAGGAATCCAGCGAAGACCGCGATGACCGCGCTGAGGAACCCTCCCTTCACCCGTGTCGTGTCGGGGATTCTGGGCACATGGCTGTCGTCCTGGTGCGGCGGAAAGGCCATGCGGATCGCCAGAAAGACCAGTACGGCCACGTAGATCCACCAGACACCCGTTGTGGGGACGAACCTGAGGAGCCAAACGCCGGCCGGGGCGAAGGCGGTTGTCACCAGCAGCAGGGGGAGTGCCGTTCGCCAGTCCACCATCTTGGCCCTGGAAAAGGCCACGGCGCTGGAAATGGCCGTCAAGCCGTTGAGCCACAACGAAAGCGGCATGATCTCGTGCTTGAGCTCCAGGCCGAACAGCCCTAGCACCGGCGTCGCGATGAAGGCCACGCCGAGGCCCATCATTCCCGAGAGGAACGAAAGGATGAACAAGAGAGCAGGAATGACGAGATGGAGCATGCCGACCGTACTCCTAGGTCCGGGCGGCGACCGGAAGCACCCTGGCCGGGCTGCCGCCTGCCCGACACAAAGTGGGAACAGGCATCATGCGCACCCTGGCGCACCTGTCGGCGTCCGCGGCGAGGGTGGCGTCTCCATCGAGACTCGCCCACAGCGACCTGCAGATCGCCAAGCGTTCCTGATCCGCGGCCAGCGCATAGAACACCCACTTTCCTTCCTTGCGCTCCTCGACGAATCCGGAACGCCTGAGCAGTGACAGATGCTCCGAGACCGTGCTGGGAGCCAGGGCAAGCACTTCGGCCACTTGGCAGACGCACAGCTCGCCCTCCCGCAGGAGCGTGAGGATGCGGAGCCGCGCAGGATGGCCCAAGGCCTTGAGGCCATCTACCATTTCCCTGATGGATTGCGTCGTCATTTCGTCACCACTCGAAATGATGACTCGATCCACCCGGATGTCAAGGGATCCTTCCCGGGCGGCTCAATCCGTACCGGCTATTTCCGATCGCAGCTCAGCTCCCCGCGCTCGTCCAGGGCGATCCGGCAGCCGTGCTCCATGCGGGCCTTCAGCGCCTGCCGGGCCCTGTGCAGCCTGATCTTGGCGGCCCCGGGCGTGATGCCCAGCACCTGGGCGATCTCCTCGAGGCGGAGCTCCTTCAGATCGCTGAGGAAGAGGATCGCGCCGTAGTTCGCGGGCAGCCTCTCGACGAAATCCTGGATGCAGCGGCACATCTCCTCGTGGAGAGGCGCGTTCCCGTGGTCGGGCATGGCAGGTTGGCCGGACTCGCCGAGCTTCTCGATCCGCAGGGACCGCTGGTCGAGGAGGCGATGGGACGGACGCTTCAGGCGATCGAGCGCCGCGTGGGTCGCGATCTGGAAGATCCAGGTCGAGACGCGGCACTCCCGCCGGAAGCTGGACAGGTTCTGGTGCACCTTCAGGAAGACCTCCTGGGTCAGGTCCTCCGCCTCCGCCGGTTCCACGAACCGGCACAGGTAGCTGTGCACCTTGGGCCGGTACTCGGCATGAAGGACCTCGAAGGGGGGAGGCGGTTCGGGTATCACGGGCAGCACCAGCCACATCTTGATCCTTCCGGGGCGCGGGGGGAAGCATCTGCCCCCTGGCTCACGAGGCGGTCATCCGGGCGTGCAGGGCGGGCAGCTTCGCCCTGAACGGGGCGAGCATGGCCTCCTGGGCGTCCGCCAGGGGCTTGACGGGGATCGTGTCCATCACCTGGTCGAAGGACAGGCCGCTGGCGAAGAGGAGCTCCACGGACCCGTGCAGCATGGCGGCCAACCCCTGGTCGGCGGCTTCCGGAGGAAGGTGGAAGGCCGCCCCGAGCTCCCTGAGGACCTGCCACTGCGGCCAGAAATAGGTCGGTCCCATGGCCGTGAGGATGGCGTAGGCCTCCAGCTGGTCCTCCGCGACCTCCGGGGCTTCGCCGAGCGCGCGGAAGAGGGTCCGGAGGCGGTCGCGGTCGTCCGCCGTGGCGCCGGGCCCGAAGGCGAGGGGATTGTAGCCCTTGCCGATCAGGGACGGCGCGTTGGGGATCATCCGGACCAGACGTCCATGTCCGCCGAGGAGGCTCGAGAGCTTCGCGAAGGTCAGGACGGGGGCGAGCGAGACGAGGGTCGCGGCGGGTTTCAGCGCAGGGGCCAGGCCCGGCAGCACTGATTTCAGGACGGGCGGGTGCAGGGACAGGAAGACGATGTCCTGGGCCATGGGTCCGGCATTGTCCGCCGTGGTCTCGGGGTCCGGGAACCGGGCCTCGAGTCGGGCCAGGACGGAGGGGTCCGGGTCGCCCACGACGATGTGGCGCAGGTCCAGGCCTGCGTTCTTCCAGGCCTGGAGGAAGATGGCGGTGATCCGTCCGCCTCCGATGAATCCGATCGTGTCAGGCATGATCCGTTTCTCCTTTCTGCCTCAGCAGCAGCCCTGGCCGCCACAGGCGCAGGCCTCCTGGCCGTCGGGTGCGGCGGCTTCCCTGGCCAGGTAGCGCTCCGCTGTCTCGACCACCTTCCGGTGGGGCGTAGCCTTGACCGCCAGCGCGACGTCGACGGCCTCCAGCATGTCCTCGCGGGAGACGCCGAGGCTGCGCGCCTGGTCGTAGTGGTAGCGGAAGCACGGCTCGCAGTTCGAGGCCATGGCCGCGCCGATGGCGACCAGCTCCTTCACGGATGCGTTCATGAGTCCACGAGTGTCGGACATGAGGTCCTCCTTTCACCCTTTGAGACGAGCCCGGCAGGGCGTTGGATACGCTTCGGTGGGGCCCGTTCCCGGGAATGCCGGCGCATGCCGGGGGATGCCCGGCAAGCGCAAGCCGGTTCACAGGAGCAGGTTGAATGCGTAGCCCACCACCAGGATCCCGAGCGAGACCACGCCGAGGAAGGCGGCGATGAGCCTGATCCTGAGCACCTTCCTGAGGATGATGGTCTCCGGCAGGGACAGGGCCGTGACCGCCATCATGAACGCGAGGACCGTCCCCAGAGCCGCCCCCTTGGCCAGCAGCGACTGCACGATCGGGAGGATCACCGCCGTGCTGGCATAGATCGGAACACCGACCAGGACTGCCAGCGGCACCGTCCACCAGGAGCCCTTGCCCATGAGCGTGGCCAGGAACTGCTCGGGGACGTAGCCGTGGATGAACCCGCCCACCCCGATGCCGGCGAGCACGTAGGGCCAGACCTTGCCGACCACGTTGCGGGCGCTGCGGAGACCCTCCTCGATGCGATCCGGGAACGTGGGCCTCGCCTCGATCGCGGGCTGGGCCCGGCCGGCTTCATCGAGCACCCAGGGCTCGAGGTGCCGCTCCATGCCCAGCTTCCCGAGCACGAGCCCGGACAGGAAGGCCACGCTCAGGCCCGTGGCCGCGTAGACGAGGGCGATCTTCCAGCCGAAGAGGGCGAACAGGAGGACCAGGGCCACCTCGTTGATCATGGGGGCGGCGACCAGATAGCTGAAGGTGATCCCCAGAGGCACGCCGGCCCTCACGAATCCGATGAAGAGCGGCACGGCCGAGCAGGAGCAGAACGGCGTGACGACCCCGAACAGGCTGGCCAGCAGGTTCCCCCAGACGCCTCCCCGGCGCGCCAGCAGCTCGCGGGTCTTCTGCGGACTGATGTAGCTCTGGAGGAAGCCGACCAGGAACGTGACCGCCGCGAGGAGCAGCAGGACCTTCGGCGCGTCGTAGACGAAGAACGCCACCGCGGCGCTGAGCTTCGAGGCGAGGTCCAGATGGAGGACCTCCGCCGTCACCCATTCCGAGAACGGCTCGAGCAGGTTGTAGGTCAACGCCCCGAGTCCTGCCGCCGGGAGGAGCCAGCCTCCCCTGGCCCAGAACCCGGAGCGCATCCTTCGGGGAGCGGGACGGCCTGCACAGCCGCAGGTGGGCGCAGGCGGAGCGGAATCGATGCTGCCGCAGCAGCTGGTTCGGGTCTCGGACATGGAGATCTCCTGGATGTCTGGATTGGGGTCGGGCCCGCGAAGGCTCGCTCAGCAGCAGGCCTGGGTCGAGCGGGGCAGGGATGAGGTTCGGCATGTCGCGGCGCAGGCCTGCCGGTGCCGCACGGAGAACCTCCGGAGGGCCGCGAACACGCGTTTCAGGACAGGTGGGGTCTCGGGCCGGTCCTCCGTGCCGAGAACCTGGCGTCGGGTCTGGGGATCGGCGGTGCCGCTCAGCCAGATCAGGTGCATCTGGGACTGCTGGGATTCGAACAGGATGTCCTCCTTGGGGATGTCGGGCAGACGATTCCTGGGCCTCCTTGCCCGGAGGCGTGCCGACCCGGATGAGTTTCGTTCGGCTCCTCGAGGAGCCAGGCATGGACTAGAGCTGGATCACTTGCACCCGCACCCGCACCCGCAGCCCGAGGGCTCCGGGCTGGGCCGGGACTCGATGGGCCTGATCGCCGCCACCTTGATGCTGGAGACGGCCACGGCCAGGTCCCCCGCGTCGTAGCCCGATTCGCCGACCACCTCGGTTCCGGAGAATCCCGCGGCCCGGATGGCGTCCAGGTAGTCGTCCTTGAGAAGGGCGCCCGCGAGACAGGCCGCATACGCGTCCAGGTCCCGCTTCATGGCTTCCGGCAGGGGCTTGAGGAGAACGAGGTCGGACACCATCAGGCGACCGCCGGGCTTCAGGACCCTGAAGGCTTCCCGGAAGACCTTGGCCTTGTCCGTGGCCAGGTTGATCACGCAGTTGGAGATGATCACGTCCACGGTGCCGCTCGCGACGGGCAGGGCCTCGATGTCGCCCTGGCGGAACTCGACGTTGGCGAAGCCGTGCCTGGCGGCCAGGTCCCGGGCCTTGGCCAGCATCTCCGGGGTCATGTCGACCCCGATGACCCGGCCCCTGGGACCGACGCGCCTGGCCGACAGGAAGGCGTCGAAACCCGCGCCGGAGCCCAGGTCCAGGACCGTTTCGCCCTCCTTGAGCGAGGCGAGCGCCACGGGGTTGCCGCAGCCCAGGCCAAGATTGGCCCCGTCCGGAGCGGCCACTAGGTCCGCCAGGTCGTAGCCGATCTCGAGGCTGGCATCCCCGCATCCACATCCGCCGCCGGGGCAGCAGGGGCCTCCGTTGACGGCGATGGCCCCGTAGCGGCCGCGCACGGCAGACTTGATGCCTTCGGCGTCCAACAGGACCGGACCCGTGGCTGGGAACCGGGCATACACAGGGCAGCTGGAGCAGAGATCCCCTTCGAACTGGGTCGTGGTCCGCACGCTTGCCGGAAGTTGTCCGACCGTGGAGTGGACATAGCCACGTCGTTCCACCCATGGTCCTATGGACTCGGTGCGGAGCACCAGGGTGCGCTTCCCGTAGACGCCTTCGGCCAGGTCCATGAGCCGGCGAGCGAGGCCGCGGCCCCGGGCCTGCGGGGCGACGACCAGAGACCGGATCACGGCAACATCAGGTGTCGACTCGACGGCCACATGGCCGAGGATCTCATCGGCCTCCTCGGCCACCCAGCCCATGCACCGGTCCAGCCCTTCTGTGGGGAGGTTCTCGGTCGTGAGCAGACGTTCCACAGCCTGGCGGTCCTCGGGTCGGTGTTCGCGGATGTGCATGGCAGCTCCTGGAATGTGGATGGACGTTTCCTGCGCCGCGGGGGCTTCGGCAGGCATCGGGTTCGAAAATGACTCGGCGGCTAGGTATCTGCCGGCGCGCAGCACGTGGAGCCGTCCTCGCAGCCCTGGCCAGCCTTGCAGCAGTCCTGCCAGAGGTACTGGGTCAGCTGGTGCAGGACCTCGAAGTGAGCCCGGTAGCGAAGCGTGGTCCCCTCCCGCTCGACGAGCAGCAAGTCGGTGCCCGCGAGGCAGGCCAGATGGTGACTGAGCGTGGAGGCCGGGATGCCCACACGCTCCTGAATGTCTCCGGCCGGGGTGCCTTCGGGACGCCCCTGGACGACCAGGCGGAGGATCGCAAGACGCACCGGGTGTCCCAGTGCCTTCATGCGTTCCGCGTTCTGTTCGAGCATGGGGGTCATGGCATCCTCGTCGATAATTCTAGTAGAATCGAAATAACGTGCAAGAGGGAATTTCGAAAATTCTAGAAATTATTGTCTCATGGCGTTGCGACTCTGGAAATTTCCACTCCGGAAGAGGAGTTCCGCTGATGGGTCTGCCGCTCCCAAGGGGATTTCCCCCGAGGAGGTTCCACGACGTCCGGGCCAGCGCGACCTCAAATGCTTGTCGATCCGGAGGGTTGCCGCTTCCCTCTGCGTCCGGAACCCAACCTGGATGTGTTCTTCCTTGTAGCGGACGGCCAGGTCCTTGACCGTCACCGCGGCACGTCTGGCCGCTTGAGACGGAACGTGGATCGACATTCTTTCTCCATGTAAATCAAGTACGGCATTCGTCAACATTTGAATTCATCAATATTTAATTCATCTCCATGTTGACATATCATGCTGAATTGGTAGGCTAGCTTCCCCTTTCCTGCGTTCATTCGTCCGTTCGACGCTGCATCGTTCCGATGCATTCCTGGTTGATGGGTGCGTTGTGGCTTTTCCTGGCCCAGCAGAACTCCCAGCGATCCGTTCCTCTTGTTCCGCCGCTCGTTCCGGACGCCAGGAGCGGAGAGTGGGTCATGGGAGATGCCTGCGTCGGGGATGGGGACCTTCCGCGAAGGCCGGCTGCAATGCCGGGTCCGCGGCTCGGGTGCATGGGACAGCTAGCGTGATCATTGCGTGGGGAGGCCTCCGATGAATTCCAGCCGGTTCGTCAAGAAGACCCTTCTGAACATGGGTTCCTGCCGCCTCCGGCGGTTCGTTCCGTGGGTTCGAAGGCCCTCCTCGCGAAGGACAGGCCGCGGGAAAGCCTGGCTGACCGCAGGCTTGGCGTTCCTCGTCGTCCTCTGCCTGAATCTTGGGCTGGGCCTCGGGGCCGAGACACCCCAACCGCCCACACCCCCCGATCCCTCGAACACCTCGACGGTCGGCCAGTCCGTGACCAACCCGGTGACGCACCAGACCACGACGGTCACCGCCCTCCTCGTGGATCCTGCAGGCACGCCATCGCCCGGCGCGACCGCCTTCGTGGAGACTTTGGACGGGTATGCCTTCCTGGTCAAGAACGTCGGGGAGACGTTCTACAACCGGGACACCCCTCCCCTGGGATTCGTCGTCCTGACCAAGGACACCGGCGCCAACACCGCGACGGTCAGGGCGACCCTCGCGGACAGCCCGACGCTGTCCTTCGCCCCTTATCTTCCGCAGTCGACCCTGAACAGCATGTTCCAGATGGTCGATGACCCGGCCGTACCACCCAGCACGATTTCCGAGGCCTCGAGCACAGGCGTCCGGGTCGTCTCCACGGGGAGCGGAGGCGCCAACGGAAGGGCCGGCGCGCTCTTCGTCCCCCCCACCTCGGGCAAGGATGGGGCGGACGGTCCGGCGGTGAGCTACACCAATACGCAGAACATCTCGACCTCCGGCCGGATCGGCATCGAAGCCGGCAGCATCGGCGGCACGGGCGGCAAGGGAGGCAATTCCTACGCGTCCTTCTGGAGCGGCCGCGACGGGGGGGACGGGGGAGCCGGAGGTCCGGTGACCGTCGTGAACGAGACCGGCTACCAGGTGAACGCGACCGGAACGGGCATGCACGGCATCTTCGCCTACAGTCGCAGCGGCCAGGCCGGGAACGGCGGGAGCGGCTACGCGGCACCCGGCGGCGGGACCGGCGGCCATTCCAGCGACGGCGGGACGGTCTCGGTGACCAACCTGGGTACCATCGGCACCAACGGGGATGGCGCCTTCGGCATCTACGGCCTGAGCGTGAGCAACAACGGCGGGAACGGCGGCAGCCAGTGGGGCCTCGTCGGCTCCAGCGGAGCCGGCAACTACGGCGGAAACGGCGGAACGGTCGGCATCACGAATGCGGGCACGGGCTACATCGTCACCTCGGGCGCCTACGCGCACGGGATCGTGGCGCAGAGCATCGGCGGCTCCGGAGGATCGTCCGGCACCTCCGGGAACCTCATCCTCTCCCTGAACGGCAGCGCCGACAACGGCGGGAACGGCGGCGCCGTGTCCGTGACCAACGCAGGCCACATCCTGACCACCGGCGAGTACGCCCGCGGCATCTTCGCGCAGAGCGTGGGCGGCGGCGGCGGCACCGGCGGCAGCGGGGGGGGGCTCGTCGCGCTCGGCGGGTCGGGCTCCAACGGCGGCAGCGCCGGCACCGTCTCGGTCACGAACGCCGGCACGGGGGTGATCACGACCCAGGGGACGAAGTCCGATGGCATCTTCGCGCAGTCCGTCGGCGGCAGCGGCGGCAGCGGATCCAATGCCTACGGGCTGGTCTCCGTGGGGGGCAGCGGCGCCCATGCGGGCAACGGCGGAGCCGTCACTGTCGAGAATTTCGGGACCATCTCCACCGCCGGGAACGGCGCCCGGGGCATCGTGGCGCAGAGCATCGGCGGCGGCGGCGGAGACGGAGGCTCCTCGGCGGGCGTGGTCTCGGTCGGGGGGAGCGGGGATGGAGGCGGGAGGAGCGACCGCGTCTCCGTGACGAACGGGGGCAACATCACCACGCTCGGCGCGGACGCCCAGGGCATCGTCGCCGAGTCCATCGGAGGAGGCGGCGGCAACGGCGGCAGCTCGGGCTCCATCGGCGTCTTCTCGGGACTCGCCATCGGCGGGAACGGCAGCGCCGGCGGAAGCGGGGGGAGCGTCAATGTCCTGCTGCAGGGCAAGGACGCCGGCACGGCCTCGATGATCAGCACGTCGGGCGACCGTTCCACGGGGCTCTTCGCCCAGTCCGTGGGCGGGGGCGGCGGCAACGGCGGCGGCGCCGTGCAGGTGACGGGAGGATTCGGCGTCGCGGCCTCCTTCGCCATCGGAGGCCAGGGCGGAGCCGGCGGCGCCGGCGGCCAGGTCACGATGACGAAGGGCACGGGCCTCAGCATGGTCACCACCTCGGGCGCGGATGCGTCCGGAGTGGTCCTGCAGAGCATCGGCGGCGGAGGCGGCAACGGCGGCTATGCCGTGGCAGTTTCGGCTTCGGGCGGGCCGGCTTCCGGCTCCCTCAGTACCGCGATCGGCGGCAAGGGCAGCGCCGGCGGCGCGGGCGGCGAGGTTGCCGTGGGCACCTTCGACGGGACGGGGAATCTGGTCAGCACCGGCTTCAGCGGCG
>DAOPZL010000034.1:18769-33398 GCA_035353395.1 Holophaga sp.
GCCGTGGGCACCTTCGACGGGACGGGGAATCTGGTCAGCACCGGCTTCAGCGGCGCCATCGAGACGCACGGCGACCGCTCCACGGGCTTCCTCGCCCAGAGCGTGGGCGGGGGCGGCGGCAACGGCGGACTCGCCGTCGCGGGGGCCGCAAGCGCCTCGCTGGGCCTGAGCGGATCCATCGGCATCGGCATCGGCGGCAGCGGCGGCGGCGGCCGCGAGGGCGGCAAGGTGTCCGTGGGCCTCCAGGGGAACATCACCACCTCGGGCGCGAGCTCCACGGGCCTTCTGGCCCAGTCCATCGGCGGCGGCGGCGGCAACGGCGGCGGAGCGATCACGGCGACCCTCGCGGCCTCCGGCGGGGCGGCCGGAACCATCGGCGTCTCGGTGGGCGGAAGCGGCGCGTCGGGCAGCCAGGGCGGCCAGGTGACGCTGGCCACCCGATTCGGCGACATCACGACCTATGGCGAGAATTCCATGGGAATCCTGGCGCAGTCGATCGGCGGCGGCGGCGGAAACGGAGGCTACTCCATCGCCGCGGGCGGCTCCGGCGCGGGCGCTGCGGCGGCCTCCGTGAACGTCGGCCTCGGCGGAACGGCCGGCGGCGGCGGACAGGGAGGCGCGGTCAAGGCGGACCTGCAGTCGAACGTCCACACCTCGAGCCAGAATTCGGGCGGTGTCCTCGTCCAGTCCGTCGGCGGCGGCGGCGGCAACGGCGGCTATGTGATCTCGGCATCCGTGGCGGGCGCGGGCGCCGGAAGCGGGGCCGTCTCCGTCGGCGTGGGCGGACGGGGAGGCAGCGGCGCGACGGGAGGAACCGTGCAGGTCTCCTCCACGGGCACGATCGAGACTGCGGGCGACAGATCCGCCGGCCTCGTGGCCCAGTCCATCGGCGGGAGCGGCGGCAACGGCGGGTACAGCATCTCCGCGGGGGGAGCCGGCGCCGGGATCGGCAGCGGCGCCGTGACCGTCGGGCTCGGAGGCAACGGCGGGACGGGCAGCGACGGCGGTTCCGTGACTGCCGGGACGAGCGGGAAGACGACGACGAAGGGCTCCGGATCGGTCGGCATTCTCGCCCAGAGCGTGGGCGGAGGCGGCGGAAACGGCGGCTTCGACATCTCGGGCTCCGGGGCGGGCTCCGGGATCGGAAGCGGCGCGATCTCCCTCGGCCTGGGCGGACGGGGCGGGAGCGGCGGCCAGGGCGGAAGCGTCTCCCTGACGGTGCGGAACGATGTGGCGACCGAAGGCCGGAATTCCTCGGCCGTGGTCGCCCAGACGGTCGGCGGGGGCGGCGGAAACGGCGGCTACAACATCGCCGGCGCCCTGTCCGGAGCCGGCATCGGCAGCGGCGCCATCAGCGTCGGCCTCGGCGGCGACGGGGCGGGCGGCGGCAACGGCGGCCTGGTCTCCGCGGACGTCATCGGCGACATCAGCACGCTCAAGGAGAACTCGATCGGCATCCTGGCCCAGTCGGTGGGCGGGGGCGGCGGCAACGGCGGCTTCAACGCGTCGGCGGCGCTCTCCGGAGCCGGCATCGGCAGCGGCGCCATCTCCGTGGGCCTGGGAGGCACCGGCGGCGTGGGCGGCGACGGCGGGCAGGCAGGACCTGATCCCTCGGTGACCCTGACGACCCAGGGCACCGTCACGACCAGCGGAGACCGGTCCAGCGCGATCCTCGCCCAGAGCATCGGCGGGGGCGGCGGCAACGGCGGCTTCGACATCTCGGCCGGCGTGTCCGGCGCGGGCATCGGCGGCGGCGCCATCTCCTTCGGCATGGGCGGCTCGGGGAACAGCGGCGGCAGCGGCAGGAACGTGCGCGCGACCCTGGCGTCCGACATCCTCACCACGGGCGCCGGATCCCTGGGCGCCCTGGTGCAGTCCGTCGGCGGCGGCGGCGGCAACGGCGGCTTCAACTACACCGGCAACATCTCCGGCGCGGGCATCGGCAGCGGCGCGATCTCGGTCGGCCTGGGCGGCAACGGCGGCAGCGGCGGCCGGGGAGGCGACGTGGACGCCGCCTCCAGCGGCACGATCGTCACGCGCGGCGCAGGTTCCTCGGCCTTCGTGATCCAGTCGCTCGGCGGCGGCGGCGGCAACGGCGGCTACAACGTCGCCGCCGCCCTGTCCGGGGCCGGCATCGGCAGCGGTGCCATCTCGGTCGGGCTGGGCGGAAATGGCGGCTCGGGGAACGCAGCCGGTTACGTTAAGGCACTGTCCAGCGGCGACGTCTGGACCTACGGAGAACGGTCCGCCGGGATCCTGGCCCAGTCCGTGGGCGGCGGCGGCGGCAACGGCGGCTTCGATGTCTCGGCCGGCCTCTCGGGCGCCGGAGAAGGCAGCGGCGCCGTCGGCGTCGGCCTGGGCGGAAAGGGTGGCGCGGCGGCCGACGGCGGGAGCGTGGACCTGACCGTCCACAACACCGTCTATACCGAAAGCGACCAGTCCGCGGCCGTGATCGGCCAGTCCATCGGCGGCGGCGGCGGCAACGGCGGCTTCAACGTCTCCGTCGACGTCTCGGGCGCCGGAACAGGCAGCGGCGCCGTGAGCGTCGGCCTGGGCGGCTCCGGCGGAGAGGGCGGCAGCGCCGGCGCGGTGACCGTCTCGACCACGGGCGACATCGAGACCCACGGGGCGGGCTCCGGCGGAATCCTGGCGCAGTCGCTGGGCGGGGGCGGCGGCAACGGCGGCTTCAACGTGACGGTCGCGGCCTCGGGCGCGGGCACGGGCAGCGGGGCGGTGAGCCTCGGGCTCGGCGGCAGCGGCGCGGGGGGCGGCAACGGCTCCACGGTGGACCTGACCGTGGCGAACAACGTCACGACGTCCGGGAGGGATGCCTCCGGGATCGTGGCGCAGTCCATCGGCGGGGGCGGCGGCAACGGCGGCTTCGACGTGAGCGTGACCGGCTCCGCGGCCGGCACGGGCAGCGGCGCGGTGAGCGTCGGCCTGGGCGGGAGCGCGGGAACGGGCGGCAACGCGGGCAATGTCTCCTCCGAGGTCGCCGGCGACATCACGACCGGCGGCGATGCCTCGAACGGCCTGCTGGCGCAGAGCGTCGGCGGCGGCGGCGGCAACGGCGGCTTCAACGTGAGCGCGGGACTTTCCGCGGCGGGGACCGGCAGCGGCGCCGGCGCCGCGAGCGTCGGCGGCTCGGGCGGGAACGGCGGCGATGCCGGCCAGGTGACGTCCGTCTATACCGGCAACGTGGCGACCAGCGGGAAGAACTCGGGAGCCATCGTCGCCCAGTCCGTGGGCGGCGGCGGCGGCAACGGCGGCATGGCCGTGGCGGGAGTCCTGTCCGCGGCCAAGACCGGCAGCGGCGCAGCCTCGGTGGGCATCGGCGGTTCCGGCGGCGGCGGCGGCGACGCGGCGGCGGTCGACAACACCGTCACCGGGCTGATCGTGACCCGGGAGTCCGGCTCGGGCGGCGTGCTGGCCCAGAGCCTGGGCGGCGGCGGCGGCAACGGCGGGATCTCCGTCAGCGGCTCCGTGTCCCTGGCGGGCACGGGCAGCGGGGCGGTCAGCATCGGCATCGGCGGCTCGGGCGGGGATGGCGGCGTTTCCGGGAAGGTCACCAACCGGATGACGGGGAACGTCTTCACCACAGGTTCCGATGCGTTCGGCGTGGCGGCCCAGTCCATCGGCGGCGGCGGCGGCAACGGCGGAATGAACGTCTCGGGCACGATCTCGGCGGCCAAGGACGGCGCCGGGGCGCTGGGCGTCGGCATCGGCGGTACGGGCGGCGGCGGCGGCGACGCCAACGACGTGGACAACACCGTCACGGGCTATGTGCAGACCCTGGGTGACCACGCCACGGGCATCCTGGCGCAGAGCCTGGGCGGCGGCGGCGGCAACGGCGGCATGAACGTCACCGGCGTGCTGACGGCCGCGAAGACCGGGAGCGGCGGCCTCGCCGTGGGCGTGGGCGGCTTCGGCGGGGACGGCGGGAACGGGAAGGAAGTCGTGAACCATGTCACCGGCGGCGTCGTGACGACCGGGGACTATTCCGCCGGGATCGTCGCCCAGAGCCTGGGCGGCGGCGGCGGCAACGGCGGCCTGAACGTCTCCGGGGCCGTGAACCTCACCAAGGAGAACGGCGGAGCCCTGGGCGTGGGCATCGGTGGGTTCGGCGGCGGCGGCGGAGACGCCGGGAACGTGGCCAGCACCGTGGCCACGACGGCGGAGCACGCCCAGATCGGCACCACGGGGGACCATGCCTCGGCGGTCGTCGCCCAGTCCATCGGCGGGGGCGGCGGCAACGGCGGCATGAACGTCACCGGGGCGGTCAACTTGACCGGGAAGAACGGCGCGGCCATCGGCGTGGGGGTCGGCGGGTTCGGCGGCGGCGCGGGCGACGGCGGGAACGTGACCCTGGCCGTCACGGGCGACGTGGTCACCCTGGGCAACGATTCCAACGGGCTGCTGGCGCAGTCCATCGGCGGCGGCGGCGGCAACGGCGGCACGAACATCACGGGCTCCCTGGCCTTCACCAGCTCCAGCGGCGGCTCCTCCAAGACCGTCGCCGCCTCGATCGGGGTCGGCGGATTCGGAGGGGAAGGCGGCCAGGCAGGCTCGGTGGACGTGACCTACCGCGGCACGATCCAGGCCGTTCCCGGAACCGAAGGGACCGGTTCGCACGGCCTCGCGGCGCAGTCCATCGGAGGCGGCGGCGGCAACGGCGGACTCGACGTGAGCGGCGGCCTCGCCTACGCAAGCGGCTCGGGGGACGCCTATGGGCTCATAGTCGGCGTGGGCGGTTACGGGGGCAAGGGCGGTGACGCCGGCTCGGTTTCCGTGGACGCGGCCGGTCCGAGCATCTCCGCCCGGGGCTCGGGTCATTCCGCGATCCTGGCCCAGAGCCTCGGAGGGGGCGGCGGCAACGGCGGCACCAACGTGAGCGGCGGCATCGTCTCGGATTCCCCGCTGATCGTGGGCGTGGGCGGCTTCGGGGCCGACGCGGGCCTGGCCGGGGACGTCGCGGTCCGGTCGGCGACGAACCTCTACGCCTCGGCCGACAACACCGGCAAGACGCAGAGTTCCGCCGGCATCATGGCCCAGAGCCTGGGCGGGGGCGGCGGCAACGGCGCCCTGAACGTCAGCGGAGGCCTGTCCATCGCGAAGGAAAGCAGCGTGCCTTCCATCACCATCGGCATTGGCGGCTTCGGGGGCGCGGGGGCGGCCAGCGGCGACGTGACGGTCGACCATACGGGCAACGCCGTCACCTCCGGCAGCTGGGTCCACGGCGTCATGGCCCAGAGCATCGCCGGCGGCGGGGGCAACGGCGGCATGAACGTCAGCGGCGAGATCAACTGGGCCGACTCGAAGAACTCCGGCGGCAAGACGGACCTGTCCATCGTGGCCGGAATCGGCGGCAACGGCGGAGAGGGGGCCGACGCGGGCAACGTGGCGGTGACGGACAACGGCATCGTGGTCACGGACGGCGACGAGGCCCGGGGCGTGGTCGCCCAGAGCATCGGCGGCGGCGGCGGCACCGGCGGCATGAACGTCACCGGCGTGTTCGCCAAGAACAGCTCCCCCATCTCCGTCGGCGTCGGCGGTTCGGGATCGGGCGGAGGGAACGCGGGTTCGGCCACCATCGTGCGCGGCGGAACCTCCCTCGCGTCCGGCATCGTGAGCACCAACGGAGTCGGCGCCCATGCGGTCGAGGCGTCCAGCATCGGCGGCGGCGGCGGCGAGGCCGGGATGAACTTCATCGCCGGAGTCAGTCTCGCCGGCAGCAACAACACGGCATCCGGATTCGAAGCCCAGTTCGCCATCGGCGGATCGGGCGCGGAAGGGGGCGACGGCGGAGCGGCCCGGGTGACCAACTACAGCGACATCGTGACGCAGAAGGACAACAGCCACGGCATCCTGTCCCAGTCCATCGGCGGCGGCGGCGGCAACGCCAACCTGAACCTGGCCGTCACGTACGAAGGGAAGAACGACAAGAACATGAGCTTCAACCTGGCTGTCGGAGGCGGCACGGGGAACGGCGGCGACGGGTCCACCTCGGACGTGGTCTCCGTGGGGAACATCGAGACCTCCGGCAAGGACTCCTTCGGGATCCTGTCCCAGTCCATCGGCGGCGGCGGCGGCAACACCGAGATGAGCATGGCCATCTCGCCCTTCTCCGGCAACGGCGGGAGCCTCGGCGTCTCGATCGGCCGCAGGGGCGGAACCGGAGGCATCGGAGGAGACGTGAGCCTGTCCTCCACCGGCAACGTGATCACCCACGGCGACGGGTCCTTCGGCATGCTCGCCCAGTCGGTGGGCGCAGGAGGCGGGAACAGCTCCTCCACGTCCGTGTCCGCGAGCGCAGCGCAGGAGAACAAGGACCAGCCGGCCGAATCGGCCAGCCTCTCGGTGGGGCTCGAGGGCGGCGTCGGCGGCAAGGCCGGGCGGGTCGACCTGGACGCCCAGGGCTGGGTCATCACCGAGGGCGAAAACGCCCACGCCATCTTCGCCCAGAGCATCGGGGGCGGCGGGGGCAACGGCGGAAGCGCCAACACCTTCGGCATCTGGAACGCCCCGTCCCTGGCGCTCTCCGTCGGCGGCACCGGCGGCACAGGCGGCACCGGCGGCGCGGTCGACGTGGCCAGCAGCGCCCAGGTCCGCACCTACGGGGACGGCTCCCTGGGCATCCTCGCGCAGTCCATCGGCGGCGGGGGAGGCACCGGCGGCATGGCCACCTCCGGGGGCACCCGCTCCGCCTCCAGCGGCACGACGGTCAGCGTCGGCGGCGATGGCGGGGAGGGCAACACCGGCGGGACCGTCCACGTCGACAACAGCGGCGTGATCATCACCGACGGCGCCGGCTCCCACGGCCTGCTCGCCCAGAGCCTGGGCGGCGGCGGCGGCAACTCCGGCATGGCGGTCAACGCCTTCGTGTGGGGCGTCTCGGACAAGGCGGAACGCCTCGCGATCTCCGTGGGGGGCACCGGCGGGACCGGCGCCTCGGCCGGAGACGTCACGGTCGTCAACACCGGCGGAATCGGCACGGCCCGGGAGAAGTCCGTCGGCATCTTCGCGCAGTCGGTCGGGGGCACCGGCGGGAATTCGGACGCCGTGATCACCGGTTCCCTGACCGGCAAGGGGGGGAACTCGTTCTCCGTCGGCATCGGGGGCAGCGGCGGGACCGGCGGGACCGGCGGGAACGTCTCGGTCTCCAACCTGAAGGGGGCGGGACCCGATTCGGGCAAGATCATCACCGAGGGCGAGGCCTCCATGGGCATCCTGGCGATGAGCGTCGGCGGCGGCGGCGGCACGGGCAGCACCACAGTGACCCTGAAGCGGACCTCCGGCGGCACCGGCTCGTCGGGCCCAGGATCCTGCAACTTCAGTCTGGGCGGGTCCGGGGGCGACGGCGGCACCGGCGGCAACGTCGATGTGGTCAACGAAGGCGCCATCCTCACCTACGGCAAGGGGGCCCACGGCATCCTCGCCGAGTCCGTCGGCGGAGGGGGCGGGAACGGAGGCCTGAGCCTCTCGGGCGAGCTCTCGCTCTCCAAGGAGAGCGCGGGAACGAACTGCTTCTATTCAGTCGGGGGCATGGGCGGCAACGGGAACATTTCCGGCGACGTCACCGTGGACAACACCGGCACCATCGAGGTCTACGGGCAGAAGGCCTACGGCATCTACGCCCAGAGCGTCGGCGGCGGCGGGGGCGACGGCGGCGCAGCCATCTCGCTTTCCCGGAACCTCCTGAAGAACCCCAAGACGGACCTGAAGTCGGCCGCGACGAACATCGCGGTCGGGGGCATCGGCGGGAGCGGGGCGGACAGCGGCGACGTGCAGGTCGACCACTCGGGCACGATCATCTCCCACGGCAGCGATTCGTACGGCATCTTCGCCCAGTCGGTGGGCGGGGGCGGAGGCAGCTTCGGCTACTCCCTCACCAATCCAGCCTGGATGGCCGTCACCGACGGCGGTGCGGGTTTCATCAACACCGTCCTGGGCGGAAGCTCCAAAGGCACGGCCGGGGCCGTGACCGTCCATGCCACCGGCGACATCGTCATGCTGGGCGACAACAGCTTGGCCCAGTTCAGCCAGTCGGTGAACGGCGGCGGCGGCAAGGTCGACCTCTTCCTCGACTTCAGCCAGCAGGCCGCGGAACTGGACGACAACGGCGTCGAGATCCCGCCCCACGACGGGACCACCCTCGAGAAGGCGAAGGCCTGGGTCAAGTCGAAGATCGAGCTCGGCGCGAACGCCCTCGAGGGCGCCATCGCCAGCAAGATCGACCTGACGCAGATCGGCGATCTCTATACCGCCGGCAAGAACGCCCTGGGCGCTCTGATCCAGTCGATCGGCGGCGGCGGGGGCAGCGACCACACCGAAATCCAGGTCGATTCCCTGGCCCAGGTCGATCTCGAGATGGCCCTGGGCGGGAAGGACTCCTCCGGCAACGGCGGGGGCGACATCCTGCAGCTCCGCACGGGCGACATCGGAACTTCCGGGGACCAGTCGTCGGGCCTCGGCGTCCAGTCGATCGGCGGCGGCGGGGGGAACCTAACGGTCAACGTGAGCCGAGTCCCCGCGCCTTCCGGGCTCCAGGCCGCGGCCAAGTCGAGCGAGGCCCTCGCAGCCTCGGACCCGGATCCCGGCACCTTCGGCCTGACCCGGCTGGGGGCGAGCGGAGGGACCTCCAACGACGGCGGCGACCTCGACCTGGTCTACTCCGGCGGTGTGAGCACCCTCGGGAAGCGGGCCTACGGCCTGATCGCCCAGAGCATCGGCGGAGGCGGAGGCAAGGTGGACCTGTCCGGCTTCAGCGGACTCCAGGTGGACCTGGGCGGCCAAGACGGCGCTTCGGGCAACGGCGGCGACCTGTCCCTTTCCAACACAGGCTCCGTCTTCACCCGGGGCCAGATGGCCCACGGCATCGTCCTGCAATCCATCGGAGGCGGGGGCGGGGCTGTGCTCACGGATACGGATGCCAGCCATGTCGAGGTCGTGACCCACTCCGACAACACCGGGAACGGCGGGGACATCCAGCTCGCGCAGACCGGCGACGTCGTCGTGCTGGGCGACCAGTCGATCGGCATCCTCGCCCAGAGTCTCGGCGGCGGCGGCGGGATCGTGGACCGGGTCTTCGCCGACACCGCCGGCGGGGCCGGGACGTCGGGCAATGTCTCCCTCGGCATCGACGGCGACGTGCTCGCCCTCGGGGACCAGGGGATCGGCATCCTGGCCCAGTCGCGCGGCGCCGGCGGACAGGGAGACATCTCCCTCGAGCTGGCGGACGGCAACCTGGTCTACTTCGGCTCGGACGGCGAAGGCGTGCATATCTCCGGCGGCGCAGACAACCTCTTCCTGAACCACGGCGAGCTCGTCGGGAAGGACTGGATGCGCGGATGGGCCGTACGGGCGGAGGAAGGCAACGACCTGGTCGAGAACACCGGTTCGCTGTTCGGGCAGGTCGATCTCGGGATGGGCGCCAACCGGTTCGTGAACGCCGAGGAAGGCCTGCTCGCTCCGGGATACCGGTTCCTGCTCGGAGATCCACGGAACCTGTTGATCAACGACGGGACCATGATGCCTGGCTACATGGGCGCCGCCCAGCACACCAGGATGACGGGGAGCTTCACCCAGAGCTCGACCGGGAAGACCTTCGCCGAGCTGGATTTCGGCAGCGATGTCCTGGACCAGATCCACATGACGGGCTCCGCCAGCCTGGCCGGGCGCGTGGACGTGTCGCTCCTGAATCCGCAGGTGATCCCCATCGGTCATTTCCGGAAGTATCTCTTCCTCGCGGACCACGGCGTCACCGACAACGGGATGGTGCTGACCACCGCGCCGTCCGTGGTGATCACCTACAAGCTGCTCTATCCCGATCCCTATGAAGCCGTCCTCGACTACAACGTCGACTTCTCTCCGGACGGCGCCCTGGGGGTGAACCTGCGGGAAGTGGGCGACTACTTCAACCGCATCCAGATGGCGGGGAGTTCCCCGGCGCTGGCGGCGACGGTCGTCAAGTTGCTCTACGAGCCGACCCTCACGGACTACCGGTTCGCACTGTCGCAGATGTCGCCCGACTTCTACGGCGAGCAGCAGGCCAGCCTGATCCGCGGCAGCCAGAGCTTCGGGCGGCTGCTGGAGGACGGCGGCCGCTTCCGGTTCGGCGAGGACGGCCGGTACTTCTGGATGGACCTCAGCCGGGAGGACAGCCTCCACGCGGCCTTCGACGACTACAAGAAAGTGACCTCGGTCGCCGAGCGGGCCGCCCTTGGGCTCGAGCGGGACCACGGCAAGTGGACGTTCGGAGCCGGGTTCGAGCACGAAGAGAACTCCGCGAGCGGATACTCGGGGCGATGGGATGCGAACGGATCCACCAACGGAATCGGCTTGGTCGCCAAGTACCGTTCCGGCAGCACGGAGTTCGCCGGAAGCCTCTCCTACAGCCGGAGCCGGATGTGCACCACCCGGACCGGGCAGGTGGTCGATCCCTTCACGACGAACCTCCACCGGAACCTGGAGGCCGTCTCGGCCATGGTGAAGGCGTCCCGGAACCTCGAGTTCGGCAATGCCTACCTGAGACCCAGGCTGGATCTCGGATGGACAAGCCTGACGGGCGGACAAGGGACGGAGAGGAACGGCGGGCCCACCAGCCTGGTGCTCGAGAGCCGCGACGAGGACCACCTGTGGTGGAAGCCGAGCCTGGAGCTGGGGAGCCTGCTGTCCCTGGACTCGGGTTCCAAGCTGCTCTTCCGCGGCGGGCTGGGCTACCAGCACTACCTGACCGGCCGGAACACCTGCGTGAGGGCAGGCTTCACGGGTTCGCCCGCGGGCGTCCCGCCGATGGAAGTGCCCATCGAGCTGGGTCCTTCCTGGCAAGGGTTCGTGGGCGTCGACCTGCTCACGAGCGGCGACTTCCTTACCGGCCTGAGGTACACCCGGACGCTCCAGGATCATTACCAGTCCCATCAGGTAGGCCTGAAGTTGAGCGCCCGCTTCTGACGCCGCCCGCAGATGCCCTCTGCGCCGGCGACAGGACGAGGGAACGGAGGGCGGGATCGCGCATGACCGGCGCGGTCCCGCTCGTACGTGCCCGAGGTCGAAGGGGTCTTCCGTTTCCCCGGACGGCGGAGGTCCCGCGGGCGGCCGATCCCCCCGACGAGGATCCGGCTCCCGGCCTTCATGACAAAATTGTCATGTCCGGGTCACGGAATTGTTCCCCGGCCTCGCCGATGCTCTCTATCTGGACCGGACCGGGGACGCGTGTCCCCGGTCCGGTCCATGACGCGACAACGGAGAGGCTCCATGCGCCGGACGATCCTGAACAGCAGCAGGTGGCCCGCCATCCTGCTGTGCCTCTGGATGATTTCCATCATCGGGATCCGCTCGATCCCGCTGGAGACCCACGAAGTCTTCGTCCTCCAGACCACCCGGGAGATGGCGGCGAAGGGGGACTGGGTGCTTCCGAGCTTCAACTACGAGCCGCGCCTCCAGAAGCCGCCGTTCAACTACTGGGCGACGGAAGCGGTCTCCAGCCTGGATCCCTTCAGCGAGGATGCCCAGGTCTGGCACGGCCGGTTCGTCTCGCTCCTGGCCAGCCTGGTGATGGTGATGGCCACCTACTTCGCCGGGAAGGCGTTCTTCGGCCCCGCCACGGGGAAGCTGGCCTCCCTGATGCTGCTGAGCATGCAGGGCTACATCGGCCTCTCCCACAGCGCCCGGCCGGATTTCCTCTACTCGGCGTTCAGCGTCCTGAGCCTGTTCGCGTGGGTCCTGGCCTGGAAGGCGGAGGACGGGACCTGGCGCCAGCGGGGATGGGCCTGGTCCGGATGGATCCTGGCCGGGCTGGCCACCTTGACCAAGGGGCCGCAGGCGCCCCTGGTGTTCCTGGCCGGCATGCTCGCGTTCCTGCTCGCCGGGCCGGACCGCAGGCGGGCCGCGAAGGTGCTCCGGCCCTTCTCGGGGCCAGCCCTCCTCCTGCTGCTGGTCCTCCCCTGGTGGCTGCTGCTCCAGCGGCAGCTCTCCACCCTGGGCGTGGACATCCAGAAGACCCAGCTCTCGGGATCCCTGCTGGCGAACCTGGCGGGCTGGAAGGAGATCCTGAGCGGCTACTACCTCTGGACGCTGCTGGGGCTGATGCTGCCCTTCAGCCTGATGCTCCCGTTCCTGGCCCGAGGCTTCCGGAAGGGGGGGGGCGGCGCGGACCGGACGGTCCGGCTCCTGCTGGCCGCCTGCGTCAGCCTCCTGATCGTCTTCACCCTCGGAGGCCACTACCGGAAGCACTACATGCTGCCGCTCCTCCCGCTGCTGTCCCTCCTCCTGGCCCGCGCGGTGGAAGCCGGGGCCCATGCCGCGGTGTCCGCCAGGCTCAAGCGCGGGTTCACGATCGCGTTCGCGGTCGTCGCCGCCGTCTGCGCGGGGCTGATCCTGCGCGAGAAGGCCTACGCCTCCCTGGCCTGGATCCTCCTGAACGCCGCCCTGGTCTGGCTGCTCCTCCGGCATGAACTCGGACAGGAAGGGTGGCCGGAGCGGCCGATGACCTCCGAGCTGGCCAGGGCCTCGGCCGCCGTCGCCATCCTCACGACGGGCATCCTGGCCTTCCTCCCGATGGCTGTCGTCCGCTGGCGGAGGGCCGAGCAGGGATTCGCAGAATCGGTGGGCCGCACGCTCCAGCCGGACGACCTGATCGTCCAGTGGCGGGTCGACGAGGCGATCCTGCCGTTCTACGCCAGGCGGCCGGTCCAGGAATTCGGCGAACGGGAGGCCCTGGAGGCCTTCTACGCCCGGAACCATCCCGCCCACGCGATCTACGCGGTCCTTCCCCGCGCGGAGCTGGCGGGCTTCTCCCGGATCTTCGACCACCAGGTCCTCCGGACCGTGAAGCGGGCCCGCCACCCGGAAGACGACCTCGCCTTCGTCAGGCTGACCGGCCTCCGCGATTCGACGGCTGCCGCGAGCGGGAAGAGCGGATAGATCATGAAGGCCACTTTCCCGATGGACCTCCATGAAGCAAGGATCACGGCATGAGGCCGGATGACCGGTCCCGGCGCTGCGGCGCCATCGGCCGGAGGGCCCGCGGCCTCGCGCTGGTCCTCGCGGTCCTGGGCTTCGCCCTGCTCTTCCAGGGATCCCGCGGACTTTGGGAGCGGGACGAGGGTCGCTACACGGACGTCGCGGTCCAGATGCTCCGGAACAAGGACTTCCTGATCCCGGCGTTCAACGACGAGTTCCCGCACCTCACCAAGCCCCCCCTGACCTACTGGGCCCTCGCGGGAGGCCTGGCCGCCCTGGGGCGGAACGAATGGGGAGCCCGCCTGCCCAACGCCCTGGCCTTCGCGGCGACCCTCTTCGTGCTGTACGGCCTGGCGCGGAGGATCACGCCGGACCGGGCCTGGCTGCCCCCGGTCATCTACGCCACCTCCCTCCTGCCCTTCACGGCGGCCAACATCGTCACCACGGACACGCTGCTCACGCTCTGGGAGGCCTTGGCGGCGCTGGGGTTCGTGGAGTGGTGGTGCCGGGAGGACGGCTTCGGGAGGAAGGCATCCAGCTTCCTCATGTGGCTGTCCTTCGGGCTGGCGTTCCTCACCAAGGGGCCGCCCGGGCTGCTGCCCCTTGCGGCGTTCCTCGTCTTCGCGGGGATCGTCCGGGGCAGGAAGGGGCTGACGGGGCTCCTTCAGCCTGCCGGCCTGCTCGCCTTCGCGCTCGTGGGCCTCGGCTGGTACGCGGCGGTGGCCGCGGCGAGGCCGGGCGTCCTGTCCTACTGGCTGCGCGACGAGGTCGTGGCCCGGGTGGCCTCGGACGTCCACCACCGGAACCCGCAGTGGTACAAGCCCTTCATCATCTACCTCCCCGTGCTCGGCTTCGGCTGCTTCCCGTGGGTCCTGCCCCTCGCCCGGGGGGCGCGCCGGGTCTCGCGCCTGCGCTCGCGGGCGGCCTGGAGCCGGAAGCTCCGGGAAGATCCCTGGGCCGTCTTCCTGGGCCTCTGGTTCCTCCTGCCGCTGGGCGTCTTCTTCGCCAGTTCCTCGCGGCTGCCGCTCTACGTCCTGCCCCTGGCCCCTCCCCTGGCCCTGGCCGTCGGCAGATGGGTCGTCCTGCCCCTGCGCCGGCAGGTCGAGCTTCCCCTCCTCGCCGCCTGGATCGTCGTGCTGCTGGCCGGGAAGTACGTGGGATCGAAGGTCCCCTACGCGATGGACAGCCGGGCGCTGTCCCGGGCCGTCGCCGCCGCAGTGCAGCCCCTCCCGAAGGAGGTCCTCTTCGCCGACACGGAGCCCTCCTGGGGCCTGAGTCTCTACCTCGGCTGCGAAGTCGAGCGCGTGTTCACGGGACCCGCCGCGCCCAAGGGGGAGGTCGACCCCGGGGAGCCCCTCGCGGAGGAGTTGCGGGATGCCGAACCGGGCACCCTCCTCCTCGTGGCGCGAAAGAAGGAAGCCGGACTGCGGGAAGCCTGCAGGAGGCTGGGGCGCGAGGTCCGGCCGGCCGGCGGCCACTCGACCTGGAGCTTCCTGTCCGTCACTGTAGGGAAGGCCGCGCCCACCCCCGAAGGACACCCATGATACGACCCCCTTGCCAGGCCCCCCCGATGGATTCCAGGAACATCCCATGACCGACCACGCCGAATCTTCCCCCTTCCTTTCCGTCGTCATCCCCGCCAAGAACGAGGCCGACAACCTCAGGCCCC
>DAOPZL010000035.1:0-7222 GCA_035353395.1 Holophaga sp.
GCCGACACGAGCTGGTCCAGGCGCAGGTGCGCCTCGGCGGGTTCCACGATGAACTTCCAGCTCCGGGTCGTCATGCTCCCAGGCTATCAGGCCTTCCGGACGGAACCCCAGGCCTGTTAGGGTCTTTCCATGTCCGCCCCGAAGACCCGGTTCCATGCCTGGGATTGGATATTTTCGCCGGCCGCCCGGCTCGGAAAGCAGGTCCGCCTGCCCCTGGAACGGGTCGGGTCCGCGGCCTGGCTGATGTCCCGGGTCGTCCGCGGCCTCTTCAGGCTGAGGCTCGACCAGCTGGACGTCGTCTACCGGATCCTCAGGATGCAGGTCAAGTTCACCGCCCTGGACGCCCTGCTCCTCACCGTCGTCACGGCCCTGCTCATGGGGGGCATCACGCTGATCCAGGTGTTCGGCCAGCTCTCCTCCTACGGGGCCGAGGACTACCTCAGCAAGCTGCTGGCCAAGCTGGTCATCCGGGAACTGGGGCCGCTCCTGGTGGGGGTCATCGTGATCGGCCGGAGCGGCACCGCCGTCGCGGCGGAGATGGCCTCCATGAAGCTCAGCGGGGAGGTCGATGCGCTCGTGGCCATGGGCATGAATCCCGTCCAGTTCCTGCTGGTGCCCCGGATGCTGGGCGGCATGATTTCCGTCTTCTCCCTCATCGTCTTCTTCGACGCGGCGGCCCTCCTGGGAGGGTTCGTCCTGGCCTGGCTGCTCCTGCCGACCCTCTCCTTCGCCTCCTTCCTCGCCGGCCTCGAGGGGGTCATCGGCATCCGGGAACTCGCCATCACCTTGCTGAAGGGGCTCCTCTTCGGAGGGGCGGTCCCCGTGCTGTGCGCCGCCTATGGCCTGCGGGTCAAGCGCAGCGCCACCGAGGTCCCCCAGGCGGTCACCAAGGGGGTCGTGGCCTCCCTGCTCATGATGTTCCTCGCGGACGCCCTTCTTTCCCTGGCCCTGTATGGCTGACCCGCTCCTCGTCCTCGAAAGCGTCTCCCTCCGCTCCGAGGAGGGCAGGATCGTCTTCGACGGACTCGACTGGACTCTTGCGCGCGGTGCCAAGGTGCGCCTGCGGAGTTCCTCGGGCCGGGACGCCTCGGTCCTGCTGCGCCTGGCCTCGGGGCTCGCGCTGCCCCAGGCGGGGCGGGTCGTCCTCGACGGCATTCCCCTCGGCCCGTATTCCTTCGATCATCCCTTCCTGGCCCGAGGCGCCCTGGGCTGGGTTCCCCGGGAGGGAGGCCTGCTGGTGAACCAGGACCTGCGGGCCAATCTGGTCCTGCCGCTGATGTTCACGAAGCGGCTGGGCGCGGTCCAGGCCTCTTCCATGGCCGCCGGGGCCCTGGAGGAGGCCGGCCTCTCCGGCCTGGCCGACCAGCGCCCCCACGCGATGGATCCGGGCGAGCGGTGGCTCGCCGCCCTGGTCCGGGCCACCCTGATGGTTCCGGAGCTCTGGCTGGTGGACCCGCCCGCGGGCCACCTGCCCCGGAGCGTGCAGGAGAAGGCCTCCGCCCTGCTGGAACGCGCCGCCGCCTCCCAGGCGGCCATGATCCTCCTCGGCGAGGCGTCCTGGATGCCCAAGGTCCCGATGCAGGCGATAGGATTGGACAACGGAAGGCTGATGATCGGGGACGCGTGATGCGATTCGACCGGGACGACGCGAAGATCGGGCTGCTGGTGTTCATCGCCGTCGCGGTGTTCGTCGGGCTGCTCTTCCACCGGAGCGTCGCGGCGCTCGTCAAGGAGGAACGCCTCGTGAAGGTCCGGCTCGAGAACGTCTCGGACGTGGCCGTCGGAACGGAGGTGCAGCTCCAGGGGCTCCGGGTGGGCCAGGTGAACCAGATCGCGCTGCAGCGGGAGGGCGAGGAATACTTCTTCCTGGCGACCCTCGGCGTCCGGCCCGACATCGTGCTCTGGAAGGGTACGATCGCCGTCGTCTCCTCCAAGGGCCTGGGCAGCGCCTTCATCGACCTGGACCTCCCCCCGGTGGAGAACCGCCACAACCTGCTGGCCGCCGACGCGGTCCTGCTGGGGGAGTCCGGAGCCTCCCTGGGAAGCCTCATGACGGAAGTGCACGCCTTCGTCCGGAATCTCGACGAATCGCTGTCCGAACTGAGGTCCACCCTGCGGGAGAACGGCCTCGGCGCCGTCCTGGACCACCCGAACGTCAGGAAGGTCCTCGTCGATCTGGATGCGACCCTGCTGGAATACCGGAAAGTCGCCCTCAAGGGGAACGCGCTGGTCGAACAGGGGCAGGAGTCGGCCAGGACCTTGGACCGCGGCCTGGCCAGCATCGAGAAGAGCGCGGTCATCGTCCAGGAGCTGCTGGACAAGCGTTCCGGCGACCTGGACGGGATCATCGTCAATCTGTCCTCGGTCCTGAAGGAACTCCAGGGGTTCAGCACGGACATGCACGCCCTCCTGAAGGACGGCGGCCCCGAGGTGCAGGAGAGCCTCCGGTCCCTGCACCGGAACCTGAAGGCCGCCGAGGAACTGCTGGAGATCCTGAAGAACAAGCCCAGCCGGGCGCTCTGGGGCACGCCCTCCGCCAGGGAGAAGGAGGCCGCGCGCAAGCGGGTGGAGGAGAACCAGGCCGCGCCCTCTCCGGCGGCGGCGGAGGTCCCGTGACCGGAGGCGCCTTCCGGCCGGTCCGTTCCCGCTGATCAGACGGGCTTGCCCCTGGCGATGCGCCCCAGGCGGCGGGCGGCCAGCTTTGCCTTCAGCCAGCCGTTCCTGAGCAGGAGATCCCCGATCGCCGCGTCGTCCTTGACGGGGTGGTAGAGCAGGTCCCTCCGCAGGCCCCAGAAGAGATGGGCGGGCCTGAACCGCATGGTCCCGAACCCGGTGAGACATCCGTCTTTCGAATCGATGCAGGTGCAGCAGCGGCGTCCTTCCCCGGGAGAGTTGCCCTCGAGGTCCGCGACCTCCAGGCCCTCCCGAACCAGCACCGTGGGGATGAGCGCCTCGAAGTGGCCCCGCCACCCGGCTTCCATCTTCTCCTTGAGGATCCGCAACGCCTTTGCGGAAATCCGCATGATCGGGAAGAACCCCCTCCATCGGTTTTCTTCCGGCACCGCCCCCGCCGGCATGGCCAAGGTCGGCCACCAGGACCACTTCGGCTCCGCGCGCCAGGGCCGGAGGTGGCAGCCGACCAGGTCGGCCGTCAGGCTTTGCTGCGCGGCGAAGAAGCCGGCCCACGATCCGGAGTAGCGCACGTCGTATTCGATGAACCAGAGCGCGTCGTACCAGGAATGCCGCTGCAGGAAGTCCAGGTAGACCAAGTGGCTGTTGCCGGGGACCAAGTGCTCGCCGAGCCGGCTCGGGTAATCCTGTTTCAGCGCGTCGAAATCGAAAGTGCGGAAGGCGGGCTCGTCCAGGGAGGCGGGCGCGGTCCGGCAGTCCCCGAGCAGGTAGACGTCCCCGAAGGCCCCCGCCTCCGCCTGCAGGGTCCGGAACGCCCTCATGACGACCGGGGAATAGCGGTGCGTGAGGAAGACGATCGCCTCCCTGCGCGCGCCTGCGGTCCCTGGATCGCTGGGGCGGTCCGGCATCATTCCCCCAGGGACCTTTCCACCACTTCGGCGACGTCCCCGGACAGCCCGCTCCTGGACTGGATCCGCCGGAGCTGCGCGCGGGCCTTCGCCTGTCTCCCGGCGTCCACCTTGCGCCAGCGGTCGAAGCAGCGGGCGATGCGGGAAGCCACCTGGGGATTCAGGGGATCCAGCCGGAGGATCATGTCCGCCGCGAAGCGGTAGCCGCTGCCATCGGCGGCGTGGAAGTGCCTGGGATTGCCCGCGCAGAAGGCCCGGATCAGCGCATAGACCTTGTTGGGATTGCGGAGGTCGAAGGCCTCGTGGCGCAGGAGCCCCTCGACGTCGGCCAGGGCCCCGTCGAGCCGCGAGGTGGCCTGCACCTGCAGCCACTTGTCGACCACCAGCGCCTCGTCCCTCCACTTCCCGTAGAAGTGGTCGAGCACCCTGCGCCGGTCGGGGATGTCCAGGTTGGCCACCGCGTACAGGGCCGCCATGGCGTCCGTCATGTTCGTCGCACGTTCGTAGTGGGACAACAGCAGCGCGCGGGTCGGGACGTCGTCGAGCTCGGCGAGATAGGCGAGGCAGGCGTTGCGCATCGCCCGGGCCCCGGCCTGCCTGCCTTCGGGCGAATAGGGGCCGTCCGTCCTCAGGTCGTGGTAGGCCCGGAGCAGCGGTTCCCGGAGGCGCCCGGCCACGTGGCGCTTCAGGGCCTGTCTCGCCGCGTGGATCGCCTCCGGGTCCATCACCGCCATCCGCTCGGCCAGCAGCGTCTCCAGGGGCAGCACGAGGGCCTCCGCCACGAGCGCGGGATCGCCTCCGGGCTCGAAGGCGGAGGCGACCAGGCGCCTGACGGCTTCCACGTAGGAGGCTGGAATCCAGTCCTCCGGCGCGTGGGGGTCCTGCGCCAGGGCGTCCACGCCGCGCAGGAGGATCCCCGTGGCCAGCCTCTGGCCGGCCTCCCACCGATTGAACGCGTCGGTGTCGAAGGCCATCAGGTGGGCGAGGTCGGCTTCGGAGTAGGGATAGTCGAGCATCACCGGCGCGGAGAATCCCCGCAGGAGCGAGGGCACGGGCGCGGCAGGGACGTCCTCGAACACGAATTCGTGCCGATCCTCGCGGAGCTGCAGGGTGCGCTGGGTGCCAGCCGGCGCGGCCTCCCCCGAGAGGCGGAGGGGAAGCTCCCGGCCGGCCTCGTCCAGCAGTCCGATCACCAGGGGCATGTGGTACGGCCCCCGCGGCCGGGGATGCCCCTCGGCCTCCCAGAGGGCCTCGTAGGCGGTCGGCGGATACGCCTGTTCCACGGCGAGGACATAGCGGCGGCTCCGGGGGTCGTATGTCCCCCGCGCGGCGAGGATCGGGGTTCCGGCCTGGTCGTACCAGCGCCGGAACTGGCCCAAGTCGAGGCCGGAGGCGTCCTGCATGGCGGCGACGAAGTCCTCGCAGGTGACGGCCTGGCCGTCGTGCCTCCGGAAATAGAGGTCCATGCCCCGCCGGAAGGCCTCCTGGCCGATGAGGGTGCGGATCATGCCGATGACCTCGGCGCCCTTCCCGTAGACCGTCGCCGTGTAGAAGTTGTTGATCTCCTTGTAGCTCGCGGGGCGGACCGGATGGGCCATGGGGCCCGCGTCCTCGGCGAACTGCCCCGCCCTCAGGGCCCGCACCTCCTGGATGCGCGTCACCCCGGCCGAGTGGACGTCCATGCCGAAACTCTGGTCCCGGAAGACGGTGAGCCCTTCCTTGAGGGAGAGCTGGAACCAGTCCCGGCAGGTGACGCGGTCGCCCGTCCAGTTGTGGAAGTACTCGTGGGCCACCACCCGGTCGATGGCCTGGAAATCCGCGTCGGTGGCCGTGTCGGGCCGGGCCAGGACGTACTTCGTGTTGAAGATGTTGAGGCCCTTGTTCTCCATGGCCCCCATGTTGAAGTCGCCCACGGCGACGATCTTGAAGTTGTCCAGGTCCATCTCCAGGCCGTAGGCGTCCTCGTCCCACTTCATGCTCTTCTTCAGGGCCGCCATGGCGTGGGCGGACTGGTCGAGCTTGCCCGGCTCCACGTAGACCGCGCAGCGGACACGCCGCCCGGACGTCGTGGTGTACTCGTCCTCCAGGACGTCCAGCTTCGCGGCCACGCAGGCGAAGAGGTAGGAGGGCTTGACGTAGGGATCCTCCCACTTCGCCCAGTGGCGCCCCTCCGCCTCGTCGCCGCTGCCCGTCAGGTTGCCGTTGGAGAGCAGGACGGGGAACCGGGCCTTGTCGGCGTGCAGCGTGCACGTGAAGCGCGCCATGACGTCCGGCCGGTCGGGATAGGGCGTGATCCTCCGGAAGCCCTCGGCCTCGCACTGGGTGAAGTAGCCGTCCTTGGAACGGTAGAGCCCGGACAGCCGGGTGTTCTCGTCGGGCTTGATCGTGACGGTGGTCTCGAGCACGAATGCTCCGGGCACGGTCTCGACCCTGAGTTCGCCGTCCGCGAACGCGTATTCCGTCGGCTCCAGCGCGCGCCCGTCGAGCCGCAGGGCCTCGAGCGCCATGTCCTCGCCCCAGAGGACCAGCGCGCCCCCCTTCCCGGCCGGGTTCCTCCGCATGGCACATCGCGCCTTCACCCTGGCGAACTCCTCGCCGATGTCGATGTCCAGGTCGAGGGTTTCGACGAGGTAGGCAGGGACGGTGTAGTCGCGGAGGTAGACGGTGCGTGTGCTCATGGAGGGTCTCGTGCGGATCGTCGCAGGACCATTGTCCCCGCGCGCGCGGACCGCCACAAGGCTCGCCCGGCGAGGTCCGGTTCACGCGCCCGTGACCACCAGGCGGAACAAGGGGATCTGAGCGATGTCGTAGCCGACCACGCAGAAGCGCGAAGCCCCGCGGCCGCGGGCCGCCGCAGCCAGGTCCGGCGCGCCGTGGACGACGGTCACGGGCGGGGCGTGTCGATCCGAGCCGAGGAAACCCGCATCCAGGCCGGCCGCGGAGGTCCAGTTGCCGAAGGAAGGCCCCCCGGAGGCCAGGTATTTCCCGAGCCCCCGGCGCAGATCCTCCAGGTCGAGGCTCCCCGCGCCGCCCGGATAGGCGATCTGGACCAGCGTCCCCTTCTCGCCAGCCCCTGCGTAGACCCGGCAGGACCGGACGCCCTCCACCGGCGGAAGGCGGACTTCCCCCCAGCGGCGGATCGTGAGGAAAGTCCGCGCCGGCCCGGCCGCCAGTGCCTGTCCCCACAGCCGGTCGCGCTCGGAGGTCCCCGGAAGCAGGCCCATGTGCCTCAGCGACGCCAGGGCCAGCCCCGTGCCGTCGAGGTCCGCTCCCGGGGCCGAGGTGTAGTAGGCGAAGCCTCCTTCCTCGGGCCGATAGAGGCGGAAGATCCGGTCCAGCTGGCGCCGGAACACGCGTCGCGCCCGCTCCCTTTCCGCCTCCGGCAGGCGGGGCCAGAGGTACCGCACGAGGATCTTGGCGCCCTGGGCCTGCTTCAGCCCCCAGTCGTGCTGGGCGGCGGTGTCCTCGGGGATGGGGACTTCCAGAGAGTCCAGGATCCCCCTGGCCAGGGCATCCGCGTGACGGAGCGGGAAGCGGCCGTCCTGGTCCCTCCCTTCAGGGTCGAGCACGAGCTTGAGGATGTGGAAGGTGGAGGTGACGTCGATCCGCTGCCGCCATGTCGCCGGGGATCCGATGCGGGATCCCCAGAAGCCGGACACCGGGTCCTGGGTCTCGTAGAACCA
>DAOPZL010000035.1:7322-14699 GCA_035353395.1 Holophaga sp.
TCGACGAGCGCCTCGACCACGTTGCAGGTCGGCGCGAAGTAGGTGAACGGGGGATAGCGGGGGTCCATGAAGGCCCCGGTGACGGGATCCTGCCGGGCGAGGAGGAACGCCATCTGCTGCTCCGGCGTGGCGTGGACGGGCATCCTGGCGAGCCCCGCCGGATCCGCCATCTCCCGCTCGATGCGCCGGAGGACGCGGATGGCCTCCAGATAGCGGCCCTGGTTCACCTCGTGCTGGACGGCCAGCATCTTGAACTCGAACTCGCCCATGTAGTAGCCCTGGGCCTTCAGCTCCGCGTTGCGCCTGAAGAGCCGCGGCACGGTGCGGACCGCGGACCGCGTCCCGAGAGCGGCGGCCAGTGCGACGGCGCCGAGGAGACCGGCCCCGATCCAGCGCGAGCGCCTGCTCACGGCCGCCTCCCGGGGACGGGAGCCCCGGCCGGGGGCGGGGCGAATCCGCGGAGCAGGGCCTCGATCATCCTCTGGCCCGCGGACTCGACGGGCGCCCAGCCGATCCAGGGATCCTCGGCCAGGACGAGGTGCAGGGAGGCGACCCCATGGATCCCCGCGAAGAACTGCTGGGCCAGCTCCTCGGCGTTGCCCAGGTCGCGGCGCAGGGAGCCCGCCTCCTGGGCCTCCGCCACGGCCGACACCAGGATGGCCCAGGCGTCCTCCTCCAGGTTGCCCCGCTCGATCCGTCGCTGGTCTGCCGGAACGGGGGGATGCGCCGCCAGGAACATGGCCCGGTAGTGGTTGGGATGGCTCAAGGCGAAGCCCAGGAAGGCCTGCCCGATGGCCTGGATGCGCTCGAGGGGCTCCTCCCTGCCCCGCGCCGCGCGGAACTGGGCCGCCAGGGACAGGAAATCCTCGGAGCACAGCTCCCGGATCAAGGCGTCCTTGTCCGTGAAGTGCAGGTAGATCGTCGTCGGGGAGTAGTCGATCAGGCCGGCGATCCGGCGCATGGTGACCGCCTCGTAGCCGGACTGGGCGAACAGGGTCCGCGCCGCGTCCAGGATCCGCCCCCTCAAGGCCGCCTGGTCCCTCTTCCGCCGTTCGATCGATCCCATGGCCTTCCTCCGGCGGAAGGCATATTAACACTGTTAAGTATATGATCGATGTTCTTTTCCAGGTCACTGCCAAGTCAAGAGGGTTCTTCTTTCCGGAATGCGAGTCCGGGTGGCTTGGGCAGGCCACCCGGACCCACCGGCACGGACCGGACCGTGCCGAACGGAGGCTTCAGGCTGGGCGGCGGGAAGCCTCCGCATCCACGCTCCCGGGCGGCCTGGGCGAGGCCTCCGGGAGCGGGACGCCGGGACCTAGGGCCGCTGAGGGCTGGGTTCGCCGGCCACGTGTCCTTCCACGCACTTCTCCGAATTGAGGAAGGCGTCGTAGAGGAAGGTGGCCACCACGCAGGCCAGGCAGGGCACCAGGACGGGCGGGACCAGCCAGTACCAGCCGTCGAACAGGTTCCTGGACCCGACCAGGGCGCCGAGGATGCGGGGCGCCAGGTCGCGGGCGGGGTTGAGGGAGTACCCGCTGGGGCCGCCCAGGCAGAGGCCGATGGCCAGGATGACGCCTCCCACCACGAAGGGGCCCGCCTTGGCCATGGCCGCGTTCTTGCGGTCGCCCACGGCGAGGACGGCCCACATGAGCACCGTCGTCCCGAAGAACTCGGCGATGCTCGCCGTCAGCAAGCTGTAGGCGCCCGCGGACTTCCCGGCGGGATCGTAGATCGCCCCCGCGCCGCTCGTCCATATGTTCGGCATGCCGGCCGACACCAGGCCGTCCCGGTAGACCAGGTAGACGGCCAGGGCGCCGAGGAAGCCGCCCAGGAAGGTCCCCAGGAACGTCGGCACCACCCGGGACCAGGGGACGTCCCCCCGGACCGCGCAGGCCAGGGTGATGGCCGGGTTGTTGTCGGCGCCCACGATCAGCCCCGACACCGCGACGGCGAAGGCCCACCCGAAGGCGATCGTGTTCCAGTTGTAGTTGCCCGCGGCCCCCCTGGGACCGAGGACCAGGCTGGCGACGACTCCGTCGCCCAGGAGAATGAGGACAAACGTGGCCAGGACCACGGCAATGAACGCTCTTGCTTTCATGGAACAACCCTCCTGTTGGTCAAGTTGGCTCATTAAAGCAAGGCATATGGAAAAGAAAATAAATTTGATTTCATTTTAAAAATATCATTACATTGACCTATCTTCATGTATTACGTTCGTCATACAGGCCTCCTCATTCGACGGTCAAGGAGAAATACCTGCGGGTTTCCCGGGATCCTGCTTATCATTCAGGGAATTTCGAGCGTCCATTCCACCCGGGGGACCGATGTCCACGAGCCTGCCTGACATGGATCCTGAAGCCATGAGTGGGAACAAGGTCGTGCGGACCTTCCGGATGCCCGTGGAACTGGTGCACGTCCTGGGCCGGGAGGCGTCCCGCCGCGGGCTGGACCTGACCGCGCTGGTCCTGCGGGTCCTCCACGGCTACCTGACCTACTTCTCCCTGCCGGACGCGGCCATCATGCAGCTGGAAGCGGACCGGGAAGCCATGGGCATGGACCGGTCCCAGTATCTCTCCCATGTGCTCTACCACCGCTGCCTGGCGATCCGTGAACAGGGCCCCGGCCACGACGATCCCCGCGCGCCGCTTCCGAGGCAGGTCCCCGCCCCCGCGCCCCCGCCGCCGGAAGGCGAGCCGTCCCCGGCGCGATCTTCCTCCCTGGACCGAACCGGCGGGGGGGCACACGATGCGGTGCCCGGACTCGTCCCCGGCGGCGGCGTCTGGCCCTACGGCGTCAGGGAGAACCGTCCCCGGAAGCGCTGAGGCCCCTCCGGGCGGCGCTCAGAGCCTGTCCAGGTCCTCCCTGCCGATGTTCGGCAGCCAGGGCAGGAGTTCGTACTGGGCCACGCCCGCCTTGATGAAAGGATCCTCGTCCCGGATCCGGTCGAGGCTCCCATGCTGGTCCGCCACTTTCAGGAGCAGGGCTCCTCCGTTCCGGGGGTCCAGGGGACCGGAGGCCAGCAGGACGCCCTTCTCCCTGAGGCTCCGGAGGTAGGCACGGTGGGCCTCGACGACCTTGAGCACCTCCTCCAGGGGACGGCGGTAGCGGATGATGGCGATGGCGTACATGGACACTCCGGAAACAGGGCGGACACGGTCGATTCTGCCTCAACCGCGTCCGCCCGGGGCCGTTCGCGCCTGGAATCAGTCGCGGACGATGCGGGTGCCCACCTTCTCGTAGTCCTCCTTCTCGAGGGCCTCGGGGGAGGTGATGAGGACCTCGTGGCCCCCGGCCTTGATGAAGGCGAGGGCCGACTCGATCTTGGGCCCCATGGAGCCGGCCGGGAACTGGCCGCCGGCCAGGTGCTTGGCGGCCTCGGAGAAGGTCATGCGGTCGACCCAGCGCTGGGTCGGCTTGCCGAAATCGAGGGCCACCTTGGGCACGCCGGTCAGGATCACGTAGGTGTCGGCGCCCAGCTGCTCGGCCAGCAGCGAGGACAGGCGATCCTTGTCGATGACCGCCTCCACGCCCACCAGGAAGCCCGAGGCGTCCCGGATCACGGGAATGCCCCCGCCTCCGCCCGCGATGACGCAGTGGCCGGCCTCGAGCAGCAGCTTGACGGAGTCCACCTGCACGATCTCGATGGGCCTGGGCGAGGGAACCACCTTGCGCCAGCCGCGGCCCGCGTCCTCCCGCATGATCCAGCCCTTCTCCTTCATCAGTTCGAGGGCACGGAACTCCTTGTAGAACGGGCCCACCGGCTTCGTGGGGTTCTGGAAGCCCGGGTCGTCCTTGTCCACCACGACCTCCGTGAGCACCGTGGTCACCGGGGTGCCGAGGTCCAGGTAGGCCAGCCGGTTGATGAGCATCCGCTCCAGCATGTAGCCCATGGATCCCTGGGTCATGGCGTCGCAGATGTCGAGGCTGTAGGGCGGGATCCGGTTGGAGCCTTCCTCCTGCTGGATCAGGATGTTCCCCACCTGGGGGCCGTTGCCGTGGACAATGCAGAGGGAGAAGCCGGCCTTGACGACGTTTCCGAACATTTCCGCGCACTCGCGGGCATTCTCGAGCTGTTCCTCCTGGAGCCCTTTCTCCCGCTCTTTCAAAAGGGCGTTTCCGCCGATGGCGATGAGGGCAATTTTCTTGGACATGTGCTTTCCTTGATGAGGCGCCGAAGAAAGACGTTCATTCTACAGACATAGGATTTGCTGTGAAGTCCACATTCATGAATGATCTCGACCATGCAGGTCCAAGCCTCGTGATCCCATCCACATGCAGGCACTGATCGATTCGGCGAGGGCCATCGAGACTCCGGAAGGCGTGGTGCTGGAGCTCGGGCTGGCGGGGCCTGTCGTGCGGGCCATGGCCTGGGCCCTCGACACGATGATCCGCTTCGCCGCCTACATGGCCCTGGGCATGATCCTTCCATTGCTCGGGGGGGCAGGCGCGGGGGCCTGGCTCGTCCTGGTCTTCCTCATGGAGTGGTTCTATCCCGTATTCTTCGAGGTGCTGGCCCAGGGACAGACGATCGGCAAGATGGCCCTCGGCATCCGCGTCCTCTGTGACGACGGCGCCCCGGTCGGCTGGTACCAGTCCACGGTGAGGAACTTCCTGCGGTTCGCGGACTTCCTGCCGGCGCTGTACGCGGCCGGCCTCGTGAGCATGCTCGTGCAGAAGGACTTCAAGCGGCTGGGCGACCTGGCGGCGGGCACGATCGTCGTGTACGCGGAGAAGCGGGTTTCCCGCAGGGCGAAGTCCGGCCTGGAGGGGGAAGCGGATGCCGGCGAACCGATCGCCCTTCCCTCCGTCCCCTTGACGCTGGACGAACAGCAGGCCCTGGTGGCCTTCGCGGCCCGCAGGCAGGAGTTCACCCGGGAGCGCGCGGAGGAGCTGGCGGACCTCCTGGAGCCCTTGACGGCCCTCCGGGGCCCGGAGGCCGTGGCGCGCGTCCGGCGCCTGGCCTCGCGCTACGCGGGCGAGCGATGAAGCAGCAGGCCTTCGAGCAGGCGCACGAGGCGCAGTGGACCACCTTCGAAGCGGCCCTCCGGCAGCTCGACCGGAAGCCTCGCGGCGGGGCGGACGCCGCCGCGGAGGACTTCCCCGCCAGCTACCGCCGCGTCTGCCACCACCTCGCCCTGGCGCGGGAACGCAGGTACACGGCCGCCCTCATCCGGCGCCTGAACGATCTCGCCCTCCGGGGCCACCATGCCCTCTACGGGGCGCGCCCGGGGCTCCAGCAGAAATGGCTCCGGTTCCTGCGTTCGGGCTTCCCGCGCCTGGTGCGCGCCAACTGGCGGGCCGTCGCCCTCGCCAGTGCCCTGTTCTACCTGCCGTTCCTCGGCCTGCCCTTCGCCGTCCACCGGAACCCCGAGGTGGCCTACCTGGTCCAGGACCCCCAGTCCCTCGCCCGCATGGAGGAGATGTACCGCGGCGGCGGCGCGAAGTTCGGGCGCAAGGACGCCGCCGACACCGACGTGTACATGTTCGGCTTCTACATCTGGAACAACCTGCGCATCACCTTCCAGGTCTTCGCGAGCGGGCTCGCGCTGGGTCTCGGCTCCGTCATCTTCCTCCTGGTCAACGGGCTCCAGGGGGGCGCCGTGGCGGGACACCTGACCCGGATGGGGCTCGGAGGCAACTTCTGGTCCTTCGTGGTCACGCACAGCGCCCTGGAGACCACCGGCCTGGTCCTGGCGGGGGCGGCGGGCATGAAGCTGGGCTTCGCGCTCCTCTCGCCGGGCAGGAAGTCGCGCCTCCAGGCCCTGAAGGACGCCTCCCGGAGCGGCGTGGCGATCGTCTACGGCGCCGCGCTCATGGTCTTCCTGGCCGCCTTCTTCGAGGCGTTCTGGTCCTCCAGCGCCCTGGTGCCTCCGACGATGAAGTTCATCGTCGGAGGGAGCCTCTGGGCCCTGGTGGCCGCCTATTTCCTTTTCGGAGGCCGGCGCCATGTTTGAACGCCTCCGCATGGCGCTGCGCCTGAGGGATCCCTGGGAGGCCGTGGACCTGGGCTTCATCCTCCTGCGCGCGAACTGGCGCGCGGTGATCCTCGCATGGCTCGCCGCGGTCGTCCCCCTTTCCGCGATCCTCCTGGCGCTGTTCCGGGACCACCTCTGGGTCCCGCCCCTGGTGGTCTGGTGGCTGAAGCCCGCCCTGGACCGCCTGGTCCTGCACGTCCTGGCCAGGGCCACCTTCGGCGAGCTGCCGAGCCTGAAGGAGACCCTGGGCCAGGCGCCCAGGTTCATGCGCCGAGGCTTCCTGGCTTCCCTGGCCTGGCGGCGGTTCAGCCCCCAGCGGAGCTTCGTGCTCCCGGTATGGCAGCTGGAGGAGCAGCCGGGCGCGGGCTACCGGAGGCGCTGCGCGGTGCTCCTGCGCAGGAGCAGGCCCCAGGCCGTCTGGCTGACCTTTGTCTGCCTCCTGTTCCAGGGCGCGGTCTGCGTCGGCGCCCTGGCGGCGATCTCCCTCTTCACGCCCGCCGCCGTCGATTTCGGCGTGACGGCCGCGGTGTTCGGTTCGGGGCCCGAGCGGGCGCGCTGGCTGGACCTCCTGATGAGCCTGCTCCCCATCGCCGCGTTCACCCTGCTGGAGCCTTTCTACGTCGCCGGCGGCTTCGCCCTCTACCTGAACCGGCGGGTCGAACTGGAAGGCTGGGACCTGGGAGTGGCCTTCCGGAAGATGGCGGCGAGGATCGCCAGGGCCCTGGGCCGGAGCGCGGCCCTCCTCCTGCTGGCCTTCGCCCTGTTCGCGCCCTCGCCCCTCCGGGCCCATCCCGATCCGAAGGCGGTCCTGGCCGAGGTGCTCAAGGATCCCGAGTTCCAGGTGACGCGGAAGAAGAAGGGCCTGCACTGGAAGCAGGCCCGGACGGAAGCGTCCCCCGCGGCCCGGCGGTCCCTGCCTGACCTGAGCGGCCCTCTGAAGCTGCTGGCGGCCTTGGCGAAGTGGACCCTCGTCGCCGGCGGCGCGGCGCTCGCGGCCTGGCTCCTCTGGCGGAACCGGGGCGCGCTCTCCCGGCGCCTCCGGGCGGAACCGGCCTGGGCGCCGCCGGACATCCTCTTCGGCATGGACATCCGGCCGGAATCCCTGCCCCCCGGCCTGGATGCCGTCGCCGCAGGGCTCTGGGCGGAAGGCCGCGCCAGGGAGGCCCTGGCCCTGCTCTACCGCGGCGCCCTGGCCCACCTGGCGCACCGCTGCCGCGCTTCCATCAGCCGCGGAGCCACGGAAGGCGACTGCCTGCGGAAGGCCGAGGCGGTCCTCCCGGCCCCCGCGCTCGACTACTTCCGCCGCTTGACCCTGGCCTGGCTTTCCCTGGCCTACGCCGGCCTGCCTCCCGGACCCGGCGCCGAAGCCCTCTGTGCCGAATGGGCCGCGCATTTCCAGCCG
>DAOPZL010000035.1:14799-16555 GCA_035353395.1 Holophaga sp.
TCCCGGACCCGGCGCCGAAGCCCTCTGTGCCGAATGGGCCGCGCATTTCCAGCCGTCCGCTCCGGAGGATCGGCGATGAGGTGGGCGCGCCTTTCGATCCTCGCGGGAACGCTCGTCGCGGCGGCCGGCCTCCTCGCCTGGGCCCTGATAGGCAGGCTGGAATGGTCCGAGCGGGAGGTCTGGACCGGCTATACCGGAGAGGCGAGCTACAACGATTTCCTCGCCTGCCAGCGGCTCCTCGAGCGCATGGGCCAACGGGCCTCGTCGATCCGCGGCCTCCCGGCCGGGAAGCGCATGCCGGCACGCAACGACGTGGTCCTCCTGCCGATGCGCAGGGAGCGCATCACGCCGGGCCAGGCCGAGGCCCTGATGGGATGGGTCGCCCGCGGCGGCCTGCTCGTCACGGAAGGGCTCACGGCCGAATCCCGCGAGGCGGCCGTCACCCAGGACCCGGTCTGCAGGGCTGTCGGCGCCCGCCTGGCCTGGGTTCCGGAATGGAACGGGGGCGGCCTGGCGCCAGGGAAGATGACCGTCGATCCCAAGGCCTTCGACGAGGCCAACCGGAACGTCCAGGTCGTGATCGACGGTCGAGGCTACACCGTCCGCCTAGGCGCTTGGCGGCAGCTGCTGGACCTGGGCGGGAGGGCCGCCCGGTCCGCGGGGAACGCGTCGGGGATCAAGCTCCTCCAGTACGATCTCGGCCGCGGGCGCGTGGTCCTGTGCACGGACCTCTCCTGCCTGGCCAACGGAAACCTCGCGGAGGCGGACCATGCGGGCTTCGTCTCGGCCCTGGTCCAGGGTTGGGGGCCCGGAAACCGGGTCTGGATCGTCTACCGGGAAGAGGCCCCTTCCCTCCGGCGCTGGCTGGGCGACCACGCCTGGAGGGTCCTGGGCGCCCTGGCCGCCCTGCTCGCGGCGGGCCTCTGGAACGCCGCGCCGCGCTTCGGTCCCCTCGTTCCCGACCCCCACGAGCCCAGGCGCAGCCTTCTGGAACATCTCGCCGCCTGCGGGCGCTTCCAGTGGGCCCGGCGGGGCGGGCTCCCGCTGCTCGCGGCCGCCAGGCAGGCCGCCCTGGCCAGGGTGCATCGCGCGCATCCGAGCTGGGGCCACCTGGACTCCGGCGCGCTCTGCGATCGTCTCGCCGGCGTCACGGGCCTGGCGGCGGAGAACATCGACCGGGCCCTGCACCAGGCATCCATCCCCGATCCGCGCGAATTCACCGAAGCCATCCGGACCCTCGAACTCATCAGGAAGCGAACATGACCCTCGAAACTTCATCCACGCACCCTCTCGCGCCCGAAAGGCTGGCCTGGGCCTCGGACCTGGCAGGCCGGCTCAGGACGGAGATCCACAAGGCCCTCGTAGGGCAGGAAGCCGTCGTGGACCAGGTCCTGGCCTGCCTCTTCGCAGGCGGACACGTTCTCCTCGAGGGCGTTCCGGGTCTCGGGAAGACCCTCCTGGTGCGAGCCCTGGCCAAGGCCTTCCAGGGCACCAACGCCCGCATCCAGTTCACGCCCGACCTGATGCCCTCCGACGTCATGGGCCACGCCATCTACGATCCCAAGACCGGCGTCTTCAACATCCGCCAGGGCCCCGTGTTCACCCACCTCCTGCTCGCGGACGAGATCAACCGGGCGCCGGCCAAGACCCAGTCGGCCCTGCTGGAGGTCATGCAGGAGCAGCAGGTGACCATCGAGGGCCGGCCCTTCCCGGTGCCCCGCCCCTTCATGGTCCTTGCGACCCAGAATCCCATCGA
>DAOPZL010000035.1:16655-18214 GCA_035353395.1 Holophaga sp.
TACGCCGTCCGGATCGTCCGCACCACCCGCGGCTGGATGGGCATCACCCTCGGCGCGGGTCCCCGGGGCGCCATCGCCCTCGTCCGCGCCGCCCGGGCCCACGCGATCCTCGACGGCCGGGACTTCGCCATGCCCGACGACGTGAAGGCCCTCGCCCTGCCGGCGCTCCGCCACCGCATCATGCCCTCTCCCGAGAGCGAGATCGAGGGCCACACCTGCGACGACTTGATCTCCGCGATGCTGGACAGCGTGGAGGCTCCCCGGGCATGAGTCCTTCCCGCGCCTGCGTCCTGCTCCTGGCCGGGTGGCTGCTTTTCGCCGTCCTGGCCTCGGTGTGGCCGGAGGCGCTGGCCCCCCACTGGCAGGCGCTGGGCTGGACCATCCTCGGCCTCGTGTGCCTCGACGCGGTCCTGCTGCTGCGAACCCCGTCGCTCACGGTGGCGCGCAGGATTCCCGGCACGCTCCCCGTCGGCGTCTGGTGCGAGGTTTGCCTCCGGATCTCCAGCGGGTGCGCCTGGCCGCTGAAGCTGGAGGTCTTCGACGGGATCCCCCCCGCCCTCGACGCCCGCGGCATGCCGGGCGCGCTGCGGCTGGAACCCGGGGCCGCGGCGGACATCCCCTACCAAGTCAGGCCGAAGGAGCGGGGCTCGCATCGTTTCGAGGCCTGCCACCTCAGGCTCGCGTCGTCCCTGGGCCTCTGGCGCCGGAACCTGCGCCGCGGCCCCGACACGACGGTCCGGGTCTTCCCCAACTTCGCGCCGGTCCGGAAATACGCCCAGTTCGCCACGAGCCACCGGCTCTCCCAGTTCGGCGTCCACCAGAAGCGCCGGCGGGGCGAGGGCATGGAGTTCCACCAGCTCCGGGAGTACCGCGAGGGGGACAGCCTCCGCCAGATCGACTGGAAGGCCACGGCGCGCATGCGCCGCCTCATCAGCCGGGACTACCAGGAGGAGCGGGACCAGCAGATCGTCTTCCTCCTGGACTGCGGGCGTCGCATGCGAACCCGGGACGGGGACCTCTCGCACTTCGACCACACCCTCACCGCCGTCCTGCTCACCGCCTACGTGGCCCTCCGGGAAGGGGACGCCGCGGGGCTGCTCACCTTCGGCGGGGCGGAGCGCTGGCTGCCTCCCAGGAAGACGGGCGCGGCCCTGGACGACTTCCTGCAGGCCCTCTACGACCTCCAGCCCACGACCAGCGCCACGGACTACCTGGCGGCCGCCCGGGACTTCATGCTCCGCGTCCGGAAGCGCTCCCTGGTCATCCTCGTGACGAACCTGCGGGACGAAGAGGACGAGACCCTCCTGCGGGCGCTCCGGCTCCTGAGGACGCGCCACCTCGTGCTGCTGGCCAGCCTGAGGGAACGGGCCCTCGAGCAGGCCCTGGAGGAACCCGTGCGGGATTTCGAGGACGCCCTGCTCCACGGCGCCGTCCACGAGTACCTGGACCAGCGCGGCCGGAGCTTCGAGCGCATCCACGCCCAGGGCGTCCTCAGCATGGACGTCCTTCCGGACCAGCTCTCCCTGACGCTGGTGAACCGCTACCTGGCCCTGAAGCGG
>DAOPZL010000035.1:18314-33035 GCA_035353395.1 Holophaga sp.
TCAGAACCGGTAGCGGCCGTTGACGAACCACGTGCGGCCCGCCAGGGGGTAGCCGTCGGAGAGTTCGTAGTTCCGGTCGAACAGGTTGGTGAACCCGCCGTCGATGAGCAGCCGGGGCGTCGGCTTCCAGCCCAGGGTGAGGTCGACCGTCGTGAAGCCGCCCAGCGAGACGTTCTCGGTATCCCAGAGCGAGTCCTGGGACTGGATGCTCGCGAGGAGGTAGAAGGCCGGGACGGGCTCATAGCGGAGGTAGCCGGTCGCCCGGTTCCGGGGCGTTCCCGTGAGGCGCTTGCTGGCGAGGCTCGTATCCGGGTCGCTCCGGATGCTGCGGTCCAGGTAGGTGTAGCCGACCCCGGCGCGGAAGACCTCGCAGGGCTTGAAGTCGGCGGACAGCTCGACGCCGGAGTGCCGGACCTTCCCGATGTTGCGGTACTGCATCCAGTTCGTGTTCTTGTAGTTCGGATTCGGGATGCCGAGGTCGACGGGCTGGATCAGGTCCTGGATGTCGCTCAGGAAGAGGGCGGCGTCCAGCTGCACCCACTCGGCCGGATGCGTCCTGGCGCCGACCTCCCAGTTCCGGGACTGCTCGGGCTTCAGCCCGGGATTCGGGATGTACTTCTTCAGCTTCGCGGAGTAGCGGTCCGAAAGGGACGGGAAGCGGTCCTTCTGGGCGAAGGTGGTGTAGAGCTGGACCTTGGGGGCCGCCCGCCAGAACAGCCCAACCTGTCCGTGGAAGAAGCCCCTGGACCCCGGGAGTGCATAGTCCGGGCCCGAATCCACGGGCTTCAGATGGTCCCATCCCGCGCCCAGGCTCAGATCCACGCTGGGGGAGAGGGAGACCGTATCCTCGACTCCCCAGTCGAGGTAGCGGTCCTCGTAGTGCGGCCAGTCCTTGGTGGCAGGGATGGCCTTGCTGTCGCTCCGGTGGACGTCGGTCTTGCTCTGGATCATGAGCTTCGCGTTCTGCCTGGGCAGGAGCAGGGTTCCGAACTCGACCTTGGCCCCGTGCGTGAAGTCGTCGTAGAAGCTCTCGCCGTTGGTTCCCAGGAAGGTGCTCCGGTTGGTGTAGGTCGCATCCGTGTAGCTCACCGCCGTGTTCTGGTAGGTGTCGAAGTAGGCGTTGAACTTGACGTAGCTCTTCTCGCCGAGGGCGGTGTTCGTGGCGACGAAGAGACTGTCCTTGTCCCAGGTGGGCCAGCGCCAGTACTTCGGCGCGACGGTGGTGCTCGGCGGCTGGCCCTTCTCGCCGGTCTGGCGGGTGGCGCCGATCACGTACTCGTCCCGGTCGTTGGGCGTGAAGCCCAGCTTCAGGGAGAACCGCGTGTCCGTGAAGTCCGAGTTCAGTCGGTTGCCCCCGTTCTCGTACGGCGTCGGCTTGAAGTCGGAGGACATCCGCCAGGAGTCGGCCTGGGAGTAGCTGCCCCCGGCCTGGAGGTACCAGCGCCCCTGGTTGGTGCCGAAGTTGACGGCGGTCTTCCGGCCTCCTCCCTCGAAGAAGCCCAGCCGGATGTCCCCTTCGAGGGGCAGCGCGGGCCGGCGGGTGACGAGGTTGATGGCGCCGCCCAGGGTGTTGGCGCCGTAGGTCACCGAGCTGAACCCCTTGGCCACCTGGATCTCCGAGAGATCGAAGGTCGTGAACCGGTTGTAGTCCATCGAGCCGTCGTAGGGAACGTAGGAGGGCACGCCGTCGATGAAGAGCGGGACCTGCTTGGCATCGAAGCCTCGAAGGTAGACCATCCGCTCGTTCCGGGTGCCGATGGTCGTGCTGACGCCGGGCAGGAGTTCCATCGCGGAGCTCACGGTGTCCCGGTTCATCTCCTGGATCTGTTCGGCGTCGAGGGTGCTGTGGGCTGTCTCGAGGGGATCCTGGTCGGCGGTGACCACGACGGTCACTTCGCCGAGCTTGAACTTGTTGTCCTGGGACTCCGCGTTCTGCCTCGGGGGATCGCCTGGAGTTGGCTCGTCGGCCCGCACTGCGGGCGCGGCGACCAGAAGCAGGGTGAGCGTGGAGCGGATCCATCCATTCCTGGACATAGACAAACCTCCAGTGAGTCTCCCCGTGCCTGGGGAGAGAAGTGTTCGCGACCGGGCGGAAGCCCCCCCCGGAACGCATCATCGATGCGGGGAGCGCCTTCTCCCGGGATATCGAATCCGGGCGATGCCCTGGATCAAGGGCCTCTTCGAGCCATGTCTTCCCCCCCGAACGACATCAGAATTTCTCCTCCCGGTGGATGACCGCCATGGTCCCCTGGTTGTAGAGGTTCCGGGCGAAGCACTCCATGGAGATGTCCGCGCCGGGCACCAGGTGCATGAACATGCTCCGGTTGCCGACGGCGACGCTCCGGCCCGGGAACGCCCGGCCGAGGGTCCCTTCCGGGATCGCCGTGAAGTAGCCGGACAGGGCGAATTCCTTGTGCTCCATGATCTCGTCGAAATACTTGTAGCCCGTGGGATAGTCGAAGACCCGGTGCCGCCCTGAGGCGAGGGTGAGGTACTGCCCGTCCCCCGGCTCGTAGAAATGCCACGCGCGCCCGTTGGCCGCCGCGGTGTGGGGCCACGGGAACTCGGCGAGGCCGATGCCCTCCACGAGGATCAGTGCGACCCTCCGCTCCGCGAGGCCGGCCTCGACGATTCCGCGGACGTCGGTGATGTCCGCCGCGCGGCCCAGGTGCGTGGACACGGGGATACGCCGGGAGGATCCGGCCGGAACCATGGCGATGTGCCGGTGGACCTGGCCGAGCGTCGTGAAGGTGAAGCCCTCCTTGGCCACCAGCAGATAGTCGGGCACCCGGTGGGCCTGGCTCCAGTCGTCGTAGAGCGCCATCCACTCGGACTTCGGGACGATGCGGTCCAGGCCAGGCTCCGCCGCCAGGTCGCGGAGATCCCGCCCGCTCGGCGCGTGCAGGCCGGCGTAGCGGGCCGACCAGTGGGTGGAGACGGCCAGGCCGTCCAGCCTCGTGACATCGATGGCGCCCCGGCGGGGCGTCATGTCGCCCGTCCCCACCAGCACCGGCGAGAACCCGGACCGTTCGACGAAGCGCTCGACTTCCCGGGCCATGGCCGAGAGCAGGCGGGACCGCTCCGCGGGACCCATGTCCGAATAGCGGCCCCGGTAGTACTGCTGGGCGTAGGCGAGGAAGATGAAGCGCGGATCGTATTCCTGGATGAACTCGAGCGCGACGTCCGTGACCCACCGGTTGCTCAGCTCCGCCAGGTCCCCGGGAAAGGGATGCCGCTCCAGCACGCGCCTCACCATCCGGACGACGGGGCCGTCCTGGGCCGCCCGGTCGCAGGTGCGCAGGTCGAACATCCGCTGCCATTCCCTCGCGTCGATGATCGCCAGGCTCATGCCGGCCGCCTTTCCCCAGCCGGTCCCGCCAGCAGGGGGATGCCCCGCCCGCACGCCGGACATCGTCCTTCCCCGCACAGGTTCCGCCGGAGCATGTCCCCGCCGCACCCCAGGCTGAAGCGCTCGATGGCCAGGGCGCCGCAGTCCGGACAGAAGGTGTCCACCCAGTCGGAGCCGACGAAGTTGTGGAAATACAGATAATGAAGCCGCTTCCGGGCGGCCGTCAGGGCCCCGTCCACCGCCTCGATGTTCGGGTAGCGCGCCTCCTTCATCTGGTGCTCCGGAAGCAGGCGGAACACGTGCCAGGGGATCGCGGGATCGATGTCCGCGATGAAGCCGGCGATCTCGTCCAGCTCGTCGTCGTTGACCGACTGGATGACCGGGGTGGCGACCTCGACGTGGCTCGTCTCGGCCAGCCGCCGGATGTTCCGGAGGACGGGCGCAGCCGAGGGAATGCCGATGAACTCCCGGTTGAAGGCGTCGGAGAGGCCCTTGAGGCTGATGTTGAAGAACGAGAAGACGCCGGCGAGCAGCTCGGTCGCCTCCTCGGTGGCGTAGGCGTTGGTCAGGCATCCCATGGGGAGGCCCGCCCTCCGGGCCTGGACCGAGACTTCCGCGAGGCTCGGCAGCGACAGGGTCGGTTCGTTCACGTCGAAGACGATGTTCTGGCATCCGAGCTTCAGGGCCGCCCCGATCAGCTGCCGCGGCTCGAGCCTGATCATGGCGCCCTGCCAGCGCTCCGGATCCTCCTTGGCGATGAAGGCGTTCGAGCAGTAGCGGCAGTCGAAGTTGCAGCCCGCCGTGCCGATGACGAGGCTCCTGCTGCCCGGATAGGCGTGGTAGAGGGGGACCGACTCGATCCGCGAGGTGCCGCAGCTGCTCCACGCGTGCGGGAAGCGCTCCACGACCTTGCCATCCTCTTCCTTGTAGGCCCGGCACCGGCCGTACGATCCGTCCTTCAGCTCGCAGCGTCGTTCGCAGTAGAAGCAGCGCATGGTCATCCCCGGAAGAAGGCTTCGAACGGCGTCAAGGGAGTCTCCTTCCCGCGCGACAGGAGAAGGCGGCGCCGCGGACCTCCAGGGAGATGGCGAGATCGCGGGAGCGCTGAACCTGTCCCAGGAAGAGCGGGACGAACACCGCCAGGAGGCCCGGCGGGGTGAGCAGCTTCCGCGAGGTCAGGCCGCGGCACCGCTGGGCATCCACGACCCGCCTGGCCTCCTGGAGGATCTGCGGCAGGAACCGCAGGACGGTACTGAGGAACAGGACCGCGGGATCGGGCAGGCGGAGGGCCTTCAAGGCCTCCATGATCTCGGCCAGGGAAGTGACCCGGATGAAGAGGAGGTTCGCCAGGGCGAGAGCCCCCATCCTCAGCGAGTACGGGGCCATGTGGACGAGCCCCCACCGGAAGGCCGGGGCCCAGGCCCCCGTGGCCTCGCGGCCGGAGAGGACGAAGACCAGGTAGAGCACGGGAAGGCCCAGGAGCCCGACCGCCGCCAGCAGGCGGGCCGTCCCCCGCGGGAGGCCCAGGACCAGCGCCAAAATCGCCAGGGCTCCGGCCGCCGCCGCCAGGATGATCCAGCCCTGGACGAGCGCCAGGAACAGGCTGAGACCGACGAGGAGCACCAGGCGCGCCAGGGTGCGCGCGACCCCGCGCCTCATGGCGCACCCGCGAGCGGAACGGAACGGGTGGCGAGGCTCCGGGCGAAGGCCTGGTCGTGGGTCGCGAAGAGGATCGCGCCGCCGGCCTCGGCGTGGTCGCGCATCATGCGGGCCAGGAGGGCGAGGTTGGGGCGGTCGAGGGCGGCCGTCGGCTCGTCCAGGCAGAGGATCCTCGGGGCCCCCACGAGCACCGAGGCGAGGGTCAGGCGCCGCTTCTCCCCGTAGCTCAGGGAGAAGGGCAGCCTGTCCCGGAGGTGCCCGAGGCCAAGACGTTCCAGCGTGTCGCAGGCCGCCGCCCTCGCGGCAGGCTCCGGAAGTCCCTGGTTCCTCGGCAGGAAGGCGCACTCCTCCTCGACCGTGAGGGCGAAGATCTGCTCGTCCGGGTTCTGGAAGACCAGGCCCACCTCCTCCATGAGCGGACGCCCGGCGCATGTCCTGACCGAGCCCCGGGACGGCTGGAGGAGCCCCTTGGCCAGCCGGAGCAGCGTGCTCTTCCCCGCCCCGTTGGGCCCCAGGAGCGCGACGATCTCCCCTTCCCGCAGGTCCAGGTCGAAGCCCCGGAAGAGCGGGCGCTGCCGCTCGTAGGCGAAGGTCATGGACTGGATGGACAGGAGGATCTCGCCGGGCGCGGCCTGCGGCTTCATGTCCGGGAGCGGCTCCCCTCCCGGCACGGTCCCGGGCGGGCCGTCGGCGGCCACGGTGCCGTCCTCGATGCGGACCAGGCGCGTGGCCCAGGCGCGGAGCCGGGTCTCGTCGTGGTCGATGACCAGGGTCGTGATCCCCTTCCGGTCGCCGGTCTCCGCGAGGAACCGGAAGAGTTCCCCGGCGCCGGGAGCGTCCAGGTAGTTCGTGGGCTCGTCCAGCAGGAGCACCTCCGGCCCGATGGCCAGCATGCCGGCGATGGACAGGCGCTGCTTCCATCCGAGGGAAAGCGTGGCCGGGTCCCGGTCCCGGAAGGCGGCCAGGCCCGTCCGCTCGAGCAGGCCCTCCAGTCCGGCTATCCGCGCACCTTCGCCGAGGCCGAAGGCCACCTCGTCCTCCACCCGGTCACAGAAGATCTGGTTCTCTGGGTTCTGCAGGACGAGGCCGGCGAACCCCTTGCGGCCCTCCTGGATGCATTCCCGCCCTCCCAGGACCAGGCTCCCGGTGGAAGTCCCCTCCAGCGCCCAGGGATGCAGCCCCCCCAGGTGGAACCCGAGGGTGGTCTTGCCGGAGCCCGAGGGCCCGACGATCCCGACGCGCTCTCCGCGCTCCACCGTGAGCCCGACCTCCTTGAGGAGCCGGGCCCGGGAGTCCAGGGCGACATGACTCAAGTCCCTGGCCGCGATCATGGGCCTATCCGCGGGCATCGGGGCGCACCTCCTCTTTCTCCCACTGGATCAGCGCCCACCTGCCGACATCCGCGCCCGGGAGCCTCCATTTCCCGTCCTGCCCGACGAGCTGTTCCGACAAGTACGTGCGCAGGCGCGCCTCCTCGGCGCCGTCCAGGTCCTCGAGGAGCATCCGGTAGAACGCCAGGGCTTCTTCCTGGCTCCCGAAGGCCCTTTCGTCTTCCACCTTGATCATGGTGACGTCGGCATGGATGCCCATCTGGTGGAGGAGGTTGTAGACGTAGATGTAGTCGGGGTTCCTGCGGAACGGCCTGCCCACCGCCTCCACGGTGCGCCGGTCGAGGGGGCCGTCGCCGGCCGGGGCCACGATGCAGACCCGGCGCCGGGCGGCCCTGTCGAGCTTGCGGATGGCCGCCTCCAGATCCTCCACCACCAGGGACCGGGAGGCGATGGCGACGTCGTGGACGCCGATGCCCGCCGCGTCCCAGTCGTCCTCCCAGCCTGCATGGAGAGCCCGGACGTTCTGGATGCCCGCCTCGCGGCAGTCCCGGAGGAGGCGCTCGATCATGGCCCGGGAGAAGTCCATGGCGGTCACGCGCGCCACCAGGGGGGCCAGGGGAATGGCCAAGGTGCCCGTCCCGCAGCCCACGTCCAGCACCGACCAGTGCGGCTGGGGAGCCATGAGCCCCACGAACGTCCTGGCGTAGAGGCTGGGACCGCGCCGGGCGAAGGAGGGCGCCCGCTTGTCCCAGTACTTGGCGCGCTCGCGCAGGTCGGGCCATCTCCGGGCGGCCGCCTCCCGCCAGAGCTCGTTCCAGTCGAGGGTCCGATCCGGAGTCAGGCTCATGGTCGCGCCTCCGCCGGGACGAAGTAGTCCCCGCCCTCGGCGCAGGGCCGGCAGAGGATCCTCCCGTCCACCGGGACATCCCGCATGTCCAGCACGGATTCGCCGCAGCGCGCGCAGAGGACGCTGCGGACGGGCCTGCCCGGCAGGTCCCCGGGGCCGAGGCGGACCTGCCCCTCCTGGACCAGGAAGAGTTCCTCGTCCGGGAGCTCCCGCAGGACCTTCATTTCGGCGCCAGGGTCCTCGAGCCGCGGCCTGTCCTTCGCGGAGACGCGCACGGCCTTTCCGGTCTCGAGATCCAGGAAGGTGGCGGCCATCTTGCCGTAGTCCTTGATCTTCATGGTCCGTTTCCCGGGGCGGCAACCCGTGACGGAGGTGATGGCGTCCGTGGCGCAACGGTCGATCTCCACGAAAACCAGGAGGCGCTTCCGGTCCCTGCCCTTGGGGTCCCGGATGCCCGTCCGCGCGAGGCCGAGCAGGGCCATCCGCACCCCGAGGACGATCCCCCCGCACATGTGGCCGTGGAAGGCCTCCGCCTCCGACAAATGTCCCGCGAGCTCCGCCGGCTGGAGGTTCATCTCGCCTCCCCGCCGGGCCCGACCCTCAGGAGCCGGAGCCCCTGGAGTCCCCGCACCCGCCGCCAGACGGCCAGGGCCAGCGCGGCGCCCGCGAGGTGCACGGCGAGCGAGGTGAGCGTCCGGAATCCCAGGAGGGCCTGGGTGGCCTTGGCCCAGGGAAGCCCCATGTAGAGCTGCATCCCGGCCTGGCAGGCGCTCCCGATGACGGCGGAGACCCCCGCCGCGAGGTAGACACGCCCGCCCTCCCATCGGCGGAAGCCGCTGTAGATCGCGTCGAAGAAGAGCCCCTGGATCAGGAGGGGAACGAGTTTCAGGGGACCCGGCAGGACGGCGAGGGGCATGAGGACGGTCGCGAGGAGCCCCCAGGCCAGCTGGTAGGCCAAGCTCGTGCCGAACCGGTCCAAGGTCAATCGGGAAAGAGCCCAGAGCATCGCGGGAACCACCATCTCGACCTTGACGAAGGTGCCCAGGCCGGAAGCGTGCATCAGGGGCTTGGCGACCATGCCGAAGGCGAAGTCCAGGGCCACCATCGAGGCCAGGAAGATGAGCTGGGCGGGCCCTGTTCGCCGGCCGCCGGTTTCGGTTTTCATGGAGGATCCTTGAGAAAACGAATAAAAAGTTGCATTGCATTGAAAACATGAACCAAGTCTGATGTATTTTTTTCCATACATCGCGTTGTATTTTCGCCAGCACATCGATTTCGGGTCAAGCGGAAACATGCGCGCCGATTTCTTCCCTCCCGGCGGTTCCAGGCGCTCGCCAGGAGATCCGGAAGCCGCTAAACTATTGGTTTTGCTGCGAGCGATCATGCACGTACAGGAACTCATCCTCCGACTGCAACGCTACTGGGCCGACCGGGGCTGCCTGGTGGGCCAGCCCTACGACGTGGAGAAGGGCGCGGGCACCATGAACCCGCTCACCTTCTTCGGCGCCCTGGGCACGAAGCCCTGGAACGTCGGCTACGTGGAGCCCTCGCGGCGGCCCGGCGACGGCCGCTACGGCGAGAACCCCTTCCGCCTCTACAAGCACCACCAGTTCCAGGTGATCCTCAAGCCCTCTCCCGCCGCCGTGCAGGACATGTACATCGCCTCCCTGGAGGCCATGGGCATCGACCTCTCCAAGCACGACCTGCGCTTCGAGGAGGACAACTGGGAATCCCCGACCCTCGGCGCCTGGGGCGTGGGCTGGCAGGTGGTCCTGGACGGCATGGAGATCACCCAGTTCACCTACTTCCAGCAGGTCGCGGGCGTCGACTGCCGGCCGGTCACCGCCGAGCTGACCTACGGCATCGAGCGCATCTGCATGTTCCTCACGGGGATCGACAACATCTTCGACCTCACCTGGGGCGAAGTGAAGACGGACCAGGGCGTCTTCCCCATCAAGTACGGGGAGGTCAGGCAGCGGGAGGAGTTCGAGCTCAGCGCCTACAGCTTCGAGCACGCGGACCTGGAGTTCCACTGGCGCCTGTTCAACGATTTCGAGAAGGAGGGCTGGCGCCTGGTGAGCGAATTCGGACACTACCTGTCGGCCTATGAGCAGGCCCTCAAGATGAGCCACGCCTTCAACGTGCTGGACGCCCGCGGCGCCGTCAGTACCACGGAGCGCCCCGGCATCATCAAGCGCGTGCGCGACCTGGCCTGCGCCTGCGGCAAGGCCTACCTCGCGAACGAGGCGGCGAAGCTCTCCCAGGAGGAGAAGGCGGAGGTGGCACGATGAGCGAGACGAAGACCCTCCTGCTGGAACTGCACTGCGAGGAGATCCCCGCCCGGTTCCTCAAGCCCCTGGTCGCCGACTTCGAGAAGGCCTTCCTGGACTTCGCCGGGCAGAACCAGGTGCTTCCCGGCGGCGGGCGCCTGTCGTCCTCCTATTCCCCCAGGAAGCTCGCCTGGAAGGTCGAGGGCCTCCTGGCGGCCCAGCCCGACCAGGTCGAGACCCAGGTGGGTCCCCCCCAGCGCATGTGCCTGGACGACAAGGGCGAGCCCACCCAGACGGGACGGAAGTTCGCCGAGAAATGGGGCATCGACTTCGCCGCGATCCGGTTCGAGCAGCCGGCGGGGAAGAAGGAGCCCTGCGCCGTGGTCACCCTCACGAAGCAGGGCCGCCCGACCCTGGATCTGCTTGCCGAGGCCCTGCCCCGGCTCGTCTCCGGCCTGCACGTGCCGAAGGCCATGCGCTGGGGCACCAGCGAGTTCACCTTCGTCCGGCCCATCCGCAACATCCTCTGCCTCTTCGGCGCCGACGTCGTGCCCTTCGAACTGGACGGCGTGAAGGCCTCCAGCTCCACCTGGGGCCACCGGCTCCACCACATGAAGCACCCGGAGCCGGTCGCCATTCCGGCCATCGACGCCTACGAGCCGGAGCTGGAGAAGGCGGGCATCCTGGTGTCCTTCGACCGGCGCCGGGCTGCGATCGCCGCGCAGATGAAGGCCCTCGCCGCGGAGGTGGGCGGCCGGGTGGTCGAGGACGAGGCGCTCCTGGACACCCTCGCGGAGATCGTGGAATACCCGAGCGTGGTCCGGGGCCAGTTCCCCGCCGAGTTCATGGCCCTGCCCAAGGAAGTGCTGGTCACGTCCCTCAAGGAGCACCAGAAGTCGTTCTGCATCGAGGACGAGCGGGGCGAGCTGCTGCCCTACTTCCTGGCGGCGGCCAACCGGCCCGACGATCCCGAGGGCTTCATCAAGAGCGGCAACGAGTGGGTGCTGAAGGCCCGGCTGTACGACGCCCGGTTCTTCTTCGAGGAGGATCTCCGGACCCCCTTGATGGACCGGCTGGACTCTCTCTCCCATCTCACCTTCCACCGGGAGCTGGGCAGCTACGCCGAGAAGACCGCTCGCATCGCGGCGATCGCCTCGGAGCTGGCCGGACGGCTGGGGCTCGACGCGGAGCAGGCCCTCTCGGCGGCCCGCGCCTCCAAGTGCGACCTGCGCACCCTGATGGTGGGCGAATTTCCCGAACTGCAGGGCATCATGGGCGGGGAGTACCTGCGCCGCGAGCACGCGCCGGATCCCGTCTGGAAGGCCGTGAAGGAGCAGTACCAGCCCATCGCCGCGGAAGCGCCGATCCCGGGCACGGACCTCGGCGGCGTGCTGGCCCTGGCCGACAAGCTGGACACCCTGGTGGGCTGCTTCGCCATCGGGCAGATCCCGAGCGGTTCCAAGGATCCTCTGGCCCTGCGCCGGGCCGGCGCGGGCATCGTCCGGATCCTCTGGGAGAAGGGCTGGTCCGCCGTCGGCCCCCTGGAACTCTGCCGCATGGCCCTCAAGCCCCTGGGCGAACGCGCCTCGAGGCCCGAATCCGACACCCTGGAAGCCCTGGAGTCCTTCTTCCGGGACCGGGTGTCCTACCAGCTCGAGGTGGCCGGCTACGCGGGCGCCGTGAGGCGTTCCGCCCTGCCCGTCGGCTGGGCCGACCTGGCGGACCTCAGGGGCCGCTGCGAGGCCCTGTCCGCCTTCGCGGAGGACGCGCGGTTCGCCAGCCTCGGCCAGAGCGCCAAGCGCATCGCCAACATCCTCAAGGACGAGGTGCCCTCCGACGACCTGGACGCCGCGAAGCTGCAGGAAGCCGAGGAGAAGGTCCTGGCCGAGCACCTGTCCCGCCTCGAGGCCTCCACCGACCACGCCGCGCTCCTGGCGGGCCTGGCGGAGCTCTCCGGGCCCCTGGAGGACTTCTTCACGGCCGTCATGGTCAAGTGCGAGGATCCCTCCCTGCGCGGGGCGCGGCTTTCCCTCCTGCACCGCCTCCGCAGGACCTTCCTTCGGGTGGCGGACTTCAGCGCCTGGCAGTGAGCCCGGCCCAGGGAGCACGTCGCCCTCTGTGATGTTCAGCCGCACGCGCCCCCCGGTCCGGAAACGGGGTGCGCGCGGCCTCGGCCCCGGGTGATAATGGGCCTGCGCTTCCGGCGTGCGGGCCCTCCCGTGCCGGCGTCCGGGCGCTTCCTCCCGAGGCATGCCATGACATCCGCTGGAACCCGCGTGGCCGTGATCCAAGCCGGCTCGATCCTGTTCGACACGCCGAGGACGCTCGCCAAGCTGCGGGAGTTCGTCGCCGAAGCCGCCGGCCGGGGCGCCAGGTTCGCCCTCTTCCCGGAAGCCTTCCTGGGCGGCTACCCGAAGGGCATCGATTTCGGCGTCCGGATCGGTTCGCGGTCGTCAGAAGGCCGGGAGTGGTTCCGGCGCTACTTCGAATCCGCGGTCGAGGTTCCGGGCCCCGAGACGGATGTCCTGTGCGAGCTGGCCAGGTCCGCGGACATGTCCCTCGCTGTCGGCGTCATCGAGCGGGAGGGGGGCACGCTCTACTGCAGCGTCCTGTTCGTCGGCGGCGACGGAAGGCTCCTCGGGAAGCACCGGAAGCTCATGCCCACCGCGGCGGAGCGCGTGATCTGGGGCTTCGGGGACGGCTCGACCCTGCCCGTGGTGCAGACCGCAGCGGGCCGCGCCGGGGCGGCCATCTGCTGGGAGAACTACATGCCCCTCCTGCGTGCCGCCCTCTACGCGCAGGATCTCCAGATCTACTGCGCGCCCACCGTGGACGACCGGGAGACCTGGCTCCCGACCCTGCGCCACATCGCCATGGAAGGCCGCTGCTTCGTGCTCAGCGCGAGCCAGTTCCTGCTGCGCTCGGACTGCCCGGAGGACTACGATCCCATCCAGGGCAGCGAGCCCGGCACCGTCCTCATCCGGGGCGGCAGCACCATCGTCGATCCCTTCGGACAGGTGCTCGCCGGTCCCTGCTTCGGCGAGGAGACGATCCTGACGGCGGACCTGGACTTCGGGCAGATCGCCCGGGCCAAGTTCGACCTGGACGTCACCGGGCACTATGCCCGCCCCGAGGTCCTGCAGCTGAAGGTGAACACCGCGCCCATGAAGGCCGTGGACCTGCCTGCACGGGATCCCCAGGCGTGACTTTCCCGCATTTCCCGCCCGCGGCGCCGCGGTCCAGCCCCTTTGCCATCCTGCCGGCGGAGGGTCGGGCCCCGTCGTAGGGGCACCGCTTTTCGACCTCCGGGATCCTCGTCCCCGCCTGCGGAGCGTCCAAGCGGCGTCCTCGCCGATTTTCCTGTCGGGATCGCCCGGAAACCCGGATACACTTGCAAATCTTCAACGGTACACGGGGAAATGCAGGGAACTGGCGCAGGCACCGGGCCGAACCAGGCCATCGGGTCCCTCCTGGCAGGGGCTGCGGATTCCACGGAGCGTGTGGAAATGGCCCTGGCATGGCTCGAGGACGGGAGCCGGCGGGCCCCGGAGCTCGCCCGGTCGCTCGTCGAGAGGCTCCTGCCGGAGGCCGTGGCCGCCGGGGATGTCCGGCGGAGCGCCTGGCTGCGCTTCCACCTGGGCTGGTCGTTCATCGACGCCGATGATTTCAGGAACGCGCTGCCGGCCATCGAGACCGCGAAGGCGGCATTCGAGGCCCTGGACGAAGGCGAAGGCCTTTCGCGCTGCCTCAACGCCCTCGGCGTCCTCCACGAGTACCTGGGCGTCTACGACCTGGCCATCGACGAGTACCGGGCCTCAGCCGAGGCGGCCGGGGCCGCCGGCCGGAAGGAGTCCGCGGGGGCCGCACTCATGAACCTGGCCGAGTGCCTCCTGGAACTCGAGGAGCCCCTGGAAGCGCTCAGGACCCTCGACCGCTGCTCGCGGGACTGCGCCATCGCCGCCGGCAACATCCCGCACTTCCACCACACGGCGGGCCGTGTGTACCGCGCCCTGGGCAGGGCCGGCGAGGCCGAGCGGGAATACATCGAGGCGATCGAGACCGCCGGGGACGTGCCCCACATCGCCCTGGATTCCAAGGAAGCTCTCGCGGAGTTCTACGCCGAGTGCGGACGCATCGATGAAGTCGAGCGGCTCGTGGCCGCGGGCCTCGAGGATGCGCAGGGGTCCGGAGAGCGTCTCCACGGCGCCCGGTTCAGGCTCGTCCGCGCCCATCTGCTGCTGGCGCGGAACCTCCCCCGGGAAGCCATCCCGAATGTCGAGGCCGCGATCGCCGTCGCGCGGGAACTCGGCGTCCCCAGGCTGGAAGCGGATGCGGAGAAAGTGGCCTTCACGGCTTGGCAGGCCTGCGGGGAGCACGCGGCCGCCCTCGGGGCCCTGGTCCGTCATCACCAGCTTCGGGACGCCTTGAAGAGCCGGCAGGCAGCGTGCCGCGTCGAGGCCCTGCGCGACGAACGCACCAGAAGGGAAATCCGGCACTTCGAGCAGCTGTACAGGCAGGTCTCCTCGATCGGCGTGGTCGGGCGAAGGATCACAGCCAGCCTGGACCTGGACGCCTCGCTAGAGTCCGTCTACGGCGCGATCAACGGGATCATGGACGCCCCCTCCCTGGCCATCGCCGTGGTCGACGAGGACAAGGCCGTCCTCGACTTCCGGCTGATCATGGTGCATGGGGAGCGCAAGGCGCCTCTCCAGGACCCCCTCGGCGCCGACTCCTTCGGCGGCTGGTGCGTCAGGAACCGCAGGGAGATCCTCATCGGCGACGTCGAGGCCGAATACGGCCAGTACGCGACGGCCCTTCCGGAGACCGCCTACGGGTCCGACGAGAAGTCCCTCGTCTTCGTGCCGCTCTTCCTGGGGGACAAGGTCATCGGTCTGCTGACGATCCAGAGCCCTCGGCGCCGCGCCTACGACAGGAACTCCGTCGAGATCCTCCGGGCCGTCGGGGCGTACCTTGCCATCGCGATCGAGAATTCCAGGCTCTACCGGAGGGTCGCAGATTCCGAGCAGTCCCTCAGGATCAAGCACGCGGCCATGCTGAACGCCCAGGCGCAGCTGAAGCACCTCCACGGCATCATCCCCATCTGCGCCGCCTGCAAGAAGATCCGGGACGACGAGGGTTCGTGGCACCAGCTGGAGTCGTACATCCGGGATCACTCCGAAGCCAAGTTCTCGCACGGCATCTGCCCCGAGTGCCAGGAGGCGATCTACGGCGACACCCTGAGACTCCGGCGCTGAGCAGAGGCGG
>DAOPZL010000036.1:0-17324 GCA_035353395.1 Holophaga sp.
CTTTGCCCGATATGGAGGATGACTTGAGCCACGAAGCGACTCGATTGTGGGGAGGGCGATTCAAGAGCGGCCCGTCGCCGGAGTTGATGCGCCTGGACATCACGGCCAAGCCCGAGTGGCGCCAGGCGATCTACGACCTGGCCGGTTCCCGGGCACATGCCAGGGAGCTGCGGCGGGCCGGCGTGCTGACCGAGACCGAACTGGAGGAGATCCTGAAGGCGGTCGACGAGTTGGACGCCGAGGTCAGGAACGGCGCGTTCGCGCCCAACGACCAGGACGAGGACGTCCACACGACCCTGGAACGGGGCCTGCTCGAGAAGCTGGGGACCCTGGGCGGGAAGCTCCGGGCCGGCCGTTCCCGCAACGACCAGGCGGTCACGGACCTCCGCCTCTACCTGAGGGACGCCGCCCGCGGCCTCGGCGTGGAACTGATCAAGCTCCAGCGCGCGCTCGTCGACCAGGCCCGCGACAACCTCGACACCCTTGCGCCGGGCTTCACGCACCTCCAGCCGGCGCAGCCGATCAGCTTCGGGCACCAGCTCGCCGCCCATGCCCAGGCCCTCGCCCGGGACCTGGACCGCCTGCAGGACTGGGACCGCCGTGCTGCCTTCAGCCCCCTGGGCTCCGCCGCCCTGGCGGGCTCGACCATCGCCGTCCATCCGGAACTGTCGGCCCGGGAACTGGGCTTCTTCGGCCCCTGCGCCAATTCCATGGACGCGGTCGGGGACCGCGACCACGTCGCCGAGCTGCTCTTCGTCTGCGCCCTCGCCGGCGTCCACCTCTCCCGCCTCTGCGAGGAGGTCTGCCTGTGGACCTCCCGCCAGTTCCGCTGGGTGGAGCTCGACGACGGCTACTGCACCGGCAGCTCCATCATGCCCCAGAAGAAGAACTCGGACATCGCGGAGCTCACCCGGGGAGCCGCGGGCATCTTCATCGGCAACCTGGTCTCGGTGCTCGTCCAGCTCAAGGGCCTGCCCCTGACGTACAACCGGGACCTTTCGTACGACAAGCACGAGGCCTTCGACACGATCGACATGATGATGCTGCACCTCCCGGCCATGACGGGGATGATCGCCACCATGCGCGTGAACCGCGAGGTGATGGCGAAGGAGGCCACCGACGGCTTCACCCTGGCCACCGATGTCGCCGACTGGCTGGCCCGCCAGGGCGTCCCCTTCCGGAGCGCCCACGAGATCGTGGGGCGCCTGGTGCAGTGCTGCGAGACGAAGGGCGTCGAGCTGGACGGCCTCACGGACGCCGAGCTGGCCGGGATCGACCCCCTCCTGACTCCGCAGGTCCGGACCGTGCTGGACGTCCGGGAAGCGCTGCGCGCCCGGTGCGGCCTGGGCGCGACGTCCCCGGAGCGGGTGCTCGAGCAGCTCTTGTCCCTTGAAAGCAGGATGCAGGGTTTCTCGTCCTGGGCCGAAGCCAAGGTCAACGGGATCGCGGAAGCCCCTTCTCGATAGGACGCCGCAATGAACGAAGACACCGACAAGATCATTCCGCTGCGTCACTACGGACGCTGGCTGTCCGGCACGATCGCGGTGATCCTCCTCGCGCTCGTGGTCAAGGCCTTCGCCGAGGGCGAGATCGACTGGCCGGTGGTGGGCCAGTACTTCTTCGCCCCCGTCCTCCTCAAGGGCCTCGGGAACACGCTGCTCATCACCATCCTCTCGATCGTGATGGGCCTGGCCCTGGGCGTCATGTTCGCCGTCATGCGGCTGTCCAAGAACCCGGTCACGAGCATCGTCGCCGACGTCTACATCTGGCTGTTCCGGGGGACCCCGGTCTACCTCCAGCTCCTGATCTGGTTCAACCTGGCCCTCGTCTTCCCGACCGTCAACCTGGGCTTCTACCACGGGCGGATGGTGGACGTCATGACGCCGTTCCTGGCCGCCCTGCTCGGCCTTGGCATCAACGAGGGCGCCTACATGACCGAGATCGTCCGCGGCGGCATCCTGTCCGTGGACCGCGGGCAGATGGAGGCGGCCTCCTCCATCGGCATGACCCGGCTCATGGCCATGCGCAGGATCGTCCTTCCGCAGGCCATGCGGGTGATCGTCCCCCCCATCGGCAACGAGTTCATCGGGCTCCTGAAGACCTCCTCCATGGCGAGCACCATCGCCTTCACGGAGCTGCTGCACCGTGGCCAGCTCATCTACTTCGTGAACGGGAAGGTCATCGAGCTCCTCTTCGTGGCGGCGGGCTGGTACATGATCATCGTCACCCTCTTCACGCTGATCCAGGCGCGCGTGGAGAAGCGCTTCGCCCGCGGCCAGAGCCACGGGGAGCCCCCCGCCTTCCTCGAACGGCTGTGGCGCAACCTCTCGATGGGCCGGCGGGGGACGAAGCCTTCCGACGGGAAGGCCCCGAAAGGAGTTGGCCGATGACCCGCGAAACGGCTCCCATCCTGCTCGCCCAGAACGTGCACAAGGCCTTCGGCCGGAACGCGGTCCTCAAGGGCATCAATCTCGAAGTGGCCCCCGGCGAGGTCATGTGCATCCTGGGACCGTCCGGCTCCGGGAAGAGCACCTTCCTGCGCTGCATCAACCACCTCGAACACACCGACCGCGGCCGGATCTACGTGGACGGCGAACTGGTCGGCAGCCGCCTGTCCAACGGCCGGCTCTACGAACTGAAGGACCGGGAGATCTGCGCGGCCCGGACCAAGATGGGCATGGTCTTCCAGCACTTCAACCTGTTCCCCCACATGACGGTGCTCGAGAACCTCATCGAGGGCCCCGTGAGGGTCAAGAAGGAGGCGAAGGACGTCGCCGTCGAGCGTTCCCGCCGGCTACTGCGCCAGGTGGGGCTGGCGCACAAGGAGGACGCCTACCCGCGCCAGATGTCTGGCGGCCAGCAGCAGCGCGTCGCCATCGCCCGGGCGCTGGCCATGGAACCCAAGCTCATGCTCTTCGACGAGCCGACCAGCGCCCTGGATCCCGAACTGGTCGGGGACGTGCTCGCCGTCATGCAGGATCTCGCCCGCACGGGCATGACCATGCTCGTCGTCACGCACGAGATCGGATTCGCGCGGGACGTGGCCAACCGGGTCGTCTTCATCGACGGCGGGGTGGTCGTGGAGTCCGGTTCCCCCGAGGCGGTGCTGGACAACCCTCAGCACGAGCGCACGAAGGCATTCCTGTCGAAGGTCCCGAACCCTCGGACCGGCTCCCACTGAAATCCGGAATACCCCTTCATCTTCCGGGCCCCGTAGCCCGGCTTTTCCAGGAGAGACAATGAAGATTCTGGGTCGCAATCCTGTCACCGCAATCGCCCGTCTGGGCTGCCTTGCGCTTCTCGCCTCCCTCTGCGCCCAGGCGGCGCCCGCCATCAAGCTGCCCGCGGCCATCAAGGCCAAGAAGCAGATCACGGTCGGCATCAACGGCATCTTCCCCCCGATGGAGTTCAAGAACCCGGGCTCCGAGGAACTGGTCGGCGTCGACGTCGAGATCTGCCAGGCCATCGGCAGGACCCTCGGCGTGAAGGTCGTGTTCGATGACCAGAAGTTCGACCAGCTCCTGCCCTCCGTGACGACGGGCCGGGTGGACTTCGTGCTCTCGGCCATCTCGGATTCCGAGGTCCGCCGCAAGACCTTCGACTTCGTCGACTACTTCACGTCCGGGACCCAGGTCTACACGAACAAGGCCAACGCGAAGATCCTCAAGAGCCTCGAGGACCTCAGCGGCAAGACGATGGCGATCTCCGCCGCCACGGACTACCACACCACCATGAAGAAGTGGAGCGAGGACAACCTGGTGGCCAAGGGCAAGCCGGGGATCAGCATCCTCCCCGTGGATTCCGAGGCCAGCGCCCGCCTGCAGATCGTCCAGGGGCGGGCCCAGTTCTCCGCGATCAGCCCCGAAGTCCTGGGCTGGCTCTCCCGGCAGAATCCCGGCCAGTTCGTCGCCGTCGGCCCCATCCTCGCCCCCGATCCCTACGGCATCTGCTTCAAGAAGGACAACACCGAGCTGCGCGACGCCGTGCTCGCGGCCATGAAGGAGCTCGTCAAGAACGGGACCTACAAGAAGATCCTGGCCAAGTGGGAAGTCACCAGCTGCGCCACCGAACCCGTCGTCAACAACGGCAAGTAGCAGGACCCGCCCGATCCCGGCGCGCGCCGCTCCGGACAGGGGGCGCGCGCCGGGAGGAGGCCCCATGGAGGACCCTCCCTTGAATCCGGCCGCGAAGAAGCTAGGCCTGCTGGCGCTCGGTGAAACGCCGCGCGAGGACATCACCCCCACCCTCGGAGCGTTCCTGGGGCCGTCCGTCCAGTTCCTGGAGGCCGGGGGGCTGGACGGCCTCTCCGTCCGCGAACGGGGAGTCCTGGAAGCCCGGAAGGGGGAAGCGGTGATCGAAACGCGCCTGCGGTCCGGAGCCTCGATCGAACTCTCCAGGGAAGCGCTCCTCCCCCGCCTGATCGCCGCGGCGGAAAGGCTGTCCGAGCGATGCGACAGCCTCCTGCTCCTGTGCTCGGGAGACTACCCGGCCCTGGCGGCCGCATGTCCCAGGCTCATCCAGCCCATCCACATCCTGCGGGGCGCCATCCATGCCGTGGCGCAGTACCGCCTGCTGGGGCTCATCGGCCCCGCCTCCGACCTGGACGACGCGCCCGCCCAGTGGGCGCCCTACGCGCCCCGCCTGATCTGCGCCGCCGCATCCCCCTACGAACCCGTCGAGGCCGCGGTGTCGGCCGGCCGGCGCCTCGCGGAACAGGGCGCCCAGGTGCTCTACCTCGACTGCATGGGATTCACCGAGCAGCACCGGACCGCCGTCAGCCGTTCCGCCGGCCTTCCGGCCCTGTCCGCCGCGACCCTCACCGCCCGCGTCCTCTGCGAAATGATCTGAGCCAGCATCCTCGCGCCGCGGCCCCAGGGAAATCCTGCGTCTTCCCGAAGCGGTCCCCCGGACCCTTCGCTCTCGTCGATTGGAACTCCGATGTCTTCGAACCTGAACATCCTCCACGCATCCCATCTCGCCAGGATCCTGGACCACGGCGTACCCCGCCGGGGGGACCAGCAGGGCGAACTCGACCTCGTGCCCGACGGGGCCCTGGCGATCCGCGACGGGCGCATCGTCGCCGCGGGTGCCACCGAGGAAGTCGTGAAGCGGTTCAGCGACGACGTGCCCCGGCTCGATGCGACGGGTCTCTCCGTCCTTCCCGGCCTGGTCGAATGCCACAGCCACCCCATCTTCGCCGGGGTCCGCCACTGGGAATACGTCCGCAAGCTCCAGGGCGCGACCTCCCGCGAGATCCGGGCCGAGGGCGGGGGCATCTGGTCCACCATCCTGGCCACGCGGGAGGCCGAGGACCGGGCCCTGGTCGAGCAGGCCGCGCGGGGCTACGAGGCGATCCTGGCCGGGGGCGTCACGACCCTGGAAGTGAAGTCCGGCTATGGCCAGAACCTGGCACAGGAGCTCCGCCTCCTGAAGCTGCTCCGCGAATCCGCCGCCACCACGGAGATGGATCTCGTCTACACCTTCCTGGGCGCCCACATCGCCCCCCACGACGGCACCACGCCCGAGGTCTACGCCAGGTCCGTCCGGGACGAGATGCTGCCCGCCGTGATCCGGCAGGGCATCGCGGAGTTCCAGGATCTCTCCTGCGAGGAGGGGGATTTCCCGGCTCCGATCGCGAAGGATCTGCTCGCCGCCTCGCGGCGGATGGGCCTGCCCGCCCGCGTCCACGCGGACGCCTCCTCCCCCTCGCAGGGCTGGCGGACCGCCGTGGAGGGCGGCGCGGTGGCCGCGGACCACCTGACCTACACCCCCGACGCGGAGATCCGGGCCGTGGGCGCCACGGACACCCTGGCGGTGCTCCTGCCCATCGCGGAGCAGTTCTACCTGGACCCGCAGCGGGCGAACGCCCGCCTGTTCATCCAGAACAACGTCCCGGTGGCCATCGCCACGGACTACTGCTCCTCGTTCCACGCGACCTCCCTGGCGCTCTCGGTCTCCCTGGCCAGTTCCTGGTTCCGCATGACCCCCGCGGAGGCCCTCGTGGGGGCCACGCTGAACGCCGCCTACGTCCTCAGGAAGAACCATGACCGCGGCTCCCTCGATCTCGGCAAGCGGGGCGACCTGACCATCCTGGACTGCGCCCACCCCAACGAGATCGGCGTTCGGATCGGGGCGCCGCTCGTGCGCTACGTCATCTCCCAGGGGCGCGTCATCCACCAGGGCGGCCAGGACAGGTGACAAGCCCGGCGAAAGGGGATGGGAGAGACTGCCCGACGGAATACCATCGGCTTGTCTGATTTCCACCCGACCGTATCATTAGGGAGAGGAAGATGAGACATTGAATATCGCGAAGATAGACAGGTCAACGACCGTGGACAAGGTTGTCGCGGTGCTCCGCAAGGCGATGTTCGACGGTGACCTGCCGCCCGGCAACACCCTGCGCGAAGTCTCTCTTTCGAAGAGCCTCGGCGTCGCCCGCAGCACCATCCGCGAGGCGCTGCGGGTCCTGGCCACGGACGGCTACGTGGTCCGCATGCCGAACCGGATCCTGGCGGTCCGCCATCTCACGGTCGCGGAGATCGAGGACATCTTCACGGCCCGCCTGGTGCTGGAGCGCGCCGCCGCGCGGGCGGCGGCCTACTGTCCGGAGGAGGCGCTCCAGGCTCTCGCCAAGGCCTTCGAGGCCTACCGGGACGTGGCCTTGAAGGGCGAGGCTTCCGGAGCGGCCGCGGCCCACGTGGAGTTCCACGCCGCCATGGTCAGGCTCGTGGGGAGCGAGCGGCTCGCGCAGACGGAAGCCAACCTGATGCGGGACCTGGAAATCGTGATCGCGATGATCGACAAGAGCAGCGACGACCTCCCCAAGGAGATCGAGAAGCACAGGATGCTCGCGGACCTTTTCTGCAAGCGCATGGTCCCCGAAGCCATGGAATGCCTGGAAGCCGATCTCAACCATTCCAGATCCTTCGCGATCAAGTACGCCGTGGACGCCCGGAAGAAGGTCGGCTGACCCGCCCTCCTCCTCCCAATCGGCGAGCGGACGAGGCACCCCATCCAGGAGCATTTTCATGAACTTCCCCTCCTACCTCGACCTCAGGAACCTCCGGAGTCTCTTCCCCGAGGACTTCACGCCCTCCGAGGTCGCCGAGGCCCAGACCCTCTTCCTGAAGCGGCTTGCGCTGGCGGCGCACGAGTTCTACGGCGGGAAGATGATGACGATCCCGAAGGCCGGGATCTACGACTTCGGCTGGTTCGGCGTCTACTACACGCCGGGGGTCTCGGCCATCTCGACCGCCATCCGGGATGACAATCTCCGTTCCTTCCAGCTCTCCAACCGCAGCAATCTCGTGGCCGTGGTCTCCGACTCCACCCGGGTGCTCGGGGACGGGGACTGCACTCCGAGCGGGGGCCTGGGGGTCATGGAGGGCAAGGCCTTCCTGATGTACTACCTCGGCGGGATCGACGCGATGGCGCTCTGCATCAACAGCCACACCGAACCGGGCTGCCACAAGGCCGGCTTCGACTTCCAGGCCATGGGCAGGCACGAGCACGACCCGCAGAAGATCATCGACTTCGTGCGCATGGCCACGCCGTCCTTCGGTGCGGTGAACCTGGAGGACATCTCCCAGCCCAACTGCTTCAAGGTGCTCGACGAGCTGCAGGACTGCGGGATCCCCGTCTGGCACGACGACGCCCAGGGCACGGCCTGCGTCACCCTCGCGGGCATGATCAACGCGATCAAGCTGGCCGGGAAGGACTGGAAGAAGGCCAAGGTGGTCTTCTTCGGGGCCGGCTCGGCCAACGCGACCATCATCCGGCTCATGCTGGCCGAGGGGCTCGACCCGAGGAACGTCGTCGCCTTCGACGTCCACGGCGCCCTCCACGCGGGCCGGGACGACCTCCGCCGGGACCTCCGCTTCTACCGCCAGTGGGAGATCTGCCGCACCACCAACCCGGACAGGATCGACGACGTCCTCGAGGCCTGCAAGGGCGCCGACATCCTCTGCGCGCTCTCGAAGCCGGGCCCCGGCGTGGTCCAGCCGGAGTGGATCCGCGCCATGGCGGACAAGGCCATCGTCTTCGCGTGCGCCAATCCGGTGCCCGAGATCTATCCGCACGAGGCCAAGGAGGCGGGGGCGTTCATCGTCGCGACCGGCCGCAGCGACTTCCCGAACCAGGTGAACAACTCCATGTGCTTCCCCGGCCTGCTCAAGGGCTGCCTGCTGGTCCACGCCTCCCGAGTGACGGACCGGATGGCGATCGCCGCCGCCCACTCCCTGGCGGACATGCAGCAGAAGCGGGGGCTGGATCCCGAGCACATCATGCCCACCATGGACGACGTGGAAGTCTTCCCCCGGGAGGCCGCCGACGTCGCAGCGCAGGCCATCCTCGACGGCGTGGCCAGGCACGGGATGTCCCCCGGGGAGGTCTTCCAGAAGGCCGACCGGGACATCAAGGAGAACCGGGAGATGGTCCAGCTGCTCATGGAGCGGGAGAAGATCAAGATGCCGCCCCAGAGCATGCTCGACGACGTCCTCGCCGCCACCCTCCGGGACGTGCGCCCCCCCCGGAACTGACCCACCGGCGCGTCCGCCCGACGGAGGTCTTCATGTCCCCCAGCCCCTTCCCGGCCCTCACCTCCCCCGAGGTCGTCGCGTCCCGATCCATCCTGGCCCCCGGCTGGAAGGCGGACCTGTCGGACCTGCGCGCCCTGGACCTGCGCCCCGCCCTCCTGGAGCTGATCCGGCGCACCACCAGCCGCCTCCCCCAGGATGTCGTCGAGGCGCTCGTGCGGGGCCGCGACGCGGAGGAGCCGGGCAGCCGGGCCGCCCACACGCTGGACACCATGCTTGAGAACGTCGTCCTGGCGGACGCTCGGGTGACGCCCCTCTGCCAGGACACGGGCACCGTGCTCTGCTGGGTCCGGCACCCCTATGGCGCGAGCCAGCGGGCCCTGACGTCGCAGCTCCGCGAGGCCGTGGCCGAGGCCACGGCCCGGAGCTGGCTGCGGCCCAACTGCGTGGCGGCCCTCAGCGGCCGGAATCCGGGCGACAACCTGGATCCCGCCGGAGGATCCCACCCGGTGATCCACTTCGAGGAGTGGGACCGCCCCGAGGTGGAGGCCTCCATCCTGCTCAAGGGGGGCGGGAGCGAGAACGTGGGCGCCCAGTACCGCCTGCCCGACGCCGCGCTCCGCGCGGGCCGCGACCTGGAGGGGGTGCGCCGCTGCGTCGTCGATGCGGTCGTCCGGGCCCAGGGGCAGGGCTGCGCGCCGGGGATCCTGGGCGTCTGCATCGGCGGAGACCGGGTCGTGGGCCTCGAGCACAGCAAGGAACTCCTGCTGCGCAGGGTGGACAGCGCCAATCCGGATCCCGGCCTGGCCGCGATGGAGACCCGCCTGCGGGCGGAGCTGAACACCCTGGGGATCGGCCCCATGGGCTACGGCGGCAGGACCACCGTCCTGGCGGTCCACCTCGGCGAGCTGTGGCGGCATCCGGCCAGCTTCTTCGTGAGCATCAGCTACATGTGCTGGTCCTCCAGGCGGACGACCCTGCGGATCGGCGCGGATGGGACCGCGGTCTTCGAGTAGGTGCCGGCATGACGATGATCAGACTCGCGACGCCCCTGGCCGAAGCGGCCATCCGGTCCCTCCGGGTGGGCGACGAGGTCCTGCTCTCCGGCCGGGTGGTCCTGAGCCGGGACCTGGGGCACAAGTACATGGTGGAGCACAAGCCGGAATGGCTGGAGCCCATCCTCCGGGACGCGGTGGTCTACCACTGCGGCCCCGTCGTGAAGCAGGACGAGGAGGGCCGCTGGACCTTCGTCGCCGCGGGCCCGACCACCAGCGCCCGGGAGGAGCCCTACCAGGCCGACGTGCTGGAGACCTATGGCGTCCGGGGGATCATCGGCAAGGGCGGCATGGGCGGCCGGACGAGCGCCGCCCTGGCGAAAGTCGGCGCCTGCTACTTCCACGCGACGGGCGGCGCGGGCGCCCTGCTGGCGGAGCGGGTGAAGCGGGTCGTCGACGTGAAGATGCGCGAGGAGTTCGGCTCCCCCGAAGCCTTCTGGATCATCGAGGTGGAGGACTTCCCGCTCGTCGTCACCATGGACAGCCATGGCGCCTCCCTGCATGAAGAGATCCTGCGGGCCAGCCAGGAAAGGGCCAGGGCCCTGACCGACTAGAACGAATCCCGGCGGCCGGGTCACGTACAATGGTTCCGGGTGGGTGCCGCGTGTTCAGACGATCCATTGATACCTTCGAGTCTTTCCCCCGCACCTTCTGGGTGATCGCGCTCGGGGTGCTGGTCAGCTCCGCGGGATCGAGCATGATCTGGCCCTTCCAGCTCATCTACATCGGAAGACAGCTCGGACTGCAGACCTCCACCGTCGGGATGATGGTCACCATCAGCTCCGGGATCGGGCTCGCGGTCTCCTTCCTCGGCGGTTCCCTCGCGGACCACGCCGGCCGCAAGCCGGTGATGCTCGCCGCCCAGGCCGCCCACGGCCTGGCCTATCTCCTGATGGCCGCCGCCTCGTCGTACTTCGGCTTCCTCGCCGCCCTGACGCTCATCTACATCGCCATGCCGATCTACTCGATCGGATCGGATTCGATGATGGCCGACATGCTCCCCGCCGAGCGCCGCACGGAGGGGTATTCCATCCTTCGCATGACCAGCAACGCGGGCATCGCGATCGGGCCGGCCATCGGGGGCATCATCGTCTCGACGTCCTATACTGCCGCGTTCCATGGGGCGGCGGTCCTCATGGCCCTGCAGTGCGCGATGCTCCTCGGGTTCGTCCGGGAGACCCTGGACAAGGCGGGGAGGGACCGCGGAGGGGCGAGGCGCCCGGAGAAGCGGAAGGAGGCCCTGGAGGGCTACGCGCGGGTCCTGAAGGACCGCTTCTTCGTGCTCTTCATGCTGGTCGTCGCCATCGGCCTGGTGGGGCCGATGATGATGTGGATCCTGCTGGCGCTCTACACCAAGCAGGTGTTCGGGATGTCCGAGCGCCTCTTCAGCTGGATTCCCATCACCAACGCCCTGATGTGCGTCTTCGTGCAGTACTTCGTCACCCGGCTCACGCTCCGCTTCAAGCCCCTGACCGCCATCGCGGCGGGCATGCTGGTCTACGCCGTGGGCGTCGGGAGCGTGGCCTGGATGGGCGGCTTCCTGGGCTTCATCGCGAGCATGGTGATCCTGAGCCTGGGCGAGCTGATCCTCACGCCCACGAGCACGGCCTTCGTGGCCAGCCGCGCCCCGGTCGACCTCCGCGGCCGCTACATGAGCATCTACTGGGTGACCTGGGGGATCGCCCGCGCCGTGGCGCCCATGGTCGGGGGCATCCTGAACGACCGGATCTCCCCCAGGGCCACCTGGCATGGAGGCCTGCTCATCGGCGCGGCCAGCGCGATCGGGCTGGCCGTCATGGCCCGGTGGCACGCCGCCCGCGAACTCCCCGAGGCGGAGAAGGCCCGCTCCACCGTCTGAATCCCCGATTTCGGGTCCTCGCCGGAATACATGCAGGAATTTTCATCAAAAGTGGTTGATGCGGCACGATGCACGGTGCTAACATCGCCGCATGGTTCATGCCGTCTCTTCCTCCGCCCGGAGCCTTGACCGCAAGGCGGCGGAAGCCCTGTCCGGCAGCCTTCTCGCCGTGGCCTACGCGTATTACGCCCGCGGCGAGGACGAGGCACTGCCTGGTTGAACCTTCAGCAGCCCATCCCGCCGCCCCGCACGAAAGTCGCGGGGCTTTTTTTTAGGAGTCGAACAGGACCACGCGAGGCCATGTCACACACCCCACCTCGGACATAGCCCGACAAAAACGCTCACTAGATCCAGGCATGGCACGGAATGCCATGTTTGGGACCAGTCCGCAAAATAATAGAACAATTCATCCCATTGCAACACCTGGACCTTTCCATTCGAGAGGTATCGCACCTTGTTGCCTTTTCCAAAGGAGCAGCCATGTCATCAACTTCCATCAAGTTCTCGAGCGGAGAGTTCGTCCCCCTGGAGATGCACAAGGTCCGGGTGGTCCAGAAGCTCAACCTGCTTCCCGTGGAGGACCGGCTCCAGGCCATGGCGGGCGCCGGCTTCAACACGTTCCTCCTGAACAACCGGGACGTCTTCCTGGACATGCTCACGGACAGCGGCACGAACGCCATGAGCGACCAGCAGGTCGGCGCGATGATGGTCGCGGACGACGCCTATGCGGGATCCGCGTCCTTCGAGCGCCTCCAGGAAGCCGTCCTGGAAGTGTTCGGGACCCCGTTCTTCCTTCCGGTCCACCAGGGCCGGGCCGCCGAGCACATCGTCAGCCAGGCCTTCGTCGGCAAGGGGAGTTCGGTCCCCATGAACTTCCACTTCACCACGACCAAGGCGCACGTCGAGCTGGCGGGCGGCCGCGTCGAGGAACTCTACACCGACGAGGCCCTGCGCATCACGAGCCGCCATCCCTTCAAGGGGAACATGGACATCGGCAGGCTGCAGGCGTTCATCGCCAGGGTGGGCCGGGAGAACATCCCCTACATCCGCATGGAGGCGGGCACCAACCTCATCGGCGGCCAGCCTTTCTCCCTCGCGAACCTCCGGGAGGTCCGGAAGGTGGCCGACGCCCACGGCCTGAGGATCGTCCTGGACGTGAGCCTCGCCCCCGAGAACCTCTACTTCATCAAGACGCGCGAGGAGGAATTCCGGGACCGCAGCATCGCCGACATCCTTCGAGCCATGTGCGACCTGGCGGACGTCATCTACTTCTCGGCCCGGAAGATCGGCTGCGCGCGCGGCGGGGGCATCGCCACGAAGGACAAGGCCCTCTACCTGGCCATGCGGGACATGGTGCCCCTCTTCGAGGGTTTCCTCACCTACGGCGGCATGTCCGTGCGGGAGATCGAGGCCATGGCGGTCGGCCTCCGGGAGACCCTGGACATGAACGTGATCAGCCAGTCTCCCCAGTTCATCAAGTTCCTGGTGGACCACCTGGACGAGGCGGGCGTCCCGGTGGTGACGCCCGCCGGCGGGCTGGGCTGCCACCTGGATGCCATGGGCTTCCTGCCGCACGTGCCCCAGCTCGAATATCCCGCGGGCGCGCTGGCCTCCGCCCTGTTCATCATCTCCGGCATCCGCGGCATGGAGCGGGGGACGATCTCCATGGACCGGGACGCCCAGGGGCGCGATGTGCCCTCCGAGGTGGAGCTGCTCCGCCTCGCCATGCCCCGCCGGGTCTTCACCCTCTCCCAGGTCAAGTTCGTGGAGGACCGGGTCCGGTGGCTCTTCGCGAACCGGGAACTGGTCGGGGGACTGCGCTTCTCCGAGGAACCGAAGGTCCTGCGCTTCTTCGTGGGGCGCCTGGAGCCCACCAGCAACTGGCCCTCGAAGCTGGTGGCCAGGTTCAAGGAGGACTTCGGCGACAGCCTGTGAGCCTAGACTGGTTCGAGGCGGGGGACAGGCCGTCCCCCCTTCCCTTTCCCGAGCGTGACATGAGCCGATTCTGGAGCGAGGTCGTCCACACCCTGACCCCCTACGTCCCCGGCGAACAGCCCAAGCTGGACGACCTGGTGAAGCTGAACACCAACGAGAACCCCTACGGGCCCTCGCCGAAGGTGCTGGAAGCCATCCGGGAAGCCGCCGGGGACACCCTGCGGCTGTACCCCGACCCCAACGCGGATCGCCTGCGGGCGGCCATCGCCGACTGCCACGCCGGGCACGGCATCCGCCCGGAGCAGGTCTTCGTGGGCAACGGCTCCGACGAGGTGCTGGCCCTGGTCTTCCTGGCCCTCCTCAAGCACGACAAGCCGGTGCTGTTCCCGGACATCACCTACAGCTTCTATCCCGTCTACTGCGCCCTTTTCGGCATCGCCCACGAGGAAGTGCCCCTCGACGAGGGCTTCCGGATCCGGGTGCAGGACTACGACCGCCCCGGCGGCGGGATCATCTTCCCGAATCCCAACGCCCCCACGGGGCGCTGGCTGTCCCTGGACGACATCGAGACTCTCCTGGAGGCCCAGCCGGACTCGCCCGTGGTCATCGACGAGGCCTACGTGGACTTCGGCTGCGAGTCCGCCGCCGGGCTGGTCAACCGCCACCCCAATCTGCTGGTGACCCACACCCTGTCCAAGGGGCGCTCCCTGGCGGGTCTGCGCGCGGGCTTCGCCCTGGGGCACCCGGACCTCGTCGAGGCGCTCGACCGGGTGAAGAACAGCTTCAACTCCTACCCCGTCGACCGCCTGGCCATGGCGGGCGCCATCGCCGCCATGGAGGACCAGGAGTACTTCGAGCGCACCCGACGGGCCGTCATGCGGAGCCGGGAAGGCCTCGCGGCCGACCTGACGGCCCTCGGCTTCGAGGTCCTGCCCTCCGCGGCCAACTTCCTCTTCGTCCGGCACCCGGCCCGGGAAGGCGTGGAACTGGCCGCGTCCCTGCGGCGGCGGAGCATCATCGTCCGCCGCTTCGAGACGCCGCGCATCGACCAGTTCCTCCGCATCAGCATCGGGACCGATGCGCAGTGCCGGCGGCTGGTCGACGCGCTGAGGGAGATCCTGGCCGCTACTTGACCTTGCCGAACCTCGCGTCCTGGCCGCCGAGGAAGTGGAAGACGCCGAAGAGCCCGCCCGTGTGGACGAACAGGACGCGCTTGGCCTTGGCGTAGGTCCCCTTCCGGATCTCGGAGAGGAGGCCGTGCATGGCCTTGCCGGAGTAGACCGGATCCAGCATCACGCCCTCGGCGTGGGCCACGGTGCGGATCGTCTCCAGTTCCTCCGGATAGCTCCTGGCGTAGCCGGGGCCCACGTAGCCGTCCACCAGGTGCAGGGCGTCGGCCGGGATCTCGTAGGATTCGCCCAGGACGTCCATGGACTCCTCCAGGATGTCGTGGATGATGGGGCGGTAGGTGGCCGCGTCGTCCGTGACGAGCACGCCGTGGACCTCGCCCGGGTGGCCGTACTTGGCCTTGCCCAGCTCCAGCCCGGCGAAGGTTCCGCCGCTCCCGATGGCGCACACGATGGCGTCGAACTTGAACCCCAGGGACGCCTCCTGCTCGCAGATCTCCTGCACGGCGTTCACGTAGCCCATGGAGCCGATGCCGTTGGAAGCCCCGACGGGGAGGATGTAGCCCTTCTTGCCCTTGGCGGCGAGTTCGTCCCGCACGTCCTCCATGAACTTCATGCGGAAGGGCGTGTCCTCGGGGCGGATCAGGCGGACTTCCGCGTTCAGCCACTCGTCCAGCAGGTAGTTCCCCTGGTGGGCGGGGTCGGGCTCGGAGTTCAGGACGAGGATGCAGCCCAGGCCCAGCTTCGCCGCGGCGGCGGCCGTGGCGCGGGCGTGGTTGGACTGGATGCCGCCGGCGGTGATCAAGGTGTCGCAGCCGGTGTCGAGCGCTTCCTGCACGGCGAACTCCAGCTTCCGCACCTTGTTCCCGGACATCTCGATGCCGGTGTAGTCGTCCCGCTTGATCCAGATCTCCGGACCTCCTGCGAGACGGGTGATCCGATCCAGGCGGGCGATCGGGGTGGGCAGGCAGGCAAGGGAAAGTCGCTTCGGGAGAGGCACGGGATCGATCCTTTAAGGAAAGCTGTTTGAACGCAGGCGATGCCTGGACTGAATGTACCCCAAACCCGGGCTCCAGTCAGCCGCGGCCAGGCCATCGTGATGCATGCCCAGCCAGGATCCGTGCTGTCCTGCGGAGAGCCGGGAAGCTCAGGATGCGACCACCGCGCTGGTGCCGGACTTCCCGGCCCACCGGTTGACGAGGTAGAGGGCGATGCCGGTCACCGCGAGGAGGATGGTGGACATCGCGCTGGCGGTCCCGAAGAATCCGTCGAGCACCGAGAGGTAGACCTTGATCGGCATGGTCATCGTCCTGCCCACGTACAGCAGGATGGAGGCCGAGAGCTCGTTCATGGAGGTGACCCAGCTCATGATGGCGCCCGACACGATGCCCGCCTTCATGAGGGGCAGGGTGACCGTCCGGAAGGTCCGTCCCGGCGCGGAGCCGAGGTTGATGCCCGCCTCCTCCAGGGCCGGATCGATCTGCTTCAGGATGGAGGCGGCCGACCGCACCGAGTAGGGCAGGCGCCGGATGAAGTAGGTCATGATCATGATGGTGGCGGTGCCCACGAGGAAGAAGGGCTTGCGGTTGAAGGCCACGATGTAGCCGATGCCGAGGACGGTGCCCGGCACGATGTAGGGGACCATCAGGAGCGGATCGAGCACCTTGACCGCCATCGTCCGGCGCCGCGCCACGATGAAGCCCAGGAGCGTCCCGACCAGGGCGATGAGGACCACGGCGACGAGGGAATAGAGGAAGCTGTTCGCCACCGTCTTCGGCACGTCGAAGAAGATCATCCGGTAGCTCTCGAGGCTGAAGCCGGGCGTGAAGACGGGGCCGTTGGTGTTGCGGAAGGAGAAGAAGACGACCACCGCGAGGGGCAGCGCCGCCAGTCCGACGATGGCGTAGCAGACCAGGTGCGCGAGGCACGAGGCGACCCCGGACAGCGACTTGCGCACGGGCCGGTTCACGAGCATGCTCGCGTACTTCCGCCGCGAGGAGGCCCACTGCTGGAGCGCGATGACGCCCGTGGCGCACAGCATCAGGATGAGGGAGACCGTGCTGGCCATCCCCGGCCGCTCCGCGATCTCGCTGGTGAAGAGGTTGTAGGCGAGGGTCGGCAGCACGAGGTAGTTGCCGCCGATGATCATGGGCGTCCCGAAGTTCGAGAGGGACATCATGAACGAGATGAGGGCGCCGCCGGTCACCGAGGGCAGCACCAGGGGAAGGGTGACGCGGAAGAAGGTCCGGGCCGAGGAGGCGCCGAGGTTCTCCGAGGCCTCCTCCAGGGAGCGGTCGATGGTCGTCAGCGCCCCGGCGGTCATGAGCGACACGAAGGGGAAGTACTGCAGGGAATCCGCGAGGATGATGCCGATCGGCCCGTAGATGGGCGGCAGGTCGATCCCGGCCGAGGCGAGGGCGACCCTCAGGAAGCCGTTGCGCCCGAGCATCGTCACCCAGGAATAGGCCCCGATGAACGGCGGGGACAGCAGGGCGAGGACCGCCACGGTGTTGAGGAGCGCGGAGCCCCGGATGCGGTAGCGCGTGGTGAAGAAGGCGAGGGGGATGCCGAACAGCAGGCAGAGCCCCGTCGTGGATACCGCCACGAACATGGAGTGGATGAAGGCCTTCAGGTAGTACTTCCTGGAGAGGAACTCGGCCCAGTTGGCCAGGGACAGGGCGCCCGTCTCCTTGTCGGTGAAGCTGTACTGGAAGACGTCCGCCAGGGGATAGATGAGGAAGATCAGGACGAGGGCGAACCCCCCGAGCGTCACGAGGGTCCAGATGTCGAACCGGCGGGTCCCCGTTCCGCGGGT
>DAOPZL010000036.1:17424-20993 GCA_035353395.1 Holophaga sp.
TCCAGCGCGCCCGCCTTCGCCCAGCGCAGGCCCGGCCCGGCCTGGGCGCCGAGCTCCGCATCGAGGAGGTTGACCTTGCCCACGAAGGAGGCGACGAAGAGGTTGGCGGGGTCCTTGTAGACGTCCCAGGGCGCGCCGACCTGCTGGATGCGCCCCCCGGAGACGACGGCGATGCGGTCCGAGATGACCAGGGCCTCCTCCTGGTCGTGCGTCACGTAGACGGTGGTGATGCCGAGCTGCTTCTGGACGGCCCGGATCTCGTCGCGCATCTCCACGCGGAGCTTGGCGTCGAGGTTGGACAGCGGCTCGTCGAAGAGGAGGACGCGCGGCTCGATGACCATGGCCCGGGCCAGTCCGACCCGCTGCTGCTGGCCGCCGGAGAGCTGGTCGGGGGTCCGCTTCTCGTAGCCCTCGAGGTGGACGGTCCGGAGGGAGGCGGCGACGCGGCGCTCGATGTCCGCCTTCGGGAGCTTCCGCACCCGGAGGCCGTAGGCCACGTTCTCGAAGACCGTCATGTGGGGGAACACGGCATAGTTCTGGAAGACCATGCCCGTATCGCGCCGGTGGGCCGGCACGTCGTCCACCCGCTCGTCGCCCAGCCAGACCTCGCCCTTCTCCTGCCGGTAGAAGCCGGCGATGATGCGGAGGAGGGTGGTCTTGCCGCAGCCCGAGGGCCCGAGCAGGGTGAAGAACTCGCCCTTGCCCACGGACACATTGACGTCGGCCAGCGCCTTCACGTCGCCGAAGCGCTTCTCGAGGTCCACGATGCGGATGTTGGTCATGATGCGGTCTTCCTGGACGGGTGGGGTACGTGGAAGCACCGGGGCGAAACGGGGCTCCGTCCCGGTGCCTCCCGACAGATCAGCCTAGAGGCCGAGCTCCATGGCGATCTCGGCGAACTTCTTCGAGAACTCGGCCTTGTTCTTCGCGGCCCAGGCGAAGTCATAGGAGATGGTCTTGATCTTCTTCAGCGCGGGCAGGCCGACGGGGTCCTTGCAATCCGTGCGCACGGCGCGGCGGAACTGGGTGTCCACGAGGAACTGCTGGATGGGCTTGGAGAGGCACCAGTCGATGAACGCCTTCCCCGCCTCCGGGTTCGGCGCGCCCTTGAGGAGGGCGATGCCGTCGGGAGCCGCGACGGTCCCGTCGGTGGGGTAGACGATCTGCACGGGGCCGCCGCCCTTGACGTAGCGGTAGGCGTTGTCCTCGAGGGTGAGGCCGACCGCCTGCTCGCCGTCATTCACGAACTTGGCCACGGCGCCCGAGGAGGCCGAGATGACCATGTTCTGCATGATGCCCTTGTAGACGTCCCAGCCCTTGTCCTTGTAGACGAGGAGCGTGTTGCAGAGCTGCATGTAGGAGGAGCCCGACTTGTCGGCGCGGGCGGAGGAGATGAGCTTGCTGAAGCGGGCGTCCGTCAGGTCGCTCCACTTCTTGGGCATCTTGTTGGCAGGGACCATCTTGGTGTTGACCACGAAGACGTTCATGATGCCCGTGTAGGGCAGCCAGTTGGTCCCGACCTTGAAGACGGGGGCGATCTTGGACCACTCCTTCGGGGTGTAGGGCGCCAGGATGGCGCTCTCGGCCTCGAGCTGCTCGCCGCCGATGCTCCAGATCACGTCCGCCTGCGGGTTCGCGGCCTCGGCCTTGGCGCGCTTGATGACGTCGCCGGAGGCCAGCTTGACGTACTCGAGCTTGATCCCCGTGTCCTTCTCGAACCGGGGGGCGAGGGCGTTGAGGATGGAGTCCTCGTGCGCGGTGTAGACGACGACCTTCTTGGGAGCGGCGAAAGCGCTGACGGCGAGCACGGCGCCGACCAGCGAGAACAGGACTTTCTTCATGAGAGCCTCCGAAGTGTTGGCGCCCAATCAGGGTTTGGGCGGGCGTCGGCCAGATTATGGCATATCTGCAGTTGCGGAATCGTGATTTTCCGGGTCCTCGCTCCGTCCCTGCCGCGGAATCCAAAAATTGCAATCACGACATCTTAAAATAATCATTCCGGGGAGATGCGCAGACAGCCTACACGCGCGTCCCAGCGGCCTTCCTGATCTCATGCAGAAGGTCACAGGGCGCGGCCACACAGTGGATCACCCGGAATCCCATCGCCGCGGCCGCCTCACAATTGATGAGTGCATCATCCACGTAGATGCATTCCGCGGCGTCGAGGCCCGCCCGGTCGAGGAGCCAGCGCCAGCACCGGGGATCGGGCTTCATCCATCCCAGCTTGAACGAGAGGGCGTGGAGCTCGGGCACGGTGCAGAGGACCTCGCTGGTGAAGATGCCCCGGGCATGCAGGAACGAGGTGTTGGACAGGACGAAGCAGCGCAGGCCGAGGCGCCTGGCACCCAGGAGGGCCGCCTCCCCATCCGGGTGGGGCAGGATCCCGGCCATGTATTCCTCGGCGAAGCGCTCGTAGGTCCAGCCCGCCTCGCCGTCGATGGCCGCCTTGATCCGCAGGAAATGTTCGTGCGAATCGATCCGGCCGGTCTCGGCGTCCTCCTCGATGGCGCCCCCCCACACGAGTCCTCCCACCGCCTCGGCATCCAGCCGGGAGTGCGCGGCCAGCGCCCGGTTGCAGGCGGAACGGTCGACCCGGCACAGGACGTTGCCGTAGTCGAAGACGGCCGCCTTGATCATGCCAGCGCCCGGCGGCTTCCGTCGGCCTTGAGGATCGTCCCGCCGGACAGGAATCCTCGCAGGCTGGCGAGCGGATAGACCCTCGACGCCCTTCCGACGACGCTCCCCGGATTGCAGACCGCGTTGCAGCCGATCTCGGCCCCGTCGCCGAGCACGGCGCCGAACTTGACGAGGCCGGTCCGGATCGCCGTGCCGTCCGGCAGGCGCACGACCACTTCGCGCTTGTCGGACTTGAGGTTGGAGAGGATGGAGCCGGCGCCGAGATGGGCGCCCCGGCCCAGGATCGAGTCGCCCACGTAGTTGAAGTGGGGCGCCTGGGCCTCGTCGAACAGGATGCAGTTCTTGAGTTCCGTCGAATTCCCGACGACGCACCGGGCTCCGACGACCACGTTCTCCCGGATGTAGGCGCCGGGCCTCAGCTCGGTGCCGGGACCGAGGATGGCGGGGCCCAGGAGTTCCGCGCGCGCCGAGATCCTGCAGCCTTCCCCTGCCAGGATGCCGGGCGCGACCAGGCGGTAGCCGGACGGGGGACTGGCCAGGAGGGAAGCCAGGAAGCCGGCGATGCGGGGAAGCGCCAGCCAGGGATCCGCGTCGGGCGGCAGGAGGGGCGCGGCCATCGTCGCGGAAAGATCGAGCAGCGCCGCCGCGAAGAGTTCCGTGTGTTCCATGGCAGCGAGGATAGATCGCGCCCGGGCCATCGTCAATCCAGGTCCCGCTTGCTACACTCCGGGCATGGCCGCGCTCACGTTCGTCCTGGCGGAGACCCCCGCAAGCGTTCAACGAAGGAACATCCCCAGGCCTGGAGCCGGGTGCCCGCAAGCGAGACCATCCTGGGCGTGGCGGGAAATGCCCGCGACCGTGCGGAAGAGATGGACTTTTTCCTGGAGGCGGCCATGGAGCCTTCCGTCACTGCGACCGGCCAGGGGAGCCGG
>DAOPZL010000036.1:21093-32077 GCA_035353395.1 Holophaga sp.
GGATCCGGAAGAGGACCCGCCCGTGTTCCTGCTCGGGACCGGCGGGAGGACGGGCAGCACGCTGCTCCAGCGGCTGATCATCTCCACCCGGGAGGTGATGCTCTGGGGGGAGCACGACGGGCACCTGCTGGCCGCGGTGGAGAGTTGGGTCAACGGCATGCAGGCCTGGCACGACCGGAGCGGAGGGGCCCAGTACCAGCGCTTCCTGCGCAAGGGGTGCCGCACGTTCATCCCCAACATCACGCCTCCCATGGAATGGTTCCAGCGAGGGGCGCGGGCCGCCTTCCGGGAGTCCCTCGGCGGCCCCGCCGCCCAGCTCGGTTTCCCGCGATGGGGCTTCAAGGAGATCCGGTACGGGGGCCAAGCCGCCCTCACGCTCGCCGCCTTGTTCCCGGAAGCCCGGTTCGTGGTTCTCACGCGGAATCCGGCCGACGCCCTCCGCTCCATCAAGAGCACCCCGTGGTATGGGTCCGACTACGAGGCCGATCCCGCCCGCTTCCTGGCGGAATGGAGCGCTTGCGCCTCCAGCCTCCTGGACGCGCTGCCCAGGCTCGGTCCCGGCCTCCTGGTCCGCTACGAGGATCTCCAGGAGGACCGGGAGGCCAGCCTGGCGGCGCTGGCGCACCACCTCGGCCTCGATCCGGCCGGCTTCGACAGATCCTTGTTCGGGACGGTCCACCGGGGCAGTTCCACACCTCCCCTTGGACTCGAGGCAGAGGATCTCGCCGCGCTGGCCCACCCGGTCATCCAGGAGACCACGGCGCGGCTGGGCTACTCCCTGCCGCGGTGAGGCCGAGGCCGGCCCCGCCTTGACTTTGGAGGCACGGCGGCGTAGCGTGACTCAGCCAAGCGAACTCTTTTCATGTCTATAATTACCACTCAGGACCTCTTCAAGAGCTACGGACCGCGCGAGGCCCTGGGCGGGGTCTCGTTCGCCGTCGAGGAGGGGGAGATCTTCGGGTTCCTCGGCCCCAACGGCGCCGGCAAGACCACCACGATCAACATCCTCTGCACGCTGCTGTCGGCCTCCTCGGGCCGCGCGGCGGTCGCGGGCCTGGACTGCGCGGCCGAGCCCGACCGGGTCCGCGCGAACATCGGCCTGGTCTTCCAGGAGACGACCCTGGACCTGGACCTGACGGCCTACGAGAACCTCAAGTTCCATGCCTACCTCTACCGGGTCCCGCGGGAGGAAGCCCCCCGCCGGATCGAGGCCATGCTGGAGATGGTCGGCCTGGCCGAGCGGAAACACGAGCCGATCCGCCAGTTCTCCGGGGGCATGAAACGCCGCCTCGAGCTGGCCCGGGGCCTGCTGCACCGCCCGAGGGTCCTGTTCCTCGACGAGCCGACCCTCGGCCTCGATCCCCAGACGCGCCGCCGGATCTGGGAGTTCATCCGCGCGGCCAGGCAGCGCGAGGGGGTGACGGTATTCATGACCACGCACTACATGGACGAGGCCGAGCACTGCGACCGGATCGCGATCCTCGACCACGGCCGGATCGTCGCCCTGGACACCCCGGCCGGACTCAAGGCCATGGCCGGACGCGACGTGGTGGGCCTGGCGAGCACGGACGACGCACGGGCCGCGGAGGAGATCGAACGGGCGTTCGGGATCCGCCCACGCCGGGAGGAGGGCCGCCTGGCAATGGAGGTCCCCCGGGGGGACGAGTTCGTCCCGCGCCTGATTGGCGCCCTGTCCGTGGGAGTCCTGTCCGTCCAGGTGCGTCGGCCGACCCTGGACGACGTGTTCCTCAAGTTCACCGGCCACGCCATCAGGGGAGACGGTCCCCCCGGCGCCGGCGAGGATCGAGGGGGAGCCGACTGATGGGCCGCCTGCAACCGGTCAGCGTCATCTGCCAGCGCGAGTTCATCCGCTTCTTCCGAGTGAAGAGCCGGTGGCTCGGCGCCCTCGCCCGCCCCCTGATCTGGCTCGTCCTGGTGGGCAACGGCCTGAACGCCATCGTCAGGCCCCAGGGTCCCTATACCTACCTCCAGTCGATCTTCCCGGGCATCATCGCCATGACGATCATGTTCTCGGCGATCCTCAGCTCGGCCACCATCGTCTGGGACCGGGAGTTCGGCTTCCTGAGGGAGATGCTGGTGGCGCCCGTGTCGCGGGGGGCGATCGTCCTGGGCAAGGCCGTCGCCGGCACCTTGATCTCCGTCCTCCAGGCCATGCTCGTCCTCCTGCTCGCCCCGCTCCTCGGCCTGCCGGTGACGGCCGGACAGGCGGCCTCCCTGCTCGTCGCCTCGCTGTTCATCTCCTTCTGCGTCACCTCGATGGGCATCCTGATCTCGGCCTGCATCCGGACCTTCGACGGCTACAACCTGGTGATGAACTTCCTGGTCATGCCCTTGTTCCTGCTTTCCGGCGCCATGTATCCCGTCGCGTCCATGCCGCTGCCGCTTCGGCTGGCCTCCCTGTGCAACCCCGTCACCTACTGCGTGGACGTCTTCAAGCACATCCTCCTGGGCGCGGGGAAGAAGGGGCCGGAGTTCCTCCTGGTCCAGGACCTCGCCATCGTGGCCGCCCTGTCGGCCCTGGCCATCGCCCTGGCCGCCCTGGCCTTCCGGCGGAAGGACTGACCCCCGTGGCCACGATCATCGTCGAGCCCACCCACGCCTGCAACGCGGCCTGTGCCTACTGCTACGCGGCGGGCCGGAAGCCGGGGGCGGAGCCGGTCATGTCCCTGGAGATCCTCGAGCTGCTCTTCGCGCGGATCGACGAGTACCTGGCGGGCCGGCCGCGGGAGATCATGGGCGTGGTCTGGCACGGCGGGGAGCCCCTGCTGGCAGGGCCGAAGTTCTTCGCCTCGGCCATCGAGTTCCAGCGCCGGCACTGCAGGGCCACCGGAAATCGGATCCGCCACGCCATCCAGAGCAACCTGACCCTCCTGACCATCGAATTCACCGGGCTGCTCAAGCAGCTGGGCATCCGGACCGTGGGTTCGAGCTGCGATCCGTGCACCGGCCTGCGCGGCCTGGGGCTGGCGTGCGACGCCGAGGCCTACGACCAGCGCTATCGGGAAGGGCTCGCGCTCCTGCGGCGGGAGGGGCTGTCGGCCGGGGTGATCTACGTGGTGACCCGGCCCGCCCTCGACCAGCCGCTCGAGGTCTTCCATCGACTGATGGCCCTCCCCGCGGGCGGTCCTGTCGACTTCAGCCCGGTGCTCCTGCCGGAGGGGAAGACGGACTCCCTCGGCGTGACGGGCGAAGAATACGGCGCCTTCCTGGGCGCCATCTTCCCCGAATGGTGGGCGAAGCGGGACCGCCATCCCGAGGTCGGACCGTTCACCCTGCTCGTGAAGAACCTGAGCGAGGGCGTGCGCCGCCTGCCCTGCCGGGATTCCGGACGCTGCGCCCGCCTCTACCTCAACCTCGAACCGGACGGGCGCCTGTCTCACTGCAACCGCACGACCGACTGCCCCTCGCTCGACTATGGGAACCTCCGCGACCGGACCCTGGCCGAGGCCTTCGCGGATCCGGCTCGCGAAGCGCTCCTCCGGCGCAACCGCGTGCTGTTCGAGGGCGAGTGCCGGGGGTGCCGCTTCTGGCCGGTCTGCCACGGCGGCTGCCCCATGGACGCCTGGCTCCGGACGGGCTCGCTGATGCACAAGAGCCAGTTCTGCGAAGCGAAGCGGACCTTCATCGAGCGCCACGTCGAGCCTCTGATCGACGGCTGCCCGGGCCTGCCGCCGGCCGCACCGATCCTTCCTTGACAAGGGATGTTCGGGTGTCTATGTTCGAAGCGGTTCCCATTGGGGAGGCGGCATCATGTATACGACCGAGAACACGGAGTCCCAGGGCGCCCATCTGGTGGTGGAGGGGGACGGCTACACGGTCATGTCCCTGTGCGACAACCTGTCGATGGCCACGGAGGATGTGCTCTGGAGCGACGGATCGTGCTGCGCCTGCCCCGACTACACGACCGTCCCCTGCGCCTGCTGATCGCCTAGTCCGGTCCCCCTCGCCAGCGAACCTTCCGGGGTCCGGCGCTCCCTTCGCGGACACTTCACCCTCAAGGAGGCACCAGCGGTGCTAGACGAGGCCCTGGGCCCCCTTCACGTCACGGAAAACCTGATCACGCTGGAGCGCGGAGAGGACGAGCTGTTGCTTGTCAACTCCTTCTCGATGCGTCCGATGTACGTGGCGCGGGGCCGGGCGCAGGTGAAGGGCCTCCTTGAGGAGGCACGCGGCCGGTCGCTCGAGGCGCTGGCGGAACGGCGTCCCCAGGACGCGGCGCTGGTCCGTATGCTCCGGGAGCACCGGATCCTCCTGGGCGCGGGGGAGCGCGAACGCTACATCGGCGAGGAAATCGAGGCGAAGGCGGCCGAGCCGGCCCGGCCGAAGGACAAGATGACCGTCTTCCTGCTGGTCACCGAGGCATGCAACCAGGCTTGCATCTACTGCCTCAACGGCTCGGACACCTACCAGAAGTCCGCCCCCTCCGTGATGAGCCCGGACGTGGCGGTGGCGAGCATCCGGGCTTGCCTGGACAAGCTCAAGGCGGGAGGCACCCTCCAGGTCACCTTCTTCGGGGGCGAGCCCCTGCTCCAGTGGGCCCTGATCAAGGAGGTGATCCGGCGCTGCGAATCCGAGGTGCGGAAGGACTACGGAGACCGGAAGATCGCCTACCACATCACCAGCAACCTCACCCTCAATCCTCCGGACCTGATCGAAGTACTGAAAAAGCACAACATGACCGTGCTCAGCGACATCGACGGCCCCCCGGAGGTGCATGACCGGTGCCGCCCGTACCTGGGCGGCCGGCCGTCCCACGCCCAGTCCGCGGCCACCATCCGCCGCCTGGTGGACGCCGGCATCAAGGTGGCGCTCCGCACCACGATCACCGCCCTCAACCAGGATGCAATCCTGGAGACCGCCGCCCACCACAAGGCCCTCGGGGCCGCCAACAGCGGCTTCGTGCCCGTGTGTGCAGTCAATTCGGACAAGGACTACCTGGCCGACGAGCTCCTGCCCGATCCCGACAGGATCATCGCCCGCCTCGTCGAACTCTACCGGAGCGGCCTGTGGAGCCGGGACAACCTCTTCCCCTTCAACGAGTACGTGCTGAAGCTGCGCCCAGGTTCCCGCCAGGTCACGGGCTGCGCCGCCCCCTCCGGCTCCACGCCGGTCATCCGCCCCAACGGCGACGTCTACCTGTGCATCTACCTGGTGGGGCAGGAGAAGTTCCGCTACGGAACCCTCTCGACGCCCTGGGACCGGCGCCTGCTCGACCGCTCGAGCGTGTCCCTGCATGTGGACAACGTCCCGGGCTGCAAGGCCTGCGCCTGGCGGTACGCCTGCGGCGGCGGCTGCCCGGTGATGAAGCTCGCCTGCCTGGACGGCGCGCCCGCCAGTCCCCGCGCCGAGGAATACGGCCGGCGGATCAACTGCGACTTCACCCGGGCCATCCTGACCGAGCTGCTCTGGGACACGGCCACCCGGCTCAGGGGCCAGCTCGGTCCCGGGACGCCCCAGGCGGACGGCGACCCCGTGGACCGGACCTCCTTCTGCTAGCGCCATGCGCCCGGATCTCATCCTCCTCGAACGGGGCCAGGACGAACTCCTGGTCGCGGATCCGTACCATCTGCGCCCCCTGCACGTGCGGCGGGGCCGGGAACGGATCCTCCAGGTCCTCGCCGAGGCTGGCCCGGGGCTTCCCGTGGAGGCCCTCAGGGCCCGGTTCCCGGCCGACGGCGCCCTCGTCGACCTGCTGGTTGGCCACGGCATCCTCGGCCCGGAGCACGGACGGACCGAAGACGGCGCGGCCTGCCCCACCCCGCCGGGCCGGAAGGGCAGGATCACGCTCTACCTCCTGGTCACCGAGGCGTGCAATCTGCGCTGCGTCTACTGCCTCGACGGCTCCGGGACCTACGACCGGCAGGGGCCTTCCGGGATGAGCGAGGCCGTCGCCGTGCGCGCCGTGGAGACCTGCCTGTCGGAACTGGCCCCCGGCGGACGGCTGGAGGTCGCCTTCTTCGGCGGGGAGCCGCTGCTGAAGTGGTCCTTGGTGAAGCGGGTCATCCTGGCCTGCGAGGAGCGCCTGCGTCCCGCCCACCCGGACAAGCGCCTCACCTACCACCTGACCAGCAACCTGACCGTTCCGCCGCCGGACCTGGAGGCGTGGGTCACGCGCTACGGCATCCGCGTCCTGTGCGGCATCGACGGCCCCGCGGACGTCCATGACCGCTGCCGAGTCTGCTCGGGCGGAGGCCCGACCCACGACCGTTCCGCCGCCGTCGTCCGGAAGCTGGTGGACGCGGGCGCGGAGGTGACCCTGCGCGCCACGGTCACCGCGCTCAACGAGGACCGCATCGAGGAAGTCGCCGCCCATCACGAGGCCCTCGGAGGCTCATCTTCCCTCTTCGTGCCCCTTCGGCCCGTCAACTCGGACGAGCAGGTGGTGGAGGACCGGCTCCTGCCCGACCCGGCCAAGCTCATGGCCTCGGCCCTGGCCCTTCGGCGGAGCCCCTCGGCCAGGGCGCGGCTGTTCCCCTTCAACGACTTCTCGGCCAGGATCCGCCCGGGCGTCCGCCATCCGGTCGCCTGCGGTGCGCCTCTGGGCACGACCCGGGTGGTCCGCCCGAACGGCGACGTATATCCCTGCATCTACCTGGTGGGCCGTCCCCAGCATCTCCTGGGGAACGTGGCCGGCCGGCTGGACGATGCGCCCCTGGCCCGGATGATGGCCGAGCTGCACGTCGACCGCCGCGAGGACTGCGCCGGCTGCGCCTGGCGCTACGCCTGCGGCGGCGGATGCCAGGTGATGGTCGCCGCCCGGGCCCTCGGACGGACGCGGCCCAGGACGGCCGAATACGCGCGCGCGATCACCTGCGATTTCAGCCGCGCGCTCCTCGCGGCGGGACTCTGGGAGGCCGTGGACCGGGCCGGCCGGACCCGCGAGGGCCCGGCCGGCGGTCTTCCCTAGAACCCGTTACGGTAGACGACCTCGCCCCCGCAGAGGGTCATGCTCACGTGCGCGTCCTTGATCTCCTCGGGCCGGATCCTGAACAGGTCCCGATCCAGGACCGCGACGTCGGCCAGCTTCCCCGGCGTGATGGAGCCCTTCTCCGCCTCCGCGAACTCCGCCCAGGCTCCTCCCAGGGTCGAGGCATGGATGGCGGCCTCGAGGGAGATCTTCTGCTCCGGAATCCAGCCGTCCGGGTGGCGTCCGTCCAGCGTCTGGCGCGTGACGGCGGCGTGGATGGCCAGGATCGGGTCCATGGGGGCCACCGGCCAGTCCGAACCGAAGGCCAGCGCCACCCCCGCGTCCAGGAAGGACCGGTAGGGGAACGCCCAGGCCAGGCGCGCCTCGTCGATCAGGCTCCCGGCCCAGCGGCCGTCGTCGATGGCGTGGTAGGGCTGGACGGAGGCGATCACCCGCCCGCGCGCGAAGCGGGCGAAGTCCTCGGGACGCACGTGCTGGGCGTGTTCCATGCGGAACCGCCGGTCGCGTTCTCCGCCGGCCTGCTCCACCTCCTCGAAGATGCCGAGCAGGGCGTCGATGGCCCGGTCGCCGATCGCGTGGATGGCCACCTGGAGGTCTCCCTGGTCCGCCGCCTGCACCCGTTCCTTCATGATCCCTTCCGGGAACATCTGGGAATGGAACAGCCCCCGGTTCCCGGTCCCGAGGTAGGGATCGAAGAAGCTGGCGGTGCTGGAGCCCAGCGAGCCGTCCGCGAAGCCCTTGAGGCCGGCGAAGCGCAGCCGTGCCGATCCGAAACCGGACTTGAGCTTGAGCTTGACGGTTTCGGAGACGAACGTGATGGGCAGGTAGAACGAGATGCGGGTCGTCAGCCGGCCTTCCTTGAGAAGGTCCTGGTAGGCGTCGAAGCCGGCCTCCCCCGAGACGTCATGGACGGTGGTGACGCCTTTCTCGGCGGCCGCCCTCAGGGATGCCTCGGCCATCCGGCGGAGCTGCGCGCGCGTGGGAGGCGGGAAGATCTGGTAGACGAGGTCCGCGGCCGCGTCCTTCAGGATTCCCGTCGGCTCCCCCGTCGCGGGATCCCGGACGATCTCGCCGCCCGGCACGTCCGGCGTGTCGCGGCCGATGTGCGCCAGGCGCAGGGCGACGCTGTTGCACAGGGCCATGTGGCCGTCGAGGCGGTTGAGGCAGACGGGGTGGCGCGGGGTGATGTCGTCGATCCACTCCTTCCGGGGCAGCTCGACCTTGGTGAAGCACTGGTGGTCCCAGTTCCCTTCGACGACCCACTCCCCTTCCGGCAGGTCCTCGACGTAGGCTCCGAGGCGGGCCCGGAACTCCTCCCGGGAAGCCACCCCGCGCAGCTGGACGCTCGACAGGGCCTGCCCGCCCTGGATGAAGTGGACATGACTGTCGATCAGCCCCGGCAGGACGAACCGCCCTTCCAGGTCGACGACGCGGGTCGCCGGTCCCGCCCAGGGTGCGATGTCCTCGCGGCTCCCCACTGCCGCGATCCGGTCCCCGACGACGGCCACGGCCTCGATCCACGGGCGAGCCGGATCCACCGTGTAGATGCGCCCTCCCGTCAGGATGAGATCAGCGTGCATGACGACTCCTTTGCGCAGTTGCGGGCCGGGCTTTCCCGGCCCTGGGGCGGTATCCGAGGCCTCGCCGCCCCGCCGAGGCTTGTCCAGGGCACCCGCCGAGCCTGGGTGCCCTCAGGATTTCGACTGGAGCAGGGCGCGCAGCCCGTGGCGGCAGTGTCCTTCCCGCCCCACCACCGTCTCCGCGTGCCACAAAGCATTCAGGATGGCCTGTTCCGTGCTCTCCGCGGCCGCGCGGAACAGGGGATCCAGCAGGGTCTCGTGCAGGACCGCCAGCGCCGGCATGGGCCGGTCGGCGGTCTGGGGAATGGTGCAGGCCGTCGAGAAGGCGAGGGAGATGTCGCCGCTGCCGTGCCCGAAGAACGATCCAGTCCGGGCCAGCCCCGCCCCCGCGCGCAGGGAGAGCCTCCTCAGCTGCCTGGCGTCGAGGGGAGCGTCCGTCGCCATGACCATGATGATCGATCCCTTCTCGGACGGGCACTCGGCGCCGGATCCGGAGAGCGTCTCCGGCGGGCGAAGGTCCAGGGGCCTGCCCGCGACCGTGAGCATCCCGGGAACCCCGAAATTGGCCAGCACCAGGAGCCCCACGGTGAACGCCCTCCCGTCGGCAAGCCTGGTCGTCCGCGAGCTGGTGCCGATGCCTCCCTTGAACCCGAAGCAGCTCATCCCCCGGCCCGCCCCGACGGCCCCCTGGTCCACCTGGGACGAGGCCGCCTCGCTGGCGGCCCGGTAGTGCTGCTCCGCCACTTCCATGGCCTGGATGTCGTTCAGGTATCCGTCGTTGCATTCGAGCACCAGCGGATTGAGCGTCGGCTCTCCGCGCCCGATGGCCGGGTTCGCGGCGATCGCCTGCCGGATCTGCGCCTGCGCCACCGCGCCCACCGAGAACGTGTTGGTCAGGGCGATGGGCGTCTCGAGGACGCCGAGTTCCTGGACCTGGACCAGGCCCACGCTCTTGCCGAACCCGTTCAGGATGGTCACGGCCGCCGGCATCTTGTCCTGGAACCAGTTCCCCCCGTGCGGCAGGATGACGGTCACCCCGGTTTGGCAGGGGCCGCTGGCCAGCGTGCAGTGGCCGACCTTCACGCCCTGCACGTCCGTGATGGCGCCGCGCTTCCCGGGCGGAAGGGTGCCTACCTGGGGGACAGTCGGTGGAGTCGACATTGGGTTCCTTGAGTTCTGGAGTGGCGACCCGACGACGCGCGAGACCTCGGGTCCGCTGGGATCATCTCGGGAGCCACGATTTCGCGACCGGATAGTCTCCCTGCTGGTCCAGGTCCTTGTAGCCCTTCAGTTCGACGTCGGTCGACCGCTTCATCCTGGCCATGAACTCGCTCCGGTTGCTGAGCAGCCACATGTCCATCAGGATCTTGAAGCTGGCGATCAGCCCGACGTACGAGTTGGTGTAGTGGAACGACTTGTTGGCGCAGACGATGGTCTCGTCGGCCAGGGGATAGACCGGGCACCTCTGGGAGTCCGTGAAGAGATAGATCTTGCCGCCTCTCTCCTTCACCAGGTTCACGACATGGATGTCCTCCCGCGCGTAGAGCGGGATCGAGACGACGATCAGGACGTCCTTCTCATTGAAAAGGCTAAGCTTGTGGATGTAGTCCGCGATCGATCCGGCCAGCAGGATGATCTGCTTGCCCGCGTTCGAGGTCAGCAGGAAGGCATAGAGTTCCGCGACGTGCGCCGTGGAACCGAACCCGCACAGGAAGATCCGCCCGGCGCCGTCGAGCCCCTGGATCATCCTCTCCAGGGTCTTGACGTTCAGGTTCCGGAACGTGTTCCGGAGGTTGTCCATCTCGTAGTGGGCCAGCTTCTCGAACTGCTTGTCATTGCCCAGCATGGCCAGCTCGGTGCCCACGATCTCGCCGTAGGGGTTGAGCTGCTGCTTGATCGCCTTCTGGACCGCCTTCTTGAAATCCGCGTAGCCCGTGAATCCGATGTTCTTGGCGAACCTGATGATGGTCGCCTCGCTCACGCCGATGGACCGGCTGAGCGCCTGGATCGAGGAGAACCCGACCCGCTGTGCGTCGCCCAGGATGCTCAGCGCGATCTTCTTGTGGGTCTCCTGCATCGTGGGAAACGCCTTGTTGATGATCTCGACGATCCTTCCCCACTCGTCCACGATGCCCGCATTCCGGCTCGATATCGGATTCATATCGCCTCAACTTATCCTGGAAGCCTCCCATCGGCAAGCCGTGGCTCCCAGGGACAGGACCTGTAGCCGTCATCCGAAAACGATCCCCGGGGAGGATCCATTCTCCCCGGGGATGCAGGACGGAAGCAGACTAGTTGACGCGCATCTCGTAGATCGGGTAGTCGGACCAGCCGTTCCAGGGAACGATGAACTTCTTGAGCTTGGGCCCGAGCACCCAGAGGTGCTTCTCGGAGAACAGAGGCAGCCACGCGGCCTGGTCGATGACGATCTTCTTCTCGAGGTCGGCGTAGAGCT
>DAOPZL010000037.1:0-31825 GCA_035353395.1 Holophaga sp.
TCCCCATCAGGCGGGAGAAGAGCTGCACCCGCAGGTCCAGCATGGCCATCTGCCCGATCCAGGCCAGCAGGACGTAGCGAAGGAAGGCGACGACGAACCCCAGGACGAGCATCCCGCAGAAGGCCGCGATCAGCGGGCCCGATCCCCGGAGGCTGCCCGCGGCGATGTGCCGGTCGATGAGCCGCAGGGTGAACTCCGAGGGCATCACCTCCAGGAAAGCCCCCGCGGCCATGAGTGCCAGCAGCGCCAGGAGGCCGGGCCAGTAGGGCTTCAGGTAGCCCATGAGCCTCAGCAGCAGCGTGTGCCTCATCGGGCTCGCGTCCACCTGGTCGCTGTGGAAGAAGGAGCTGGCCGGTTCCGCCATGGGCCCATTGTGGCATCATGGACGGATCCGCACGCGGACCTATTCAGACCACCGGGAGCCGATCCCCGCTTTACAGGAACCTATCGCATGATGCGCTGCGCCGTTTTTATCGACGGGAACAACATCTTCCATTCCGCCAGGCAGCTGGGCTTCGAGGTGGACTACTCGCGGCTGCTGGCCGTGCTCCTCGGGAAGGACCGGGAGCTCCTCCGGGCGTTCTTCTACACGGGCGTGGACGAGGGTGCGGACCGCCAGCGGGGCTTCCTGCACTGGATGCGCCGGAACGGCTTCCGGGTGGTCCAGAAGCCCGTCAAGCTCGAAAGGGACGGCACCCGGCGGGCGCATCTCGAAGTCGAGATCACCACGGACATGATCGCCTACTCGGAGAAGGTCGACCTGATCATCCTGGTGAGCGGCGACGAGGACTTCGCCTACCCCCTCCAGGTCCTGGCCCAGAAGGGGATCCGGATCGAGGTCGCCGGGTTCCGCAGCGCCATGGCCAACAAGGTCATGGACACCGCCGACCGCTACATCGAGCTGGACCAGCTCACGGACCGGTTCCGGAAGGAGAACGGGGCCGACGACGAGGACGAGTTCCGGGAACGGCTGTGAGCGCAGGCGGCCCCGGACCGGCCCGACTGCCGCTGCCCCAAGGCTTCCCCACGGAAGTGTTCCTCGGCGAGCCCCTGGCCGCCGGCCTGCTGCCTCCCGGACCCTGGACGCTCATCGGGGACGAGCGGGTCCGGGACCACTGGACGGGCCGCCACCTTCCCGAGCCCCCCGGAACCCTCTGGGTCCCCACCCGCGAGCGCACGAAGCGCCTGGACACCCTGGTTCCGTGGCTGGAGGCCTGGGCCTCCCTGCCCCTCCACCGCGAGGCGACGATCGTGGCCGTCGGCGGCGGCGTGCTCACGGACATGGCGGGGCTGGCGGCCGCGCTCTTCCTGCGGGGCGTGGCCTGGCACTGCTGGCCGACCACCCTGCTCGCCCAGGTGGACGCCGGCCTCGGCGGCAAGACCGCGGTCAACCTCGCCGCCGGGAAGAACCTCGCCGGCGTCTTCCACCCCCCCGCGCGCATGGTGGTCTGCACGGACTTCCTGTCGACGCTGCCCGCGCGCCAGCGGGACGCGGGGGCCTGGGAGCTGTTCAAGCACGCCCTGATCGAGGGCGACCTCCCCTGGGCGGAACGGCTGCTGGCCTGTCCGGCCCCGGGCCTGGAGGACCTGGAGCGCTCGCTGCTCCAGAAGGGGGCGGTCGTGCACCTGGATCCCCAGGAACGGGGCGAGCGGAAGCTCCTGAACCTGGGACACACCCTGGGACACGCCCTGGAGTCCGCCTCCAGGTTCGAGCTGCTCCACGGAGAAGCCGTCGGGCTCGGCACGCTGGCCGCCTGCCTGCTGGCGGAAGCCGAGGGGCTCCCGGCCCAATCCGGGGAGTTCCTGCAAAGACTCGCGGACCGGCTCCGGCCCCTGGCCGGCCTGATCCCGGCCTGGGAGGACTGCCTGCCTGCCCTCGCCAGGGATAAAAAAGCCCTGTCGGGGCCCGGGGGAACCGGGGAATCGGCGATACACTGCGTGTTGCCGGTCCGGGGACGGCGCGCCGTCCTGCGCCTCCTGCCTCCGGACGCCTGGGCGGGCGCACACGCCCGGATGGTGGCCCTCCTTCGATGATCCCAGGAACACGCGTGTCCATCTTGAAAAACTACTCGTCCCTCCTGCTGCTGGCCTCGCTCGGGCTGCCCGCCTGGCCCCAGCGCCAGGACGATCCCCGTTCGCTGATGTTCCAGGCCCGCATCAAGCAGCAGGAAGCCGGGGGGGACGATCCCCGCGGCGCCATCCCCCTCTACCAGAAGGCGGTCGCCCTGGAGCCCACGAGTTCGGAAGCCCACCTGCGGCTGTCGGAGGCCTACCTCGAATCGAACGATGCCGAGAAGGCGCTGGCGCCCGCCGTCAAGGCCACGGAGCTGAATCCCCGCAACGCGGAAGCCTGGTTCATCCTCGGCACGATCCAGAACCAGCGGGGCCAGTCGGATTCCAGCGCCAGGGCCCAGGCGCGGGACGCCTTCCTCGAGGCTTCCCGGCTCCTGCCCAACGATCCGGAAGTCTGGTTCCGTCTGGCCCAGATCAGCCAGGCCATGGGGGACGACGAGACCGCGCTCAAGGCCTGGCTCGGCCTGGGCCGGATGCACCCGACGCTCCGGCTGAACAACGCCCCCCTGGAGGACATCGCCTGGGAGCGCGCCGCCCTCCTCGGAGCCACCCTGAACCGCTACGACGCCCGCCGGGAAGCCATCATGGCGCTCTGCCAGCACGAGCGCCCCCTGGAGCAGCACCTGCACCTCCTGGAGGAGCTGGCCAAGGAGCAGGCCGACAAGGCCTTCCTCGGCCACGCGGAGGAGAGCTTCCTCCTGCTCGGCACCCACTATCCGCTGGAACCCGCCATCTGGGAGAACATCGCCCGCATCCAGCTGCAGACCGGACGCTTCGCGGAGGCCCTCCAGACCTACCGCAAGGCCGAGGCCCTCCGCCCCTCGCCGAGGCTGTCCTACTTCCAGGGCCTCTGCCTGATGTGCCTGGGAAGACTTTCCGAGGCCGAGACCATCTGGCGGGAACTCTTCGCCTCCAAGGTCCTCCCCTCGGAGGATCCGCAGTTCCTCCAGAACGCGCGGTTCTACCATGCCGCCGATCTGCTCATGCAGGGACGGCCCAGGGACATGCTCGCCCTCCTGGACGGCTGGCCGGAGAGCGGGAACCAGGGCGAACTCCTGGCCTTGAGGGTGCAGGCCGCGATCCAGACCAAGGACTGGAAGGGCGCGTACGCCTCCCTGGAGGAGGGCATGCTGCGCTTCTCCGAGCAGGCCCTGTTCCAGGCCGCGAAGGAGCTGCCGCCGGGGCTGCTGAAGGAGAAGACGATCACCAGGAAGGACGCTGTCCAGGCCCTGGCGCAGCTGGACTGCGAGAACATGGCGGCGCTCTGGAACGAGTTCCGGCAGTGGGAGCAGTGCCTGGAGATGGTGCAGCTGGCCCTCAAGGCCTCCCCTGCCAAGCGGCCCGACCTCTACATGATGCAGTCCAACGCGCTGGACCAGCTCGGCCGGCCCGCCGAGGCCATCCAGGCGCTGAGGGAGGCCCAGAAGCTGGATCCGGCCTTCCCGATGCTCCAGAACAACCTGGGCTACCTGCTGCTGGAGAACGGCGGCGACCTGCAGGAGGCCAGCCAGCTCATCGCCTCGGCCATGGCGCAGGATCCGAAGAACGGATCCACCATGGACAGCTGGGGCTGGGCTCTGTACAAGCAGGGCAAGTTCAAGGAGGCGGAGGAGGCCCTGCGCAAGGCCGTGACCCTCACCCCGCTCAGTCCGGAGATCCGGAAGCACCTGGGCGAGGTGCTCCTGAAGCTGGACCGCCCCGAGGAGGCCCTGGAACAATGGGAACGGGCCCTCCCCTTCGCGTTCCCCCAGCGGGCGGAACTCGAGGTCCAGACAGAGAAGCTGCGCGTCGAGATCGCCAAGAAGCAGCGCGCGAAGGACGGGACCTCCCGGCAGGAACCGGAGGAAGCCCCGGAAGAGGAAGAGGAAACACCGTGAAGGCAGTCATTCTCGCATTGGCATCCCAGCTCCTGGCAGCCCAGCCCCAGGGCGCGCCCGTTTCGGCTCCACCCCAGCAGGCCGCCGCCAGGACGCTCCTGAAGGCTCAGTACGCCTGGGGCTACTCGGGCCAGGAAGGCGAGGGCAAGGGGACCCTGAACCTGCTCCTCGACACCGCTTCAGAGAAGGTCGTCCTGGAACTTTTCGGCCTCGGGGAGCGCCTGGTGTTCCTTTCGGGGGACCGCGCGGCCGGCTACAGGATCCAGATCCCGCGCCGGGAACTGGACATGAGGGGCGTTTCCTTCGACAAGCTCCCCCTTCCCTTCCTCCCGCAGCTGGGTTCCCCGGAGGCCCTCCACAGGCTCCTCGCCGAAGGCAGCGGTCCCGGCGTGAAGGTCACCAAGCGCGACGGGAAGGGCCCCGTGAAGCTGCGCTATTCCGGCCAGGACGAGCGCGGGAAGGACGTGCTGGTCTGGCTCCAGCGCACCCGCTGGGAACTGGCATCCAAGACCCCCGAGTGAACCCTTCGCGCAAAGGAGCCCCCATGTCCTTCATCCAGACCCGCTACGAAGACCACATCGGGACGATCACGATGAACCACCCGGCGCACCGCAACGCCCTCAGCGGTGCGCTCATCAACGACATGATCGACGCCTTCGAGTCCATGGCGGACCAGAAGGCGCGGGTGATCGTGCTGAGGGCCTACGAGGGCGCCAGGGTCTGGTCCTCCGGCCACGACGTCAAGGAACTCCCCACTCCGGGCCGGGATCCCCTCGGCTACGAGGATCCGCTCGTGCGCGTCCTGCGGACGGTCCAGAACATGACCATCCCGGTGGTCGCCATGATCGGGGGCAGCGTCTGGGGCGGGGCCTGCGACCTGGCCTTCACCTGCGACATCCTGATCGGCAGCCCGGAGGCCCAGTTCACCATGACGCCCGCCAAGCTGGGCGTGCCCTACAACCCCTCGGGCCTCCTGCGCTTCATGAACATCCTGGGCCTGAACGCCGCCAAGGAGATGTTCTTCACCGCCCAGCCCATCAAGGCCGAGCGGGCCCATCTCCAGGGCATCCTGAACCACCTCGTCCCCGCGGACGAACTCGAGTCCTTCACCTACGGACTGGCCGCCAACATCACCCGCAACAGCCCCCTCTCCATCGCGGCCATGAAGGAATCCTTCCGGCTGCTGTCCAACGCCTCCCCCCTCTCCCCCAACATGTTCGAACGCATCCAGGGACTGCGGCGGAAGGTCTACGACAGCAACGACTACCACGAGGGGATCCAGGCCTTCCTGGAGAAGCGGCCTCCGGTCTTCAAGGGCGAATAGGGGCTCCTCAGTCCAGCCGGAGGCTCAGGTCCGCGGCCGGCGCGCTGTGGGTCAGGGCGCCGACGCTCAGGAAGTCCACGCCCGTCTCCGCGACGCTCCGCGCCCGCTCCAGGCTCAGATTCCCGCTGGCCTCCAGGAAGATCCCCCGGCCCGAGGCGGCCCGCAGCCCGGCGGCTTCCCGCATCTGCGCATCGGACATGTTGTCCAGGAGGATGCCGTCCACTTCCGGGATCGCCAGGCACGCCTGCACCTGGGCCAGGGTCTCGGCCTCCACCTCGATCTTGACCAGGTTGGGCGAGACCCGCCGCGCGGCCGCCACCGCGGGCTGGATCCCCCCGGCGGCGGCGATGTGGTTCTCCTTGAGCAGCACGCCGTCTCCCAGCGTCAGCCGGTGGTTGAATCCGCCCCCGCAGCGGACGGCGTACTTCTCGAGCACCTTCAGGCCGGGTGTGGTCTTGCGCGTGTCGAGGATCCTGGCGCCCGTGCCCTCGACGGCCTTCACGAAGCTCCTCGTGAGGGTCGCGGTGCCGCTCATCCGCTGGAGCAGGTTCAGCATGACCCGCTCGGCCATGAGGATGGACCGGCTGGAACCCGCGATGGCCATTACCTCCGCGCCCCGGGGGACCAAGGTCCCGTCCTCGACCAGGCTCTGGACGTCCAGGAGCGGATCCACGGCCCTGAAGACCTCGCGGGCGACCGGCAGGCCGGCCAGGACCACCTCCGCCTTGGCCTTGACCCGCGCGGTCACCCTGCGGTCGGGAACGGAGGCCGTGGTCCAGTCCTGGGTGCCCCAGTCCTCGCGCAGGAAGCCGTGGATCGCGTCGATGAAGAGGAGGGGATGGGGAGGGTTGAACATGGGCCGCACCTTTTCCCCCTACAATGAACGAAACCTCCGGAATGCGCCATGTCCTTCCCGTCCTACCGCCTCCTGCACCCTTCCGACTACCGGGCCATGCCCTGGAAGAACGGCGGGGGCACCACCCTGGAACTGATCATCGAGCCGGAGGGGGCCAGCCTCGACGGCGGCTTCCTGTGGCGCCTGAGCATGGCGGACGTGGGCGTCTCCGGCCCCTTCTCCCGGTTCGAAGGCTGCGACCGCACGCTCCTGCTGCTGGAGGGCCGGGGCATGGAGCTGGGCTTCGACCAGCGCCCGGCGGTGCGGCTGGACGGCCTCCTGGAGCCCGTCGCGTTCAGCGGGGACTGGCGGACGGACGGGACCCTGCTGGACGGTCCCTGCCGGGACTTCAACGTCATCACCCGGCGGGCTGGATGCCGCCACCACCTGGAGGTGCTGCGCCTGGGGCCCCCCCCCGTCGCGATCCCACATGCCTGGGTCCGGTTCCTCTTCTGCGTCTCCGGAAAGGCGCGGGTGGACAGTTTCGAACTCTCTCCCGGGGATCTTCTGCGGGCGGAGGGAGCCGGCAAGCTGGAAGCGCGCGCCGCAGACCCCGCCGGGGCCGTGGTCATCTCCGTCGGGATCGATCCCGCGGACGCCCCCGCGGCATCCTAGGGCGGCCTACCTGGAACGGATCGCGCAGGGAATCCCGCGCTCCCGGGACACCAGCGCCTCCTGGACCGCGGACCCGATCCCGTAGCCCGGAAACCCGCCCCCGGGACCGACCACGCGGTGGCAGGGGAGGAGGATCTGGATGGGGTTGGCCGCCAGCGCCGCCACGGCCGGGGCCCGGACCTCCTCGCCGCCGAGCCTGGCCGCCAGGTCGTCCTCCGCCAGCGTCGCGCCGTAGGGGATCGTCCGGACCTCGTCCCAGACCCGCGCCTGGAACTCGTCCCCCCGGGGATCCAGCGGAACGGTGAAGGTCCGGAGAGTGCCGTCGAAATAGGCCTCCAGCTGGCGGACCAGGTAGCGATAGACCTCCCGCTGGCTCCGGGGCGCCACGGGCATGGTGGCCCGGGGATCCAGCGAACCGAACTCCAGGCGCCTCAGGCGGCCGCGCTCGTCGAAGGCCGCCCACATCGGGCCCACGGGGACGGTCAGTTCGTAGTGCCAAAGGCGCATGGGAAGCATGATCGCAGGATTCGCGCCCGGGGGGTGAAGGATCGGGGGGAGGTCGCGCCGGGCGGCTTCGACACGCCCCGCCCACGCTGCCAGAATGGTCCGGGGCGAGGCAGCCCCACCATCCACGATTTCCCCTGGAGTCCCCCATGGACCTGACTTCCCTCTTCCTCGAACACCTGGACACGCGGCAGGCCTACGCCGAGAAGGCGCTGGGGATCTCGGGCCACGACGAGCTGGTGATCTCCAGCGGCGCCCCCTTCGTCTATTTCGCGGACGACCACGAGGCACCCTTCTGCACCGTCCCCCACTTCCGGCACTACTGCCCCATCGAGGGCCCCCACCATGTCCTGAGGATCAGGCCCGGACGGAAGCCCCAGCTCATCCGCTACGCCCCCGAGGACTACTGGTTCGAGCAGCTTCCCTTGGGTTCGCCCTTCTGGGCGGCCGGCTTCGAGATCCTGGAAGCGCCCTCGCTGGACGCCGTCTGGGAGGCCGTGGGCAAGCCCCGCCGCGCCGCCTACATCGGGAACGAGACCGACCGCGCCGAGGCCGCCGGCCTTGAGATCAACCCGCCCCGGCTGACGACCCGCCTGGACTGGGGACGGAGCTACAAGACGCCCTACGAGGTCCAGGCGCTCGAAGAGGCCACCGAGCTGGGCGCCAAGGGCCACACCGCGAGCCGGAAGGCCTTCCTGGCGGGAGGCTCGGAGGTGGAGATCCACCACGCCTTCGTGCAGGCCCTGGGCTGCCTGGACAAGCAACTGGCCTTCCCTTCCATCGTGGCCCTGGAGCCCAAGGGCGCGACCCTCCACTACGAGAAGAAGCGCGGCGACTACCGCAACGGGAAGGTCCTCCTGCTCGACTGCGGCGCCCGGGTGCGCGACTACGCCTCCGACATCACCCGCACCACCGCCGCGCCCGGGTGCGATGCACGCTTCAAGGCCCTCCTCGCGGGCCTCGAGAAGCTGCAGCAGGCATGCTGCGCCGCCATGAAGCCCGGCGTTCCCTTCGGCGAGGTCCACCACCTGGCGCACCTGAAGCTCGGCGGCCTGCTCCAGTCCGCGGGAATCCTCCAGGCGGATCCGGAGGAAGCCGTGGCGATGGGCTTGACCCGGCCCTTCATGCCCCACGGGCTGGGCCATCATCTCGGCATCACGGTCCACGACGTCGCGGGCTGCATCTCCTCGCCGGAGGGCGACCGGCTGCCGCCGCCCCCGCAGCATCCCTCCCTCCGGACCACGCGCATCCTGGAACCCGGCCACGTGCTCACGGTCGAGCCCGGCCTCTACTTCATCCCCATGCTCCTGCGCCCCTTCCGCGCGGGGGAACACGCCGCCCGCTTCGACTGGAAGCTCATCGACGAGCTCATTCCCCTGGGCGGCATGCGGATCGAGGACAACGTCCTCCTCACGGAGACCGGCAACCGCAACCTCACCCGGAAGTACCTCCCCGAGTAGGCTGGCGCCTCGAACCCCAAGACGCTGCATGAACAATGGCTGGATAATGATCAAAAAAACATCATTATCTATCCATTGTTCATGAGATATTCACATCTACAATCCTTTTTCATCCCTTTCATCTCTTGCATCCTTGTTAATTGATCTTTTGTTCTTTCAACAAGGATGAAATGGATGAAAGGGTGGAAGAGTTCGCACCCGCCCTGTCAGTTCAGCCTGTAGTGGCATCCCCGTGATTCAGGGTTCTGGAGGGCCGCCTTGAGGATCAGGCGCGCGCAGATGATGCCGTTCCGCAGCTCGAGCATGCTGCGGGAGACGGGAGCGGAGCGGTAGAAGGCCTCGAGGCGGTGGTAGAGGTGGCCCATGTCCCCCCGGGCCCGGTCGAGCCGGGCGTAGTTCCGGACGATGCCGGCGTAGTTCCAGAGGGTGGTCCTGATGTTGTTCCAGTCCTGCTCGATGAGGACCGGATCCGGCGTGGTGGCCGGACTGACGGGACGCCAGGAGTGGAAGTCCCCCGGGTCCAGGGGAGCGGCTTCCCGGCACTCGGCCACCGCCGCCTCGGCGGCGCGGTAGCCCCAGAGGAGCCCCTCCAGCAGCGAAGTCGAGGCCAGGCGGTTGGCCCCGTGCAGGCCGGTGCAGGACACCTCGCCCGCGGCGAAGAGGCCCCGCACGCTGGAATGGCCGTCGAGGTCCACGGCGACGCCCCCGCAGAAGAAGTGGGCGGCGGGCACCACGGGGATGAGCTGGGTGTTGGGATCCAGGCCCTCCGCCCTGCAGGCGGCGGAAACCGTGGGGAACCGGGCGTCCAGGTCCATCCGGGCCGCCACCGGCTTCAGGTCGAGGTACATGCAGACCTCCCCCGTGGCCGCCATCTCCTGGAAGATGGCGCGGCTGACCACGTGCCGCGGGGCCAGTTCCATCTGCTCCGGGGCGTACTTCGACATGAAGCGCTCGCCCTTCCGGTTGACCAGGAGGGCCCCCTCCCCGCGCAGCGCCTCGGTGAGCAGGGTCCGGGACTTGTGGGGGATGTAGAGCGTCGTCGGGTGGAACTGCATGTATTCGCAGTTCACGATGCGGGCGCTGGCCCGGTAGGCCGCCGCCAGGCCGTCCCCGGTGGCGGAGGGCGGATTGCTCGTGTGGAGGTAGAGGTAGCCCAGCCCGCCGGTGGCGAGGACGGTCCTCTTGGCGAGGCACGTCTCGATGGCGCCGGTGAGATTGTCCAGGAGGTAGGCGCCGCAGACCTGGATCGGGTCGTAGACCTTCCGGGGATCGCAGCAGTGGTGGGGGATCGTGAGCAGGTCGACGAGGCTGTGGCCCTCGATCAGGCGGATCCGCGGATGGTTCTTGATCGAGGCCGTCAGGGTCTCCTGGATCGCGCGCCCCGTCGCGTCCTTGACGTGGTAGATGCGCCTGGCGGAGTGGGCGGCCTCGGCGGTGGGGTCGGGCATCCCGTCGGGCCCCTGGTCGAAGGCGACGCCGAGGTGCTTCCAGAGGAAGTCGCGGCAGAGCAGCGGGCCCTGCTCCGCGAGGAGCGCCACGGCCTCCGGGCGGCAGAGTCCGTCCCCCGCCGCCTCGATGTCCTTGGCGAACAGGCCGGGAGAGTCCTGGCACCGTTCCGGGGAATGGCCCACGATGCCCCCCTGGGCATAGGAGGTGTTGGACTCGCCGAGGTGGTCCTTGCACACCACCAGCACGTCGGCGCCCAGGTCCGCGGCGTGGATGGCCGCCGTGCAGCCGGCGATGCCCGCTCCCAGGACCAGTACATCACAGGAAATCATTCGAACTCCCATTCCGGAGACCGCGTCTCCCAGAATCGCGCCCAGTCCTCCTCGGCGCTCGCGTGTTCAAGCCATTCCAGCCGCTGCTCCGCCATGGCGAGGCTTTCGGAAAATGCGACGCGGCCCCATGGCGTATCCAGTTCTCCTTTGAAGGAACATAGGTGCTGAGCCCCATCCGTCCAGATGCTGCGCATCCCGGCAGCGTGGTGGCCTTGTTGATGGTAGTAGCCGCAAGCCAGCAGAAGCAACCCCCGAAGTCCCCGCTCCAGCCCGCCGTCCGTGCGCGGGAGGAGCCTCCGCAGCGCCTCCTGGCACTCCTGGAACAAGGCGCAGTTGAAGAGGGCGACCGCGCAGCCCAGCAGGTAGCGGTCGTCCTCCGGCCTGCCCGTCAGCGCCAGCAGCGCCACGCCCGCCCGCAGGCTGACGCGGGACGCGAAGGGCGCCCACGCCGCGTGGGGCGCCCATCCAGCCGCCCCCCGCGAGGCCGTGTCAGGAAAGAGCTCCAGGTCCTCCTTCCAGGCGCGGGATGGATCCTCCGCGCCCACGGCCTTCACCATCCGCGCCGCCAGGTCCACGAGCACGGGTTCCGGAATGCCCTGGGGATGGGCGGAGCGCAGGACGGGAGCGCCCAGCACCGTGGGCCAGGCGAGGAGGGTCCTGCGGCGCGGTTCGGCGAGCGCGCGCTCCAGGCGGGCTTGCTGGAAAAGGTGCAGCGCCGGAGGGAGGGCGGGCTGGGGGGCCCAGAAGACCGGGCGGGTCTCAGACACCGGCCGCCCTTCCCGGCAGCCCGAGGTGTTCCTCGAGGCTCACGAGGCGCAGGCCTTCCAGGATGCGTTCCAGCCTGGCGGCATACCCGCGGAGCCCGGCCGAGTGGGCGAAGCGGTGCCCGAGGGTGCAGTGCGGCAGCGGAGGCTGTTCCTCGTCCAGCTCCCAGGGATGGAGGACGAGCGGAGTCCCGGCCCCGCCCCTGGCCAGCTCCCGGATGCGGGACCGCAGCCACCATTCCGGAAGGAGCCGCATCCCCCAGCCCCAGAGTGGAACCGTGGCGGATCCCCGTCCGGCCACGGGAGGCGGGCACTCCCAGAAACCCTCCTGGAGCTGGTGGGCCCGCCTGGACCAGTCCGGGGATCCAAGTACCGCCAGGGGCGCCCGGCTGGAATCGTAGAGGAACCCCGCCTCCTGGACCAACCGCCAGTAGTCCTCCGCGGCATGCCGCAGGCTCCACTCCGGGGCACGGAATCCCAGCACGGCCGCGCCGGCGAGGTCCTCGAGCTCCCTCCGCCCGGCCTCGAGGTCCGCGCGGAAGGCGTCCGGGCCCGAGAGGAAGGCCCGGCGGTGCGTGAGGCCGTGCAGTCCGATCCGGTGCCCCTGCGCGACGATCCCCCGCAGGACCCGCGGATGCCGCCTGGCCTGGTCCACCAGGCAGAACCAGGTGGCGGTGGCCCGCAGGCGTCCGCAGAGCGCCAGCGCCCGCTCCGTGGCCAGGGGAAGCCTGCACTCGAACCGGTCCAGGGCCGAGGGATCGTCGAAGGGGGGACAGCAGAGCTGGAACCAGTCCTCCCAGTCGAGGGAAAGCGGCAGCCGGATCCCCACCTCCCCGGTCACGTGAAGTTGCGTTCGGAAAGGCTGATGAACTCGAGGGCGAAGTCGTCCAGCTCGGTCTGCCACTGCTTCAGCTGCCCCTGGAAGAAGTTGTAGGCCATCAGGGCCGGGATGGCCGCGATCAGGCCGAACGCGGTCGCGACCAGGGCCTCGGAGATGGGCACGGCGACGGTGGCCAGGCTGGCGTTCCCCGTGGCCCCGATCCCCCGGAAGGCGTCGATGATGCCCCAGACCGTGCCGAAGAGCCCCACGAAGGGGCTGACGGCGGCGATGGTGGCCAGGATGCCCAGGTAGTGTTCCATGCGTCCCATCTCCACGACGGAGGCGCGCTGGAGGCTGCGCTCCACCGCCTCCATGCTCTTGATGGTGGCCCGTCCGGATCCGGGAGAGGTCTTGAGCTGGTAGGTGACCTCGGCGTAGCCCGCGCTGAACAGGCCGAGGAGGGGACTGAGGCGGTAGGCGGCTCCGGCGTGCCTGAGGTCGCGCCAGTCCGTGGTCTTCCGGAAGTCGTTCCGGAACGTCTCGTTGACGCGCCGGCTGCGCTCCATCAGCACGACCTTCTGCAGGATGATCACCCAGCTGATGACGGAGAAGGCCGCGAGCAGCAGGAGCACGACTTTCGAAACCGAGCCCCCGTGGAGCACGACTTCCCAGAGATTGGTACCTTGATTGTCAACCATGGTCGCCAAGAGCATGCGAACCCCCTGGCTGGCATTTTATCAAGCCTCGCGCTTTCGCGGGACGGCAGCTACACTGCGAGACGGTGCGGGCCTGGATCGGGCCAGGCCGCGAGCATAGGCGGGACTCATGCAGGTAGTGGTCATCGGATCCGGATACGTAGGTTTGGTCGCCGCCGTGGGCTTCGCCGAATCCGGCCACCGCGTCCTCGGCGTCGACGTGGACGCGGCGAAGATCGAGAAGCTGCGCCAGGGCGTCGCGCCCATCTACGAGCCGGGCCTGGAGGAGCTCCTCCGCAGGCACCAGGCTTCCGGCGCCCTGCGCTTCTCCCTGGACATGAAGGACGGGATCGCGGGAGCGGACGCGGCCTTCATCTGCGTGGGGACGCCCCAGAGCGACGACGGCAGCGCCGATCTGCACTACGTGGTCGCCGTGGCCGAGGAGCTCGGCCGGCAGATGAACCTCCGCCCGAAGGACGCACCGGCCCTCGTCGTCGTGGACAAGAGCACGGTGCCCGTGGGCACGGCGGCAAGAGTCACCGCCACGATCGCCGCCCAGACGGACCGCGCCTTCGAGGTGGTCTCCAATCCCGAGTTCCTGCGCGAAGGCTGCGCCATCGACGACTTCCTCCTGCCCGACCGGGTGGTGGTCGGATGCCGCAGCGAGCACGCCGAATCCGTCATGAAGGGGCTCTACCAGGCCCACCTGGACGCGGCGCGGAAGCGCAGCCCCGAGGGCGGCAAGTGGTTCCGGATGGATCCGCCCAGCGCCGAGATGACCAAGTACACGGCCAACGCGATGCTGGCGCTGCGCATCAGCTTCATGAACGAGATCGCCGCCCTGTGCGAGAAGGTCGGGGCCGACGTGGACTACGTCAAGGAGGGGATCGGCAGCGACCACCGCATCGGCAAGTACTTCCTGAATCCCGGCCCCGGCTTCGGGGGGAGCTGCTTCCCCAAGGACCTGCAGGCCCTCCTGAAGGTCGCCCGGGAGAACGGCCAGAGCCTGAGGTCCCTGGAGGCCACGGTGGAGGTGAACCGGCACCAGAAGCAGGTCCTCGCCCGGAAGGTCCGGGGACACTACACGTGCCGGACGGGGGTCCCCGCCCCCCTGAAGGGCCGGCGCTTCGCCCTGTGGGGGCTCGCCTTCAAGGCCCACACGGACGACATCCGGGAAGCCATGGCCCTGGAACTCATCGACAATCTGGTGGGCCTGGGCGCCGAGATCGTCGTCCACGATTTCGAGGCCATGCCCAACGTCAAGGCCCGGATCGGGGACAAGGTCGCCTACTCCGAGGACTTCATGGCCGCCTGCGACGGCGCGGACGCCCTGCTCATCGCCACCGAATGGCCCCAGTACAAGAACGCCGACCTGGAAGCCGTGGCGGGCAGGCTCAAGGCGAAGGTCATCTTCGACGGGCGGAACCTCTTCCGGCCCGAGGCCATGAAGAACGCGGGGTGGGTCTACTACTCCATCGGCCGCCTCCCCGTGGGCGCGTGACCCTATCACTCCGGAGCAAACCATGGGGAACCTAGGCCTTACGGAAATGCTTCTGATCGGCATCCTGCTGCTGATCTTCTTCGGACCGCAGAAGCTGCCCGAGCTCGGCAAGGCGCTCGGGAAGGGCATCCAGGAATTCCGGAAGGCCAGCCGCGAGATCACGGATCCCGTGAACGAGGACGCCTCCCGCAACGACAAGAAATGAGCTTCCCGCCGATCGGCCCTCGCGGCCCGATCGCGGACGATCCCCGACCATGGCCCTCCCCCCGCCCGACCAGATGACCTTCTGGGAACACCTGCAGGAGCTGAGGATGCGGCTGATCCGCTCCCTCGCCTGCGTAGGCGTGGTCTTCGCGGTCACCTACGGCTTCCCCTTCGGCCTGCAGGACCACCTCCCCTTCCTGCACGGAACCCCTCCCCTGCGCTTCATGCTGTGGCGCTGGGTCCAGGCACCCTTCCTGGAGGCCATGGCGAGGCAGACGGGCCAGGCGGCCGCCGGCCTCCGGCCCTGGGCCTTCACCGACCTGGCGGAGCCCTTCTTCAGCCTCATGAGGCTTAGCCTCTGGGCCGCGGCCTTCCTCAGCGCGCCGTTCATCTTCTACCAGGCCTGGGCCTTCATCCGCCCCGGGCTCTACGAACGGGAAAGGCGCCTGGCCGTGCCTTTCGTGGCCATCACCAGCCTCATGTTCCTGCTGGGGGTCCTCTTCGCCTACGGCCAGGCCTTCGAGTTCCTGGGCGACATCCTGTTCCGGGAGGCCGCGGCCGCGGGCCTGAGGGCCAACCTGCGCATCGACAGCTACCTCGACCTGTTCCTCTACACCCTGCTGCTGGCGGGCGTCAGCTTCGAGCTGCCCGTCCTCGTCTACTTCCTGGCCCGGTTCCGGCTGGTGACGGCCCGATGGATGCTGAAGTACTGGCGCCACGCCACGATCCTGATCACCTTCGTCAGCGCCTTCGTCACGCCCGGGGACGTGGCCGTGACCACGGTCTTCTTCAGCGCCGTCCTGATGGGACTCTACTTCGCATCGGTGCTGGTGGCGTGGCTCGCGGCCCCCAGGGACCGGCCCGGGAGCTAGGGCTCCGGCAGCCTCGAGAAGTCCGGCGCGGGGTTCTGGGACCGGTCCAGGGGCGACCCCAGCTCCCTGGCCAGCCCGACGCCGCCGTCCGCCGGCGCCGCCATCCTGAAGGCCCAGGCCCGGCGATCCTGCATCGTCCGGTCCAGCCCGACGCGCACGTCCGCCGGCTGGAGGCTCGCCAGGCCCTGGTTCATGGAGCCTCGGGACCGGGGGACGTAGGTGAAGATCGGCGCCAGGACGAGCACGGCCACCAGGGGCCAGAACCAGGACGAGGGCGCGGCGGGTTCCTGGGGGATGGGCGGGGCTTCCGGGGACATGCCCCAGGGGGGCGGCGTCGTGCGCTCCTCCGTGTCCTGGGAGACCTCCAGGAGGCCGGCCTCCAGGAGCGAGGCGATGACCTTGCAGGTGTCCAGCTCGTCGTAGCGCGTCACCTGGATCACGCTCTGGATGCTCTGCGGCTCGGTGAAATACGTCAGGACCGTCTCCTGCTCGTGGGAGAGCCCGGAGCCCTTGACGTTCATCCGGGCCTGGCCCTCGAAGACCAGGGACAGGTCCTGGTCGATGTCCAGGTGCAGCTCCATGGCCTTCTGGGTCTTCGCGAGCGGGACCGTGTTGTCCGGGAGCCGCCGCTGGACCTCCGGCCACTCGTCCATGATGCGGGCGGCTTCCATGAGCACGGTGTCGACCGGGATGGGAGGGAAGTTCTCGCGGTCCAGGTCCAGGGGCAGCATGGAATCGAAGCGGTAGTCCCCTTCGATCCACCGGAAGGTCCGGTAGATGATGGACATCGCCTGGTTGAAGAGGGCGTCCTGCAGGTCCTGGGCGGAAACCTTCCCGCTCTCCAGCAGGAGGGTGCCCATGCGCTTCAGGGTCTGGCGCTGCTTCTGGATCATGCCCAGCAGCTCGTCCCCGGAAAGGCGGCCGAGCCTGACGAGCATGGCGCCGACGCGGTCCTCCATGCGCACCTGGTTCGAATCGCACCCGACGATATCCCCCTGGTCGAAGAAGATCTTCACGAACTCCTGCCCCCGGGAGAGCACGAGCGTCCCGCTCTTGCCCTGGGTCTTGATCATGTTGAACAGGGAGAAGAGGTCGAAATCCCGCAGCGAACCTTCTAGGGCCATGGTGTCACCTCATGCCTTGCGGATTGCGGCGGGGAAGGAGCTTGAGCCAGGATCTCAGGAACAGCGTGGCCAGCAGGAGGATGCCGAGGCTCTGCCAGGTGGAGGCGGGGTCCTGGATGATCTCCCCGGGGAAGCGGACGGACCTGCCCGTCGCGAACACGATGCCCAGGGCGAAGGCCAGGAAGCAGAACTCCAGGAATCCCTCGCGCGTGGCGCCCAGGAAACTGGCGTCCAGGCCCGGCGCAAGGACGATCAAGGCCTTGTGGATCCAGCGCTGGGACAGCTGGTAGCCGGCCACCTCCTCCACCTTCTTCTTGCGGCTCTCGCCGTGCAGGCCGTCCTTGAGCACGAACAGGTGGTGGCACTTGGAGCACACGTTCACGTCCGGACAGTCCGTCGTGTGGAAGGGCTCGCCGCACCGGCTGCACTGGGTGGGATGCGCCTGGCTGATGCTCCTCCGGAGCCGGGCCATCATGGCCCCGGAAGCGACCAGGGTCGCGATGAGCCAGAACAGGGTCACCGGGCTCTGGAGGCGTTCCATCCATCCCTCGTGTTTCGGCGCCTGTCCGCCGGCGATCGCTTCGAGGCGCGCGGGAGTGTCCTGGAGCGGGATGGCGAACGTGCGCTGTTCGCTGCGCGACTGGTTCGCCGCCATGAGGCCCGACACGAAGTCGGGGGCCAGCATCCGGGCCTCCTCCTGCTTGGCGATGCCGGTGCCGCTGTCCAGCTGGCGGAAGGCCACCACGCTCTGGTTCAGCGGGATCTCGGGCAGCCCCTTCGCCATGGACTGGAAGGCCGCGTCGAAGTCCTGCTTGGCCTGCTCGAGCTTCCCCTGCTGGAAACGGGCGACGCCCAGGTTGTTCAGGACCGCGGCGCGATCGGGGTGCTTCGCCTTCAGGGCCTCGAAGGTGGCTTCCGCAGGCGCCCACTCCTGTGCGGCGAGCTGCTGCCAGCCCTTGATGAACTCCCGGTCCGCGGGGGGCAGCGCCCGGACGCCCAGCTCCTCCAGGGGGCGGATCTGCGGCTGGACCTGCAGGCCGACCAGGCTCGGCGCGGGCGTCCGCGTGGCCATGGGTTCCATGAGCGAAAGGGCCGGATGGACCAGCTGGAGCAGGATCACGAACAGGGACACCTTCACCTCGGGCCCCAGCATGAAGGGAGCCAGCAGCCAGAGCCAGAACATGGCCGCCAGGCTGGGATCCAGGCCGGCCAGCACGGGAAGGGCCAGCATCAGCGCCCCGACCACGGCCATGGCCAGGGATCCCATGCCGCGCTTGGACAGGGGATCCTCCCACAGGTAGCGGAAGACGTTCCGGTAGCGGAGGGCGAGGACGGCCGCCCAGCCCCACAGCAGGACCGAGGCCATCAGCCGGAGCCAGGCCACGTGCTGCATGAGCCAGAGCCAGCGGTGGGTGGGGTGGGCCAGCCGGAGCTTGGTCAGCTGGAACACCTCCGGGAGGCTGTCCAGGTAGCCCCGGAGGCCGGCCTGCCGGAGCAGGATGATCCGGGTTCCGAGCAGGATGGGCCTGTCGGGCGCCCAGTGCTCGAGGACTTTCATGGTCTCCAGGCCGAGGTCCGGCCTGCCCTCGTCGCCCTGCTGCCTGGCCCAGAGGCACATGGCCTCCACCAGCGGCGTGACGTCGTGGATGCCGAACCGGCTCCGGAACCTCTCCACGTCATCGACGGTCGTCTTGATCGCGGCGGAATCCCCGGAGGCGAGCGCCTTCTTGAGCTGCTCCACCCGTTGGCTGAGCGCGATCGCGGGCGCCATCTCCGCGGAGGCCGCCTGGGCCCGGCAGGCCGGCGCCCCCAGGGCGAGACCGAGGCAGACCAGGAACCCCGTCAGGCAGGAGAGAAGGGACCGGGAGGTCTTCATGTCAAACCCCTTCCGCAAGCGGCGTTCGCTCGGCCGGAAACTTGAAGACGGCCGAATGGGACGCTCCTGGCATCGCCGGATTCATAGAAACCCCAAGATTTGCTCGCAGGTTATCACACTATCCCGCCCGGGCGCCGAACCATGACATCAGGCGGCGGGTCAGTCCAGCTCGAGGTGGATGGGGCAGTGGTCCGAGCCCATCACCTCCGGGTGGATCCTCACCTCCTTGACGCGGTCCAGGAGCGCGGTGGACACCAGGAAGTGGTCGATGCGCCATCCGACGTTCTTCTCCCGGGCCCCCCCCCGGGCGGTCCACCAGGTATAGAGCCCCTCCGTCCCCGGGTTCCTCTCGCGGAGCACGTCGTGCAGGCCCGCCGCGAGGTAGCCCCGGAAGTCCTCCCGCTCCTCGTCGGTGAAGCCTGGGTTCATCCGGTTCTCCCGGGGGCGCGCCAGGTCGATCTCCTCGGGCGCCACGTTCATGTCCCCGGTGACGACGAGCTGCCGGCCTTGCCCATGCTCGCGGGCCGCGAAGGCCGCCAGGTCCCGGGCGAACCGGCGCTTGTAGTCCAGCCGCGCCAGCCCGGCCGAGGCGTTGGGAAAGTAGCCGCCCACGAAGACCAGGTCATCCCGCCGGCTGACGACCGCGCGTCCCTCGCGGTCGTAGTCCTCGACGCCCAGCCCCTTGGCGTGGGAGAAGCCCAGTTCCTTCTTGGAGAGCGTCGCCGAGCCCGCATAGCCTTTCTTGCTGACGGCCGGGAACCAGGCTACGTCGAAGGCGGCCTCCAGCTCCCGGCGGACGCCCAGGTCCACCTGCTCCCATTCCGCGCGAATTTCCTGGAGCGACAGGACGTCCGGATCGGCGGCCTCGAGCCAGGCCATGAAGCCCTGCTTGAGCACCGAACGGAAACCGTTGACATTCCAGCTGTAGAAGTGCATCGCCGCCTCCAGTCCCCAGCATGAACGAAGAGGGGAACGAGGTCATCCCCCGTTCCCCCCTTTTTCCGGGCATCCTCCAGAGACGGCCCTCGTCACCTCACGATGAAGCCCGGCTCCGCTTCCGCGGGGGGCGCGATCAGGTAGGGCTTGTTGCCGCTGTCACTGGCCGCCAGCAGCATGCCGTGGCTCTGGATGCCCATGAGGGCGCGCGGCTCCAGGTTGGCGACCACGACGATCTTCCGGCCCACGAGTTCCTCCGGCGTGTAGGCTTCCTTGATGCCGCCGAGGATGGTGCGCTTCTCGAAGCCGAGGTCCACGGTCATCTTGATGAGCTTCTTGCTCTTGGGCACGGCCTCGGCGTCGAGGATCAGCCCGACTCTCAGATCGGTCTTGGCGAACGTGTCGTAGTCGATGCTCTCCTTCACGGGCGCGTATTCGATCGGCTTCTCGGCCACGGGGGCCGGGGCTGCGGCGGCTTCTATATCGTTCACGATGGACTCCTTGTCGATGCGCTGGAAGAGAGGCTTGGGCTCGGCCACCGGACCCGGTGCGGGCGCCTCGTACTGGAAGCCGTCGAAGCGCAGGTCGGCGACCTTTCCGGCCAGGCCGAGGCTTTCCCAGAGGCCCTGGGCCAGGTCGGGCATCACCGGGGCCACGAGGACCGCCGTGGCCCGGAGGGCGCGGTAGAGCTGGCAGAGCACCGTGTCCAGCTTGGCCTTGTTGGCCTCGTCCTTGGCGAGCTTCCAGGGCTCGGCCTTGACGATGTAGCCGTCCAGGAGGCGGAGGAAGGTCCAGAGCGTCTCCAGGGCGTCGCTGAAATCGTGCTTCCCGGCCAGGGCGAGGTAGTCGGCCACGAGCTTACGGCCCTGTCCGGCGATATCCTCGTCCAGGCTGTCGAAGACCGTCGCCGCAGGCACGACGCCCGCGCGGTAGCGTTTGATCATGCTGATGGAGCGGGAGGCGAGGTTGCCCAGGCCATTGGCCAGGTCGGCGTTCAGGCGTTCCATGAAACCCTCGAAGGAGAAGCTGCGATCGTAGCCGATCTGCATGTCCCGCATCAGGAAGTAGCGCGCCGCGTCGTTCCCGAAGCGCAGGAGGTCCTCGGGCCGCACGATGTTGCCCTTGGACTTGGACATCTTGTCCTCGCCCATGAGCCACCAGCCGTGGGCCAGGATGGTCCCCGGCAGCAGCTCGCGGAGGCGCGCCGGCAGTTCCCCGTCCAGGTTCTCGCCCTCCTGGCGGAACATGGCCATGAGGAACGCGGGCCAGTAGACGGCGTGGAACCGGAGGATGTCCTTGCCCACGAGCTGCACCGTCGGGGGCCAGAACCCCTCGCGGTTCGCCGAAAGGTAGTTGAGGAGCGCGTCGAACCAGACGTAGACCACGTGGCGCTCGTCTCCCGGCACCGGGATGCCCCAGGTGATGCTGGTTCGGCTGATGCTGAGGTCCTGCAGGTTCCCGCGTTCGCCGTTGGGGGCCACGAACTGCTTCACCTCGTTGAGCCGGAAGTCCGGAAGCGCGAATCCCGGATACTTCTCGTAGAGCTGGATGAGCCAGTTCTCGTAGGCGGAGAGCCGGAAGAAGTAGCTCTCCTCCTCCAGTTCGACGAGCTGGTGGGCGAGGCCCTGGGCCTGGAGCTCCTTCGCCTGCGTCTCGGTGACGTAGGCCTCGTCGGAGACGGAATAGAGGCCCTTGTAGGTGGCCTTGTAGATGTCGCCGGAGGCCAGGAGCTGCCTGAACCTCTCCTGCACGACGGCCTTGTGCTGGGCGTGCGTGGTGCGCACGAAGTGGTCGTTCGTGATGCCCATGCGCTTCCACAGGTTCTCGAAGTTGGGCATGACCTCGTCGGCCAGCTGCTGGGGCGTGATGCCCCGGCCGGCCGCGGTCTTCTCGATCTTCTGCCCGTGCTCGTCCGTGCCCGTGAGGAAGTAGACTTCCTCGCCCATCATGCGGTGATGCCTCGCCAGTACGTCGGCCAGCACGGTCGTGTAGGTATGGCCGATGTGGGGCTTGTCGTTGACGTAGTAGATGGGTGTGGTGATGTAGAATCGCTTGGTCACGGATTACTCCAGATCCTCCAGTGTAGCGGATCGCACGGATGCACCGAAGGCTGAAGGAAGAGGAAACCAGGTCCCTCCCCCTCCAGCCTTCGCGGGCCCAGGCCCTTCCTAGGCTTCGACGAGCGTGGCCTTGAGGATCCTGTCGTCGGCCTTGATGGCCTGGACCACCTTGATGTCCTCCTCGCCCACGCACTTGCCGAACACCGTGTGGACGCCGTCCAGGTGCTGGACGTTGCGGCGGTCGCCGTTCACGATGAAGAACTGGCTGCCGCCGGTGTCCTTGCCGGCGTGGGCCATGGAGAGGGCGCCCAGCTCGTGCTTGTGGGGATTGCCCGCGGTCTCGCACTTGATCTTGTAGCCGGGCCCGCCGGTGCCGGGGATCCCCTTGGCGCCTTCGCGCGTGTTCGGGCAGCCGCCCTGGATCACGAAGTTCGGGATCACGCGATGGAAGGCCAGGCCGTCATAGAATCCTTCGCCGATGAGCTTCACGAAGTTCGCCACCGTGCCCGGAGCTTCCTTGGGGAAGAGTTCGAGGTTGATGTCGCCTTTGCTGGTCTGCAGACGAACTCGGGTCATGGAAGAGCTCCTTGTCTAGAACCTCCAGGATAGCCCGAACGGCCTCCCGCTGCCCATGGTGCGTTCGGGAAGCGCCTCCATTTCCCGCCGCAGACCGGTGTGCCATCCTGGGGATGATAATTTCTCCGGGATGGCTTAGTCTCATAGGACTGGAGGTTTTCATGCGGGGGTTGCGCCTGTTGGCCGCGGCGACATGCATCACGGTCGGGATCGGCTGCGGGAGGCCGAAGGTATTCGCGCCCCGCGGCAACATGGCGGCCGGGACCCTGCTGATCCATTTCACCCGCAAGGTCGAGGGACCCGTGGACCTCCTCGTCGACGACGTCCGCATTCCGGTCCAGCAGCACAAGAAGCGGAAGGGCACGAACCTGACGATCACCGGCCTCCCCGCCGGGAAGCACCGCTACTTCATCGCCAGCCAGCGGGACGCCTTCAGCCCGGACCACGGCGAGTTCGAGATGCCGAAGGATCACGGAATCTACCTGGTGAACTTCTCGCAGAACTACACCGCCGTGCTCTACGGCAAGCCCGAGCCCCTGCCGGCCTCCGAGGACCTCGGCGGCGTGGCCGCGCGCCTGGAGCGTTGATCCAGCCTTGCCTTCGCCTTCGAGAACACTCAAATGGGGCGCGGCGCTGGCCCTGGCTTCGCTCGCCGGATTCATCGGCTACAAGGTCCGCTCCGTGGCCTTCGAGCTCACGGATCCGCCGTTCTACAAGGTCCAGCCCCTCGAGAAGGTCGCCGAGACCTACCGCGACCTGGCCCAGGCAAGCCCCGGAGGCACCTGGAACGCCAGGGAAGTGGCCGGCCTCCAGGTCTGGACCCTCAAGCGGCCCCGCCCGGCGCCGGGGGTCGTCCTGCTGCTGCACGGGTTCGGGGACGACCGCTGGGGGACGAGTCCCGCCCTGCGCTGGTTCCCGTCCCTGGACGCGGCCATCTTCACCTACCTGAGGCGGGACGACGTCCTCCGCGCCGGGAAGGAAGCGCCCCCCATCACCTTCGGGGTCCGGGAGTCCCGGGAGGTCGTCCAGGTGGTCCACGACCTCGAAGCCCAGGGGGTCCCGCGCAGGCGGATCGTGCTCATGGGACGCAGCCTGGGCGCGAGCGTCGGGATCCTGGCCCTCGTCCAGCTGGAGAGGGAGGGCAAGGGTCCCCTCGGCGGGATCATCTGGGAGGGGGCTCCCGCGAGCAGCACGAGCTTTGCGGAGCGGCTGGTCCGGGGGCGCAGGGACCGGTTCTGGCATGCCCTCCTCGCGCCCATGATCGGCGAGCTGGGGAGCCGTTGGGCGGCCCGCCGCGGCCGCTACGAGCGCCGGGACACGGACCTGCTGGTCCAGCTGGACACGGTCCGCCTGCAGACCCCGGCCCTGTGCTTCCTGGCCACCCAGGACCGCCTCGCGCCCCCGGACGTCCAGCGGCGCGTCGCGGCCCATTTCGTGCGCATCAAGCTGGTCGAAGTCGCGACCTGGCACCTCCAGTGCGCCAGCGTGCTCGGCCCCGACTATGCAGGGGCGATCCAGGCCGCCACCTCCAGCTGGATTCCCTGAAACGAAGGACGGAGGCCGTGCCGGCCCCCGTCCGCACAAGGTCCTGCCGGAGGATCATTCCCCCGAGGCGTGCACTTCGGTGATGCCCTTGATCAGCTTGGGCGTCATCTTCTCGACGATGGGCTCGAAGACCTTGTTCACCAGTTCCTGGTCGTACTCGATCTCGCGGCCCGTGCCGCCGACCATGACGCTGGTGTCGGCGACCTTGCTCTCGTCCTTCTCCGTCACGAGGATCTCGCCGGTCTCCACGTCGATCAGGCGCACGTCCAGCCGGCCCGTGAAGCTGGCCTTGCCGATCTGGGTGTCTCCGGCCGCGCCGCTGGCGATGGAGTTGCCGGTGATCTTCCCGACCAGGGCCCCGGCCAGCCAGCCGCCCTTGATGCTCGAATCCTTGTAGGCGAAGCGGGTGACCTTGCCCGTGACCATGTACTTCACCCCGAGCAGCTTGCCCACCTTCTGCACGGTGGCGGTGTCCACTTCCCCGCTGTGCTGGAAGTTGAGTTCGCCCCGGATCTCGTTGAGGCGCTCGCGCTCCACCAGCCGCACCTTCCCCTTGCCCTGGGAGACCAGTTCAGTGACGAAGAGATCCTGGAGCACGTCCGCGATGCGCTCCTCCTCGTTGCCCCAGCCACCGTGCCGCCAGCCGGTCCACGCGCCCGGGGCGGTGGGGAACTTGAGGACGGCCACCCTCGGGAGGGAGGATTTGGCCGAGGCCTTGGCGGCCGTCTTGGCCTGGGCCATGGAAGGCACCGCGAGCGCAAGCACCGCCGCGCAGGAAACTAGAAACTTGCCAAACTTCATCTGAACCTCCTGGTGGGAGCGACTATTCATCGTCCGCCCCTTCGTCGATCAACTTGTTCCTCAACTCCTTGCCCAGCTTGAAGTAGACCACCCGCTTGGGAGGCACCTCGATGGACTGCCCGCTGCGGGGGTTGCGTCCCTGCCGCGCCCTGCGGTCGCGCAGGCGGAAGCTGCCGAAGCCGCGCAGCTCGACGCCTTCCCCCTCGTGCAGCGCCTTGATGACGCAGTCCAGGAATGTGTTCACGAGCAGGTCCGCATCCTTCTTCCCGAATTCGAGCCGCTCCATGAGATGCTTGGACAGATCGGCCTTGGTAAGGGTTTCCATCGTTTCCATCTTCCGCTCCTGGCTATCGAGATCGTCTTAATAGGATCCCTTTATCCGGGCCGAGGTCAAGTGGGAAGACTTGCCTTTTCTGTAAAAAGGTCCCCCGGGGAGCGCGCTTCCGGGGGACCGTTCATATGAATCGCCGGCCCCGGGAGGGACCCGCGATCCGGCTGCTCAGGCCATGAGCCAGTCGAGGAGCCAGCGGGGGCCTTCACCGCTGGAACCGTAGGGCCGATAGTCCCGCTCGGCGCTGGACCAGCTTCCGCCGGCGATGTCCACATGCGCCCAGGAGGCGTGCTTCACGAAATCCTTCAGGAAGAGGGCCGCCACGATCGCCCCTCCGTTGCGGCTGCCGCTGGTGTTCTTGATGTCGGCCACCTGGCTCTTCAGGGATTCGCGGTATTCCTCCACCAGCGGGAGCTGCCAGAGGTGCTCGCCCGTGGCGGCGCCGGCGTCGAGCAGGCGCTCGACCAGCTTCTGGTCCGTCCCCAGGATGCCCGAGACGCCGTCGCCCAGGGCGACCACGCAGGCTCCCGTGAGCGTCGCCAGGTCCACGATGTGGTCGGCTTCCATGCCGGAGGCGTAGTCGAGCAGGTCCGCCAGCACGAGGCGGCCTTCCGCGTCGCAGTTGAGCACCTCGATGGTCTTGCCGCCGCGGCTCCGCAGGACGTCGCCGGGCTTGTAGCTCGTGCCGGAGGGCAAGTTCTCCACGAGCCCCATGAGGCCGGTCACCTTGACCGGCGCGCCGGCTTCGGCGCAGGCCACGAGGGCCGCCAGCACGACCGCCGCCCCGGTCATGTCGTCCTTCATGGTCTCCATGCCGGAATGGTCCTTCAGGGAGAGTCCGCCGGAATCGAAGCAGACGCCCTTGCCCACCAGCACGACATGCTTCTTGGGCTTCTCCTTGGGGGTGTACTCCATCTTCACCAGCCGCGGCGTCCTCGCGGAGCCCTGTCCCACGGCCAGAAGGGCGTTGAAGCCCCCTTCCTTGAGTTCTTCGGGTCCCAGGACCTCGATGCCGATCTTGTGCTGCTTGGCGAGCTTCTGGGCGATCTCCGCGAAGGATTCGGGATAGAGGTCGCCGGCGGGGGTGTTGGCCAGGTCCCGGACACGATGGCAGCCCGCGACGCCGGCCTCGATCTGGGGCAGCCGGCGGCGGGCCTTCCGGGTGTCGTCCCCGTTCGTGAACACTTCCAGGTCCTCGAAGCGCTTCGGCTCGGGTTTCCCCTTGTAGGCCGAGAAGTCGTAATCGGCCAGGAGCGCACCTTCCACCGCGGCGGCCTGGACCTCGTCGTGGTCCAGGAGGGACGTGGACGGCGAGATGACGCCGATCTTCTTCCAGCCTTTCTTCAGGCAGTGGCGGGCCGCGGAGCCCACGGCCTTCCGGATCTTGTTGTGGGTGACGGCCTCTTCCTCGCCGAGGCCCACCAGGACCATCCAGCGGCATCCCTTGACGCCGTTCGGATGGTGGAGGGGCACAATTTCAAGATATTCCGCCTTGAAATCGCTCTCATCCATCACCTGGCGAGCCACCTTGCTGATGGCCAGGGGCAGGCGATGCCGTTCTCTTCCAGAAAACACGGGAACGATGAGCGCGTCGCCCGTAAAGTCCTTTCCTGACTGGGAACTGATGTCGATCTTCGGCATAGGAGATTCTCCGTAGTGCCTTGATGGTAGCACCGGTCGAGCCAGGAAATGCGTTTTTTCGTTCGTTATTCATCGGAATGAATGTTGCTGATAATCCCTAAAAAAGCCTTTCAATCCTGGAAAGTCCCCAGGATCCAGCCTCCAGGGAGGATCCAGGCCCCGCTAGGCCGCGGAAGCCTCCTTCAAGATGGCCTCGAACCGCTCGAACAGGTGCGCCCTCGGGCCCCTGGGGATCCGCTTCAGGCGCATGCCCGCCTGCTCGGGGGTCCGCCCCCCCTTGGTCTGGTTGCAGACCAGGCACGCGGCCACCAGGTTCTGCCAGGAGGTCCTCCCGCCCTGGCAGACCGGGATCACGTGGTCCACGGTGGTGGCGCGGTTGGAGCAGCCGTCGTACTGGCAGGTGTGGTGGTCGCGCTTCAGGACGCGGCGCTCCAGCCGGCCCATCAGCAGCTTGGTCTCCGCCAGGGCCCGGGCCTGGGGGTAGATGATGAGGCTCATGGCCGACCGGAAGTCCCCGTGCCGCTCCAGGGTCGCCGGATCGAGCACGAAGGCTCGGCCCGTCGCCACGGCGCGGACGGCCTTGCGTCTCGCGATCTCCATCATCGGCACATAGTTCCTGTCCACGGCGATCACTGCCGGGCCGGAATGAGTGTCCAAATGAGGCGGCATGCTCGCCCCCCTGCGATCCTCCCTTCATCATGAACGGAATCGCGCGGGCCGCACAGGGGGATCCTACCAGCGGGCCCGGCGCCCCTCCCCCTCGGGTTCGAGATCGAGCTCCGCCACCCAGCCGGTGGGCCAGGGGCCCGACCGGCCCGCCCATTCGACGACCAGGAAATCCGAACTGGTCAGCGTGTCCTCCAGCCCGAGGGACCACGCCCCAGCCTCCCCGAGGCGGTAGAGATCCAGGTGGAAGACGCGTCCCTGGGGCGTTTCATAGCGATGCAGCACGGCGTAGGTCGGGGAGGCCACCTGGTCCGGGTCCCCGCCAAGCCCGGACACGAACCCCCGGGTCCAGGTCGTCTTGCCGGCGCCCAGCTCCCCGCGCAGGAGCCAGGTCCCTCCGGGGGGGGTCCGCCCGGCCAGTTCCTGGCCCAGGGCCTCCGTCGCCGCATCGTCCGGCAGGTAGCGTTCATTCATGTCCATGCAGTTCTCTCAAGAGTTCCGTGAGGCTCGTTCCCAGTTCCCGGACCAGCAGGGGGCCCGGACCCAGACGATCGGCCGCGGCTCCGTGGAGCCAGACGGCCCCGGCGACACGCTGGCGCAGCGCCCCCAGGCCGGTCCCGGGGCCGCCCCGGGGCTCCCTGGCCCAGCTTCCCACCTGGGCGGCGATCATGCCCGCCAGGAAGTCCCCCGTGCCGCCGGTGGACAGGCCCCGGTGCCCCGTGGGATTCACCAGAAGGGAGGACTGGCCTCCTCCGGCGACGATGCTCTGGGCGCCCTTCAGGACCAGGATCCCCGGCCCGGTCGCCACCTGGAGGGCCTGGGACAGCCGCTCCGAGGTCCGGCGCGCAGGGGCGGTTCCAAAGAGCCTGGCGAACTCCCCGGGATGGGGCGTGATGACGGTCCCGGCCCGCTGCATCCAGCGGCTTCCTTCCCCCGGCTTCAGGGCCGAGGCATCCACGACCAGGGGGCCTGCCCAGCCGGGAATCTCGCTGACGCCTCCGGGGCCCACCAGCAGGACGTCGATCCCCTCCGGGACCTTGCCGTCCCAGGCGCGGACCATGGCCTCCGGGACCTGGGCGGCGACTTCGCTCCTCACGGCTTCATCCGGCAGGACGGTGACCAGGCCGGCCCCTGCCCGCAGTGCGCCGAGGGCCGCCAGGACCGCCGCCCCGCTCATGCCGGGGGAGCCGGCCCGGATGGCCACGTGGCCGAGGTCCCGCTTGTGGGTGTCCCAGGCCTCGGCGGGGCGCTTCTCCGGGCGCCCGACGAGCTGGATGGCGGCCTCGGGTTCCCCGGGCAGCGGCAGGGGAATGACCGTGATCTCGCCGCAGTGGCTGCTGGCGGGCCGCAGGCCGTGGCAGACCTTCCGGTGCCCGAAGCAGGCCGTGCGATGCGCCTGGACCGCGGGCCCCTCCACCTCGGGGGAGCTGGGGTCGAGGCCCGTCGGCAGGTCCAGGGCGAGCACCTGGAAGGCGGCCCCGCGCCTCACGGCCTCGTGCAGCGCCGAGGCCCACGCCGCCGCCGGCTCGCGGAGGGGCAGCCGGGTTCCCAGCCCGAACAGGCCGTCCACGACCCAACCGCCGAAGCCAGCCAGGGCCTCCTTCGGGTCGGCCGCGTGCCGGTAGCCCCCGCCCAGGCCTTCCCACAGCCTGGCCTGGAGGGCCGCGTCGCCCCGCCAGGCCGGATCGGGCCCCAGCGTCCACACCTCCACGCGCTCCCCCCGCAGCCGCGCCAGCCGCGCCAGGGCGAGGGCGTCCCCCCCGTTGTTCCCCGGCCCCGCCAGCACGTGGATGGACTCGCCTCCAGGGATCAGCCTCAAGGCTCCGGCGGCCGCATGCTCCTGGAGCACGAGGGAGGGGATGCCCCACCCTTCGATGGCCCCGGCCTCGACGGCCCGCATTTCGTCAGCGCTCAGGAGAGGGATCATGGTCGGCTCACGGGAAGGACTAGACAGGATACCGCTTGGCGCGCGCCTCCAGGGCGGCCAGCACCCGGGGCAGCAGCGAGCCGGCCTCGTCGAGCATGGCCGCGAGGTCCGCCGGGGAGCCCGTGGAGGCGGACCGCTCGATCCCGGCCCCCAGGCTGGAAAGCTGGAGAGCCCCCACCGTGGCGGCGTTGGTCTTCAGATCGTGCGCCAGGCCCCTCAAGGATTCCCGTTCCGAGGCCGCCAGCGCGGCGTTCATGCGGTCGAGCCGGGGGCCGGCGTCATGGACGAAGCCCTGGATCAGCTCCGCGATGGCGCCGGGCCCCGAGACGGACTCGAGGTACTCGAGCCCGTCCCAGGTGCGCGCATCCAGCTCGAGGTCCGTCACGAGGGCCTCAGACCATCTTCCCGGCCATGGGCGCCCCGCCCAGCAGGTGGACGTGCAGATGGAACACCGTCTGCCCCGCGTCGGGCCCGCAGTTGGCGACCATCCGCCAGCCGGACTCGCCGATCCCGTTCTTCCGGGCCAGGTCCCTCGCCACCAGGGCGATGTGGCCCAGCACCGGCGCCTGTTCCGCGGTGAGCCCGTCCAGGCCCGAGATGTGGTCCTTCGGCACGATCAGGAGATGAACGGGCACCTGGGGGGAGATATCCTTGAATGCCACGACCTGATCGTCCTCGTAGACGACGCTCGCAGGGATCTGTCTCGCGGCGATCTTGCAGAAGAGGCAGTTCGGATCCGTCATGGGAGTTCTCCTTGTTCCACATCATCTTGCACCAGCCGGAGATTCCGCAAAACACCGGAAGCATCGGCCGCCTTTGTGTCTCGACCAACTGCGCGCTGCACTTGATCCACCCTCTGGGCTTCGACACCTCTGATTATTATCTGAGACGGGCCGGACTCGACTACTGGGAGAAGCTCGCGCCTGTCCACTACGAGAACTGGGACGACTTCCTGGCCCGGAATCCCGCCCGCCGCCTGTGGTTCCTGTCCACCAAGGGCCGGACCTTCCACACGCAGGTGGCCTACCAGGAAGGGGACGGACTGGTCCTCGGATGCGAGACCAGGGGCCTGCCGCCCGAGATCATCGAACGGAACCGGGAGAGCCTGGTGAAGATCCCCATGCCCGGGGACTTCCACCGCAGCCTGAACCTGGCCCAGTCCGCCGCCGTGGTCCTCTACGAAGCCCTGCGCCAGGTCCACGGGTGGTAGTCACGTCCAGGGGCACGCCCGGGTCACCTGCATCCTGAAGGCGTTCCGTTCGAGCGTGAGTTCCGCGCGGTCCCGGGCCGGGGCCGATTCCCCGTCCATGTGCCAGGGCCGGGGGGCGTCGAGCCTCAGCTCGGCCCGCGGCAGGCGGCCCTCCCGGCGCAGGGAGGTCCTTCCCTTCTCCTGCCAGAGCGGGTGCAGGCGCAGGAGGAGATCGGCCACACCCGGGCGTCCCAGGACCGCCCACTGGAGGAGCCCGTCGGTGGGATCGGCCCCGGGCGCGATCCACAGGCCGGAGCCGTACTGGGGCAGGTTCGCGAAGCAGAGGCTCCAGGCCCTCTCCGGCAGGCCCTCCGGCGCGTGTTCCCAGGCCAGGCCGGTCTCCGGCTGGCTGCGCCAGAGTTCCAGGCAGAGCCTCGCGTAGCTGCGGAAACCGCGCCCGGAGGCCCGGTCGAAGGCGTGGGCGACGGCCCCCTCGAAACCGGTCCCGCAGAGGTTCAGGAAGGGGATGCCGTCCAGGCGCGGCAGGTCCATGCGGAGCTCCCGCCCGTCCAGGAGGGCCGCGACGGCCGCGGCCGGATCTCCCGGGGTGCGCAGTCCCCCGGTCAGCCCGTTGCCGCTGCCTCCGGGAACGGCGGCGAGGGGCACGGGACAGCCCGCCTCCACCAGGGCGCGGCCCGCGTGATGGATCGTCCCGTCCCCGCCCCAGACCAGCAGGGGCCCCCCCGCCCTCCTGGCCTGCTCGATCCACGGGGCGTAGTCCCAGGGCGGACCGAAGGCGGCCGGTTCCAGCCGCTCGCGGAGCGGAGCTGGAAGCCTCGCCATCAGGGCGTCCGGATCCTTTCGCTTCGATCCGGATCCCGGATTGAAGAGAAGGGGCAGCCTCACGAGGGATCCCCGGCCGATTCCTGGAGCCTGAACCGGCGGGGCTCGGCGACCAGCTCCAGGTCTTCGCCGGTGACGGGGTGCTCGAGGCGCAGCTTCCAGGCATGGAGCCAGAGGCGGTCGGAAGGCTCGCCGCCGTAGAGCTGGTCCCCCCGGACCGGCCGGCCCAGGTGGGCCAGGTGCACGCGGATCTGGTGGGTCCGCCCCGTCCGGGGCTCCGCGACGACCCAGGGCCCCGGCTGGAGATCCGCGGTCTCCTCGGCCGTGGCCGGCCGGAAGAAGGTGAGGGACGGCCGGGGTTCCAGCAGGTCGCCCTCGCAGCCGAACCGCGCGGGGCTCGCGAGACGGACGCGGCCGATGGGCAGGTCCACGGTCGTCGCCTCGAGGGGTTCCGAGATCCGGGCGAGGTAGGTCTTGCTCAGGGTCCGGTCCTGGAACTGGGCGCCCAGGTCGGCCTTCGGGTCCTTGGCCAGGACCAGCACGCCGCTGGTGCCCTGGTCCAGGCGGTGGCAGAGGATCAGGCGCTGGCCGGGCCGCTGCCTGGCCAGCAGTGCCAGGAGATCGTGCCGGTCCGAGGCCTGGGTGCCCTGGGTGGCGATCCCGGCGGGCTTGTTCACCACGAGGAGCCACGGGTCCTCGAAAATGACCGGCACCTCGAAGTCCGGCACCGCCCCCAGGGTGTCGTCGAGGGCGGCGCGGACCTCGGTCCCGGGCGCCACTTCCTTGCTGGCCACCCGCACCCGCTTCCTGCCCACCTGGACGCCCCCCAGCTTGAGGATCTCCCTGACCTTGCGCCGGCTCAGCCCCGTGCGTGCCGACACGAGCTGGTCCAGGCGCAGGTGCGCCTCGGCGGGTTCCACGATGAACT
>DAOPZL010000038.1:0-11148 GCA_035353395.1 Holophaga sp.
GGATGGAAACGGATCATGAAGGCCTCCATCACGAGGACCTTGGCGGAGGCGGCCCGCAGCTGCGCGGCGTCCTCCGGGCGCAGGAGCATCGGCTTCTCGCAGAGGACGTGCTTCCCCGCCTCGGCGGCCTCGAGGGTGCAGGGGACGTGCAGGTGGTTGGGGAGCGGGATGTAGACTGCCTCGATTTCGTCGTCCGCCAGGAGTTCCCTGTAGGAGCCGTAGGCCTTCGGGATCCCCAGCCGCACGGCCGCGTCCTGCGCCGACGCGAGCGACCGGGAGGCGATGGCATGGACGCGGCCGCACGCGCTCGCCTGCAGGGCCGGGATGCACTTCATGGTCCCGATCTTTGCGGTGCCGAGCACCCCCCAACGGACCTTTTCCATCCCGACGACCTCCGTGGCGTTCCCCCAAGATGCCTCGACTTCCTCCGGCCGACCAGTGAGAATCCGGGCATGGACCTGTCGATGCGGGGGATGATCTACCTGGCCGTCCTGGCGGCCATCCTGGCGCTGTTCCGAAGGCTGAAGCGGGCCTTCTGGGTCTTCTCGCTCGCGATCTTCCCGGGCACCTTCTGCCACGAACTCTGCCACCTCTGCGTGGGGGCCGTGCTCAACGGGCGGCCCACGCGCTTCACCCTCGTACCCAGGCGCGAGGGACGATCCTGGGTGATGGGCTCCGTCGCCTTCGCCCATGTCCGCTGGTACAACGCCTTCTTCCTGGGCGCGGCCCCGCTCCTGCTCCTTCCCGCCGCCTGGTCCCTCCTCGCCTGGCGCCTGGGGGGACGGCCTGCCGTGGACTGGAGCGAGGCCCTCTGGCTCTACCTCGCCGCCAACCTCGTCCAGGCATCCCTGCCCTCCCGGCAGGATCTGCGGGTCGCGGCGCGCTCCCCCATCGGCTGGCTGCTGCTGGGCGCAGCGGCCGCCTGGGGATGGGCCCACTTCCGGCAGGGACGTCCGCTCGTGCTACAGCAGGTCCAGGAAACGGGTCTCGCCCTCGCCCAGTCCCCCTTCCGGAATCCAGGCGCAGGCGTCCGCCTGGGCCAGCCTCACCAGGTCCGCTGAGCCCCTGGAGGGGAGCGGATCCAGCAGGGTCCCCCGCCGCCTGCAGGGGTGCAGCATGGGCCGGTCGCCTCCGTTGGCGACATGGGCCGTGAGGCGGCCGGTGCGCCAAGGGTCGGGCACCCCCCGGCCTTCCAGGCGCGCCAGCACGACCGGCAGGAAGAGGAGGGCGTTCATGTAGGCGGAGACGGGATTCCCCGGCAGGCACAGGATCACGCGCCCGTCCAGGATGGCCGCGAGGGTGGGCTTCCCCGGCTTCAGCCGGATCCGGTGGAAGAGGATGCGGGCGCCGATCCGGGCCAGGACCTGGGGCAGGAAGTCCTTCTCTCCCATGGACACCCCGCCGGCGGTCAGCAGCACCTGGGTGGGGCCCAGCCCCTCCAGGAAGCGCGCGATGGCCTCCGGATCGTCGGGCAGGCGGGGGAGCATGCAGGCTTCGGCGCCTGCCGCATGGGCCAGGGCGGCCAGCATGGGCCCGTTGGAATCCCGGATCTGGTGCGGACCCGGATCCGCCACCAGCTCGTCGCCGGTGGGCACGACCCCGACCCGGACGCGCGCCAGGCACGGCAGCGGCGCCCCCACCTGGGCGCGCAGCCCGATCCGGGCGGCGTTCACGGGCGTCCCCTCCCTCAGCAGCAGGTCCCCGGACTTGGCCTGGCACCCCCGCCGGCGGACGAACTCCCCAGGCTTCGGCGCGTTCCCGGGGACCAGGCATCCGTCCGCCTCCCGGAGCTGTTCCACGGGTACCACGGCGTCCGCCCCGGCGGGCACCACGGCCCCGGTCATGACCCGCACGCACGTGCCGGGCGCCACCTGCCAGCCGGAGGCGTCGTCCCCGGCGAAGAGGGTCCCGAGCACGCGGCGCGGCGCGACCCCGTCCCCGGAACGGAGCGCCGCCCCGTCCATGAGGCTGCGGTCCAGGGCCGGGTCGTCCCGGTCCGCGCGGATGGCGGCCTGGACGGGCGAGGGGACGGCCGCGGCCAGCAGGGAGATGGCTTCGTCGAGGGGGAGCAGCGCCTTTTGCATGAGGATCATGGTAGGAGCATCCGCGGCGACGGAAATGAACTCGATGGGAAATCCAGTTCTCCTAGTAGAATTGTCAATGTTCGCGATCCTTCCGAGGTTCTCGAAAATCCAAGGGCTCGCAGGAGTCCGCGGAGATGTGGGTGATCGCTCGCAGACCACACGCGGAGGCAGACGTCATGACAGGTTTTCCCAGGCTGCGCCTGGACATGCAGAAGGAGCCCCTGGTGCTCCAGGGCTGGTTCCCCCCCCAGGCCGAACTCCTGGCCGCGGGCCTCGCGGAAGCCGGCGGGCTGGGCGTGATCCGGGTCTCCGCGTTCCCGGACATTTCCCACCTGGAGGCGCGTCTGGAGGCCCTCGCCGCCGTGAAGGGACAGATCGGCCTTGACCTGAAGGGGCTCCTCGGCCGTTTCGAGGAGGTCGTCGAGGTCGCGAAGCGCCGCGGCGTCTCCTTCCTGGTCCACGGCACGCAGCTCAAGGAGGCCTTCAGGAAGCGGCTCGACGAGTGCGAGATGCCCCGGCTGGTCCGGGTGGAGAACCTGGAGGAGGCGCTCGTGGCCTACCGCGAGGGCGCCCATGCCCTGGTCGTGGCCGGGAAGGCCTCCCTGCGGCAGAAGCTGGCCGAGATCCGGGCCCACCTGCCCCTGCCCTTGATCCCGGAGGCCTCCCAGGACGCGGCGGACGCCGCCGATCTCCTGGGCCAGCCTGGCGTGGCGGGCCTGCAGATCCGCTCCCCCCAGACCCTCCGCGAAGGGGTCCAGGAAGGAATCCACGGGTTCCCCAAGGCCCTGCCCGACCATCTCCACCGCGCCATGGAGGACGTCCGTCCTCCCTTGCCGCCCTTGAAGATCCGCGATTTCGAAGTGCCCTACCCCATCTTCCAGGGCGGCATGGGCGTGGGCATCTCCTGGGAGCGCCTGGCGGGCGCGACGGCCAAGGCGGGCCTCGTGGGCATCGTGTCGGCCATCGGCACGGGCTACCGCTACCCGGACATGGTCACCTCCCTCGAAGGCCGGCCCGTCGGCCCCGAGAACATGAACTGCGGGCCGGCCCTCCGCCGGATCATGGAGGAGGCCATCGGCAACGCAGGCCCGAACGGCATCGTCGGAGTGAACATCCTCTGCGCCATCACCGGCTATGAGCAGGTGGTGCGGGAGGCCGTGGCCGCCGGCGCGCGCGTGGTCATCTCCGGCGCCGGCCTCCCCATGGCCCTGCCCGACTACGCGGCCTCCTCCAACGCGGCGCTGGTGCCCATCGTCTCCTCGGACCGGGCCCTGAAGCTGATCTGCAAGAGCTGGCAGAAGAAGTACAACCGCCTGCCGGACGCCGTGGTGCTGGAAGGCCCCGAATCCGGCGGCCACCAGGGCTTCTCCGTGGAGCAGTGCGGGGATCCCGCCTACGCCCTGGAATCCCTCCTGGGCCCCGTGGTGGAGGAGCGCGACCGGTGGGGCACCTTCCCGGTGATCGCGGCAGGAGGCGTCTGGGACCGGGCCGACATCGACCGGCTGATGGCTTCCGGGGCCGGCGGAGTCCAGATGGGCACCCGCTTCATCGGCACCTTCGAGTGCGACGCGGCCATGGAGTTCAAGACCACCGTGCTGCAGGCAGGCAAGGAGGACATCGCCCTGGTGAAGTCCCCCGTGGGCATGCCCGGAAGGGCGGTCCAGACGGAGCTGCAGCAGCGCATCAGGCGCGGGGACGCGCCCGCCATCAAGTGCATCAGCCACTGCCTCCATCCCTGCAACAAGGGCGAAGGCGCCCGGGAAGTGGGCTACTGCATCGCCGACCGCCTGGACGACGCGCGCACCGGGATCAAGGACACCGGCCTCTTCTTCACCGGCAGCAACGGCTGGAAGCTCCAGGACTACCTCCCGGTCCAGGAGCTGGTGGAGGAACTCACCGGCGACTATGGACTGCGGCGGGTGAAGGCTTAGCCAAGTGCCCCCTGGCACGAACGGGCCTGATACCGCAAACTGTTCATATGGCGGAGGGCGACAGTAGATCCAGGGAGACCGTCCTCCGGGACGGAGGGGATCTTTCGCCTTGCAGTCCCGACGCGAACCTCACCCTGGAGGGCGCCTTCCTGCAGGTGAAGGAGGCCTTCCTGGCGCACCACCCCGACGGCGACCTGGGGCTCCTGGAGCGGGCCTTCAAGGTCGGGAAGACCATGCACGCCAACCAGCGGCGCATCAGCGGGGAGCCCTACTTCTTCCATCCCCTGGCCGTGGCCAGGAGCCTCGCGGAATGGCGGCTGGACGCGGTGAGCGTGGCCTGCGGCATCCTCCACGACACGGTGGAGGACACCCTCATGACCCAGGAGGAGGTCCGGAAGCAGTTCGGGGAGGAAGTCGCCGAGATCGTGGACGGGCTGACCAAGCTGTCCAAGCTGGACTTCGCCGACCGGACCCTGCTGAACGCGGAGAACGTGCGCAAGCTGCTGGTGGCCATGGGCAAGGACGTGCGCGTGCTGGTGGTCAAGCTGGCGGACCGGCTCCACAACATGCGGACCCTCAGTTCCATGCGGGAGGAGAAGCGGCGGCGCATCTCCCACGAGACCATGGAGCTCTACGCCCCCCTGGCGAACCGGCTGGGCATGGGGGCCGTGCGGGCGGAACTCGAGGACCTGGCCTTCGCCACCCTCGAGCCGGAGCGTTTCGAGGAGCTCAAGCAGGCCATCGAGACCAAGCGGAAGAAGAACGCCTCCATGATCGAGGGGATCAAGAAGAGCCTCGAGGGGATCCTCGTGGCCTACGACATCAAGGCCCAGGTCACCTACCGCGCCAAGCACTACTACGGCATCTGGCGGAAGATGGGCATCCAGGAGAAGTCCCTGGAGGACATCCACGACTGGCTCGCCTACCGCATCATCTGCCCCGACCGGGCCTCCTGCTACACGGCCATGGGGCTGGTCCACTCCCTCTACCGGCCCATCCCCGGCCGGTTCAAGGACTACATCAGCCTGCCGAAGGACAACGGCTACCAGAGCATCCACACCAGCGTGCTCATGCCCAGCGGGGATTCCTTCGAGGTGCAGATCCGCACGGAGGAGATGCACGAGCATGCCGAGGCCGGCATCGCCTCCCACTGGACCTACAAGGAGGGGCGGATCGCCAACCGGCAGGAGATCAACCAGACCTCCTTCCTGCGCCGGATGGTCGAACTGCACCAGGAATCCAAGGACAGCCGCGACTTGGTGGCGAACCTGAAGGGCGAGCTGGTCTTCCAGCGCATCCAGGTGTTCACCCCCAAGGGGGACCTGCGCAGCCTGCCGGAGGGGTCCACCCCCATCGACTTCGCCTACGCCATCCACACGGAGGTGGGCCACCACTGCGTGGGCGCGAAGGTCAACAGCCGCATGGTGCCCCTCCGCCACATCCTGCAGAGCGGCGACCGGGTGGAGATCATCACCCGCCCCGACCACAAGCCCTCCAGGGACTGGCTGGCCGTGGTCAAGTCGGCCCACGCCCGGTCGAAGATCCAGGCCTTCATCCGCGAGGAGGAGCGGAAGCACGCCATCAACATGGGCAAGGACCGCCTGGAGCGCGAGGCGAGGGCCGCCAGCATCCACCTGGAGAACGTGGACGTCCACGCGACCCTGGAGACCCGGCTCAAGGAGCTCAAGTACCAGTCCTGGGAGGCCTACTACGCGGCGGTGGGATTCGGGCGCATCACGGTGCACCGCCTCCTGGAGCCCCTGCTGCCGGAGACCCAGGGAGAAAGGGCCGAGAAGGCCCTCGCCCCCACGGAAGACACGGTACTGGTGGACAACAACCTGGGCGTGCTCTACATGCTGGCCAAGTGCTGCAAGCCCATCTGGGGGGACGAGATCGTCGGCTACACCACCCGCGGCCGGGGCATCTCGATCCACCGGTCCAACTGCCCCCACCTCATCTCCTCGGCCCTGAGCCCCGAACGCCGGGTGAGCGTGGCCTGGAGCCGGCAGACCAAGGGCCTCTACGACACGGAGATCGTCATCAGCTCCGACGACCGGTCCGGCATGGTGGCGGCCGTGTCCAACGCCATCCAGCACGAAGGCTTCAGCATCCAGCGGTTCACCTGCACCACCGGGGAAGGGGCGGCGGTCATGTACGTGGCCCTGCGCGTCCGGGACCGGGCCCACATCGTGGAACTCATGAGCGTCATCCGCAAGGTCAAGGGGATCTTCACCGTCGAGCGGGTGAGGGGATCCGTCTTCGGGAGCGTGAAGAGTGACCACTGAAGGCCCGGTGGACGCCTGGCAGCCGCCCGCCGAGGCGCCGCGGGTCCCCTGGGAACGGATCGAGCGGAGCCTGCGCCTCGCCCACCGGGGCGCGAACCCCCACTTGATGAGCGTCCTGACGCCGTCCCTGGCCCGGCGCGCCGCCGTGGCCGTGGTGCTCTGGGGGGATGCGGCGGGCGCCCGCAAGCTCGTCCTCGTCCAGCGCGGCTTCGGAGCGCCCCACCACGCGGGCGAGCTCGCCTTCCCAGGGGGCATGGAGGAAGCCGGCGACCGGGACCTCCCCTGCACCGCCCGGCGGGAGCTCGGCGAGGAGCTGGGGATCAGGGACGGGCTGTGGGAGATCGGCTGCTTCCCGGACGGCGTCGCCAAGTCCCGCACGCGCTTCACGCCCGTGTTCTTCCGCTGGGAGGTCCCCGAGCCCAGGTTCGAGATCGGCTACGAGATCAAGGAGGCGATCCTCCTGCCCCTCGGGCCGCTCATGACGGCCCCCTGGACGCTGCAGGACCTCGTGCGGGAGGGCCGCGCATTCACGATTCCCAGGCTGGAGCTTCCGGCCGCGCCCCTCTGGGGAGCCACGGCCTTCATCCTGAAGGCCTGGCTGGACCTGCTGCAGGCGGCAGGCGCGTGACCGGGAAGGACGCGGCGGCGCACGAATCCCCTTCCCGCTCCCCAGGTCTGATATGCTGATCCGTCTCCGTGGTATTTATTGGGGTCTGCACACGTGAAATTCCTCAGCAGCCATGTGATCCACTTCTTCGTCATGGGCGGAGGCCTTGCCCTGGTCCTGGGGATGCTCACGCCCACCCTGCGGCCCGAACGCACCCGGGCCAGCATCCTGAAGTACTTCGGCGGCCTCGTGGGGATCGGGCTCGTCCTGGCCTGGATCATGTATCTGTTCCCCCGGAATCCGGTGCGCTTCTGAGGCCATGCTGCAGGCCGTCGAGGACCGTGCGAGAGCCCTTGCGAACCGCCTGATCAAGGGCTGGCTGCGCCTCATCCACCGGATCCCGCCCCTGCAGTTCGCCTGGGAGGTGGTCCGGAAGTTCCACCGGGACGACTGCCTCAGCTATGCGGCCAGCGTCAGCTTCTTCCTGACCATCTCGCTCATCCCCCTGGCCACGCTCTTCTTCAAGCTCATGACCGTGGTGCTCGGGAGCGGTGCGGCCTACAGCCTGCGGCTGCAGAGAGCGATCCTGGAGATGTACCCCTTCCTGCCCGACAACTTCATCCGCAACACCATCGCCCAGACCCGGCGGATCGACGAATGGAGCATCGCGTGGATCGTGCTCCTCGTGGGCGGCAACTGGGGCGTGACGCAGCTGGACCGGTCGCTGTCCCACATCTTCGGGCTGCGGGCGAAACGGCACCGGCAGACCCGGAGGCACTACTTCCTGCGCCGGTTCGGCGTGGTGCTGGCCGGACTGGCCTTCGTGGTGATCCTCCTCTCCGCGGGATTCGAGTGGAGCCTGAGACGCCACGCCATGCTGCCCCCTTCCGCCGCCATCACCCTCCTGCCCGCCCTGCTGGGGCTCCTGCTCATCACGATCATCCTGCAGCACCTGCCGAGGCGGCACGTGGCCTTCCGCCACGCCTTCTTCGGGGCGTCCGTGACCACCGTGCTCTGGTGGGGGGCGAAGGGGCTGTTCGGCCTCTACTACGAGCGCGCCAGGGAACTGACCTGGGGCATCCTCTACGGCTCCCTGGGCAGCATGATGGCCGCCCTCCTCTTCCTCTACTACAGCTGCTGCATCTTCCTGCTGGGCGCGGAGGTCACCGCCGCCTTCTACCGGCACGGCACGGTCCCGGCCCGCGGCGGCCGGCCGAAGTCGGATCAGTCCGAGTCCCGCCCGTAGCCGCTGCTCGGGATCTCGTAGCCCTGGCCTCGGTACTCGTTGATCTTGTTGCGGACGGTGCGCAGCGCGATGTCCAGCTGCTGGGAGCAATGGGTGCGGTTGCCGTCCAGGGCGGCCAGGGTGGAGAGCAGCCAGAAGCGCTCCAGCTCGGGCAGCGAGAGGCCCAGGGGCAGCGCCACCAGGGTGCCGATCCGGGCGTCCTTGAGAGGCTTCCCGGGATCCGCCAGCTCGATGCCGGAAGGGATCGAGCTGGCGGCGGGCGCGGGGACCGCCGGGGGCTCGGGAGCGGGCTCCGGGGGATCCGCGGGCAGGTCCGCGAGCTGGTCCGGGTCCAGCAGCCAGTGCAGGTCCTTCTCGGTGAGCGTGCCGCCCGGGTTCAGGACCACGCACCGCTGGATGGCGTTCTCCAGCTCCCGGATGTTCCCGGGCCAGGCGTGCCGAGTGAGGGCGGCCATGAAGCTCGGGGACAGCCTCGGCGTGCTCCGGTCGTTCTCCCGGGCGTAGCGCTCGGCGAAGTGCGCCGCGAGCAGCGGGAGATCGGAGCTGCGCTCGCGCAGCGGCGGCATCCGGAGCGGGATCACGTTCAGGCGGTAGTAGAGGTCCTCCCGGAAACGGCCTTCCTTCACCTCGGCCACCAGGTCCCGGTTGGTGAGCGCGATCACGCGCACGTCCACCTGGACGGGGCGGCTCCCCCCCAGCCGGTCGATGGTGCGCTCCTGGAGCACCCGCAGCAGCTTCCCCTGGAGGCCGAGCGGCAGTTCGCCGATCTCGTCCAGGACCAGGGTTCCGCCGTCCGCGACCTCGAAGCGCCCGGGCTTCGAGCTGGTGGCGCCCGTGAAGGCGCCCTTCTCGAACCCGAAGAGCTCGGATTCCAGCAGGGTCTCGGGGATGGCGGCGCAGTTGATGGCGACGAAGGCGCCCTTGCGGCGCGGGCTCGAGGTGTGGATCAGCTTGGCCAGCAGCTCCTTGCCGGTCCCGCTTTCCGCCTGGATCAGGATGGTGGCCCGGCTGTCCGCGGCCCGGCGCGCCAGGGCCAGGGTCTCCACCAGCACGGGATCCTGGGTGAGGATCACGGTGGCCTCCCCCGGCTCCTCGGGCTTCAGCCGCTCGTCGCTCTTGATGGCCTTGCGGACGGCCGTCACCAGCTCGTCGGGGCTGAAGGGCTTGGAGAGATAGTCGAAGGCCCCCAGGCGCATGGCTTCCCTGGCCGTGTCCAGGCTCCCGAAGGCCGTGACGAGGAGCACGGGCAGGACCGGATCCAGGGCCTTGAGGCGCGCCGTGAGCTGCAGGCCGTCGATGCCCATCATGCGGAGGTCCGTGACCACGGCGTCGAAGGCGCCCGGCCGGGTCATGCGCAGGGCGTCCTCGCCGCTCTTGGCCTGTTCCGTGACGAACCCCGCCCGCTTGAGGCTCAAGGCCATGCCGTCCCGCATGCCGGGATCGTCATCCACCACCAGTATCCTCAAAGGATTCGCCATGTCAGGGTCCGAGAGCTTGCTACTGAATGCTTATCGGTGGCCCTCCCGGTTACTGGAATTTTGACGCGATCGCTGCCGGTCCAGGCGCTTGGGCCCCTTGCGGGTGGGCGCCTCGCCCCGCACGGGGTCCCCGTGCCTGGCAATGAGCAGATAGAGCTGCCGCCGGCTCACTCCGAGCCGCCTCGCGGTCTCCAGGCGGTTCCCGTAGCTCCGGCGCAGGGCCCGGTGAAGGAGGAGGCGTTCCAGCACGTGGAGGTTCGAGGCCAGGTCCTCCGCCTCCAGGGGCAGGGGCCCCGACGGCACTTCGTCGGGCAGCTGGCCGAGCAGCCTCCACCGCACCAGCCGGTTCCTCAGGCCCCGCAGGTTCCCCGGACAGGGGAGGAGTTCCAGCGCCGGCGGCAGCGGCGCCGCGACGCCCTCCTCCTCGGCCATGAGGGCGAGGCAGGCGCCCACCTCCTCCGGCACTTCTTCCAGCGAGGGCAGGCGCAGGACCACGCAGCGGGAGGCGCTCGCGGCCACGGCGGGATCCTCGGGCGGGCGGTGCGACCCCAGCACCCCCCTCGGATGTTCGCGGATCCAGGCCTCGCGGAGGCCCGCCTCCACCAGCTCGGCGTCGTCCAGCACCTGCCCGCCCCGCTGCAGGGCGATCCAGGCGGCCACGCCGCTCACGCCGCAGCCTGCTTCCCCGTGGACCCAGACCGGCCCATCCAGGGCGACCAGCCCGGGCAGGGCCGTTCCCCATCGCGCGTAGCCGGGCATCTGTGCCAGAGGGATCATGGATTCCGCCGGGAAAACAAACCAGGTGATCGAGGGTAGAATCGCATCTCAGCCCGTGGGAAGACCACCCCAGTCTGCCATGGGCCGAGAACCTCCCCCTGCTTCCCCGGTGCGCATGGCATGAACCTGGTGCTTCTCCTCAAGGATGACTTCGTCGCGGAGGGGACCGTGCGGCTCTCGGGGCGGCGGCTGGAGCACATCCGCACGGTCCACCGCGTGGCCCCCGGGGACGAGCTGGCCGTGGGCCTCCTGGACGGCGGGATCGGGAAGGGATGCCTGACGCGGCTGGACGAGCACTGCCTGGAGATGACGGTGGAGCTGGGGGAGGCGCCGCCGCCGAAGCTGCCCCTCACCCTCCTGCTGGCCCTGCCCCGCCCGAAGGTGCTGAACCGCGTCGTCGCGTCGGCCACCAGCCTGGGCGTGGCGCGGATCTACCTGGTCAACGCGTGGAAGGTGGAGAAGAGCTACTGGAAGAGCCCCCGCCTCTCGGAGGACAACCTGCTCCAGCAGCGGATCCTGGGGCTCGAGCAGGCCAAGGACACCCGGCTTCCCGAACTCCACTTGCGGCGCCTGCTGCGGCCCTTTGCCGAAGACGAACTGCCGGGCCTCGCGGCGGGCACGCTCGCCCTGGTCGCGCACCCCGGGGCCGCGACGGCCTGTCCCCGCGCCGTCGACCGGCCGGTCACGCTCGCCATCGGCCCCGAGGGGGGATTCCTCCCGGCCGAGGTCGCGCTGCTGGA
>DAOPZL010000038.1:11248-13207 GCA_035353395.1 Holophaga sp.
CTCGTCGAACTCGCGCAGGGTGGCCAGCAGCGGGACGTGGACGGGCCGCTCCAGGAGGCCGGACTTCCAGAGGTCCCGGACGTGCTTCCTGAGGCGGTGGACGAAGCGCAGGTCGTAGGCGCGGCAGAACCCGTCCAGGAGGCGGCGCGACGCTTTCTCGAGGTCCACCGCCGGGTTCACGGCGATGGCGAGGTCGGGCAGGACCTCGCCCGGCCCGGCGTCCCGGCCCAGGAGCAGGAGCAGGATCGTCGCGCTGAGCGAGAAGCCGATGGCCGCGTGGGTGTGCCGCGGGAAGAGGCGCCGTCCCGCCTGGAGCATGGCGGCCATGTCCGCGGTGCTGCCCATGTGGTAGGGCCTGGCGGCCAGTCCGCGCCCCTCGCCGGAGCCGCGGTGGTTGATGGCGAGGATCGTGTGTCCCTGGCCCGCGAACAGGGCCGCCGCCCTGCGCACGTAGTCGGCGTTCGCGCTGCCGCCGAGCCCGTGGAACAGGTGGACCACCACGTCCGAGGTCCCGCGCGCCAGGAGGACCCTCAGCGCGTCCCCGTCCGCCAGCTTCAGGTCGAGCCGCTCCCAGGGCAGGTCCGCCACGCGGGAAGGCAGGAAATTGCCCAGGAGCGTCTGGACATGGGCCCCCCGGGCCCAGAGGGGCGGGTCGCAGGAAAGGGGAGGACGTTTCATCAACGAATAGTCTACCTTCGCCAAGACCCACGAAAAAGGCGGCCCCGGGAGGCCGCCTTTCGAAGAATGGCGTCGAGGCTAGAGCTTCTGGACGTTGGTCGCCTGGGGGCCCTTCTGGCCCTGGGCGACGTCGAAGCTGACGCGCTGGTTCTCTTCCAGAGTGCGGAAACCGCGGCTCTGGATCGCGGAGTGGTGGACGAAGAGATCCGCGCCGCCCTCATCGGGGGTAATGAACCCGTAACCCTTTTCGGCGTTGAACCACTTGACGGTGCCTTGAGACATGTTACTTCCTGCAATGTGCCTGGGATGATCTTGCAGTGACAGCCCCCCGGCAAGACCGTCAAAGCGTGTGAGTGAGTCCCGCACCCGACGGGCCACCGGAATAAGAGTGCCCGGGTTTCGTCCGGAAGTGTGGGGAAATTCTCCTGAAAAAGTGGTTTGTCCGCCCGCCCGCGGAGGACGGCGCCCCGGCCGGCCTCCGCGCGAAACGGATGGCCGGGGCGGGCGGGCCTATGGGACACTGGAGCCAGGCCGGGCATCAGTGTTCGAGCGGAGGACGGCTCTTGGCGAAATCGAAATCCTGGTGGCGTCGCGCATTGAGGGCCTTGGGGCTGCTCGCCTGCGTCTTCCTCGCCTCCAGCTTCACGCTGGTGCTCCTGCTGCGGTTCATCCCGGTGCCCTTCTCCTCGCTCATGGTGCAGCGGCGCATCGAATCCTGGTTCAGCCCGAAGCCCTACAAGTCCCGCCACGACTGGGTTCCCCTCGAGGACATCGCGCCCTGCATGGGCGTGGCCGTCGTCGCCTCCGAGGACCAGAACTTCCCGGACCACTTCGGCTTCGACTGGAAGGCGATCGAGAAGGCCATCGCCCACAACGAGCGGCACCGGCGCAAGCGCGGCGCCTCCACGGTCTCGCAGCAGACCGCCAAGAACATGTTCCTCTGGGAGGACCGCTCCTGGGTGCGCAAGGGATTCGAAGCCTACTTCACGGTCCTCATCGAACTCGGCTGGTCCAAGCGCCGCATCCTGGAGGTCTACCTGAACATCGTGGAGTTCGGCGACGGCATCTACGGCGTGGAGGCGGCGTCCCGGGCCTTCTTCGGCAAGCCTGCCAAGAAACTGCGGCCGAGCGAGGCCGCCCTGCTCGCCGCAGTGCTGCCGAACCCCCACAAGTACCGGGTGGATGCCCCGAGCGGCTACATCCTCCACAAGCAGGACTGGATCCTGCGGCACATGCGCGCCGTGGGAGGCGTCGAGATGATCAAGTCCCTGGGCGAGTGAC
>DAOPZL010000038.1:13307-15629 GCA_035353395.1 Holophaga sp.
TGGCCACGAGCTTCCGTTCCAGGCTGAACCGGCCGCTGGCCAGCTTGGCCACGGAGCGGGCGAGGGCTTCGCGGCTGCAGTGCAGGGTTTCCGACCAGGCCTCCAGGGGCACCTCGCCGCCCTCCGGGTGGTCGTCCATCCAGGCGGTCCAGAGGCCCGAGAGGTCCGCCAGGGCAGGCTCCGCACGGTCCCGCCAGCTCCGCTCCTGGGGCCGCCGCGGCTCGTGGAAGGCCTTCCCGCGCAGGGCCAGGGGCAGGAATTCCTGCTTCCGGTCGTAGTCCTCGTGGGAGTAGAAGTAGCCGGCCCCCTTCCCCGCGGCCCTGCTGGTGCTGGTGTGGGCGTCCTGGAGGCTCTCGGGGATGGGGTGGTCTGGAGCCGCCATGGCGGCGTCGATGGCCAAGACGGTGGCGTTGCTCTTGGGGGCGTTGGCCACGTAGATGACGGCCTGGGCCAGCGGGATCCGCGCCTCGGGCCACCCGATCTGCTCCACGGCGCGGCTGGCGGCTTCCGCGAGTACGAAGGCCTGGGGGTCGGCGTTGCCCACGTCCTCGGCGGCGCAGACCATGAGCCTCCGGGCGATGAAGCGGGGATCCTCGCCGCCCCGGATCATGCGGGAGAGGTAGTAGAGCGCGGCGTCGGCGTCGCTGCCCCGCAGGCTCTTCTGGAAGGCGCTGGCCAGGTCGTAGTGGCCGTCGGCGCGGTCGTAGGCGACGCGGCCCCCCAGGGCCTCCCTCAGGCCGGCCAGGTCCCGGACCGACGCCTCCATGTTGAGCCAGGTCTCCAGCCCCGTCAGCGCGGCGCGCAGGTCGCCGCCCGCCCAGTGGGACAGCCAGGCCATCAGGTCCTCGGGCTCGGGCTGGTCCGGCATCTCCTGGCGCCAGGCCCGGGCGAGCACCGTGCGGATGGCCTCGGGCTGCAGGGGCTTCAGGGCGATGACCTGGCACCGGCTGCGCAGAGCCGTGTTCAGGTAGAACGCCGGATTCTCCGTGGTCGCGCCGATGAGGACGGCCTCCCCACGCTCCAGGAAGGGCAGCAGGATGTCCTGCTGGGCCTTGTTGAAGCGGTGGATCTCGTCGAGGAACACGACCGGCGGCGCGGCCCGGAAGAGCGGCATCTCGCGGTGCTCAAGGAGGAACTTCTTCAGCTCGGCCGCGGATCCCGTGACGCCTGAGAACTCGATGAACCCGTGCCCGGTCTCCCTGGCCAGGAGGCGGGCGAGGGTCGTCTTCCCCGTGCCGGGAGGCCCCCACATCACGAGGGAAGGCAGCCTTCCGCCCGCGGTCAGGCGCGTCAACGCCCCCTTCGGCCCGAGCAGGTGGGGCTGTCCCACCACGTCCTTCATGGACTGGGGACGCAGGCGCTCGGCGAGGGGAGTGTAGCTGTTCATCGTGGGCTGGCGGGACTCCGCCAGTTCAAGGATACGACCGGAAGCGGGACCGGCGCGCCTTCCACGGGGAATTTCACCGGAAGTCCACCGCCAGGGAGGGCGCCAACTCGGTCACAAGTCGAGGGCCCCAGGCATCCCGGCGTGGATGGGTCCCGGCCGAATCATGGAAAATTCAACATCGGAGGTACCTCGATGCATTACTGGAACAGGCTCCCCATCCGGAAGAAGCTGATCCACTCGGTCTTCGCGCTGACGGCCATCCTGATGGTCTGCGCGAGCCTGCTGGCGGGCGTCCTCATCTACCGGTCCCACACCCATGCCATGTGGCGGAAGGCCGCGAGCCTGATGAAGGTCCTGGGGGAGGCGACGGCTCCGGCCGTCCAGACGGACGATTCCCACCGCACCTCCAAGGCGGCGGCCCGGCCGCTCGACCTGGTCAGCGGGGACGAGGACGTGGACCTCGCGGCCGTGGTGGCCGTCGAGGGCAGGCAGGGCCAGCTGCACGTCGAGAAGAAGTTCCAGGGGGCCGGGAAGCTGGACACCCTGGCCCTGGCGGAGCCCTTGATCGCCAAGGGCCGGACCCAGTACACCCGGGGAGGCTACCTGGTCAGCGCCTCGCAGGTGGGCGTCTCCTCCGAGAACGGCGACAAGAAGTATTTCCTGGTGCTTGCCATGAACGAGAACCAGCTCCGCCGCGAGATCGCGGTCAGCATGGCGTGGATGCTCGGGCTGGGGCTCCTGATGGTGGCCCTGGGATTCGGGGCGGCCTGCCTCCTGGGCGACACGCTCGTGAAGCCCCTCGAATCCGTCAACCGGCGCATGCAGGACATCTCGGAGGGCGAAGGGGACCTGACGGCCCGGCTCGAGGTCCAGGGCAGCGACGAGACCGCCCAGCTCGCGGCGCGGTTCAACCGCTTCGTGGAGAACATCCACGC
>DAOPZL010000038.1:15729-19496 GCA_035353395.1 Holophaga sp.
CAGGAGGCCGCCGTCAAGGGCGGCGACGCCGTGGGCCAGGCCGTCGCCGGCATGCAGACGATCCGCGAGAACGCCCGGGAGATCGGCAACATCCTCACGGTCATCACCGAGATCGCCAACCAGACGAACCTGCTCTCCCTGAACGCGGCCATCGAGGCGGCCAAGGCGGGCGAGCACGGCAAGGGGTTCGCCGTCGTGGCGGAGGAAGTCCGCAAGCTGGCGGAAAACTCGGCCAAGGCCGTCGGCGAGATCGGAACGCTCATCAAGACCTCCGGTCAGAGCGTGGAGGCCGGAAGCGCGATGGTGAACACGGCGGGCACGGTGCTGCGGGGCATCCAGGAATCCATCACCGCCAGCGGCGCAAGGCTGGCTGAAATCGGCGACCAGAGCCGGATCCAGAGCCGGGACAGCCAGACGGTGGTGGGCGTCATGGGCGAGCTGCAGGGCATCGCCGAGCAGAACGCTGCCGCCACCGAGCAGATGGCCGCCACCATCCGCGAGACGTCCCGCACGGTGGAGGACCTCACTCGGGCCGCCGAGCGGCTCGGCGACATGGTTTCCCGCTTCAAGGTGTGAGGCCGTCCGTCACTGGACGGCTTCCTTCACCCCTTGCCCGATCTTCTTGGCCCGCTTCTTGACGACCTTGCCGGCCTTGGCGGCGCCGTGGCCCACGGCCAGTCCCGCCTTCTTCGCGCCGTGGCCCACGGCCAACCCGGCCTTCTTCGCGCCGTGCCCGACCGCCAGGCCGGCCTTCTTCGCAGCCTGGCCCACGGCGATTCCCCCCTCCTTCACGTCCTCCCCGGCCTTCCTGAAGGCCTGGCCGGTTTCCTCCAGGATCACGGGCGTCTGCGGGCTCTCGCCGGGAGCCGCCGCGGGGGGGCTGGACACATCCAGGGTTGCCATGGCGAGCAGGATGGAATAAACAGGAACCATCGACATTCGCGCTCCAGACAATTCACAGAGCCTTCGACGCGGCTCCTGCCCTCAAGTATAGAGCCGGAAGATGAAGAGGCCGCTCCCCGGACCGCCAGGCCGACGGATCGATAAACCGCCGGAATTCATGCAGGACAAGAACCCGAACGATGGAACCAGAGTCATGCCCACTTCCCAGTTCCCGCAGGCGATGCCGATCGATTGGCCCCTGCCTGGCCAGCACCCCGAGGACATCCACATCCTCGTAGTGGACGACCAGGAGATCATCCGGGTCGAGCTGCTGAGGATCCTGCGCCGGCACGGCTTCACGTGCATGGAGGCCTCCGACGGCTTCGAGTGCCTGGAGCGGCTGGACAAGGAGCAGGTCCACCTGGTGCTCAGCGACATCAAGATGCCGGGCATGGACGGGCTGACGCTGGTCAAGGGCATGAAGCACCGCATTCCCGACACGGCCGTAGTCATGGTCAGTTCCATGGACAACACCGGGATGGCCATGGAGTGCCTGAGGCATGGGGCCTACGGCTACGTCCTCAAGCCGTTCAAGACGACGGACATCCTCATCGCCGTGGCCAACGCCCTCCGCCGCAGGATGCTGGAACTCGACTACCGGGACCGGGAGGCGGTCCTGGCGCGCCTGGTCAGGGAGCAGACCCTGGAGATCCGCGCCTCCCGGGAGGAGATCTCGTACCGGCTGATCTCGGCCTCCGAGCACCGGGACAGCGAGACCGGCGCCCATGTCCGGCGGATCGGCCTCTACGCCGCCGAGCTGGCGGGGACGCTCGGCTGGGATTCCGAGTCGACGGAATGCATCACGGCCGCGGCCCCGATGCACGATATCGGCAAGATCGGCGTCCCAGACCGGATCCTGCAGAAGGGCGGATCGCTCAGCGAGGAAGAGTGGATCATCATGAAGACCCACACCTTGATGGGCGCCAACATCCTGAAGGGCTCCTCCGTCCCCTTCATCCGGATGGGCGCGCGGATCGCCGCCAGCCACCACGAACGCTGGGACGGGGAGGGCTATCCCGTCGGCCTGGCCGGCGATCAGATCCCCCTGGAAGCCAGGATGATCTGCCTCCTGGACGTCTACGACGCCCTCAGCAGCCGCCGGGTCTACAAGCGGCCCTGGGCGGAGCGCGAGGTGCTCGCCTACCTCAGGGAACAGAGCGGCCGTCATTTCGATCCGGCCCTCGCGTCCTTGTTCCTGGACCACTACCCGCGCTTCAGGGACATCTTCTTCGCCCACCCGGACACCTACGCTCCGGAAGAACTGCCCTAGGGGCAACATCTGGCTGGACCCTCCAAAAGGCATATCCTTTCCGTCGAGGCTTCTCTGGATCCCGCTGGGGCCAAGGCTTTCCGGCGGCTGGACGGAAGGCCCCCTGCGACAGGAGGCGATCATGAAGCTGGAATTGACTTCCGAGGAAGCGGCCCTCGCGAGGATGCTCCTGGAGAAGGACATCGAGGAGACCCGGGTCGAGGTCCATCACGCGAAGAACATCGACTACAAGTCCCACCTGCAGGCCCGCGAGAAGGTGCTGCAGAGCCTGATCGAACGCCTGAAGGCGGACGCGTAGCCAAGGCCCGCGGGATCGTCTCCCGTCCCAGCGCCTCTCACGGCCCGGAAGGGCGGCTCATGCCCTCCCCTGGACCGGGACGCCCGCCATCCTGAGCGTTTCCGCCATCCGGACCACGGTGGAGGGTTCGGCAGACGCCAGGGGCGGACGCAGGGCCCCGCCCGAGATCCCCATGAGCTGAAGGCCCGCCTTCAGGGGGACCGGGTTGCTCTCCATGAAGAGGGCGTCCATGAGGGGAAGGAACCGGCAGTGGAGGCGCCGGGCCTCCTGGAGATCCCCGAGGCGCGCGGCATCCACGAGGGCCTTGGCGCCGGCCGGGACCAGGTTGCCGAGCACGGACACCAGCCCCGAGGCTCCGACGGCGATGGAGGGAAGGGCCATGTTGTCGTCCCCCGACAGCAGGGTCTTGCCTTCGGGCAGGGTCCGGGCGATCTCGCCGATCTGGGCGAGATTGGCCGTGGATTCCTTGACGGCCACGATCTGGGGATTCTCCCAGAGCCGGGCCAGGACCGCCGGCGTGAGGTTGAGCCCCGTGCGCCCCGGCACGTTGTAGACGATGATCGGCAGGCCGGGGGCCGCATCGGCCACCGCGGAGAAGTGCTGGACCAGGCCCCGGGGCGTGGGCTTGTTGTAGTAGGGCGTGACGACCAGCGCGCCGTCCACCCCCAGGACCTGCGCGCGCCGGACCAGGGCCGCGGCCCTCCGGGTGTCGTTGGAGCCGGCCCCCACGATCACCGCGCGGCCCCGGGCTTCCTCGAGACAGGCCGAGACCAGGACGTCCCGCTCGGCGTCCTGGACGGTGGGGGATTCCCCGGTGGTGCCCAGCACGACCATCGCATCGGCCCCACCGGCCACCACGTGCCGGACGAGCCTCCGGAAGGCGTCGAGGTCCAGACTCAGGTCGTCGTGGAAGGGGGTGGCGAGGGCCACGGAAAGCCCCGTGAACAGGCATGTCATGGCTCGGCTCCTGGGACGAAGAGAGGATCGAGAAGGTCCGCGGCCAGGTCCTCCATGGTGAAGAGGCCCTTGCGGCCCCGGAGCCACCGCGCGGCCGCGAGGGCCCCCTCCGCGAACGGACGGCGGGACCGGGCCCGGTGGGTGATCTCCAGCGTCTCGGATGGCGAGTCCAGCCCCACCGTGTGGCGGCCGGGCTCGGCGCCCGCCCTGATCACGCCGATGCCGAGCTGGCCGGGCCGGGGCACGCCGGAAGTCCAGCCGGTCATGCGGGGACAGCCGCGGAGCAGCGCGTCCGCCAGG
>DAOPZL010000038.1:19596-28880 GCA_035353395.1 Holophaga sp.
GCCGGAAGTCCAGCCGGTCATGCGGGGACAGCCGCGGAGCAGCGCGTCCGCCAGGGTCCTGGCGGTGCCGGACGGCGCATCGGCCTTCAGCCGGTGGTGATGCTCGAGGACGTGGAGGTCCCGGTCCTCCACGAGCTGCGCATACCGGCCGAGCACCTCGGCGAAGCGCGCCATGAGGGCCACGGTCAGCGAGCAGTTGGAGGCGGCGAGCACGCCGATCCGGCCGCGCACGCGGGCATCGAGATCCGGGATCTCCCAACCCGTGGTCCCGATCACGAGGGCGCTTCCCGTCGCCAGGGCCCAGTCCAGGTGCCCTGCCACCGCATCGGCGGCGGAGGCCTCGATCGCCACCTCCACCGGCGAGGAAGGCGACTCCCCCCGGTCCACCGCCCAGGCGATCTCCAGGTCTTCCGCGTCCCGGGCGGATGCGAGGAGGGCGGAACCAAACCGGCCCCGCCCGAAGAGGCCTATGCGCACGCGAGGGCCTCCTGGATGAGCGGCCCGGTCAAGGGTTCCCTCCCGAGGCCAGGTAGGCCATCGCCAGTCCGGCCTGCATGGCGGCGCCGAGGACCAGGCAGTCCTCGTCGATGTCGAAGGTGGAGCTGTGCGCCGGGGCCGTGATCCCCTTGTCCGGGTTCCCGCAGCCCAGGTGGTAGAAGGCGCCGGCCCGCGCCTTGACCAGGAAGGCGAAGTCCTCCACCCCCATGGAAGGCTTCTCCTTCCAGGTGATCCGGTCGGCGCCCAGCAGGGCCTCGGCCATGGCCCGGACCTCATCGACGGCCTCGTCGCGGTTCACGAGCGCCTCGTAGCCGTAGCTCACCTCCAGTTCCCCGGAGCCGCCGAAGGTCGGCGGGATGCCCTCCACGATCGCCCGGATACGCTCGACCAGCGTCCCGCGGACCTCGTCGCTCGTGGTGCGCAGGGTCGCCTTCATCTCGACCTGGCTCGCCAGGATGTTCGAGGTCACGCCGCCGTGGATCGTGCCGATGGTGAGGACGGCCTGCTCCAGCGGCGAGACGCAGCGGCTCACCAGCGTGTTCAGGGACAGGACGACGTTGGCCGCGATGAGCACCGCGTCGACGCCCGTCTCGGGGTAGGCGCCGTGGGCGCTCCGCCCCCGGACGCGGAGGGTGAGCGTCGCGCTGGAACCGCACAGGACGCCCTTCTTCAGCTCCACGAAGCCCACCGGCAGGTAGGACATCACGTGGAGGCCGTAGATCCGGTCCACGTGCGGATCCTCGAGACAGCCCTCCCGGATCATCGTCTCCGCGCCGCCGTCCGTCTCCTCCGCGGGCTGGAAGAGCAGCTTCACGTTCCCCGCGAGCCGGTCCTTCATCCCGGCCAGGATCCGCGCGGCTCCCAGCTGGATGGCGGCATGGGCGTCATGCCCGCAGGCGTGCATGACCCCGTCCTTCCGCGAGCGGTACTCGGCGGTCCCCTCCTCCTGGATCGGAAGGGCGTCGATGTCCGCCCGCAGGGCCACGGTCCGCCCGGGCCTCGCGCCCCGGAGGAGGCCGACGACCGCCGTCCCCTTGCGCGTCCGCTCGATCCCGAGGTCCGCGAGCCATTCCTCGATGGCGTCGGCGGTCTCGTGCTCTTCGAGCCCCAGTTCGGGATTCATGTGCAGGCGCCGCCTCACGTCCACGATCCAGGACCTGAGGGCGCGGGCTTCGGCAAGGAGGGTATCGGGCTGCATGGAGAGGGCCTCGCGGGATGTCGTTCCTTTCATGGAGGCAGGAATCGGGGCGCGAAGCAGTATATCAATTCTGACTGGAATCATTCAAGTTTGATATGCATGGAGGATGGACCGGCCCGGGTCGTTCCGGTCCAGATTCCCGGCGCCGGAAGGCCCTCTATTTCTCCAGGCCGTATTCCGCGTGCAGCGCGATCACGGCCTCGCTGAGACGCTCGCCCTCCACGAGGCAGGAGATGGTCATGCTCGAATCGGAGGACTGGTGGATCCGGATCCCGGCCCGATCCAGCGCCCGCACGGTCCTGGCCATCACGCCCGGAACGCCCCGCATCCGGCTCCCGATCACCGTCACCTTGCCCATTCCCCCCTTGATGTCGTGGTCGAAGCCCAGGGTCTCCAGGAGGCGCGCCAGCGCCTCCCTCCGGCGCTCCTCGACGATGAAGACCTTCGATTCGGGGCAGATGTTGATCATGTCGATGCTGATCCCCGCCTCGGCGATGCGGGTGAACAGGAACTCGTCGCGCTCGATGTCCGGCCGGCGGCCCCTGAACTCGACCCTCGCCCGGGCCTGCCCCGTCACGTGGGCGATGGCCGTGATCAGGCGGCCGTCCTCCCCGGCCCTGTAGCCCCTCCCCGTGTGCGCCGCGGTGATGAGGGTGCCGGGGTGGTCCGTCAAGGCGCTCTTGATGTACATCGGAATGCGGCTCCTCATGGCCACTTCCACGGCCCGCGGGTGGATCACCTTGGCGCCGTACTCGGCCATCTGGAACACCTCGCTGTAGTCGACGGTGTCCATGATCCTGGCCTCGGGCACGATCCGGGGATCGGCCGTCATGATCCCCTCGACGTCCGTGTAGATCTCCACGGCTTCGGCCTTCAGCGCCTCCCCCAGGATCGCCGCCGTCAGGTCGCTCCCTCCGCGCCCCAGGGTGGTGATGTCCCCCCTGGCATCGACGCCCTGGAACCCCGCCACGATGGGCACGCGCCCCTCCTCGAGCAGGCTGGAGATCCGCCGGCCGTCCACGTCCAGGATCGTCGCGTCCCCGAAGCCCGAATCCGTGTGGATGCCGGCCTGGGCGCCGGTCAGGACGACGGGATCGAGCCCGAACCCGCCCAGGACGCCCGCCATCACGACGCACGAGATCACCTCGCCGCAGGACATCAGGAGGTCCAGTTCCCTCGGCGTGGCCTTCCCGGAGCCCTCGGCCAGGTCGATCAGCGTGTCGGTGGCGTAGGAATCCCCGCTCCTGCCGATGGCCGAGATGACCACGACGACGGCGAATCCGGCCGAAGCGGCGGCCTGGATCTTCCGGGCCGCCTTCTCCCGTCGTTCGGGGGTCGCGACGGAGGTGCCGCCGAATTTCTGCACGAGGATTTTCATTCGATCAACTCCCTGAGCTGGCTTCCGTTCCATTCTCGGCGCGATTCAAGGCTCCGCGCGCTCCCCGGCCGGGACTCCGGCGCGGTCCGACAGGGCCAGCAGTTCATCCCAGGCCCTGTCCGGCTCGAACGCGACGATCCGGCCCTCCGCGAGCCGCAGGACGCCGTCCGCCGCGGCGGCCTCGAGGACGCCCCGGATCTCGCCCGGAGGCTTGCCCGTCGCCCCGGCGATCTCGAGGACCACGTCCCGGCCTTCCCCCCAGGGCCACGCCCGGAGGAGGCGCTGGAGCACGAGCGCGCGGGTCCATGTCTGCGAGAGCTCGTCGAGGGTGGTGTTGGTGCGGCGGATCCGTTCGGCGAACTCCTTCAGGAGGAGGATGGCCAGGTCGTCGCTGTCCCTGAGCAGCCGGTGCAGCACCTCCCCGTCGACGACGGCCACCTCGCAATCCGTCGCCGCGACGGCGGTCGCGGCTCGCGGCACGCCGGAGAGCGCGGCCATCTCCCCGAAGTAGGCGCCCGTCTCCAGGACGGCCAGGGTGTTGCCGGCAAGTCCCGCCCGTTTCTCGAGGCGCACCCGGCCCGAGAGCACGAAGAACATCTCCCGGCTCAGGTCCCCTTCCCGGCAGATCACCGTCCCCTCCTTGCAGACGCGGCCGAACTTCCGGAACAGGCGCTGGCGGACGGTCCTCGAGACCCGGTCCATGAGCATGTGCTCGACGAGCAGCAGGTCCCTCCGCTCGTACGAACTCATGAGTTCCGCGCAGAGCAGGAGCAGCAGGGCCACGTAGAAGACCCAGATCACCAGGATCACCACCGTCTCCAGGGAGCCGAAGATCGCGTTGTAGCGGGTGTACTTCGCCACGTAGAGCGTGAAGGCGTGCTTCACCAGCTCCATCAGGAGGGCGAACCCGCAGCTCCCCGCCAGGGCGGTCCGCAGCCGGATGCGCCTCGCGGGGATCACCATGAAGACGACCGTGGTGAACAGCACCGAGACCAGGAAGGGCACGGCGTAGCGCAGGACGAGCTGGGTGATCAGATCGAGGCGCAGGAAGGGCACGCCCGCGACCGAGACCTGGCTGGAGACGAGCGTCGCCGCGTAGGTCAGGAGCACGCTCGTGAGCCCCGCGACCCAGCCCATGGGGATCATCGAGAACGCCAGGAGCTTCGAGACGAGGAAGTTGCGGTGGCCCTTGCAGCGGAACGCGATGTTCAAGGCCGTTTCCAGGGACCCGAAGATCATGGACGAGAACCAGATGAGGGACACGATGCCGATCCAGCCCAGGAGCTGGCTCTTGTCCTCGAGCCTCCCCAGCTGCGCCAGCAGGTCGCCGCTGAAGTAGGGATGGAACTCCTTCGCCAGCTCGAGGATGTGGACCTTGATCTCCAGGTTGGCGCCCAGGAACCAGCCCGCGGCCACCATGGACAGCACGAACAGGGGAATGATGGACAGCAGGGCGTAGAGGGCGATGGCGGCGGCCTGGTTGAGGGAGCCGTTCCGGAAGTAGTTGACGACGCCGTCCCGCACGACCTCCCAGGCGGCCTCCAGCCGGGCGGCCATGGCGCGGCGGGTGGCGAGCAAGTGCTTGATGCCAGGACGGTGCATGGTCTCCCCTACCCTCGCCCGAGCCGTACGAAGGCCCCGTACCGCGATGCGCCGTCATCCGTGAACTGCACCGGCATCTCCCCAGAAGAAGCCTCAGCTTACCGGTTTTTGCCCATGGCCGTCTCCTGCCGCCACGTTTCCGATGCGACGACAAGGAAGCACCTGCCTCCGGACCCACCGGGACAGGGAAGGATCCAGGCGGTACCGGAGGCGGATCGTTTCCATGGTCGCGAAGCAGGCTGAGGCTGGGACCTCAACCTTGCGTTTTCCGGTGCACGCGCCCGCCCAGCCTGCAGAAGCGGACCCGCCCCTCTCCGTCCCTGATGAATTCCCCGATGGCGCCCTTCCGCGGCTCGTCCAGGACCAGGAAGCGGTCGTTCCCGCAGGGGACGGCCTTCATGGGGGGATCCGGCTGGCCCGGCTGGATGTCGGGCCGCGGGAAGCCGCCCCTCGGGAGGTCCTGCAGGACGAATCCGCCCTCCCGGGGCCCAAGGGTGAAGGCGGAGAGAGGCAGATCGTAGAGGCCATGGAACTCGTCGAGTTCCGCGGCCGAGGCTGGAATGGGTTCAGGGAGCCCAGGCGCAATCCCGAACCAGATCTTCATCCCCCATTCCAGGATCGAATCCGTGAGGATCGCCCCGGCTCCACTGTTGGTCAGCAGCGCGATCGCGAAGTCCTCCCCGGGCGCGAAGTGGAGGGCAGCCTCCTGCCCGTGGGTGGCCCCCCCGTGTCCGCAGACCTTCATGCCGCCCGGGGTGCGGATGTTCCAGGTGATGCCGATCCGCTTCCCGACGCCCGCCTCCATGCCGGGTTCCAGCATGCAGTCGAGGGTCGACTGCTTCATGATCCGTTCCCCGCGCGCATTCACCCCTCCGTCCAGCATGAAGCGCGCGTAGTCGAGCAGGTCGCCCACGGAGCAGATCCCTCCGCCCACGCAGTTCCCCGCGCGGCCGATGGCCCAGGGACGGGCCACCACCACCTGGTCGTCGCGCTTCTCATGACCCACCGCGAACCGGTGCGTAAAGAAGACATCGTCCGGATAGAACCAGGACTGCTCCATCCCCAGAGGGGCGAACAGCAGTTCGCGGAGCGCGGTTTCGTAGGGCTTGCCGCTCAGGATCTCCAGGAGCCGCCCTGCGATGTTGAAGCCTGCGTTGTTGTAGGACCAGACCTCGCCCAGGGGCGTCACCTGCTCCAGCCGCCCCACGGCGGCCACCATGGCGGCCAGGGCATCGTCTCCGTTCCCGAAATCGTCGAAGTAGTCGCCCACCCAGCCGCCCGTATGCGTCAGGAGATGGCGCGCCGTTGCCTGTTCCGTCACGACAGGATCGGCCATCGAGAAGCCGGGCATCAGCTCGCGCAGGGGCTGGTCCAGGTCCAGCCGGCCCTCCTCGACGAAGCGCATGAGGGCGGCCGAGGTCATGGTCTTGGTGATGGAGCCGATCTGGAAGAGCGTCTGGGGCGTGACGGGCAGCGGATTCTCCACGCTCGTCTCCCCGAAGCCCGCGACCCTCCGTCCCCCCTTGTGCCACACCCCCAGGGCGGCTCCAGGGACCCGGAGGCGCTTCATTCCGGCCTCTACCAGCTCCGACAGCTCATCAAAACGTTCATCCAGCAGGTTCCGGACAGTCATGTTCATGCTCCGCACGCACAGCTTGTGCCTGGACAGTCTATCGGAGGTTCCCGCGGTTCCATCCGCAAGGAGCCTGCCCAGGGGCCGAACCGACGCACGGCCGCGCGAAAACGCCGTCCATGCGGGACAAGGAACTCGGCGCTCTACGGCTGGAGGTCCAGGGTCAGGAAATCGAAGGGGTTCACGTGCCAGGCCTCGGGCGACTCGGTGCCGAGGATGCGGTCCCCTCCGCTCTCGGCGCTGGAAAGGTCCTCGTCCCTGGGCTCCAGCCGGCTTCGCCGCTTGATGTCGTAGACCAGCCTCACGACAGGATAGAGCAGGCCGGCCGCTCCCTGTTCGACCACCACGGCGAGGCGGTCGCTCGCCAGGCGCACGAGGGAGCCGACGGGATAGATCCCGATGGCCTGGATGAAGTGCTGCACCAGTTCCTCGTCCAGGTGGTGATTGCTCCACTCGAAGAGCTTCTGGAGCGCGACGGGAGGTTCCATGCCCGTGTGGTAGACGCGGTTGGAGGTGATGGCGTCGTAGACGTCCACGATGGCCGCCATCCGCCCGAGCTGGGAGATCTCGCCCCCCTTCTTCCCGTTGGGGTAGCCCGAGCCTCCCCAGCGCTCGTGGTGCTCCCCACTGATCAGCAGGGCGGTGTCGGTGATCCCCGGGGTCCGCCCCAGGATCTCCAGTCCGAGGTTCACATGCCCCTTCATGGTCTCGAATTCAGGATCCGTGAGCTTGCCCGGCTTGTTGAGGATGTGATCCGGGACCCGCATCTTCCCGATGTCGTGGAGCATGCCGCCCATGCCCGCCTCCTGGATCACCTCGCGGCTCATGCCCATGTAGCGGCAGAAGGTCACCAGGAGCGTGCACACGCTCACGGAATGCTGGAAGGTGTACGTGTCCCGCTCCTTGATCCGGCAGAGGCTTACGAGCGTCCCCTGGTTCCGGAGGATGGATTCGGTGATCTGGCCCACCACCGGGGAGAGGCGCTCGACTTCGATCTGCTTTCCGAGCCGGACATCGTTGAGGACGTGGGTGACGACCTGGGTGGCCTCGCTCTGGATCTTGCGGGCGACTTCGAGTTCCTGGCGATGGGGAGTCTGGGGGACCTCCCCCGCGAAACGCGGGGCGGAATCCTGCATCCGTCTCCGAAGCTCCTCGTCGAACGCGTCCCGGGAGGGCCCCGGGGCGTCCAGCCCCCTGTCCGTATCGATGTCGACCTCGTCGATCCCGCTCTCCAGGATCTTCTGGAGATCCTCCTCCTTCTTGAGCAGGAAACGCCGGCGGAAGAAGACGTGGTCCATCCATCCACAGTTCAGGTCGTGGATGAACATCCCCAGTTCGAGGTCCTCTTTCCTGATCTTCTTGATCATCCTGTCCCGCTCCGCCAGCCCGGCCCATGAGGCAAGTATCGGACGCTGCCTCCTCCCTCTTCATCCTGTGATGCCGCCAACCGGAAGCACGTCGCCGGGCGAGGCGCATCCGGATGAGCGACGAAACGGGGACATGTATCCGCTCCGATCAGGCAACCACCAGACATGACACACGACATCTCAAATCAAATCTTATATTAACACCCTGTCGTCAACATGTGTCTGGAACGGGCGACACACATCCGGGCCCCGTTCAAGGTTAATCACGATATTTCTATTGTTACGAATTGGCATCTTCCTGGATGTTCAACGGCCACAACCTCCAAGGAGAAATCATGCTGAAAGCCATCCTGGCTCTCGCGATCTGCCTGGCCGTCCCCATGTACTCGGCCAATCCGACCCCCAGCAAGCCCATCAACATCAACACGGCGAGCGTCACCGAACTCATGCAGCTGCCCAAGGTGGGACAGAAGACGGCCGAGCGGATCGTCGAGTTCAGGAAGCAGCACGGAAACTTCAAGCGCATCGAGGAGATCATGAACGTCAAGGGAATCGGGGAGAAGAGCTTCGCCAAGCTGAAGCCCTTCATGACGCTGGGGCCGGGCAGCGTGCCGCCGAAGCCTTGAGGCGCCCTCGTGCCTCGCTCCTCCCGCGTGCGACCCGCGGCCGATGATCGTCGGCCCAGGGGCTATTCGACCGTGGAGACCTCCATCGTCATGGCCATCGTCGGGATCCTGGCCTCGATCGGGGTCGCTATGGCCGATTTCGGCGGCATGGACCTCACGGTGGTCCAGAACGAGTTCAAGGCAAGCCTGCAGGAAGCCTTCTTCCTGGCCCGGGCCCAGGGCAGGCCTGTGATGGTGGCCCTGGGCGACCCGAAGACCCCTGGAATCGTCCCGATCCGGCTTCCTCCGAAGATCAAGTGGGGGAAGCCGGCCTTCATCCCGACCCCGCCCGGCATGGCAGACCCCAAGCGGGCGGACGCCACGGGCTTCGCGCACGCCCGCATCACGGTCACGCCCAGGCGCACCGCCACCGCCTGCGCATGGTTCGTCAACGACGGGAAGGAAGCCGTCTGCATGCGCCTTTCGGGCAACGGCCGCATCCAGGTGCTGCGCTGGAAGCGGCGCACCGGGAAATGGAGCCTGTGCTGAATGAAGATCGCGGAGCTGTCACCGGACCAGCGCCCCCGGGAGCGCCTCATGGCCGGCCACGGGGAGGAACTGAGCGAGGCGGACCTGCTGGCCCTCCTCTGGGGGTCCGGCCACCGGGGCCACAGTGCCGTCGAACTCGCGCAGCAGGCCCTGAGCCTGTGCGGAGGGCTCTCCGGGATCATGGTCCAGGGCCTCCGGCAGTGGCTGACCGTGCCGGGGATCGGACCGGCCCGGGCCTGCCAGCTCTGGGCCGCCCAGGAGCTCTGCCGGCGCTCCCAGCGCGGCCCGGCCCGACCGAGGATCACCTCCCCCCGGTCCGCCGGGGACTACCTCCTGTCCCGCTGCCAAGGCTGGAGCGAGGAGCGGTTCGGGCTGCTCGCGCTCAACGCCAAGGGGGAACTCCTCGCGGAGCGGATGCTCAGCCAGGGCACCAGCACCGGCACCCTGATCTCCC
>DAOPZL010000038.1:28980-31708 GCA_035353395.1 Holophaga sp.
CTCCTCGCGGAGCGGATGCTCAGCCAGGGCACCAGCACCGGCACCCTGATCTCCCCCAGGGAGTTCTTCCGCGAGGCCCTCCGGTTCGGAGCCACCACGGCCCTCGCCTTCCACAACCACCCCTCCGGCGACCCGTCCCCCAGCCGGGAGGACACCCAGCTCACCCGACGGCTCCGGGCGGCCGGGGACTCCCTCGGGGTTCCCCTGGCGGACCACATGATCCTGGGCCAGGGCTGCTATCACAGTTTCCGGGCCGCGGAAGGCTGGGACCGGACCTGAGCCGGGCCGTCGTGCCGGGATCCGCCGAAGAACCGCATCCGGAACCACGAATGACGCGAATGTGCGCTGTGCGCTTGCGAGAACGGCTCCCTGCCACCTTTCGCGTCCGTTCGCGTCATTTGATGGTTTCGTCTCCCTGCGCGGCCGCAGACACGATCCGGGATCAATCCTTCAGCCGGGCCAGCAGGGCGTCGGAGGGGCCTTCGAGGGTGCTCCACTCCCCGTCGTTCACGAGCAGGAACGGGATCCCGACGCCGCCCTTCTCCTTGACCGCCTCGAACGCCTGCATGGAATCCCTGTATTTCAGGAACATCTTCAGCTTGCCCAGGCTGCCCAGGACATCGATGAACGAGTAGCGGACCTGGTGGGCATCCAGGAATTCCTTCATGACCACGCAGTCGGGGCACTGTTCGCTGCCGAAAAGGAAGATCTTTTTCATGGGGTTCAGTCCTTCCTGAAAACCTCCAGTGTTCCATGCCCGGGCGGATCGTGCGCGCCGGGATGACAACCCTGCCTCCTACAGAGGCTGCACCGCCAGGCATATTTCCACGTAGTGGAGCCCCTCGGGATCGGTGCTGGGATCGTTGAGCATGATCTCGAAGCAGGGACGGTCGTCGGGCTGGCAGCCGCTGCCGGGAAGCCAGTCGCCCATGAGGGAGTCCCAGGCTTCCATGTACTGCTCGGGACGGATCTTCACGCGCGTCACGGCATAGGTGCCGCCGCCCAGCACCTGCTTCCCGATCACGCCGCTCACCGGCGTGTCCTCGGGCACCGTGACGGCCACATCCAGACGCAGCTTCGCCGCTTCGGTGATCTCCGGGCTGTCGTGATAGACGCTGATGAACTTCGCGTCGGGGCCGATCAGCCCGCGGGGCCCCGCCCAGCCGCAGAGTTCGCCGTAGAGCCGCTCGAAGAGGGCGGGATCGCCCTGGAAGGGGCCGATGTGGCGCAGGTAGGCCACGTGCATGGGCGGCAGGGCCTTGACTTCGACGTCGAGCTTCATGGTCATCGAGACCTCCTTGAGAAGGCCGGTTCCACCGGCCGTTTCCAAGGATGCGGCGCTGAAGGAGGCACCCGCTTCGCAGTCCTTGCGATCCGTTTTGCCGTTCTTGCGGTTCTGGCGCCATTCGCTGGCGGAGACGCCATGGAAGGCCTTGAAGGCCCGCGCGAAGGTGGACGAGGACGAGAATCCGCAGTCGAGGGCGATCTCCGTGATGGATTTCCCAGGGTTCCGGGCCAGCTGCGTCGCCGCCCGTTCCACCCGCAGGCGGAAGATGAAGTCGTGGATCGTCTCGCCCATCCACCCGTGGAAGAGCCGGTGGAAATGGTACGGCGAGAAGCAGGCCACGGAGGCGAGGGCCTCCAGGTCCATGGGCTCCGCCAGGTGCTGCTGGATGTAGTCCACGACGCGGTTGAAGCGGGCCGCGTATTCCGCACGGCGGGGGTCAAGGCGAAAATTGCACGAATCCATGGGTAGAACGATACGAGGAGTGCCCGCTTCGGCGCAAGGCCCTTTCCAGGCCGATCCTGGGTAGTCTGGGGGCATGGATGCGCCCCTTTCCGTCAAGCGCCTGCTGGAGCAGATCAAGGCCAGGATCGAGCCGCCCTTCTCGGCCGTCTGCGTGGTGGGGGAGGTGTCCAACTTCCGGGGCTCGGGCAGGCACTGGTACTTCACCCTGAAGGAGGAGGGAGCCGCCCTGTCCTGCGCCGTGTGGGCCGGCCAGCAGCGGTTCCTGGCGCGCGCGCCGAGGAACGGGGAGCGCGTGGTGGTGAAGGGAAGCCTGAACCTCTACATCGCGGGAGGCAGCCTCACCCTGGCCGTGACCCACTGCGAGCCCGCGGGCGCCGGCGATCTCCAGGCGCGGCTCCGCGAACTCGAAGCGGCGCTCCGTTCAGAGGGCGTCTTCGATCGCCCCCGGCGCCCCCTGCCCCGCTTCCCCGGACGCATCGGCGTGGTGGGCGCCCTGGGCGGGGCCGCCCTGCGGGACGTGCTGGAAGTGACCCGGCGCCGGGCCCCGGGCATCGACATCCTGGTCCATCCGGCGGCGGCCCAGGGCGAACGCTGCGTCCCCGAGAACCTCCTGGCCCTGCAGGAGATCCAGGATCCCTTCTGGAAGTGCGATGTCCTTCTGCTGGTGCGGGGCGGCGGAAGCCTGGAGGACCTGTGGGGCTACAACGATCCGGCCCTGGTCCGCGCCATCGCGGGCTGCCGCCTGCCCCTCGTGACCGGCCTGGGGCACGAGATCGACACCACCCTGGCGGACCTGGCCGCGGACCGGCGGGCGGCCACTCCCAGCCAGGCCGCCGAACTGGCCACCCCGGACCGGCAGCAGCTCCGCAGCGAGCTGCTGCGGCGCTCGGCCGCCCTCCTGGCACGGATGCAGTGGCGCCTGCGGGGCTGGGAGACCACCCTCAACCTGCTGGCGGACAGCGCCGGGATGCGCGCGGT
>DAOPZL010000039.1:0-27217 GCA_035353395.1 Holophaga sp.
CCAGGATGCGGGCGCCTCGTCCGCCGCGAGCGGGAATGCCCAGGGCCAGTCCACGGACCTGCAGGCCCTGCTGCTCTCCATGTACTGGCAGTCCAGCGCCTACACGAACCCCCTGACGAACGGGTGATCCACCCCAGTATCCGCGGGAAGGGGGCCGGTTCCGGCCCTCTTCTCATCCCTGGCGCCGTCCCCCGCCCGTGTCCTGGAGGTTGGCCAGGAACTCGTCGTTGTTCCGGGTCTTGCCCAGGCGGTCCAGGAGCAGTTCCATGCTCTCCACGGGGCCCGAGGCGGAAAGGATCTTGCGGAGCACCCAGATCTTCTGGAGCCGGGCGGCGTCGATGAGGAGGTCCTCCTTGCGGGTGCCGCTCTTGCCGATGTCCATGGAGGGGAAGACCCGCTTGTCGGAGAGCTTGCGGTCCAGCACGATCTCGCTGTTGCCCGTGCCCTTGAACTCCTCGAAGATCACGTCGTCCATGCGCGAACCCGTCTCGATCAGGGCCGTGGCGACGATGGTGAGGCTGCCGCCGCCCTCGATGTTGCGCGCCGCGCCGAAGAACCGCTTGGGACGCTGCAGGGCGTTGGAATCCACGCCGCCCGAAAGCACCTTCCCGGAGGGCGGCACCACGGTGTTGTAGGCCCTCGCCAGGCGCGTGATGGAGTCCAGGAGGATCACGACATCCTTCTTGTGCTCCACGAGCCGCTTGGCCTTCTCGATGACCATCTCGGCCACCTGGACGTGCCGGGTGGCGGGCTCGTCGAAGGTGCTGGAGACGACCTCCCCCTTCACGTGCCGCTCCATGTCCGTGACCTCCTCCGGGCGCTCGTCGATGAGCAGCACGAGGAGGAAGACTTCCGGATGGTTGGCCGTGATGGAGTTGGCGATGTTCTGGAGGAGCACCGTCTTGCCGGTGCGCGGGGGGGCGACGATCAGGGCGCGCTGCCCCTTGCCCAGGGGCGTCATCAGGTCCATGGAGCGGGTCGAGAGCTCCTGGGGATCCCGCTCCATCTTCAGCATGACCGTCGGATAGAGGGGCACGAGGTTGTCGAAGTGGACCCTGTCCTGGGTCACCGCGGGAGGATCGAAGTTGATGGCATCGATGCGCAGCATCGCGAAGAACTTCTCCTCGTTCTTCGGAGGCCGGATCATTCCCGAGATGGTGTCTCCCGAGTGCAGGTTGAACTTGCGGATCTGGCTGGGCGAGACGTAGATGTCGTCCGGTCCCGCCAGGTAGTTGTGCTCGGGGGCGCGAAGGAAGCCGAAACCTTCCGGGAGCACTTCCAGGACGCCCTCGGCGAAGAACATGCCCTCCTTGCGGGCCTGGGCTTCCAGGAGGCGGAAGATCAGCTCCTGCTTGCGCAGTCCGAGGGGATTCTCGATCGCGTAGGCCTTGGCCATCTCCGCCAAGCGGCCGATGGAGACCTCCTTCAGCTCCTGGAGGCTGAGGATGGCGGGCGATGGCACTGCGGTCGACATAGTCTTCCCCTCCCGGGGGAGTTAAAAAAACACGCGCGGTTTGATGTGGAACGTCAAAGTATGGCTCACTTTGGCGTTTTCAGCCATGCTTTTCCGTCTTCATTATCGTTTTGTCAATAAAGGAGAGGGCATATTCCACATACTTCTTCGGATCCTCCACCGGGAAGGCGTGCCCGATGGACGGGACCAGCTCGAACCGGCTATGGGAAATTCCCTGGGCCGTCTGGAGGCATTTCCAAGGAGGCGTCAACAGGTCCTCGGCCCCACAAATCAGCAACACCGGGGCCTTGATCCTCCCCAGCCGCTCCCGGATGTCCCAGTCGAGGATCCCCTCCATCTGGAGGCGGGCTCCTTTGTACATATCGATACCCCGGTCTTCATCCATGTGCCCCCGCCCCGACGCGATCACCCGATGATAGGCGCGGAGGACGCCGTGCCGCTGTTCCAGGAACCGGTCCCCCCACAGATAGGGGGCGGCCGCGTCGAACTGCATCAGCGGCCCGCCCAGGTCGAGGCAGTGGATCCAGTGCTGGATCCTGAGCTTGGTCGTGAAGTCGATGCGCGGCATGCAGCTCGTCAACACCCCGCCGGCGAAGGCCTCCGGATGGGCCGCCAGCAGTTCCAGGGAGATGGAGCTGCCGTTGGAGAGCCCCAGGAGCCAGGGCTCCCGGATCCCCAGCACGGCCAGCAGCTCCCAGGCATCCTCCGCCAGGGTCCCCACGGTGCAGGGCCCGTCGTCGGGGACCTCGGAGCGTCCCTGGCCCCGGGAGTCGAAGGTCAGGACCCTGAAGTCCCGCGTCAGCCCCGGCAGGACCCCCGCCCACATGGTCGTGTCCGAGAGCAGGCCGTTGACCAGTACGATCCACGGCGCGCCGGGTTCCCCCTGGACGCGGTAGTGGAGCTTCAGGCCGGAGGACAGGGTCGCGAAGGTGGGGCTCGGGCGTTTCATGGAAACAGCTCACCACACTTGGACCCCGGGAAGAAGCCCCACCCGGGGCGTTCTCCTCCCGGCCCCGGGGTTCCGCCCGGAACTGCGGATCGGGTGGACCGGCCGCGTCCCCTGGCTCATAATCCCCATACGTTTTCTCGAGGATGAGGTTGACCAGGTCCAGGCTCATGGCATGTCCGGAATGTGATCTCCTGTATCGCCTCGGCGCTCTTTCCAGGGACGAGACAGCCATCTGCCGACGCTGCGGGGCCTTCCTCCGCAGGGGGACGCCCCCTTCCCTGGACATGCCCCTTTCGATCGCCTTCGTGGCCCTGGCGCTGTTCGGCGCGGCCAACGCCTTCCCGCTGCTGGTGCTCCAGCTCCACGGATCCATCCAGCTGGCCACGATTCCAGGCTGCGTGCATGCCTTGGTCTCCCTGGGCTGGCCGTGGCTCGCCGCCATCCTCATCACGACCGTCGTCCTGGGACCGCCGGTCTACCTCGCCGGCCTCGTCCTCGTGCTCGTGCGGGCCAGGCGCCGGCGCGCGACGCCATGGACCATGCGCATCTTCCGGATCATCCAGGAATTCCATCCCTGGGGCATGGCCGGGGTCTTCCTCCTGGGCATCCTCGTGGCCTACGTGAAGCTCGGCGACATGGCCGAGGTCGCGCCCGGCGCATCGGTCTACGCGCTGGCCGCCTTCACCGTGGCCATGGCCGCCCTGGACACTTCCCTGGATCCGGCCGCGGTCTGGGACGCCCTCGAGGAGACGCCATGACGGGCGCCGGCCCCCTGACGGCGAAGGACGCCCGCCTGGTGAGCTGCCACGCCTGCGGGCGCCTCTCGCCCCTGGGGGGGCGCGACATCTGTCCCAGGTGCGGCGCGACGCTCCACAGCCGCAAGCCCGAGAGCCTCCACCGCACCTGGGCCCTGCTGGCCACGGCGGTGATCCTCTACGTCCCGGCCAACATGCTGCCCGTGATGCGGGTGGTGTCCTTCGGCCGGGAGCGGACGGACACGATCATGGGAGGCATCATCTACTTCATGGAATCGGGCTCATGGCCGCTGGCGCTCCTCATCTTCTTCGCGAGCATCGTCGTGCCCCTCCTCAAGATCGTCATCCTCAGCGGCCTCCTCCTCTCCGTGCACCGCCACTCCCGGTGGAGCCCCGAGACCCGGGTCCGCCTCTACCGGCTCACCGTCGCCATCGGCCGGTGGTCCATGGTGGACATCTTCGTGGTCACGCTCATGGTCGCCGTGGTGTCCATGGGAACGCTCGCCACCATCGAGCCGGGGCCGGCCGCCATGGCCTTCGCCCTGGTCGTCGTCGCCACCATGCTCGCGTCCCACAGTTTCGATCCGCGCATCATCTGGGACGAGATGACGCGCCGCGCCCTGGATGCCTCATGAACGAACCCAGTCCGGCCCCTGAAACGCTCGAACCGGAACCCGCGCCCGTCCTCCGGATCCGGCGCCGCCTGCCCACCGTGTGGCTGATCCCGCTCGTGGCCACGCTCATCGGCGTCTGGCTGGCCTTCAACGCCTTCGTGAACAAGGGCCCGACCTTCACGCTCACCTTCCAGAACGCGGAGGGGCTGGAAGCGGGCCGCACGAAGATCAAGTGCAAGAACGTGGAGGTCGGGGTGGTCAAGTCCATCAAGCTGGGACACGACCGCGCCAACGTCGAGGTCACCGCGGAGCTCACCCGGGACGCCGCGGAACTCCTCTCCGGCAGCAGCCGGTTCTGGATCGTCCGGGCCCGCGTGAGCACGAGCGGGATCTCGGGCCTGGGGACCCTGCTCTCGGGAGCCTACATCAGCATGGATCCCGGGGCTCCGGGCGCCCCTCCGAAGCAGTTCGTCGGCCTGGAGAATCCCCCCATCGTCACGGACCACGAGGAGGGCCAGATCCTCACCCTGCGCGCCGAGAAACTGGGGTCCCTGAACATCGGCTCCCCCGTCTACTTCAGGCAGATTCCCGTGGGGGACGTGGCCGGCTACGACCTGGCGCCCGACGGCCAGTCGGTGACGATCAAGGTGTTCGTCCGGGCTCCGTACCACAAGCAGGTGCGCAAGGACACCCGCTTCTGGAACGTCGGAGGCGTGGATGTCACCCTCGACACGAACGGCATCCGCATGAGCTCGGATTCCATGATCGACCTGCTCCTGGGCGGAGTCTCCTTCGAGAATCCCGTGAGCCTCGAGAACGCGGAGCCGATGCCGCCGGGCCACGTCTTCGCCCTCTACGCGAGCCACGACCGGATCTACGAGAAGATCTACCAGGACCGCCACTACTACCTCCTGGACTTCAACGAGTCGGTGCGGGGCCTGACGCGGGGCGCACCCGTGGAATTCCGGGGCATCAAGGTCGGGCAGGTGGAGGACCTGAAGCTGGAGTTCCAGGCGCAGAAGCTGGAATTCCACGTTCCGGTGCTGATCGCCCTCGAACCCGAGCGCCTTTCCATGACGGGAGGAGGCCGGCTGGCTTCGATGGACGACGTGGTCGGGAAGCTGGTCTCCAGGGGGCTCCGGGCCCAGCTCAAGATGAGTTCCCTGCTGACGGGCAGCCTCTTCGTGGACCTGGACTTCCATCCCCAGGCCCCCTCCCGGACCGTGGACCGCCAGGGGAGATACCTGAGGATCCCGACCATCCCGACCACCATGGGCGCCCTGGTGACCAACCTCACCAGCTTCATGGACCGGCTCCAGAAACTGCCCATCGAGGACATCGCCGGCGAATTGAGGGCCAGCATCCCCGCCCTGCGGGAAACCCTGCGGCAGGCCTCCGCCCTGATGGAGCGGCTCGACCGCGAGACGGCGCCCCAGGCCAAGGCGACCCTGGTCCAGGCGCAGACCGCCCTGGCCTCGCTCGAGAAGACCCTGAGGTCCGACTCCCCGGTGCAACAGGACCTGAGGCGCGCACTGGACGAGTTCGCCGCGGCCTCCCGCGCCCTGCGCGGCCTGGCGGACACCCTGGAGCGGAATCCGGAATCCATCGTCTGGGGCAAGGAGAAAGGGAAATGACCAAGCGGACCCCGTCCCTCGCGTGCCTCGGCCTGCTGCTGCTCGGAGCCTGCAGGAGTCCCTCGCCCGAGGCCGTCTTCCACACCCTGAGCCCCCTCGCCTCCGCGGCGGAGAAGCCCTTCTCCCCGAAGGGCCTCCTCGCCCTGGAGATCATGCCCGTGGAGGTGCCGGAGCTGCTCCAGAGACCCCAGGTCGTGCTCGCGGATGGCGGGGACGGACATCGGCTGTCGCCCGTGCACCGCTGGGGGAACTCCCTCGAGAAGGACATGCAGCGCGTCCTGGTCGAGAACCTGGCGTCAACCCTGGAGGGCGTCGTCGTCGTGCCCTCCCCCCTGGGCGAGCAGGCAGGGGCCGCCTGCCGAGTCTCTCTGGACGTCCATCAGTGCGAGGGCGCGCCCGGAGGCACCCTCCGGTTCCGGGCCACCTGGATGGCCACCCGTTCCGACACCGGCCGCATGGTCCTCTTCCGCCGCGTGGACCTGGCGGAACCGGTGGCCGGGAACGGCATCGAAGACCTCGTCGCGGCCCACAACCGCGTCCTGGCCGAGGTCGGCCGGGAGATCGCGAGGGAGCTGATCAACCTTCCCGCAGTTCCGCCGCCGTGAGGTGACCGGAGAACCGAAAACCCTCCCCGTCCCAGCGGAGCACCGTGCAGCTCGTCTTCTTCACTTCGACGGTCCGCCCGGTGAGATGGTGGATGAAGGTCGACAGGAAGGGCTCGTGGCTCACGAGCGCCAGGACGCCCGAGGGCTCCATGCCGGCCATTTCGCCCAGCAGCCATGCCTCGGCCTTCGCGGGAGCCCCGCCGGGCTTCAAGCCGTCCCAGGAATCCACCGGGAAGCCCCCGCGCGCCGCCTCCTGGAGGCACGACAGGGTCTGGGCGGCGCGCCGGCAGGGACTGCAGACGCCCCGGCTGGGCCGGTAGCCCCGGTTCACAAGCCCCTTCATGGCCGCCTGGGACTTCTCCCAGCCCTCCGCAGTGAGGGACCGTTCGGAGTCGGCCCCCGGGGTGTCCTCGGCGATGCCGTGCCGGATGAGCAGGATCGTGACCATGGGAGCGATTATATCGATCCGGGGACCGGGCCCTTTGGGGAAAAACCTCTCGCCAGCCTCCGGATCCCATGAGAGGATGGAGGTTTGGGCCAGGCCCGGCAGGCGCAGTCCGCCTTTCAGATCCGGCAAGCGCCCCGGGAGCATTCTTGAATACGAGCACCTTCGCAGCCATGGGCTGCAGCGAACCTTTTCTGGCCGCCCTGGACCGCCGCGGCTTCACCGCGCCCACCCCGGTGCAGGAGGCCTGCTTCCAGCCGGGCCTCGAAGGCCGGGACCTCCTGGTCCAGAGCCGGACGGGCAGCGGCAAGACCCTGGCCTTCGGCCTGCCCCTGATGCACCGGCTCACGCCGGACAAGCATCCCCAGGTCCTGATCCTGACCCCCACCCGGGAACTGGCCCAGCAGGTGGCCGACGAACTCTGCAGCGTCCAGCCGCGCCTGGCCACGGCCCTCCTCGTGGGCGGCCTGAGCTACGTGCCGCAGCTGAAGGCCCTGCACTTCGGCGCCTCCGTCATCGTCGGGACGCCGGGACGGGTCATGGACCACCTGGACCGCGAAAGCCTGGACCTCTCCAAGGTGTCCATGGTCGTGCTGGACGAGTGCGATGAGATGCTGAACATGGGCTTCATCGAGGATGTGGAGCACATCCTGTCCAGGATCCCCGAGAATCCCCAGACCTACCTCTTTTCCGCCACCCTGCCCGCCCCCATCGCAAGCCTGGCCAAGCGTTTCCTGAAGGATCCCTTCCGGATCCAGCTCGGCGAGTCGGGCGGTGCCACCCAGCACGCGGACATCACGCACACGCCCTGCCTCGTGGCGGAACATCTCCAGACCAAGGCCCTCGTGAACTTCCTGCTCCTGGACGAGCCCAGCTCGGCCCTGATCTTCACCAAGATGAAGCAGCAGACCGAGACCGTGGCGGAGGCCCTGAGGGATGCCGGGCTCGCCGCGGACTACCTCCACGGAGACCTGAACCAGGGCGCGCGGAACCGCATCATGACCAGTTTCAAGGAGGGCAAGCTGCGCTACCTGGTGGCCACGGACGTCGCCGCGCGCGGCATCGACGTGGAGAACATGCCGCTGGTCGTGCACATGGGCATCCCCACTCAGTTCGAGAACTACATCCACCGCTCGGGCCGCACGGGCCGCGCGGGCGCCAAGGGAACGTCCATGGCCCTGGTGAACTTCAAGGAGTCCCGCATCCTGCTGGCCTGGGCCCGCCGGGGGGGCCTGCAGCTCGAATGGCGCGGCATTCCCACCCAGGGGGAGATCCGCGAGGCCAGGGCGCGGCGCCTGGCCGAGCGCGTGGGCGCCCAGGAAGCGCCCGCCTTCCTGGACCTGGCCGGCACCCTGCTGTCGGAACGGGACCCCGCCGCCCTCGTCGCCGCCCTGCTCTCGCTCATCGAGGACGAGGCCCACGGCGGCTTCGACATCCCGGATGCCCCCAGCAGGACCGAACCCCGGCGGGAGAAGCGGACCTACGCGCCGCGCCCGGGCGAAAAGCCCGGCTGGACGCCCGAGGCCAGGCGGGAAAGGCCGCCCCGCCCTCACGGGAAGACGGCGGGCACCTTCGAGGACAGGCCGCGAGGCCCGAAGCGGCCCGGCTTCCGGCAGGCCGAGGACAGGTTCAAGCCGGAGCGCAGGACGGGGGGCAAGTTCTTCAAGAAGAAGGGCTGAGGGAAGCCGGACAACGGCGGGTGGATATCCAGGGAAAACCGGGCCGATTGCGTGCTCAGGCCGGGGAGGGCTTGCCGTGCGCCAGGGCCTTCAGGTCCTCGAGGGCGCGGTGGGTGCCCATGGCCAGGATCACGTCTCCCGGCTCGAAGGTCTCGCTGCCGCGGGGATTGAAATGCAGCCCCTCCCCAGGCCGGATGATGCCCGCCACCAGGGCCCCCGTCGTGTCGCGCAGCCGGGTTTCGCGCATGGTGCAGCCGACCAGGCCGGACGCCGGGTTGACCAGGATGTGCTCGATGGCCATCTCCACGGGCTTCTTGTCCACCATGAGGTCCACGTAGTTCAGGAGGTCCGGCGCGATCAGCAGCTGGGCCATGCGGCGGCCGCCGATCTCGTAGGGGCTGACGATGTGGTCCGCGCCCGCCGCCTTCAGCTTCTTTTCGGTGCCCAGCCGGGCCGCCCGGGCCACCACCACCAGGTCCGGCGCCATCTGCTTGGCGGTGAGCGTCACGAGCACGTTGTCCGCGTCGGATCCGACCGCGGCGACGAGGCCCCGCGCCCGGTGGATGCCGACCCGCTCCAGTACCAGCTCGTCCAGGGCGTCCCCGATGACGATCGGGTCTCCTTCGAAACGCAGGTTGCCCGACTTGGTCGGAATCTTCTCGACGATCACGAACGGCACGCCGGCCTGCTTGAACTCCCACGCGGCCTGGAAGCCGACCTTGCCGAGCCCGCAGATGATGATGTGTTCGCTCAGTGCTGCCAGCCGTTTCTCCATGCGGCGCTCCTTGAGATATCCCCTCAGGTCGCCCTCCACGATCAGGGCCGTGAGGCTCGATAGGGCATAGGTGGCGATCCCCAGCCCGGTGACCAGGTAGAAGATGGTGAACAGCTTGGTGACGTCGTTGACCTCTCCCAGCTCCCGGAATCCCACCGTGAACAGGGTCGTGACGGACATGTAGAAGCTGTCGAGGTAGCCCGACCTGCCCAGGTGGTGGTAGCCGAGGGCCCCGATCAGGACCACGGCGGCCAGCAGCAGGATCGCCCGCCACAGGCGTGAAAGGGGGTGGGGGACGTCCTGTTCCCGGAAGCGCGCGGGGGCCTTCTTCGGCTGCGTCCGCCCGCCGCTTCCCGGCGTTCCGTCGCCCTGTTCCGTGGACATGGCCGTAGTGTAGCTCCGCGCATGAACCGGTGCAGGGATTGTCTCCCTTCCCGGCCCTCGATCTGTGATCCGGGCGGGCCGGTTCCGGGGTCGCCCCCCGGACCGGCCCGTCCGGTTTCCTTTCCAATCAGCGGCGTCAGACGCCGAGGTAGGCCTCCCGGACACGGGAATCCGCGGCGATCTCCTGCGCGGGACCGGAGATGGTGGTGTACCCCACTTCCAGGACATAGGCGTAGTCCGCGATGTGAAGCGCCTCGGAGGCGTTCTGCTCGACGAGGAGGATCGTGGTCCCCCGCTTGTTGATGGCCACGATCTTGTCGAAGATCTCGTCGACGAGCACGGGGGCCAGTCCCATGGAGGGTTCGTCCAGCAGGAGGATGTCTCCGCCCGTGACGATGGCGCGGCCGACGGCGAGCATCTGCTGCTCGCCTCCGGACAGGGTCCCTCCGAGCTGGCCGCTGCGCTCCTTGATGCGCGGCAGCAGCTCGAAGACCTCCTCGATGCGGTGCTTCACGATCGTCTTGTCCTTGACCGTCCAGCCCGCAATATCGAGGTTTTCCCGGACCGTGAGGGTCGGGAAGATCTTCCGGCCCTCGGGCACGTGGGAGATCCCCATGGACACCAGATCGTGAGCCTCCATGTTTGTGATGTCCTTGCCCTTGAAGACGACGGAACCGGCGGAGGACTTGTCCAGGCCGCTCACGGCCCTGAGCGTCGTCGTCTTGCCGGCCCCGTTCGCGCCGATCAGCGTGACGATCTTGCCTTCCGGGACCTCGAAGGACACGTCCTTGATGGCATCGATCTGTCCGAAGGAGACTTTCAGGTTCTTTACGCTCAGCATTCAGCGCCTCCCCTTCCGAGATAGGCTTCAAGCACCTTCGGATCCTTGCCGACGTCCTGGGGCGCTCCCTCGGCGATCGTCTCGCCGAAGTCGATGACCTTCACGCGCTCGCAGACGTTCATGACGAGCTTCATGTGGTGCTCGATCAGGAAGACCGTGACCTTGAACTCGTCCCGGACGCGCCGGATGAGTCCCATCAGTTCTTCCGTCTCCTTGGGATTCATGCCCGCGGCGGGCTCGTCCAGCAGCACGAGCTTCGGTTTGGTCGCCAGGGCGCGGGCGATCTCGAGACGCCTCAGGGCGCCGTAGGGCAGGTTCTTGGCGTTGTCGAGCGCGCGATCTTCCAGATGCATCATCTTGATGAGCTGCATCGCGTCTTCGCGAATCTCTTCCTCTTCCTTCCTGAAACTGGGCAGCCGCAGAATCGACGTGAAGAAGCCGGACTTGACCGTGTAGTGCCTGGCGACCCGGATGTTGTCCACCACGGACAGGTTGCCGAAGATGCGCAGGTTCTGGAAGGTGCGGGCGATGCCCCCTTGCACGATACGGAAGGGCTTGTGGCCGGTGATGTCCTTGCCGTCGAAGAAGATCTTGCCCTCGGTGGGCGCGTAGATGCCCGTGATCAGGTTGAAGGTCGTCGTCTTGCCGGAACCGTTGGGACCGATGAGGCCGTAGATCACGCCCTCCGGCACGTCGAACGTGAAATCGGAAACGGCCTTCAGACCGCCGAAGTAGTGGGACATCTTCTGTATGGAGAGGAGGGCGCTCATTTCTTCTTCTCCTCGATGATGAGAAGCTTGGCCTCGCGCATGCCCATGATGCCTTCAGTCCTGAAGAGCATGATGAGGACGAGGAGGACCGAGTAGATGACCATGACCCATTCCGTGCCGATGCGGAAAGTCGTGGCCCCGAACGTGAAGACAGGAAGGGCGTCGATGCCCACGCGAAGGCCTTCCGTGAGGAAGGTGAGACAGAAGGCGGCCAGGATGGAACCCGTCATGGAACCCATGCCGCCCGCGTACACCATGATGAGCACCAGGCAGGAAGGCAGGAACCCGTACTGGGTGGGATGAGCGATCTGGAGCAGGTGCGCCAGCAGGCCCCCCGCCACGCCTGCGAAGAATGCGCCGACGACGAAGCCCATGACCTTGTATCTGGTCGTATCGATCCCGCAGAGTTCGGAAGCGAGCTCGTTCTCGCGGATGGACAGCATCGCTCGCCCATGGGAGGACTGCACCAGGTTGCGAAGGAGCACGATCGTGAGCAGGGTGAACGCCCAGATGCTGGTGAAGTTCGAGAACTTCGGGATGCCAAGCAGGCCCCGGGGTCCGCCGACATAGTCGATATTGTTGAGGATCGTGCGGATGATCTCGCCGAATCCGAGGGTCACGATGGCCAGGTAGTCGCCCTTGAGCCGCAGGGAAGGAAACCCGATGAGGAAACCCACGAAGGCCGCGGAAATACCCCCGACGAGAATGGCGACGACGAAGATGAACATGGAGCCGGAGATCGCGAACCCCGGCGGCGGAGGCGGAAGCTTGAGCAACAAGGTCGTGATCGTCCCTGAGACATAGGCCCCGACCGCGGCGAACCCCATGTGTCCCAGGGAGAACTGTCCCGTGATGCCGTTGATGAGGTTGAGGCTCGACGCAAGGATGACGAAGATCATGCACCGGTTGATGATGACCATGAAATAGCCGTTCAAGATGTAGACCTGATCAAGGCTGAGGACGGTCACGACGATGAAGAAGATCACCGCCACGATGAGCAGGCGAGGTAGCTTGAAATTGCCCATTCTGCGCTCCCTAAATCTTGTCGGCGGTCTTCTCGCCGAGCAGGCCCGTGGGTCTCACCAAGAGCACGATGATGAGGATCACGAAGGCGATACCCTCGCCGAGGAGGGAGTTGTAGGCGTTGGCCGTGGTTTCGGCGATGCCCATGATGTAGGCGCCGAGCATGGCTCCCGGGATGTTCCCGATCCCGCCGAGCACCGCGGAGATGAACGCCTTGAGCCCCGGCAGGATGCCCATGTAGGGCGTGATGCGCGGATAGGTCAGCCCGGCGAGCAGGCCCGCCGCGCCGGCGAAGGCGCCCCCGACGAGGAACGTGAAGGAGATGATTCCCTCGACGTTGATCCCCATGAGCTTGGCCGCGTCCTTGTCCTCCGACACGGCACGCATGGCCCTGCCCAGGGGAGATTTCTGGACGAGGAGCGTGAGGCCGGCCATGAGCGCCGCCGCGACCACGAGGTCGATGACGACATAGTTGGAAACCTGCGCGGAGCCGATCTTCCACATGACCTTGGGGAGGATCTCCGGGAATCCGCGGGGAGAAGGACCAATGACCGGAAGAGCCGAGCAGAAGTACTCCAGGAACATCGACACGCCGATGGCCGTGACCAGGGACGAGAGTTTCGGCTTGTAGCGAAGCGGCTTGTAGGCGAAGCGGTTCGCGAGCATGGCCACGGCGGCGCCGCCGATCATGGCCACGATCAGGACGATGAAGACGAACACGTTGCCGGGCATGATGTAGGCATTGAACAGGAAAAAAGCCGCATAGGCGGCATAGGCGCCGAGCATGTAGAAATCGCCGTGGGCGAAGTTGATGAGGCGCACAATTCCGTAGACCATCGTGTAGCCCAGGGCGATGAGCGCGTAGATCGAGCCGAGTTGCAGACCGTTGACGAGCTGCTGGAGACTGAAGAGTTCTCCCATGGTTTTAGTAACCCCTTACTAAAAGAAAGGGGAGGCCCGGGGGCCACCCCTTCCGAGGTGAACACTGATGCGCGCGCTACGGATTGACGGTGGTGCGATAGACGAACTTGCCGTTCTTGACTTCGACGATGGCGGCGGACTTGAGGGGATTGCGGTTCTCGTCGAACTTCACCTTGCCTGAAACCACCTGCATGTCGGTGGCGGCGAGGGCGGCCTTGATGGAGGGTCCGTCCAGCTTGCCGGCGCGTTTGATGGCGTCGAACAGCAGGTAGCAGCCGTCGTAGCCCAGCACGGCCAGGGCGTCAGGCGCGGCGTTGAACTTGGCCGTGTACTTCTTCACGAACTCCTGGACGACCGGGGTGGTGTCGTCAGCCGCGTAATGGTTGGTGAAGAAGCCGCCCTCGACGGCCGCGCCGCCGATCTCGACCAGCTTGGGGGAATCCCAGCCGTCGCCGCCGACCATGGGGCCCTTGAACCCGAGTTCGCGGGCCTGCTTGGCGATCAGGGCAACGTCATTGTAGTAGTCGGAAACGTAGAGTACCTCGGGTCCAGCGGCGATGATCTTCGTCAGCTGGGCCTTGAAATCGGTGGTGCCCGTGGCGTGGCCTTCGAAGGCGACCACCTGGCCGCCCATCTCCGTGTACTGCTTCTTGAAGAATTCCGAGAGGCCCTTGGTGTAGTCGTTGCCCACATCGAAGATGCAGGCGGCCTTCTTGGTCTTCAGGTCATTGAACGCGAACTTGGCGCCCACCACGCCCTGGAAATCGTCGATGAAGCAGGCGCGGAAGATGTAGTCGCCGACCAACGTCACCTTGGCGTTCGTCGCCGCGGAGGTCATCATCGGGATCCCGGCGGCCTGGCAGATGGGGGCGCTGGCGAGAGCGACCTTGGACATCACGGGGCCGACGCAGGCGACGGCCTTGTCCTGCTGGATGAGCTTCGTGAAGACCGTGGCGCCTTCCGCGGGATCGCCCTTGTCGTCGGCGAAGGCCAGCTTGATCATCTTGCCGTTGATGCCACCTTTGGCGTTCCATTCCTCGATCGCGAGATCGAAACCGTTCTTGGTGGACGCACCGAAGGTCGCGGCCTCGCCGGTCAGCGGAGCGACGCCGCCGATGATGATCTCCTTGCTGTTCTTGCCACAGGCCAGGAACGTGCCCGCGAGAATCGCGGCGACAGCCGCAGATAGCACATAAGACTTCATGAAGCCTCCTTGTGAATGGGAATGTGGATAGTGACTGATGAGCATGCCATAGCCCTTCTCCGCGTCAAGGGCGGAAGTCCATATCCGCCTGGATCTTGAGCGCACGGCGTCAGGCCGCCATGAAAAACACGCGGTGGAAACGATAGGCAACGTCCTCCGATTCACGCACCTGGAATCGCGATCAGGCGCCGCATTGCCTCTTCTCGTCCATCGGAAATATAGAAACAGGTTCTCTATTCGTCCAAGGGGGACGCATGATCGAATATCTAGAGCCTTCCCTTGGCATGTCAAACATCACCTGGCTTGAGGTCGGGTCTGGAAATGGGCTCTGGGGGAACAGCATGCCATGCTTCTTCGCATTGTCAAGCGACCTTCGAGCGCAAGGGAAATCGAGCATGTCACTCTGGATAAACATCCATGAAACATCTAGAAAAACAAGAAGGTGATAGGAAATATTCAACCCATTGCAAAACACGGATCGTCCCCTGGAGATAAGAAACTTTTCACCCTAATCTAATATATCAGTTCGGACCAACTATACTTTACGCGGGCATTCGAGTTCCCCTCGGGGGCATGCTCCATCGATGTCCCGCGAACGCGGAACGCGATGTCGACCTTCTGCGGTTCCCCCCTTCCTTCGATCCCTGCGAAGCACGCATGTCCACCCTGTCCCTGGATCATCTCGTCGTCACGTCCCCTTCCCTGGAGGCAGGAATCCGCTTCATCGGCCAGGCGCTCGGCGTCCCCATGCAGGAAGGCGGCCGGCATGCCCGGATGGGCACCCACAACGCCCTGCTGAGGCTCGGGGACGCCCAGTATCTCGAGGTGATCGCCGTCGACCCGGACGCGCCGGCACCCGCCCGGCCCCGATGGTTCGGACTGGACGAGGCCGGCGCACAGGCGACACCGCATCTCGCGGGCTGGGTGGCCCGGACCGGCGACCTCCGGAAAGCGTCGAGCGCCGTGGCGCACGCCCTGGGAACCCCCGAGACGATGAGCCGCGGGGACCTGGCCTGGCAGATCACGATCCCGGCGGACGGCAGCCTGCCCTTCGAGGGCGTCGGACCGATGCTGATCGAGTGGACCACGCCGGCACACCCCGCGGAACGACTGCCGCCCCTGGGCTGCTCCCTCCTCCGGATCGAGGCCTTCCATCCCCGGGCCGCGGAACTCGACGGCCTCCTCCGGCTTCTCGGTTTCCGGGACTGGTCCGTGCAGCCCGGGCCGGTCCCGGTACTCCTGGCGCACATCCAGACCCCCAACGGCCCGCGTCGACTGGGCCTTCTCGGAGATAACCATGGATAAGCAGACCTTCATCCAGAACCTGACCCTGGTCAAGAACCGGAAGGTCCTGCTGCTCAGGATCGGCTTGTCCCTGCTCTTCGTCACGCTCTGCACGTCCGTCTACCTGACCAAGACCCGCGCCAGCCAGGCCGACCTGTGGACCTTCAAGCTGATCGCCGTGGCCGTGCTCGCCGCCGTGGTCTACGCCTCCGTCACGATGATCCAGAACATGTGCCGCCGCCTCGGCCTCTACTGCCCGAACTGCAAGCGGAACCTGAGCGGCGCCCTGAGCCACAAGGTGGTCGCCACGGATTCCTGCTTCCAGTGCGGGGCGAAGCTCTTCTGAGCTGGACCTACAGGGTCCGTCCGGCGCTGCGGCCGGTGGCGCGCAGGTCCTGGCAGGCCCTGGCGACGCGGTCGGCCATGGCCTGCTCCGCCTTCTTCATGTAGGCGCGGGGGTCGTAGACCTTCTTGTTGCCAACCTCGCCGTCCACCTTGAGCACGCCGTCGTAGTTCCTGAACATGTGCTCCGCGAGGGGACGCGTGAAGGCGTACTGCGTGTCGGTATCGATGTTCATCTTGACGACGCCGTAGTCCAGGGTCTCGTGGATCTCCTCCAGGCTCGACCCGGACCCCCCGTGGAAGACCAGGAGTGCCGAGGCGCCCGCGCATGCCTTCGAGATGGCCTCCTGTCCCGCCTTCAGGATCCCAGGTTTCAGGACGACGTTGCCCGGCTTGTAGACGCCGTGGACGTTGCCGAAGGTCGCCGCCAGCATGTAGGGGCCGATGGGAGCCAGGGCTCCGTGGACGGCCACCATGTCCTCGGGCGTCGTGTAGAGCTTCTCCTTGCCCGCGCCCGTGGTGTCGTGGCCATCCTCCTCGCCGCCGACGACGCCCGTCTCCACCTCGAGGACGATCTCGCACTTCGCGCAGCGCGCGAGCAGCTCCGAGGAGCGGGCGATGTTGTCGGCCAAGGGCAGTTCGCTGCCGTCGAACATGTGGGAGTTGAAGAGGTTGGGAAGTCCCATGGCCCTCCGCCGTTCGGTCTCCTCGATGAGGGGCAGCACGAAGGCCTCGAGGTGCTTCGGATGGCAGTGGTCCGTGTGCAGGGCGACGTTGATCTCGTAGGCATCGGCGATGTAGCGGACGTAGTCGGCCAGGGCGATGGCGCCCTTCGCCATGTTCTTGACGCCCAGGCCGGACATGAACTCCGCGCCTCCCGTGGAGACCTGGATGATCCCGTCGGCGTTGGCCTGCTTGAGGCCCAGCAGCACGGCGTTGGCGGTCTCCGTGGACGTCACGTTGATGGCCGGATAGGCGAACCGGCCCTGCCTGGCGCGCTCCAGCATCGCGAGGTACTGTTTCGGGCTTACGACGGGCATGGGTGCCTCCGGGAACGCCCCCTATGGTATCCGCCCGCGGGAGCGGCGTGCGATCAAGGGCGGCATCGACCTGATACTCTGATGCCATGACGCTCTCGGCGCTCATCCACGACTGGAACCGGTCCGAAGGGGAGCCCCCGGCGGCCCGCAGGCCCCAGCTCCTCGACGAGACCCTCCGGGACGGCCTTCAGAGCCCTTCCGTCCGGGATCCCGAGATCGCGGCGAAGCGGGACCTGCTGCACCGCCTGGCCGGGATGGGCATCGACTCGGTGGACCTGGGCATGCCGGGCGCCGGCCCCGGCGCCGCGGCGGCCGTGAAGGCGCTCATGATCGAGATCCGGGACCACCGGCTGCCCATCGTCCCGAATTCGGCGGTACGGACGGTGGAAGCCGACCTGGTGCCCCTGGCGGACGTCCAGCAGAAGGTCGGCCTGCCTCTGGAGGCCGGGGCCTTCCTGGGGTCCAGTCCCGTCCGCATGGGCGCCGAAGGGTGGGATCTCGGCCACCTCATCCGCCTGACGAGGCGGGCCGTGGACTTCTGCCGGACCCACGACGTGCCCGTCATGATGGTCACCGAGGACACGACGCGGGCGCGCCCGGAACACCTCAAGGCGATCTATTCGGCGGCCATCGAAGCGGGCGCCCACGCCGTCTGCCTGTCGGACACCTGCGGCCACGCGACGCCCGCGGGGGTCCGGAACCTGGTCCGGTTCGTGAAGGAGGAAATCATCCAGGGCCACCCGGTCCGGATCGACTGGCACGGGCACAACGACCGGGGCCTGGGGGTGGCCAACGCCATCGCCGCCTTCGAGGCGGGCGCCGACCAGCTCCACGGCTCGATCCTGGGCATCGGGGAGCGGGCCGGGAACGTCGCCATGGACCAGCTCATGGTGAACCTCACCCTCATGGGCACCTGGCACGGCGACCTGACGGACCTCCCCGCCCTCGCCGCCCGGGTGGCGGAACTCTGCACCTTCCCCATCCCCGCCAACTACCCGGTCCTGGGCCGGGACGCCTTCCGGACGGGCACGGGAGTCCACGCGGCCGCCATCGTGAAGGCCCTGCGGCAGGGGGACGTGGCCCTGGCGGACGCGGTCTATTCGGGAGTGCCCGCCGCCCTGGTGGGCCGGAGGCAGGAGATCGAGATCGGCCCGGTGGCCGGCCACAGCAACGTGGTCTACTGGCTGGAGATGAACGGCTACGACCCCAGCCCCGAGCGGATCGAGCGGATCCTCGCCCTGGCCAAGAGGAGCCACCGCATCCTCACGGAAGCGGAGATCGGGACGGTCCTGTAGCCCCCGCTCAGGCCTCGGCCTTGGATTCCAGCAGCTTCACGCGGCGCGCCTCGCGGTCGATCTCCAGGAGGCTCCAGCCGCTCCTGCCCGGATCGGCGCCGTAGCCCGCGACCACTTCCTCGACCGTCATCCGCTGGCCGGGGAAGGCCGGGAACAGGCTCCACTGCAGGGCGTTCTCGACGCCATGGGGCATGCCGTCGGAACCGAGGATCAGATCCCGCCCGGGCACGAAGCCGGCCTCGTCGATGAGCATCCGGAAGGGGTTGTTGATCTCCAGCCATTCTGGGGCCAGGCGATCCGCATAGTCCACGCTGTCGCTGTTGAAGTTGGGCTGCAGGGACAGCGTCAGGCCGAGTTCCTTGGCCCGCCGGGCCTGGGCGAGCCTGATGAACTGGACGTGCTCCAGCCTCACATAGGGGAAATCCAGCCCGTCGCGGTGGAGGCCTTCCAGGACCCTGATCGCCTGCTCGATGGCCAGGTCGCCGATGGCGTGGATGGCCAGGGCCTTCCCGAAACCGTGCGCCTCGCCCAGGATCCGGCGCAGGCCCTCGTCCTCGTGGAGCAGCAGGCCCTTCCGGCCGTCCAGGAACTGGCCGTCGATCCCCGCGGTCCCGGAACCCAGGGCCCCGTCCATGAAGAACTTGAGTCCGGCACAGGCTTCCTGCGCCTGCCGGCCCAGGGTCTTGAAGGTCCTCGGCGTGGCCCAGCACTTGATGTGCTTGCCCCAGCGGGAACCCTGGATCACCTGGAGCGCCTCCTCCCCGGGCAGGAGCATGTCGTCGGCGACGGCCAGCCCCAGGGCTTCCATGCGGTCCATGTGGATCGCCAGCTTCTCGGCGGTGAGGTGGGCGGTGTGGCTGAAGGTCTCCAGCAGGTAGGCGAGGTTGCGCTCGCACCAGTCCTTGTCGTTCCGCTTCGCCACGAGTTCGGGCTGGCTCGCCGCGAGCATGGCGGGCGCTTCGCCCGACAGGACGAACCCGTGCAGGCTGAAGTTCACGATGATGGCCGGCGGCAGCCTGCGCAGATCCTCCGCCGTGAACGGCAGCTTCGCGCTGTGCCATCCGAAGACCATGGAGACCTGGTCCTTGGGCAGCGCCCCGATCCTGGCGATCGCCTCCTGCAAGCTCAGCCCTTCGAGGTTCAGGCACCCCGTCAGGGAGGCGAAGAAGGAGGTATGGTTGTGGCGATCGTGCAGCCAGGGGATGCGAACCGTTTCGGGCATGGTGTGCGCCTTTCTGTGCGATGCCCGTCCAAAGGTGGAGCGCTGCGCGGGACGGACATCCGTGACTCCCTACAGGATACCGCATCCAGCGGGGATCAGGTCCCGGTCCTTGCGCTCCATGAAAAAGGCGCCGGGATCTCCCCGGCGCCTCTCGTCTTCGACTTGCTTCCTGCGGACTACTCCTTCACGGGCATGGTCAGCTTGGCCAGGTTCTCGTAGGAGGCGTAGCGGTTCGTCACTTCGCGCTGACCGGCGGCCAGCAGTTCCTTGAAGTGCTCGGGGTTCATCTGCTCGACCACGCGGTAGCGGGTCTCGTTGCGGATGTAGGTGGCCAGGTCGACCTTCGGGGCCGGGGAGTCCATCTGCAGCGGGCTCTCGCCGAGGGCGATGCGCCGGGGGTCGAACCGGTAGAGCGGCCAGTGGCCGGAGTCCACCGCCAGCTTCTGCTGCTCGCAGCCCTGGGCCAGGTCGAAGCCGTGGGCGATGCAGTGGCAGTAGGCGATGATGAGGGACGGGCCGTCGTAGCTCTCGGCTTCCTGGAAGGCCTTCACGGCCTGCACGTCCTTGGCGCCCAGGGAGACCTTGGCGACGTAGACGTTGCCGCTGGCCATGGCGATCATGCCCAGGTCCTTCTTGGGCAGGCTCTTGCCGGCCATGGCGAACTTGGCGGAAGCGCCGATGGGCGTGGACTTGGAAGCCTGGCCGCCGGTGTTGGAGTAGACCTCCGTGTCGAGCACCAGGATGTTGACGTTGCGGCCCTGGGCGATGACGTGGTCGAGGCCGCCGTAGCCGATGTCGTAGGCCCAGCCGTCTCCGCCGAGGATCCAGACGCTCTTCTTGACGAGGTAGTCGGCCAGCAGCAGCAGCCACTGGGCCTCGGGGGACTTGGAGGCGGCCAGCTTGGCCTTCAGGGCGGCGACGCGCTCGCGCTGCGCCTTGATTCCGGCTTCCGTGGTCTGGTCGGCGTTGACGAGGCCGGCGACCAGCTCGTCGCCCACGATGGACGCCAGGCGGGCCAGCAGCTCGAGGGCCTGTTCCTTGTTCTTGTCCACGGCGAGGCGGAGACCGAAGCCGAACTCCGCGTTGTCCTCGAACAGGCTGTTGCACCACGCGGGGCCGCGGCCGTCGAGATTGACGGTGTAGGGCGTCGTGGGCAGGTTGCCGCCGTAGATGGAGGAGCAGCCCGTCGCGTTGGCGATGAGGGCGCGGTCGCCGAAGAGCTGGGTGAGCAGCTTCACGTAGGGAGTCTCGCCGCAGCCCGCGCAGGCGCCGGAGTATTCGAAGAGCGGCTGCATGAACTGGCTGCCCTTCACGTCGGCCTTGAGGAGGGTGCGATCGACCTCGGGGAGGTTCAGGAAGAACTTGTAGTTCTCATGCTCGGCCTCGCGCAGGGGCATCTGCGGGGTCATGTTGATGGCCTTGCGCTTGGGGTTGCTCTTGTCCTTGGCGGGGCAGACGCTGACGCAGATGCCGCAGCCGGTGCAGTCCTCGGGAGCGGACTGGATGGTGAACTTCTGGCCGGCGAATTCCTTGCCCTTGTAGTCGACGCTCTTGAAGGTCGCGGGGGCCTTCTCGAGGAACTTGGGATCGTAGACCTTCGGCCGGATGGCGGCGTGCGGGCAGATCATGGAGCACTTGTTGCACTGGATGCACATGGAGGGATCCCAGACGGGGATCTCGAGCGCGATGTTGCGCTTCTCCCACTGGGTGGTGCCCACGGGCCAGGTGCCGTCCACGGGGAAGGCGGACACGGGCAGCAGGTCGCCCTGGCCGGCCATCATGATGGCCTGGACCTTCTTGGTGAACTCGGGGGCCTCGTCGGAGACGAAGGGCGGCATGCAGCGCGTGGTGGTCACGGCTGCCGGCACCTTCACCTCGTGCAGGTTGGCGAGGGTCTCGTCCACGGCCTCGTAGTTCTTCTTGACGACCGCTTCGCCCTTCTTGCTGTAGGACTTCTTGATGGCCTTCTTGATCTGCTCGATGGCCTCTTCCCTGGGGAGGACGCCGGAGATCGCGAAGAAGCAGGTCTGCATGATCGTGTTGATGCGCACGCCCATGCCCGTCTTCTTGGCCACGTCGTAGGCGTCGATCACGAAGAACTTCAGCTTCTTGCCGACGATCGACTCCTGCACTTCCTTGGGCAGCGTGTTCCAGACCTCGTCCTTGCTGAAGGGGGTGTTCAGCAGGAAGGTCGCGCCCTTGGCCGCGGCGGCCAGCATGTCGTACTTCTCGATGAAGCTGGTCTGGTGGCAGGCGATGAAGTTGGCCTTCTTGATGAGGTAGGCGGAACGGATCTTCCGGGGGCCGAAGCGCAGGTGGCTGGTGGTGATGGCGCCGGCCTTCTTGGAGTCGTAGACGAAGTAGCCCTGGCCGAAGTTCGGGGTCTCCTCGGCGATGATCTTGATGGAATTCTTGTTGGCGCCCACGGTGCCGTCGGAACCCAGGCCATAGAACATCGCGCGCTTGACGTCATCGGGCTCGATGTCGAACTCGTGGTCCACGTCGAGGCTGCTGTGGGTGACGTCGTCGACGATGCCGACCACGAAGTGGTTCTTGCTCTTGGCGGTCATGTTGTCGTAGACGGCCTTGACCATGGCCGGGGTGAATTCCTTGCTGGAGAGGCCGTAGCGGCCGGCCAGGACCTTGGGCTCCAGGGTGGTGAGCCCCTCTTCCCTCGCCTCGCGCAGGGCCGTGACGACGTCCAGGTAGAGCGGATCGCCGGTGGCGCCGGGTTCCTTCACGCGCTCCAGGACGGAGACCACCTTCGTGGTCCTGGGCAGGGCGTTGACGAAGTGCTTGATGGAGAAGGGACGGAACAGGCGGACCTTGAGGACGCCGATCTTCTCGCCCTTGGCCATGGCCCACTCGACGTACTCGTGGGTCACATCCGCGCCGGAGCCCATGACGATGATGACGCGCTCCGCGTCGGGGGCGCCGAAGTATTCGAAGAGCTGGTACTGGCGGCCCGTCATCTTGGCGAACTTGTCCATCTCCTCCTGCACGATGCCGGGGGTGGCCAGGTAGTAGGGATTGGCGGCCTCGCGGGCCTGGAAGAACACGTCCGGGTTCTGGGCCGTGCCGCGGATCATGGGCTTGTCGGGGGTGAGGGCCCGCTTGCGGTGGGTGGCCACCAGCTCGTCCGTGATCATGGCGTGCAGGTCTTCATCGTTCAGCCGCTCGATCTTGGAGACTTCGTGGCTGGTCCGGAATCCGTCGAAATAGTGCAGGAAGGGGACGCGGCTGCGCAGGGAGGAGCTCTGGGCGATCAGGGCGAAGTCGTGGGCCTGCTGGACGCTGTCGGAGCTCAGCATGGCGAAGCCGGTCTGGCGGCAGGCCATGACGTCGGAGTGGTCGCCGAAGATGGAGAGGGCGTGGGTGGCGATGGTGCGGGCGGTGACGTGGAGCACGAAGGGCGTCAGCTCGCCGGCGATCAAGTACATGTTCGGAATGAAGAGCAGCAGCCCCTGCGAGGCCGTGAACGAAGTGGACAGCGCGCCACCCTGCAGCGCCCCGTGGACGGCACCCGCGGCGCCGGCTTCGGACTGCATTTCCACGACGAGGGGGACGGTGTTCCAGATGTTCTTCTTGCCCTGGGAAGACCACTCATCGGACCACTCGCCCATGTTGGAAGAGGGGGTGATGGGGTAGATGGCGATCACTTCATTGATACGATGGGCTACCGAGGCGGTCGCCTCGTTGCCGTCGAGAGTGACCATGCGTCTTTCAGCCATGGACATTCCTCCTAAGAAATGTGGTTATGTTCCTGAACCCACGAGACAGGATTCCGCAGGGAAGCGCGGCCGCAAGCCGCAGATATCGATCTGCTTCACTACCGGGTGAGTCTATCGGGACTCTTTGCGGAATGGCAAGCGTGTCGGGAATTCGATGAATGTCCTGTGCTGAACGACACAGATCCAGCTGAAAGTTCGATGGACATGCACCAGTAATCCTTGCTCCGGCATCACAACTTTATTCATGATCAAATTCGCCTCTCTCCACTTTGAGAAGGCGTCTCATCCAAACTCACCTTTCTGGAGTTATCCGATGGAATTCAAAGACAGCCAGACCGCCAGGAACCTGCTCAAGGCGTTCGCCGGGGAATGCCAGGCGAGGACCCGCTACACCTTCGCAGCCTCCATCGCCCGGAAGGAAGGTTTCGAGCACATCGCCGCCATCTTCATGGAGACGGCCGAGAACGAGAAGGAACACGCGAAGCTGTTCTACAAGCACCTCGCCCCCCTGGCGCCCAGCCCCCTCGAGATCACCGCTTCATATCCGGTGGTCGCGGGAGACACCGCCGCCCAGTTGAAGGCGGCCTTCGAAGGCGAGAACGAGGAGTGGAGCCAGCTCTATCCCGAGTTCGCCCGGATCGCCCGCGAGGAAGGCTTCCCCGAGATCGCCAGGACCTTCGAGCTGGTGTCCATGGTCGAGCAGGAGCACGAGTCCCGCTACCGCCGCCTGCACGACCATGTCGTGAACGGCACCGTCTTCCAGCGCGGCGAGAAGATCTACTGGCGCTGCCGCAACTGCGGCCACATCCATGAAGGAACCATCGCGCCCAAGTCCTGCCCCGTCTGCGCGCACCCCCAGGCCCACTTCGAACCCGTCTCGGAAAATTTCTAGGGATTCCGTCCCGGATGTGACCTCGGTTCGGTAGTCCGCGACCGCGAACCATGCAATCATGACCTGCAAGGTTCCGCCGGTCGCGGATGCCTGTTTCTAGAGGCCTACATGCTGACCTTGCCCCTTGTGCACGCCCTGACCTTCGATGACGTCCTGCTGGTTCCGGGGCCCTCGGAAGTCCATCCCAACCAGGTGGACCTCTCGACCCGGCTGACCCGGAACATCTCCCTGCGGATCCCCCTCCTTTCCGCGGCCATGGACACCGTCACGGAAGGGCGCCTGGCCATCGCCCTGGCCCAGCAGGGCGGCATCGGCATCATCCACAAGAACCTCAGCATCGACCGCCAGACCGAGGAGGTGGACAAGGTCAAGCGCAGCGAGTCCGGCATGATCACCAATCCCATCGTGATCTCCCCGGACGCTCCCATCCGGGACGCCGAGGCGCTCATGGCCAAGTACAAGATCTCGGGCGTGCCCGTGGTCCACAACCACAAGCTCGTCGGCATCCTCACCAACCGCGACCTCCGCTTCGAAACCAACATGGATCTCCCCGTCAGCGACCGGATGACGAAGGAGAACCTCGTCACCGTCCCCGTGGGCACGACCCTGGACGAAGCCAAGGTCATCCTCCAGCACCACCGCATCGAGAAGCTCCTGGTGGTGGACGGGAACGGCGGCCTGCGCGGCCTCATCACCGTCAAGGACATCGAGAAGTCCATCAACTATCCCAACGCCTGCAAGGATGCCCTGGGGCGCCTGCGGGTGGGCGCCGCCCTGGGCGTGGGCGCCGACATGCTGGACCGGGCCAAGGCCCTGGTGGAGACCAAGGTGGACATCCTCTGTCTCGACAGCAGCCACGGCCACAGCAAGGGCGTCCTGGGAGCCCTGCGCAAGCTGAAGGAGGCCTTCCCCGGCACGGAGGTGATCGCGGGCAACGTGGCCACCTACCAGGGCGCGAAGGACCTCGTCCTCGCGGGAGCAGACGCGGTGAAGATTGGCATCGGCCCCGGCTCCATCTGCACCACCCGCATCGTCACCGGCGCGGGCATGCCGCAGGTCACCGCCGTCGTGGAGGTCTCCAGGGCCTGCCGCGAACTGGGCGTGCCCTGCATCGCCGACGGCGGGATCAAGTACTCGGGCGACGTGGCCAAGGCCATCGCCGCCGGCGCGGATTCGGTCATGATCGGCAGCCTCTTCGCCGGAACGGAGGAGGCCCCGGGCGAGACCGTCTTCTACCAGGGCCGCACCTTCAAGACCTACCGGGGCATGGGGTCCCTGGGCGCCATGAAGCAGGGCAGCAAGGACCGCTACTTCCAGGAGGGCAAGGACGACACCAAGCTGGTCCCGGAAGGCATCGAGGGCCAGGTACCCTACAAGGGGAAGGTGGAGGACCTCGTGACGCAGCTCATGGGCGGACTCAGGGCCGGCATGGGCCTCGTGGGCGGCAAGGACGTGGCGGACTTCCACGCGAAGGCCTCCTTCGTGCAGATCTCGGCCGCGGGCCTCCGGGAAAGCCACGCCCACGACGTCATGATCACCAAAGAGGCCCCGAACTACCGGATGGACTAGCCCGTGTTCCCCTGGAAGAAGCCCAACCCGGCACCTTCAGTCTCCAGCGATTTCCTGCCATGGACCCTCGATCTCCAGATCGGGATCAAGCAGTTCGATCTCGAGCACCGGGAGATGGTGGACATCGTCAACCGCCTGCACACCCTCATGGTGGTCAAGCGGGACCGGCTCGGCGCCGACCAGCTCACGGAGGACCTCGTCCGGGTCACCCGGACCCACTTCACCAACGAGGAAGCCCTGCTCGCCGAGCTGGGCTATCCCGAGTGCGAGGCCCATTTCCGGGAGCACTCCAACCTCATCGAAGAGCTTCGCGACCTGCAGCGCCAGTTCAGGGACGGAACCATCAGCGCCCTGGTGACGCCCAAGTTCCTCAAGAAGTGGCTGCTGGAGCACCTCGAGCACACCGACCGGAAGTACGTCGCGTTCCTCAGGTCGAAGGGAATCCGCTGAGGCGCCTCCCTTCATGCCGGCACCCGGGACTGTCTGCTCCCCTGGTATGCGACAGGCGTTCGTCTTCCGACATGCCGAAAAAAAACACGGCACTATTCGGTCCCACGCCGCATCTTGATGTCTACAAGGTCCGAGTCCTCCTCCCGGACCGTGCAGCAGAGCCCCCCCAAGGCGCCGGGGGGCTTTTTCGTGCCCGCCTCCGGCCCTTCACGCCCTCCGGATCCTGGACTGGACCTCCCGCAGGAAGGCCTCGAAGGCCTCCGGATCGGTCCGGCAGACATCCAGGCCGGGCCGGCCGTCCTTCCGGGGGAAACGGGCGAACTGACGCTTCGGAAAGCTCCGGACGGCCATGATCGACGAAGCCCCCGCCACGGCCCAGAAGACCGGGGGGATCCAGCGGGACCAGGGTCCCGGGAGCTGCCTCCCGGCGAGCAGGGCCAGGCCGACGGCGACGGCCCCGGCCAGGACCGATTTCCGGAACCATTTGTTCCTGACGCTGAACCGCCTGGCCTGGGGCGAAAGGTCCGCCAGCCTGAGGACGGTCCGGAAACTCCGTCCCAAGGTCCACCGGGCCTCGATCTCGATCCGGTCCCCGAAGAGCTCGAACCTCCGCCGCACCTGGGGAAGGCACTCCCTGTAGATGATGGGGGAGGGCATCGGCGAGGGCATGGCGCGTCCGCAGGTGAGGGGCTAAAGGAACATCGCCCGGAGGGCCGGGACGATCTCCTTCGTCCGGAAGAAGGCGGCGTAGAGGATGTAGAACCATCCGCAGAAGAAGTGGAACAGCCCCCACCAGAACGAGTGGTTGAGGGCGGCGGAGACGATGACGGCGCACACCGAGCCGAGCCCTATGCATCCTCCGGATCTCTTCCTGCTCATGATCTCCCCTGCGCGAAGTCCCGGCAGGACCCCTTCCAGCAGGATACCCGTTCCGGGGTCCCGCACGCTCGATCCCGCATCCCGGCGAACGGCGGTTCGTGGAATCCGTATTTAATATATTATGTATTTATTATATGCAATTTAAATATTTATAAACGTTTTCTCGTATTTCCGACGACTTTTGCTGATCATTCGATCGATTAGAGTTTGGATTTGCGCACATTATTGCAATTTCAAACATTAAATTCATTAAAGTTTCCACTTCCTGCTGTCGATATTTCCTTTGTAAGGAATGCCATTGTGCCTTTATTCACCCTCAGATGTGACGCGTCATGCTTCTTTGATCGCCTTCGAAACCACGCGGCGCCCGCCATTCTTTTTACAAGCGGGGGCCTGGTCACGGGCGTCGCATCCGGGAGCTGGCTGCGGGGGCTCCTGGG
>DAOPZL010000040.1:0-7792 GCA_035353395.1 Holophaga sp.
TCAGCGGGATCCGGATCGAGGAGAACCTGCTCATCACGGAAGACGGGCACCGCATTCTCGGAAAGGCGCGGCCCAGGACCATCGAAGAGGTCGAAGCGACCCATCTCGGATGACTCCTTGAAGCGGGGGACGCACACTTCAACCCTTCTTGGAATGCGCGTCGATCAAGGCTTCCAACCATGATCCACAAGGGCATCCATCTCTTCTTTTCTTATCCCTTTCATCCCTTTTATCCATGTCGAAAACAGCTTTTAAAGATCAATAAACAAGGATAAAAGGGATGAAAGGGATAAAAGCAGGCATCATTTCGAGCCAATAATAGCTTAAGCCAAGAAATTCAATAGTTATTGTGTGTTTGATTAATGAATCAGGATGAAACAAGGCTACCGGAACAGCGGCCCTTGTTCCTGGTCCAGGCCCAGGTAGTTGTAGGCGGCGTCGGTGGCGCGGCGGCCCTGCGGTGTGCGGTCCAGGAACCCGATCTGCATGAGGTAGGGCTCGACCAGGTCCTCCAGGGCGTCGCCTTCCACTTCGCCCAGGGCGGCGGCCAGGGTGCGGACGCCCACGGGCCCGCCCTTGAACTTGCCGCACAGGGCGTCGAGGTAGGCCCGGTCCAGGCCGTCCAGGCCCAGGTCGTCCACCTCGTGGAGCGCCAGGCAGGCGTCGGCGATCTCCGAGGTGATGATGCCCTTCCCCTTCACCTCGGCGTAGTCCCGGCACCGCCGCAGCAGCCGGTTCACGATGCGCGGGGTGCCGCGGGAGCGGCGGGCGATGGCCTCCGCGCCTTCGGCGACCATCTCGACGCCGAGCACGCGGGCGCTGCGGGAGCCGATGATCGCCAGCTCCCGGCGGGTGTAGTACTCCAGGCGATGGACCATGCCGAAACGGTCGTGCAGGGGCTTCGTGATGAGGCCCGCCCGCGTGGTCGCGCCCACCAGCGTGAAGGGCCGCAGGTCCACCTTCAGGGTCTGGGCGCTCGGGCCCTGGCCGATGAGGATGTCCAGCTTGCGGTCCTCCATGGCGGCGTAGAGCATCTCCTCGATGGGCGGCGCCAGGCGGTGGATCTCGTCGATGAACAGGAACTCGCCCGCCTCGAGGTTCGTCAGGATCGCGGCGAGGTCGCCCTTCTTCTCCAGCGCGGGCGCCTGGACCACCTTGCACGGGGCTCCCATCTCGTTGGCCAGCACGTGGGCCAGGGTGGTCTTCCCCAGGCCCGGAGGCCCGAAGAACAGCACGTGGTCCAGGACGTCCCCCCGCCTCTGGGCGGCCAGCAGCGCGATCTCCAGCCGGGCCTTGATCTTCTCCTGGCCGATGTACTCTCCGAGCCGCTGGGGGCGCAGGGAGTATTCGAACGCCTCCTCGCGCTCGCTGGGATCCAGATCGGGGTTCCTGAGAATGTCCATCGGGGTACATTCCCGCATGGAATCGAGGCGCATGTCCAGTGCCGCGGGGCATTCTCCAGCCCAACAAGGAATTTGAAGACTCGGGTCGTACCAGCTACCTTGGGTACTGACAAATCCTGGAACGGTCTTCCATTCCCGATCGATTTCTTCGTTTCTGCCTTGCAGAGGAGCATGTGACGGACAGGCATTCCATCTCGATCCGAGATCGCCACGGGTTCGAGCGGACGATCCCCATCAACCGCCCCCTGGTCCTGGGCCGGCAGAGCCACAGCGACATCATCCTGTCCGACAGCATGGTGAGCCGCAATCATCTGCGCGTGGAGCAGCTGGATGGCAAGTGGTGGGTGGAGGACCTGGGCAGCTCCCACGGCACCTATCTCGACGGCGCCCGGATCCAGCGGGCCGTCTGGTCCCCGGGGTCGACCCTCCGCCTGGCGGACGGCGCCTACTACCTGACGCTGAAGGCCGAGAAGGCCTTCTCGTCGGAAGTGAACCTGCAGGCCATCCTCCAGACCGCCCACCTGCTCACGGGGGAGATCGAGCTGGACGACCTGCTCGACCGGACCCTCGAACGGCTCCTGGCCATCTCCAGCACCGACCGGGGCCTCCTCATGCTCCCGGACGAGGGCGGCCGGCTGGAGGCGAAGGTCCAGCGCAACCTGGGATCCGGCATGGAGAAGGACATCCACCTGTCCATGTCCAGCGTCAGGCGGGTGTTCGAGCAGGGCGAGGCCGTCTGGATCCACAACGTCGCGGCGGACGAGGACCTGATGGCCCAGCAGTCCGTCCTGGACCTGCAGCTCAAGACCATCCTGTGCCTGCCGCTCATGGTCCAGGGGAAGTGCATCGGCGTGGTCTACCTGGACAGCCGCCGGGCCGTGACCGAGCCCGTGGACCGGGCCACCTTCGAGGCCATCGTCTCCCTGTGCGCCATCGCCATCGAGCGGACCCGGCTCTCCCAGGAGAGCCTCCGCAACCAGGTGCTCGCCACGGTGGGCCAGGTGGCGAGTTCCATCGTCCACGACTTCAAGAACGCCCTCTTCGTCGTGGCCGGCCACACCCAGATGCTCGGCGCCCAGACGGACGATCCCAAGATCCAGCACCACGTCGAGCAGATCCTGGGGGCCGTGGAGCGCCTGAGCCAGCTCAGCACGGATGTCCTGGAATATTCGAAGGTGCGGGAGCCGAAGCGCGAGGTGGTGGAGCTCGGCGCCTACCTGGAAACCCTGGTCGAGCCCTTGCGGCCCAGGGCCGACCTCCTCGGCGTCCAGATCATGTGCGAAGGCCCCGCGTGCAAGGCCAACCTGGACAAGCACCGCTTCGCGCGGGTCATCGAGAACCTGCTCGCGAACTCCCTGGACGCCATGGACGACCGGAGCACCGGGACCATCACCCTCACCTGGGAGCGGGAGTACGGAGGCGTCCGGTTCCATCTGGCGGACGACGGCAAGGGCATCCCCAGGAAGGTGATCAAGCGGATCTACGAACCCTTCTTCAGCCACGGGAAGGGGAAGGGGACGGGCCTGGGCATGGCCACGGTGAAGAAGATCATCGAGGAGCACGGGGGGACCATCGAGGTCACCAGCGAGGAAGGGATCGGCACCCAGGCGACCTTCATCATCCCGGACCAGAACAACCTGCGCGGCGCCGGCGAGGATACCGCCAACCGCCTCAAGACGCTCCAGGCGGAGGTCTCCTGATGCGGATCGGCCAGGGTTTCGACGTCCACCGCTTCGCGGCGCCCGAGGAAGGCAGGCCCCTCGTCCTGATGGGGCTGGTCGTTCCCCACGACCGCGGGCTGGCCGGGCACAGCGACGCGGACGTCATGCTCCACGCCCTCATGGACGCCCTGCTGGGCGCGGCGGGCCTGGGCGACATCGGCCAGCACTTCCCGGACACGGATCCCGCCTACAAGGGGGCGGACAGCGCGGCGCTCCTGGAGCGGGTGATGGGAAGCCTGCGGGAACGGGGCTGGCACGTGGTGAACGCCGACGTCTGCCTGGTCGGCGAGCGGCCGAAGATCGGTCCCCACCGGGAGCGGATGCGCGCACGGATCGCCCCCCTGCTGGGCATCGGAACGGACGCCTTGAACGTCAAGGCGACCACGACGGAAAAACTCGGCTTCACGGGCCGGGGCGAAGGCCTCGCGGCCCAAGCGGTGGTACTGATCGACAGGACATGATTGCCTTCCCGAAGGAGGATCGCATGCACCCTCTCGCCGGCAAGCCCGCTCCCAAGTCCATCCTTCCCGACATCCCCGCCCTCGTGAGCGCCTACTACACGGTGCGGCCCGACGCGGCCGATCCCCGGTGCGCCGTGAGCTTCGGGACCTCGGGACACCGGGGGAGTTCCCTGGGCGGTTCCTTCAACGAGGACCACCTCCTGGCCATCGTCCAGGCCATCTGCCTCCACCGGAAGCAGGCGGGAATCGGGGGCCCCCTCTTCCTCGGCAAGGACACCCACGCCCTCTCGGAGCCCGCCCAGACCACGGCCCTCGAGGTGCTGGCGGCCAACGGCATGGAGACCATGGTGGCCCGGGACGGCGCCTTCACGCCGACCCCGGCGGTCTCCCGGGCCATCCTCGCCTGGAACAGGGGACGGACGGCGGATCTCGCGGACGGCATCGTCATCACCCCCTCCCACAATCCCCCCGACAACGGCGGCATCAAGTACAACCCCCCCGACGGCGGTCCCGCCGACACGGACGTCACCGGCTGGGTGGCCGCCAAGGCCAACGAGCTGCTGCGGAACGGCAACCGGGACGTGAAGCGGATTCCCATCGCCCGCGCTCTCCGGGCCCCGTGCGTCCATCCCTTCGACTTCATCACGCCCTACGTGGAGGACCTGCAGCACGTGGTCGACCTGGAGGCCATCCGGAAGGCCGGGCTGCGCCTGGGCGCCGACGCCCTGGGCGGCTCGGGCCTGGGCTACTGGGAGCCCATCGCCGCGCGCTACGGCCTCGACATCGACCTCATCAACGGCCACTACGATCCGACCTTCGGCTTCATGTGCGTGGACAAGGACGGCCGGATCCGCATGGACTGCTCCTCCCCCCAGGCCATGGCCGGCCTGGTCGCCCTCAAGGACCGCTACGACCTCGCCTTCGGCAACGACCCCGACTTCGACCGGCACGGCATCGTCTGCCCCGGCGCGGGGCTGATGAATCCCAACCACTACCTGGCCGTCGCCGTCGACTACCTCTTCCGGACCCGCCCCGGCTGGCGGAAGGATGCCGCCATCGGCAAGACCCTCGTCAGCAGCTCCATGATCGACCGGGTGGGCGCCGCCCTGGGCCGGCGCGTGGCCGAGGTGCCGGTGGGCTTCAAGTGGTTCGTGCCGGGACTCGTGGACGGGTCCTTCGGCTTCGGGGGCGAGGAGAGCGCCGGGGCCTCCTTCCTCCGCAGGGACGGCTCGGTGTGGACCACCGACAAGGACGGGATCATCCTCGACCTCCTGGCCGCCGAGATCACCGCCGTCACGGGCAAGGACCCCGGCCGGCACTACCAGGAACTCACCGAGCGCTTCGGCGCGCCCCGCTACGAGCGCATGGACGCCCCCGCCGACGCCGCCCAGCGCGCCGTGCTCGCCAGGCTCTCGCCGGAACAGGTCGGCGCCGCGGCCCTCGCCGGGGAGCCCATCCTCGCCAAGCTCACGAAGGCCCCGGGCAACGGAGCCTCCATCGGCGGACTGAAGGTGATCACGGAAAACGGCTGGTTCGCGGCCCGACCCTCGGGCACGGAGGACGTCTACAAGATCTACGCGGAGAGCTTCAAGGGACAGGCCCACCTGGACGCCGTGAAGCGGGAGGCCCAGGAGATCGTGTCCGGGGCCTTCAAGGCCGCGGGCGTGCTCTGAGCGGCGCTCACTGACCCAGCCCGGAGGCCACCTGGGCGGCCCGCTCGATGCCGCGGGCCAGCACGCTGCGGATGCGGCCGTCCTCCAGGGCCAGGAGCCCGGCGATGGTGCAGCCCGCCGGCGTGGTGACATCGTCCTTCAGGGCGGCGGGATGGCGGCCGGTCCGGAGCACCATGTCGGCGGCGCCCACGGTCATCCGGGCAGCCAGCTCCACCGCCACCTGGCGGGGCAGGCCGCACTGGACGCCGCCTTCCGCCAGGGCCTCCAGGATCAGGAAGATGTAGGCCGGCCCGCTGGCGGAGAGGGCGGTCACCGCGTCCATGTGGTGCTCCTCCAGGTCCAGCACGGCACCCAGGGGTTCGAAGCAGCGCCGGGCCCGGTCCAGGTGCGCCTCGCCGGCGTGGGTTCCGCGCGCGAGGACGATGGTGCCCTGGCGGATGGCGCAGGGCGTGTTGGGCATGACGCGCACCACCGGCGTCCCCGCGGGCACCCGGGCCTCCAGGTACTCGAGCCCGACCCCGGCGGCGATGGAGAGCACCAGGGGCAGGTGCCCGAGCGCCCCTTCCGCCTGCAGGCCTCCCAGCAGGGCTTCCAGGTCCCGGGGCTTCACCGCCAGGAGCACCGTCTCGGCGGAACGGGCGGCCTCCGCGGGCGTCGCGGCCCAGGCCACGCCCATGGCCGCGGCCTTCGACCTGGCGAGCTTGCCCTTGTCCGCGACGATGATGTGTCCGGCCGGACAGAGCCCTGAATCGATCAGGCCCGAGGCGATGGATTGCCCCATGGTGCCGAAACCCAGGACAGCGAGAACGTGCGGCATGTTGCCTCCTGAAAACGAAAACCCCCGGACGGAAGCCGGGGGCGGATGCGAAGGATGGACGTCGCGTCAGGACGGCCACGAGCCCACACCCGCGGGACCAGGGCACGGGGCGCAAGGCAGGATGGCCGGACGGAACGTCATGATGGTTCTGATGTTAGCGGAACAGGGGGTCTCCGTGCAACGCGGATGCCCCCGGACCGGGGCGGCCAGGCACGGCCCGCGGGACTTCCCGGCGCCCTGTTTCCCCAATATCATTACAATAAAGTTAAATAATTGATCACTATCTTTACTTCCTCACGGATCTCCCCAGGCGATCCTCCGCCACCCGGCCGTCCTTCATGGCGATCCGCCCTCCGATCAGCACATGGGTGATGCCTTCCGGCGCCAGGGTGGGCGCCGAGAAGGTCGCGCGATCCTGGATCTTCTCCAGGTCGAAGACGACGATGTCGGCGTCGGCTCCCGCGTTCAGGCGCCCCTTGCGCTTCAGTTCCAGCTTCTCCGCCGGCATGGAGGTCATCATGGCGACCGCCTCGTGGAGGGTCAGCTTCCCGGTCCTGACGAACTGGGCGATGAGCCGGGGGAACGCGCCGGCGGCCCGGGGATGGCCCTGCCCCCGGTTCAGGATGCCGTCGCTGGCCAGCATGACGCTGGGGTGGCCGAGGGCCAGGTCCACGTCCCCGGGCTTCATGACGTGGCAGACGGTGATGCAGTCGGGATGGTCCCTGCGGACTTCGTCGAAGATCTCCTTCGTGCAGCGCCGCCCCTTGTACTTGCCCTCGCACAGCTCGACGACGTCGTAGCCGCACCCGTACCGGTCCATCCAGCCGTCGTCGTAGGGCGTGGAGCCGAGGTGGGTGGAGAAGGCGTAGTAGGGATAGCAGTCGCAGTCGACCCGCAGGCCGTTCATCCGGTACTCGTCGACCATCGCCAGGAAGCGCGCCATCTGGCCGAACCCCGCCATGGAGCCGATGTGCGAGACCTCCACCGGCAGCCCCAGCTCCCGGCCTGCGTCCAGCAGCTCCTTCAGCGCGCCGAAGACCGCCTCGGCGTCGTCGCGGATGTGCGCCGCGATCAGCTTGTCCTGCTTCCGGCAGACGGCGGCCGTCTCCTCCAGTTCGGCCTGGTCGATGCCAGGCGAGTAGCGGATGCCGTAGGAGACACCGAGGCAGCCGCGGTCGAGGCTTTCCGCGAGGCCGCGGGCCTCCTCCCGCCGCTGCCCGGGCGTCGCCGGCCGGTACTTGTCGGTCGCGCCCGCCTTCTGGCGGAAATAGGCCTGCCCGGCCAGCAAGGCGACGTTCACCGGTGCCCCGTCCCGGTCGACGATGTCCAGGTAGTCGCCGGGCTCGTGCTCGTTCATGCCGCAGTTCCCGCCCACGGCAGTCGTGACGCCCATCCGGAGCATGAAGTTGAAGATGGACGTCTCGATCGCGCCGTCCCCGCCCACAGGATCCTCGTGCATGTGCAGGTCGACGAATCCCGGGGCCACGATCATCCCGGCGGCGTCGATGACCTCGTCGGCCTGCGGGCGCTCCCGGGTCACGGCCGCGACCGTGCCGTCCTCGACCAGCAGGTTCAGCGGCGCCTGCACCCGGTTCGCTGGATCGACCAGCAGTCCATTCTGAATCAGCGTCCTCAAGGCAGGTCTCCTTAAATTATTAATTTAATTACTGTTTTTCAACAATTATCGAACATCGTTCCCGAGATCCAGCACGAATGC
>DAOPZL010000040.1:7892-25119 GCA_035353395.1 Holophaga sp.
CTTGACAATACGTCCAGATCGGACGGATAGTATAGAATGTCGGAACCGCGTCCCCCCAGGTGGCTCGAAGCCTACGCCCCCATCGCGGAGGCCATCGCCCGCCTCTTCCATCCCTGCGCCGAGGTCGCCGTGCACGACCTGGCGGCGGACCGGATCGTGGCCCTCTGGAACCCCTTCTCCCAGCGCAAGGTGGGCGACCCGGCCCTCCTCTCGGAACTGCCCGGGGACATCGCCGATCGGGGCGTCTACGGTCCCTACGCCAAGGTGTTGCCGAACGGACGCCACCTCACCTCCATCAGCGTGGTGCTGGTCGACGCCCAGGGTGTCCGCCGGGGCCTTCTCTGCGTGAACTTCGACCGCTCGCCCTTCACGGAAGCCGCGGAAGTGCTCAAGCGCTTCGCGGCCCCGACCTCGCCGAGGCCGCCGGAACTGTTCAGCCGGGACTGGCGGGAGCAGATCGCCCTGGTGGTGGACGAGGAATGCCGGACGCGCCATCTCCGCCGCGACCGGCTCGCGCGGGAGGACCGGCTCGCCCTGCTGGAGATCCTGCACGACAAGGGCCTCTTCTCCACCCGCCAGGCCGCCAGCCACGCCGCGGCGGCCCTGGGCGTTTCCCGGGCCACGATCTACGCCATGCTCAAGGAGGTGAACCGATGAACCAGCTCCCGGATTTCCAGCTGGAGGTCTATTTCAGCCGGTGGGAGTTCGCCGCAAGGCACGTCCTGACGGCTTCCGACGCCCAGAGCATGTCCCTGGACGAACTCCTGGCCCTCGGCACGGAGGCCGACCGCGCCGAGTTCGGACGGCTGGGCCTGGGCTACGCGCCCACCTGGGGCGGCGACGGGCTGCGCCAGGCCGTCGCGGACACCTACGAGACGCTCCGGCCGGAACACGTCCTCGCCTGCGCCGGGGCCGAGGAGGGCCTCTACTGGCTGATGCAGGAGGCCGCGGGTCCCGGCGACCACATCGTGCTCACGGTGCCCAACTACCAGTCCATGGAGTCCGTGGCCCTGGCGACGGGGGCCCAGGTCTCGGCGCTCACGCTGGAGCCCCAGGACGGCTGGGCCCTCGACCTGGACCGCCTGGAGCGGGCCCTCCGCCCCACCACGAAGCTCGTAGCCGTCAACTTCCCCAACAATCCCTCCGGCTCGGTCCCCGACCAGGCCACCTTCCGGGCCCTGGCCGGGCTGTGCGAGGCGCGGGGCATCCGCCTTTTCTGCGACGAGGTCCACCGCGGCCTGGAACTGGACCCGGCCCGGCGCCTGCCCCAGGCCGCGGACCTCTCCCCGACGGCCGTCTCCCTCAACGTGATGTCGAAGTCGTACGGCCTGGCGGGCCTGCGCGTGGGCTGGCTGGCCAGCAGGGACCGGGCGCTGCTCGAGCGACTGGAGCGCCGCAAGCACTACACGTCCATCTGCAACTCGGGCCCCGGCGAGTTCCTGACCACCCTGGCCCTGCGGCACGGCGAGGCGATCCAGGCCAGGAACCGGGCCATCATCCGGGCCAACCTGCCCCTGTTCGACGCCTTCTTCGCCCGGTGGGCGGACCTCTTCGAATGGGCCCACCCCCAGGGCGGATGCATCTGCTTCCCGCGCTACAAGGGCCCCGAAGGCGTGGAGACCTTCTGCCGGGAGCTGGTGGAACAGTCGGGCGTCTTCCTGGCCCCCGCCAGCCTCTTCCGGTCGGCCCTGGCCGAGACCCCGACGGACCGCTTCCGCGTGGGCGTGGGCCGGTCGGACCCAGCCCCAGCCCTGGCGGCCTTCGATCGCTTCCTGTCCGGGAGGAGGCGCTGAGGTACAGCTAGGGGTGGGCCTCGAGCCAGGCTCTGGCCAGGCGCGCCAGCTCGTCCTTCTGGTTGAGGGCTGGATCCTCCAGGAGCGCCTCCAGCAGGTGGGCCTGGAGCAGCCCCAGCCAGGGCCCCGGCTTGCGCCCCGCCAGCCTCGCCAGGGCATGGCCGTCGAGGGCCAGTTCCCTCGCGGTCATCCCGGGGAAGCGGACGGCCTCGAGGCGTGCCTGGATCCCGCGCCACTCCTCCTGGACCGACGCCCACCACGCGGGGCCGCTCCGGCCGCCGGGCGCCGTGGCGCAGTCCTCCCAGCCCTTGCCGTACTGGTCCGCCAGGCGCATCGCCGCCCAGCGCTCCGGCTCCACGCCCGCGTCCAGCAGGCGCTTCAGCAGCCGGCGGAAGGCCGTGTCGCTCCAGTCCGGACCGGGGTGTTCGCAGTGCCTCAGGATCAGGCCCGACACCTTCCCCCTCAGCCGGTTGGGCGCGCGGAAGCGGGTCAGGATCTCCTCGGCGCACCGGGCGGAAACCTCCTCGTGGCCGTAGAAGTGCCGCGCCCCATCCTCGCCGAGGGACAGGGCCGCGGGCTTTCCGGCATCATGGAGCAGCAGCGCCCAGCGGATCGCGGCGTCGCCGCTCGGCTCCGCCGCGAAGGTCGCGAGGGTGTGCTCCCACAGGTCCAGGCGATGGTGGCCGTTCTGGGGGAAGCCTACCATGGGCCTCAGCTCCGGCAGCCACAGGTCCAGGAGGCCGGTCCCCTCCAGGAGGCGCAGGCCCAGCGCGGGATCCTGGCCGCCCAGCAGCTTGGAGAGTTCCGTGAAGACCCGCTCCACGGAGACCTTCCGGGCCACCTCCAGCCGCTGGGGGATGGCGGCGAGGGTGGCCGGCTCCACGCTGAACCCGAGCTGGGAGGCGAAGCGGCAGGCGCGGAGGGGGCGCAGGCCGTCCTCGGCGAAGCGCCGCAGGGGATCGCCCACGGCCCGGAGGATCCCCGCCGCCAGATCCCGCCGGCCGTCGAAGGGATCAACGACCTGGGTCTTCCAGTCCGGCGCGTGGACCGCGCCCAGAGGCAGGGCCATGGCGTTCACCGTGAAGTCGCGCCTTGCCAGGTCCTCCTCCAGGGTCACGCCGAAGGTCACCTGGAGGGGATGCCTGCCGTCCAGATAGAGCCCATCCCCCCGGTAGGTGGTGATCTCGAAGGGCTGTCCCCCCGCGAGCACGGTGACCGTGCCGTGCTGCAGCCCCGTGGGGATGACCCGGAGGCTGGCGGCCTTGGCGCGGCGCATCACTTCTCCGGGCGGCAGGGCCGTGGCCAGGTCCCAGTCCCCGCCTGCGCGGCCCAGCAGCATGTCGCGGACCGCCCCGCCCACCAGCACGAGCCCGGCATCCTCGCCGAGGGCCTCGATGAGCAAGCTGACGTGGGACGCTCTCACGCCGGACCTACCTCGGAAGGTGTCCCGTCCTGTCCCAGCGGGTGCGGACGAAGAAGTAGCGGGCGCCTTCCACGAAGTTCCGGACGACTCCTGTGGGCCCGGTGGGGACCTCGGCGCTGGTGTCGTCGTTGCCTCCCTCGCGGTAGCTCCACCAGATCATGAACGGCCTCCCCCGGAGATGATCCAGGGGCATGAAGCCCCAGTAGCGGCTGTCGAGGCTGTTGTCCCGGTTGTCGCCCATGGCCAGGAGGTGGCCCTCCGGCACCGTGAAGGCGCCGATGTCGTCGCGGAAGGTGAAGTCGGGGGTGTCCAGCGGGGCCTGGCCCTGGCGGTCCATCTTGAGGTACTCGGGGTCGGTGAACGGCCACACGCCCGGGACGGGAGGCTGCGTGCCCTTCGCCTTGGCGGCGGTCAGCAGGGCCCGGTAGACCGTGGTCCCGGCGTCCCGGGTCGCGGGCCAGGGGCCGGCCACAGGCCCGTCCTCGGGCCTGAGGATGTGGTGCTCGAACTCCCCCGTCACCTGCTTCCCGTTGATGTAGACCCGCTTCTCCCGGATCTCGACCTTGTCGCCCGGCAGCGCGATGCACCGCTTCACGTAGTCGAAATCGCGCTCCATGGGGTAGCGGAAGACGATGATGTCGCCCCGCTCCACCTGGCGCATCGGGAAGAGCCTGGCCTCCCAGTCCCACTGGGGGACGGCGAAGATGAACTTGTTCACCAGCAGGTGGTCCCCGATCATCAGCGTGTTCCGCATGGAGGCCGTGGGAATGGTGAACTGCTGCCCCACGAAGGTCTTGAAGAACATGATCAAGAGGATCGCGAAGCAGATCACCTCGGCGTTGTCGCGGAAGGCGCCCTTCTCGGCGCCGTCCGGCACGACGATCGCCACCTGGTCCTTGTTCTCCGTGTTCACCATGCCCGCTCCAGACTCGATACCTTAAGCATGCCAGGGTCCGTCAAGGATTCGCCTTGGCGGCCGGGAGATCCGTGAACCCGCGGGAGACGAGCTGGTTGTTCGTCCTCCAGCGGCCGTCCTCGAGCCGCACCTGGCTCTTCGCCTCCCCGATGCCCGGCAGCATGAAGATCCTCCGCCTGGGCCCGCTCCTGGGCACCAGCTCGACCCAGATGCCGACGCGGTCGTAGTCGCTGGGGAGCTCCAGCTCCGACTCCGGGAGCCGCGCGCGCCCCACGACCTGGAAGGTCATGCCCCGGGCCCGGTCCTCCCAGTGGTCCGCCTGCCCCGGAAATCCCTCGGGCAGCATCCGGAAGATGAGGTTGTCCCCCTCCATCAGCGCCCAGCCCCCGTCCTTGCTCTGGAAATCGAAGGCATGCTGGCCCTTCAGGGTGGTGTAGGCGAGGGTCACGCGGCGCCCTCCGGGGATCTCCCTGGAAGCGGCCACCCGCACCTGCAGCCTGGCCTGGGCGCGCTCCGCCGGAGGCAGCGTGGGATCCTCGTAGGCCAGCGTGAGGCCCGTTTCCCAGGGGACGTAGACCGTCCTCCTCGCCTGCGGCAGGGTCCTTTCGCAGGCGAGGGAGGACAGCAGCGCCGCGGACAGGAGGAAGCAGGACAGCGGCTTCAATGGATTCCTTTGTTGAACTTGGCCAGCAGGTCGTCCAGGCTGGCCCCCCGGACCTCGGGCTTCCGGGGAGGGGCCCCCTCGCGGGAATCCTGCTTCCGGGCATCGGGCTTGCGCTCGTCCCGGCGCTTCGGGCCCTCGGGACGGCCTTCCAGCTTCGGCGCGCGGCCTTCCTGGCGGCCCGCCTCCGGCCGGGGCTTCTCGTGGCGGGGCCGATGGCCGTGGTGGTGGCGCTCCGGGCGCGGGCCTTCCGCCCGCTGGCTCGCCGGCGGGGCGGTCAGGGCCTTGATGGACAGCCCGATCCGCTTGGCCTGCAGGTCCACGGCGATCACCTTCACCTTCACGGCCTGCCCGACGCTGAGCACGTCGGCCGGGCTCTTCACGAAGGTGTGGGAGATCTCGGAGAGGTGCACCAGGCCGTCCTGGTGGACGCCGATGTCCACGAAGGCGCCGAACTCGGTCACGTTGGTGACGAGGCCCTGGAGCTCCATGCCGGGCTCCAGGTCGGAAGGCTTGTTCACCCCCTCCATGAACTGCACGGCCTCGAAGCGCTGGCGCGGGTCCCGCCCCGGCTTCTTGAGTTCCGCGATGATGTCCCGCACGGTCTCCACGCCGAACCGGTCGTCCACGAGGAGCCTGGGATCCAGGGCGTCCAGGGCCGCGTCGTTGCCGATCAGTTCGGGCACCACCAGGCCGGTGAGCTGGCAGATGCGCTGGACGACGGGGTAGCTCTCGGGATGCACGGCGCTGGCGTCGAGGGGATCCTCCCCCTCGTGGATGCGCAGGAAGCCCGCGGCCTGCTGGAAGGCCTTCTCGCCGAAGCGGGAGACCTCCATGAGCTGTTCTCGCTTCCGGAAGGCCCCGTGCTCGAAGCGGTACTGCAGGATGTTCTTGGCCAGCGATTCCCCGATGCCCGCCACGTAGGCGAGGAGCTTGTAGGAGGCGGAGTTCACGTCCACCCCCACGCGGTTCACGCAGCTCTCCACGACCTCGTCGAGGCTCTTCTTGAGGGCGGTCTGGTTCACGTCATGCTGGTACTGGCCCACGCCGATGCTCTTGGGATCCACCTTCACCAGTTCGGCGAGCGGGTCCTGGAAGCGGCGGGCGATGCTGATGGCGCCGCGCACCGTCACGTCCTGCTCGGGGAACTCCTCCCGGGCCACGTCGGAGGCGCTGTAGACGGACGCCCCGGCCTCGCTCACGGCCACGCAGACCACGTCGCCCCGGTCCGTGTCCTTGAGCCACTGGCGGACGAAGGCCTCGGCCTCGCGGCCGCCGGTGCCGTTGCCGATGGCGACGGCCTCCAGCGGGTACTTGGCGGCGAGCGAGTCGAGGATCGCCCGGCTGCCCTCGAAGTCCCGCTTGGGCTCCAGGGGGTAGATCGTGGCGGATTCCATGAACTGGCCCAGGCGGTTGATGATCGCCAGCTTGCAGCCGGTCCGGATGCCGGGGTCCACCCCCAGGGTGCACCGCTGCCCGGCGGGAGGCGCCAGGAGCAGGTGGTCCAGGTTGACCTGGAAGACCTTGATGGCCTCCATGTCGGCCTTCTTCTTGGCGTCCATGCGCACGTCGGTCTCGATGGTGGGCGCCAGGAGGCGGTCGAAGGCGTCCTCGCAGACCTCGTGCAGGGAGGGCCGGTAGCCCGACTGCGGGTGCGCCGGCACCTTGGAAACCAGCATGGTGACGTACTTCTCGCGGTCCACGGAGAGCTTGACCGTGAGGATCTCCTCCTTCTCGCCCCTGCGCAGGGCCAGGATCCGGTGGCCGGGCATCTTCCGGAGGGCTTCCTTGAAGTCCCAGTAGGGCTTGAAGCGCAGGGCCTCGTTGCTCTCCTTCCGCTCCTCGCGGAGCGTGGAGCACAGGACACCGTGGTCGTGGAACTCCTGGCGCAGCCAGGCGCGGACGTCCGCATCCTCGGCCAGGCGCTCCGCCAGGATGTGCCCCGCGCCCTGGACGCAGGCGCTCGGGGCCTGGATCCCCTCCTGGTCCTCCTTCACGTAGGGAGCGGCCAGCATCATCGGATCGGCGCCGGACTCGTCGGCCAGCAGTTCATCCAGCAGGGGCTCCAGCCCCCGTTCCCTGGCCTCCGTGGCCTTGGTGCGCTTCTTGGGCTTGTAGGGCAGGTAGAGGTCTTCCAGCTCGGTCTTGCTCCAGGCCGCCTCCACCTTCGCCTTCAGTTCCGGCGTCAGCTTGCCCTGCTTGTCGATGTTCTTGAGGACGGTTTCCCGCCGGTCCAGCAGGTCCTTGTAGTACGCGACCCTGTCCTCCACCGCGCGGATGGCCACTTCGTCCAGGGATCCCGTGGCTTCCTTGCGGTAGCGCGCGATGAAGGGAACGGTGTTCCCCTCGTTCAGCAGCGCCACCACCGAGGCAACCCCGGCGCGGGGGAGCGAGAGTTCCTGGCAGATGCGATCGACAACCAAATCCACGCCACGTCCTTTCCAATTCACGCAGATGTGAATGGAGATCATACCTCATGACAGCAGTGACGAAGACCGTACTGAGCGCAATCCAGTGTTTTCGAGGTGCCGGGCGCGTACCGCGCGCCGCGCGAAAAAGGATGTGCGGAGCGACATGGATCCATGGATTCGACCACGCTCGGCCCAAGGCAGCAGGGAAAGATCCCCCGGAGGCCGGCCCTGGACGGGGGGCCGGACCAGGCCGCCGGTTCCGCCCGCACGACGGTGCACCGCGGTTTCCTGCCCGGTGGACGGCCCGATCCCGTACAATGGGAAATTCGATCCACGCAAAGTTGAAGTCTCCAAGTCAGGAAACCGCATTCCTCTGCAGAGGCGCACCATGAGCGACTGGTACGGGACGAAGAACCATTCGATCGGAATCGTGGGAGGAGGACGGGCCGGGCACGGCCTGCTGAAGTTCTTCCACGCCAGCCGGATCGCGACGGTCTCCTTCGTCGTGGACCCCAACCGGGAAGCCCCGGCCATGGAGGCCGCCAAGGCGGAGGACATCCGCACCTTCACGGACCTCTCCGAGGCCCTCCACCGGGCCCCCTGCGACATCGTCTTCGAGGTGACCGGGAACGAGGAGGCCTCCAGCGAGCTGGGCCGGCTGGTCGCCGGGACCAGCGCCCACGTCGTCTCGCACCACGCCGCGCGGGTGGTCGTCCAGGTCCAGGACGAGAACATGGAGCGCCTGCGGACGAGCCTGACGGCCCCCCTGAAGAAGATCAAGGACGAGATCGGCACCAGCCTGGAGGGGAGCCGCAACATCGTGTCGCGGATCAACCAGATCATGTCCAGCATCCAGATGCTGGCCCTCAACGCCAGCATCGAGGCCGCCAAGGTCGGCGTCCACGGCAAGGGCTTCATGGTCGTGGCGGACCACATGACCAAGTCCGTGGAGTCCGTCCGCAACCTCACCAGGGAGATCGAGAACATGAACGGCAACCTCACGCAGGTGTCCGACCAGATCGACTCGGCCCTGGAGCACCTGAACTAGCCCTCCCCCGGCCGCCTTCTCGCCCTCGGATGCGCCCCCTCGTAGGTCCGGGCCAGCTGTTCCAGGTCCAGGTGGGTGTAGCGCTGGGTGGTGCTCAGGCTGGCGTGGCCGAGGAGTTCCTGGATGGCGCGGAGATCCATGCCCCGGCCCAGGAGGTGCGTGGCGAAGCTGTGCCGGAGGGCGTGCGGGCTCACCTTGGCCCGCAGGGAGGCGTGCTCGATGACCTGGGCCAGGAAGGTCCTGACGCTGGTGGGCGTGAGCCGGCCTCCCCGCTGGTTCAGGAACAGGGCCGCCGACGGAGGGAGGTGCTTCTCCGCGAGGAAGGCCCTCCGGTAGGCCAGGTAGGCCTCCAGGCACCTCTCCGCGGCCGCGTGGAAGGGGACCAGGCGCTCCTTCCGTCCCTTGCCCAGCACCCGGAGCGTCCGCTGTTCCTGGAGGAGGTCCTGGAGGTCGAGGCCGGTGAGTTCCGAGACCCGCAGGCCCGAGGCGTAGAGCAGCTCCAGCAGGCAGCGCAGGCGTGCCGTGGGAAAGTCCGTGGCCTCGGGCAGGTCCAGCAGCGAGGAGCTTTCCTCCTCGGTCAGGAAGGCCGGGAGGCGCTGGGGCTGCTTGGGGTTCCGCAGCCCGGAGGCCGGATTGCCCTGGATCCGCTGGGTCTCGAAGAGCCAGCGGTAGAAGGCCCGGACGGTGCTCAGGATCCTCGCCTGGCTCGCCGGGTCGAGGCCCCGTTCCCCGAGTTCCAGCGCGAAACGGCGCAGCACCCGGGGTTTCACCTCCCAGCCTTCCCACTGCTGGCCGACGGCGTGGGCCACGAGCTTTTCCAGGTCCGCCCTTTGCGCCCGCTCCGTATGGGGAGAGACCCCCCTCGCGCGCTGCTCCAGGTGGAAGGCCGTCACGGCTTCCGACAAGGGGACTTGTGATTCCTTCATGGGTTCCCGGGCCTCGCCCCAAGCCTACCTCGAATCAGCTCCGGGTCTGCTACTATCTCGCTTCGGGAGTCCAGGGTTGATAGAAACCATCGCTCAACTGTTCTATGAAGCCGTCGCGCACGATCTTCCCGAAGCCCTGGCCTACAGGTCGCACGGAAAATTCCGGCCGGTCTCCCATCAGGAGATCCTCGCGAGGGTGGAACGGCTGGCCCTGGCCCTGGACGAGAAGGGGCTCAGGAACGGCGACCGCATCGCGATCCTCTCCGAGAACCGTCCCGAATGGGCCGTGCAGGACTACGCCTGCGCCATCTCGGGCCTGCCCACCGTGCCCATCTATCCCACCCTGAACGCGGCCCAGGTGCGCCACATCCTCCAGGACAGCGGGGCGCGCTGGGTCTTCTGCTCCACCAACGACCAGCTCGCGAAGGTCCTGGCCCACTGGGACGAGCTCCCGGACCTCGAGGCCGCCGTCCTGATCGGCGGGGAGCCCAAGCCCCGCGAGGAGGGGCGGCAGGTCCTCAAGTGGAGGACCCTCATGGCCCTGGGTGCGTCCATGGAGGCCCGGCGGCCGGAAGTCCGCGCCTGGGGCTCCGCACGCAAGCCCCAGGACCTCCTGACCCTCATCTACACCTCCGGGACGACCGGGGATCCCAAGGGCGCCATGCTGAGCCACGGCAACCTGGTCTCCAACATCCACGCCACCCTCAAGATCCTCCAGCCCCGCAAGGGGGAGCGGTGCCTGAGCGTCCTGCCCCTCTCCCACATCTACGAGCGCATGGCGGGGAACTACATCATGTTCTTCTGCGGCGTCTCGATCTACTACAGCCAGAACCACATGACCCTGGCCCAGGACCTCATGGAGACCCGTCCCGAGCTCTTCCTGGCGGTGCCCCGGATCTTCGAGAAGATCTACTCCAGGGTGCGAGACACGGCCATGGAGGGGAACCCGCTGAAGCCCGCGGTCCTGGGCTGGGCCATGAGGGTGGGACACAGCTTGGCCGGCCACCACTTCCGCGGGGAGCGTCCGGGACGGGCGCTCAGCGCGGTGGGCTACCTGGCGGACCGGCTGGTGTTCTCGAACGTCCGGGTCCGCACGGGAGGCCGGATCCGCCTGGCCATCTCCGGAGGCGCGGCCCTGAACCCCAAGGTGAACGAGTTCTTCTGGTCCCTGGGCGTGCCCATCTACGAGGGCTACGGACTGACGGAGACGAGCCCCATCGTGGCCCTCAACGTCCCCGGCAAGGTCCTGCCCGGCACCGTGGGCCATCCGGTCATGGAGGAATGGGAGGGCAAGCCCTTCCTGAAGCTGGCGGAGGACGGAGAGATCCTCGTGCGAGGTCCCAACGTGATGATGGGCTACTGGAGGAACGAGGAAGCCACCCGCGAGGTCATGGACGCCGAAGGCTACTTCCACACCGGGGACATCGGGGAACTGCTCGAGGGAGGCCAGCTCAAGATCACGGACCGGAAGAAGGAGATCCTGGTGACCCTGGGCGGCAAGAACATCGCGCCCCAGCCCATCGAGAACCTCCTGCGCGCGGACAAGTACATCGAGCAGGCCGTGGTCATCGGGGACCGGCAGAACTTCGTCGCCGCGATCATCGTCCCCCACTTCCCCGCGCTCAAGCTCTGGGCCTCCCGCCAGCACCTGAAGTTCAAGACCCACGAGAACCTGATCGCCCTCCCGGAAGTCCAGGCCAAGCTGAAGAAGCAGGTGGGGAACGTGAACACCAAGCTGGCGAAGTACGAGCGGGTCCACAAGATCCTGCTGGTCGCCCAGGAGATGACCCCGGAGAACGGGATGCTCACCCCCTCCCTCAAGGTCAAGCGGCGGGTGGTGAACGCCCACTTCAAGGACCGCATCGAGGCGCTCTACCGCTGCAACGGCATCGGGAGAGTCGAGGACTGAGGCGCTTCAGGAGCCGGCAGGCGCCTCGGCCGGCGTCTCGACTTCCCCGCCGTGCAGGTCCCGGACGAGGTTGTTGAGCCACTTCCCGGACAGGAGCCGCCATACGCCCAGGCCCGCCTTGACCCACTCCTCCAGGGTCACCAGGAGGATGACCAGGTGGATGGGCCAGTGCAGGACCATCACGCCCAGGGCCGCCATGGGGATGCCGATGCACCAGGGCGTCAGCACGTCGATGAGGGCGGCGAAGACGGTGTCGCCCGCGCTACGGCAGACCCCCACCACGACGATCATGTTGATGCTCCGCAGGAACATGGTGCCGCCGTAGACGTAGGCTGCCTTCCGGCAGGCGTCGTGGATCCCCGGGCTCACGTCGAAGAACGACAGGAAGAGGCCCGCGGAAAGGGCGAGGATGGCGCCGACCACAAGGCCGACGAAGACGCCCAGGAGGACGCTCCGCTTGGCGTACACCCGGGCGGTCTCCTCCTCCTGGGCCCCGATCCGGTTGCCGATCATGGTGCCGCAGGAGTTGCCGAGCCCCATGAGCACGGAGAAGAAGAGGTTGCTCATCACTTCCATGATCTGCGCCGTGGTCGTCGCCTGGACGCCCTGCATCCCGTAGAAGAACGTGTAGAGGCTCACCCCGATGGACCAGAAGACCTCGTTGGCGATGACCGGCGTCACGGGCTTGATGAAGCGGCGGAGGAACTCCTTCGAATATCCGCCCATCTCGGACCAGGAGGCCGCCAGCTCGTAGCGGTTGCCGTAGATGATCGCGAGCAGCAGCCCCAGCTCCAGGGACCGGGCGACCAGGGTGGCCAGCGCGGAGCCTCGGACCCCCAGGGCCGGGAACCCGAACCTCCCATAGATCAGCACGTAGTTCAGGGCGGTGTTGACGGCCAGGGCCATCGCGCTGGCGTAGAACGGCGGCCGGGTGCGTCCGACCCCCCGGCTCTGGATGGCGTAGGCGGAAGTGACCGCCTGGACGAGGTAGCTCCATCCCATGATGCGCAGGAAGGCGGCCCCCTGCTCCACCACCTGCGGGTCGCGGATGAAGAAGGTCATGAACTGCCGCGGCATGAACTGGGAGACGACCAGGAAGGGGACGGCCATCGCGACGCTGATCCTCATGGAGATCCCCAGGACCTTGCGGACCGAGGCCAGGTCGCCCTTGCCCCAGAACTGCGCGCAGAACATGTTGGCGCCGCTGTTCACTCCGAACACGAAGAGCGCGAAGACGAAGCTCAGCTTGTTCGCGACCCCCACCGCCGAGATCGCCGCATCCCCCTTGCCGCCGATCATGACGTTGTCCACCAGGGCCAGCCCGTTGAAGATCAGGTTCTGCAGCATCACGGGCAGGCCGATCCTGAAGACGTCCGCGTAGTAGGCGCGGTCCTTGAAATCGAGCACTTTCAGGTTCTGCATGCGAACACCCGCCTAGCGTCCTCTCCGTCCGGGGGCGCGGAGTCTGGAGGCCTGCCCGGACGGCCTGTCCGCCGTCCGCCCCGGTCCCCCGCGGACCGTCCTTGTCAGTTCATTCGATGATCTTGTACCGCGCCTTGGCCTCGGCCCTGGAAAAGGCATCGAAGTGCCACCATTCGTTGGGGATCGGCCTGAAACCCGCCTCGACCATGAGGTTGCGCAGCAGGGCGCGGTTCTCGACCTGCCCGGCCGTGAGCTTCCCCTCCTTCAGGAAGCGCTCCTCGTAGCGGGGCTGCGCCAGCTCGCCGAGGAAGTCGTAGGGCGTCCCCATGTCGAGTTCGGCGCCCTGCGCGTCCACGATGGTCAGGTCCACGGCCGACCCGAAGTTGTGGATCGAACCGGAGTCGGGACTGGACACGTACTTCTGCTGTTCGGTGCCCTTCACGAGATCCCACATGATCCGCTGGACGCGCCGGGGCCGCGCGCCGTCGAAAACCTTCAGCGAATACCCCGGATGGAGCTTCCGCAGGAGCCCCTGCGCCTTGGCGACCCTCCCGGCCACCTCCTTCTGGAGGTAGCAGTTCTCCAGGTCTCCGTAGGCGTCCTGGTGCATGAAGTTGTCGACCGTCGAGTACTTCAGCTCCACCTGGATCGTGCGGTCGAGGCTGCGCACGTCCACCAGCCCGGCCCGCCTCAGCTGAAGCTCGATCGGGCCGGGGGCCTTCCCCGCCAGCAGGGGCACCCAAAGCAGCAGCGCGATGACCGGACGCCATTCCAGGGCCATGTAGATCTCCAATCATTTCCATTATTGCTGGAAAGCAGGCGAAACGCCACGCGCCGCGCAGGGCATGGCCGGACCAGGACCTTCGCGGCATGGGGCGACCTGCCCCGGGCTTCGCAGCCGGGAACGAGCCTGGAGACGTCCCCGGCAGGAAGGATTGACGATGGATTTCCCGGCGGACCTCCCGCTACATTCGAAGCACGCCCGCCGGTCCCGGGACCCGGGCATGTCCGAATCCATGAACCCATCCAGCCAAGGCCAACCCGCAGGAGTCCTCCCCAGGATCATGTCCGGACGGGGGGGATCCGTCTTCGCCTTCGCCCTGCTCGCAAGTCTCGGGGCGGCGCGGGGAAATTCTTCCGCGCGGACGCTGGGCTGGATCCTGGCGCTCCTGGCGGCGGCATGGCTCGCGGCCGGGCTCTTCGGCCGCCTGCTGGACGAGGTCGCGGATCCGGAGCGTTTCCCCCGGTCCATGGCGCTCCGGGCCGGATTCGGCGGCGCGGTCGCCCTCTTCGGATTCTCCGCGGGCATGCTGGGTCCCCTCCCCTGGCGGCTGGTCCCGCCCGCCCTGGGGATCCTGCTGGGATATCCGGTCTGCCGGCGCTTCGTCCGCCGGCCGCGGGCCATCCTCGGCCTGGCGCTGGCCGGGGCTCCCCTCGGCGCCTGGATCGCCGTCGCCGGCTGCCCGGAGCCCCCCGCGGGATGGCTCGCCCTCGGGGTCCTGGCCTGGACCGCGGGATCCGCCCTGCCCCAGCCACGGGCGGAGGCGCGCCTCGATCCATCCCTGGGGCCGCACCCGGTTCCGCCAGGGCCCGCCGGGATCCCGCGCGGGCTCCAGGCCCTCGCCCTCGTCGCCTGGGCGGCCTTCAACCTCGACATGGAGGCGCACCTGCTCCCCTGGGCAGCGTGGGGCGCGGTGGCGGCCCTCCTGCTCCGCCGGCGGGCGGTTCCGGACAATCCCGTCCCGATGGACCACCTGGCGGGTCCCCTCCTTCTCCTTGGCTTCCTGCTGGAATGGTTCCGGGGTCTTGCCTGCTCCTAGGCTGGAAAATCCAGACTCGACACAGCCTGGATTCCAACGTAGGGTCATAAAGATGGGACCGAAGAAGCTTCATGCGCGCCGTGGCGTACGGCTGAGCCGTCCGGATCCGCATCGTTTCTTCACGGTCATGCTGGTGTTCAGCCACAGGACCTTCCGCTGGTCCCTGGCCCGGAACACCATCCTGTGGACCCTCGGCATCGCGATGGGCCTTTGGTCCCTGGCCATGGTCGGATCCGCCTACGGCTTCTGGGCCACCAAGAAGATCATGAGCTTCTCCCAGCTCCAGGCGGAGACGGCCCAGCAGCAGAAGCGCCTGCGGGACACCCTGAACAAGGCCAGGGGACTCGAGGACGAGATCGACACCCTGCAGCGCCAGCTCACGGAACTCCAGAAGCTCATCGACCCGAAGACCCTCGCCCCGGAGCTCCCCCCGCCCCCCGAGGCCGCCTCGCCGCACAAGGGGAAGATCAGCCAGCTGCAGGGCGAGATCGAGCGCACCTGGGCCCAGACGAAGGCGATCCGCGCCGCGATGGATCCGATCATCGAACGCTGGAACCACACCCCGTCCATCTTCCCGACCGCGGGCTACATGAGTTCCGGCTACGGAATCCGGCTGAGCCCCTTTTCCCGGGCGAACGAACAGGACGACGGCCTCCTCGGATTCCACCAGGGCATCGACATCTCGAACAGCCGCGGCACGCCCATCCAGGCCACCGCCGACGGGACCATCGAGACGGCCGGCTGGCAGGAGGGCTACGGCAACACCCTCGTCATCCGCCACACCCCTGACATCGAGACGCTCTATGGCCACCTGGACACCATCGCCCCCCAGATCAAGGTGGGACAACTGGTGGCCCGCGGGGATATCCTGGGATACATGGGACAGTCCGGGAGAGCGACCGGAGTCCATCTCCACTACGAAGTCCGGATCGATGGACGCCCGAAGGATCCCAAGCCCTACATGCGCCTCCAGCGCGAATGGCTGTCCTCGTTCAAGTAGCCGGGAGCCGATGCCATGTTCAATCATCTGTCCAACGGGCGCAGGAAGAAGATCGACGCCACCCAGGCGATCCATTCGCTGCTGGGGAAGGGGACGGTGTGGAAGGGCGACATCCACTGCGGGGCCAACAGCGTCCGCGTGGAGGGCATGGTCGAAGGGTCGATCCACAGCGAGGGAGAAGTCACGATCGCCCCGACCGGCCTCGTGAAGGGGCATATCCACGCGAAGCACCTGATCGTGACCGGCCGCGTGGAGGGCATCTTCCGGATCTCGGAATGCCTGGAAATCCACGGAACGGGCTGGGTGGAAGGCGAAGTCGAGGTGGGGACCCTCGTGGTCGACGAGGGCGGCACCCTGCAAGGTTCCTGTGCCCGCAAAGGATCCGGCAGGACCAAGGACCTGGACGGCGGGGAAGCCAGTCCCGCCGAGAAGGCCCTGGAAACACCCGCTTCCTAGCGCAAGTTCCGCGCGGAAGGCCGGAGGTCGCGCGCGGGACGGCGCCGAAGGCTCAGCGCTGGAGCCTCGACAGGTCCGCCCCGGCCAGCCATGCGTTCTCGACGCGGGCTCCCCGCAGGTCGGCCCCGGCCAGGTTCGCCGAGGTCAAGTCCGCGCCGTCCAGGTCCGCGCCCCGCAGGTCGATCTCCCGGAGGTCGAGGCGCTGGAGGCATGCCCCCCGGAGGTCCGCTCCGCGCAGCACCGCTCCGGTGAGATCCGAATCCCGGAGATCCGCGCCCCGGAGAATCGCCTCGCCCAGCTGCGATCCGCGCAGGTCGGCCCGGACGAGCGTGGACGACGTCAGGTCCGCGCCCCGCAGGTCCGCCTCCCGGAGGTCCGCCCCGGCGAGGTTGGCGCCTTCCAGGCGGGTGTGGCGCAGGACGGCGCGACGGAGATCGGCCTGGCTCAGGTTCGCCCGGCTCAGGTCCATGCCCCGCAGGTTCACCGCGGCCATGACCACGCCGCTCAGATCCACGCCCCTGAGATCGGGGACGTCCTTCCGGTCGTAGGGAAGGAGGTCCAGGCGGCGGAGGTCCGCGCCCGCCAGCGTCGCGCCCGAAAGATCCGTCCCCCGGAGATTGGCGCGGCCCAGGCTCGCCCGTTCGAGCACCGCATGCTTCAGGCTGGCCCAGCGGAGATCCGCGTCCTCGAGGCTGGCGCCGGTCAGGTTCGCCCGCTGCAGGGAGGCCCCCCCGAGGACGGCCCGGACCAGGCTGGCGCCCAGGAGTTTCGCCCCCTCCATGGAGGCGCCCAGCAGGTTCGCCTGGTCCAGCACCGCACCGGACAGATCCGCTCCGTCGAGGATCGACTGCCTGAGATCGGCGCCCGCCATGTTCGCCTTCCGCAGGTCCTTGCCGCCCAGGTCGACACCGATCAAGGAAGCCCCCGCGAACACGGCCCCGGCGAGGTTGGTCCAGCGCAGGTCGACTCCCCCCATCCGCGCCCGGCTCAGGTTCGCCTCCGCTAGATCCGCCTCGGCGAGGCAGGCGTGGCGGAGATCCGCGCCGGAGAGATCCGCCCCCCGCAGCAGGACCTGGTTCATCCTGGCCCCGGACAGGTCGGCCGAGGCCAGCTTCGCCCCGGACAAGTCGAGTCCCTGCAGATCGAGCCCCTTGAGATCCGCGTGCTGGAGATCCTTCCCGGCCTTCAGGCGGAAGGCCACGTTTTCACGAGGAGGCTGGTTCATCGGACCTCCATTGTCATCGGAAGCCCCGTCGCCGCCATCGCCATTTTCGGTCCCCACTGCCTCCCCGGCGAAATAGGATGGACAACCCCGCCGGATGAGATAAACTATCGAATCACGCGCGGCCAGCGCCGGCGCGTTCCGGTCCCGTAGCTCAGCTGGATAGAGCATCAGACTACGAATCTGAGGGTCGGGCGTTCGAATCGCTCCGGGACCACCA
>DAOPZL010000041.1:0-24369 GCA_035353395.1 Holophaga sp.
TCCGCCAAGCACGGTTGGCGGACGCTTCTGCGCACGCCAACCGGAAGCTCACGAAAGAAGCAGGACGCCCGGATCACCGGAGCTACCATGAAGGAATGACGACCGTCCTCGACCTCACCCACACCCTCACCGAAGGAATGCCCGTCTACCCGGGCACGGAGCCGCCCAGGATCCAGCCGGCCAACACCGTGGCCAAGGACGGATTCGCCGAGAAGCTCCTCTCCATGTATTCCCACACGGGGACCCACATCGACGCTCCCGCCCACATGCTGGAGGGCGGGCCGACCCTGGACCAGCTCGGGGCCGGGCACTTCGTGGGGACGGCCTGCGTGCTGGACGCCGTGGGCCGGGCGGAGATCGGACTCCCGGAACTCCAGGCCCAGGCCGCCCTGATCGAAGGCTGCGATTTCGTGCTCTTCCACACGGGCTGGTCCCGGCTGTGGGGCCAGGAAGCCTATTTCTCGGACTTCCCCGTGCTGTCCCGGGAGGCCGCAGGGTGGCTGGCGGGACGGGGCCTCAAGGGCGTCGGCTTCGACGCCATCTCCGTGGATCCCGTCGGATCCGTGGAGTTCGAGAACCACCACCTCTTCTTCGGCGCGGGCATGATCTCCATCGAGAACCTGACGGGCCTCGCGGCGCTGGCCGGCACCCGTTTCCTCTTCTCCTGCCTGCCCCTGAAGATCGCGGAAGCCGACGGGTCGCCCGTGAGGGCCGTGGCCATCCTGGACTGATCAGAGCTGCATCACGACGCCGGCCAGCTTCTGGATGGATTCCCGGAGCGGCCGCTCGGCATGCTCGTCCGGCAGGACGATCCAGAAGGTGTAGCTGATCCAGTCCCCCTTCGGCCGCTCGGAGACCTGGAGCTCCTGCCGCCAGGCCTCCGGGAGCGGCGTCGACCGGAGGTGCCGGAAGATGAGGGCCGCGACGGCTTCCGGCGCCAGCACCCCCGCCCGGCCGATGATCTTCATCGGCACGCGGGCGGGATAGGTCATGGCTGGTCGTCGGCACTCGCTCACGGATGCAAGTATAGCCGGACGGCTCCCGCCTCCCGGCGAAGCTACCCGGCCTCCGGCATGACCGCGGCGATCCGGTCCACCACTTCCTGGAGGATCCGGGGCGAGGTCCCGAAGTTGAACCGCACGAACCCCTCTCCCCCGGGGCCGAAATCGTCGCCCTGGTTGAAGGCCACCTTGGCCCGTTCCAGGAAGAAGTCGTAGGGTGTCTGTCCGCCCAGTTCCAGTCGCCGGCAGTCGAGCCACGCGAGGTAGGTGGCCTGGGGCAGGGTGCAGGCCAGCCGCGGGAACCGCTCGCGGAGGGTCCGGGCGACCCAGTCCCGGTTGGCCGTCAGCTGGACTTTCAGCGCCTTGAGCCATTCGTCGCACGCGCCGGAATAGGCGACCCGGGCGGCGATGAGGGAAAGGCTGCTCACGTGCTGGATCATCCGGTCCGCCGCCGCCTGGAACTTGGCGCGCAGCCCGGGATCGGGGACGATGGCGAGGCCGCAGAACAGCCCGGGCACGTTGTAGGTCTTGCTGGGGGCGACGAGGGTGATCGTGTTCCGCTCGATGTCCTTGGAGAGCGTGGCGATGGGGATGTGCCGAGTCTCGCCGAGCAGGAGCTCGCTGTGGATCTCGTCCGAGACGATGCGGACGCCCTGCTCCAGGCAGATGTCCGCCATCCCCTGGAGATCCTTGCGGGAATAGGCCTGGCCCGTGGGGTTGTGGGGATTGCAGAGGAGGAACATGCCCGTGCGGACGTTCCGGCCGTGGACGGCCTTCCGGAAGACCTCCAGGTCGCAGCGGTAGGTCAGCCTGCCGGCCTGCTCCTCGAGGGCCAGCGGCGCGAGCTGGTTCACCAGGCCCACCTTCTCGGCCACGGTCAGGAAGGGCGGGTAGACCGGGGGCTGGGTGAGGATGCCTTGCCCGGGTTCGCAGATCGCCCAGGCGGCCGCGTTGAAGCCGGCGATGATGCCCGGGGTGGGGATGATCGCCTCCGGGTCCACGGACCAGCCGTAGAGCTTCTCCATGCGGGCGGCAACGGTCCCGAGCAGGTCCTTGCCGGGGAACTCGTAGCCCAGGACGCCGTGCTCCAGCTTGGCCCGGAGGGCCGCGAGGATGGGCTCGGGGGCCTTGAAGTCCATGTCGGCCACCCACACCGGCAGCACGCCTTCGGGATACTGCCGCCATTTCACGCTGTTCGTGTGGGTGCGGTCGGAGATGCTAGAAAAATCGATGGACATGTTGGAACGAAACCTCCAGTTGGATTCAGCCACGAGCTCGATGAGCCGGTTCAGGGCCTTTCGTCGGCGGGCTGGTGTTGAAGTTCTTCGAAGGACGCGAGCCTTCCCGCGAAGGCGCTGGCCGCCACCGTCTCGGGACTGGCGAGCCACACCTTGCCCGGACCCGAGCGGCCGGGGAAGTTGCGGTTGATGGCGCTCACGGTGACCTGCTCGGGCCTGTGGGAGACGCCCGGACCCGCGTTGATGCAGGCTCCGCAGCCCGGCCCCAGGACGCGCGCGCCCGCCTTCTCGAAGTCCTCCGTCCAGCCCCGCCCGGCGGCGAAGCGCCGCACGTCCTCGCTGCCGAACTGGATGAAGAACTGGACGCTCAAGGGCACCGTCAGGCCGCGGTCCAGGGCCCACTTGACGACGCCGTGGACCCGCTCGATGTCCTCGCGCTTCCCGCCGGTGCAGCTGCCCGCGTAGGCCAAGTCCACGGACGTGCGCTCCCTCAGTTCGGAGAGGGCGACTCCCCGGCCGGGATCGCCGGGGGCGGCCACCATGGGACCCAGGGCCGAGCAGTCGACGTCGAGGGTGAGCGCGAAGTCCGCATCCGGATCGCTGGCCATCCAGGCCTCCAGCTTCGCCTCCACGCCGCGGCGCTCCCGGAGGAACCGGACGGTCTCCGCGTCCGGCGCCACGATGCCCGTGAATCCGCCGATCTCCGCGGCCATGTTGGTGAGGGTGGCCCTTTCGTCGATGCTCATGCCCGCGAGGGCCTCGCCCTGGTACTCGATGACGTGGCCGATGGCGCCCCCCTCGTGGACGAAAGGCAGGCTCAGGAGGTGCAGGACCAGGTCCTTGGCGTAGACGCCCGGCTTCATGCGGCCGTGCAGGCGGACGCGGCAGGTGGGCGGCACGGTCACGCGTGCGTCCCCGGTGATCCAGGCGTTGGCGATGTCGGTGGTGCCCACGCCGAAGGCCAGGCAGCCCAGGGCCCCGCTGTGGGAGGTGTGGGAGTCCGTTCCCACGATCACCTCCCCGGGAAGGGCGTAGCGCTCCGCGAGGAGGACGTGGCAGATGCCCTCGCTGCCGCCGTCCGGCAGCTCGCCGTGGAGGCGGATGCCGTGCCTGGCGCAGAATTCCTCCTGGGCGTGCTTCAGGCGTCGGGCCACGTCCAGGAGGCCGCTCTGGTTCTTCTCGGCGGTGAAGGACTGCTCCAGGAAGGTCAGGTGGTCCCGGAAGGCAAGGATCCGCTCGGGATCCCGCAGGCGGACGTCCTCGCCGGCCGAGCCGGCCAGGAAGCTGGCGGCCATGGGCGTGACGTATTCGTGGGAGAACCGCCAGTGCGCCTTCACGAAGATCCCGTCCCCCGCCTTCACGGAGTCAAGCCCGACGCGTCCGGAGGCGGCGTCCACCACCGCGTTGCGCGCCAGGATCTTCTCCGCCAGCGTCATGGGACGCCGGCCGTGGGCGGGCAGCGTCACCTTGAACTCTCCCGCCAGGCGGGCCCGGTTGAAGGGGAAGAGACCGCCGCGCCGGACGATCTCGGCGGTGATCGCGTCCAGGCCGCGGGTGAACTCCTCCACCGGGATGGCTTCCCCGGCCCGGACCCGCTCAATGAGCCCGAAATCCGTGGAGGCGAAGAGCCCGAGGTTCTGGCAGTTCTGGAGGTAGATGCGCTCGAAGCTTTCGGCGATCACCAGGCGCACCCCGGCGCAATATTCCGCGTAGGGGCTCGCCTCCCGGCTGGATCCCTTGCCGCGCCGCTTCCCCGCCACGCTGACGCCGAAGCCGCCCCGGCGCACGCCGTGTTCCGCGATGGGACACGCCTCCCCGCACTTGAGCCCCACGTAGGTGAAGTCCCCGAGGCGGCTGTCGAAGTAGTAGCAGACCCAGGCTGGCGTGATCTCGTCCGTGCTGATCTGGTCCCTCAGGGGCAGGGCCTGAGCCAGCGACAGGTCCATCCCGCTCAGCTGCTGGTGGATCTTGCCGGGATCATCTGACAGGAAGAGAACGCGCCCAGGGAAGGAAACGGATTCCATGACCATGATGTCAGCATGGCACGGAACCACCCGTCAGGGCAGGGTGGGGCGCCGGCAGGCGGTTCGCTTCCCCTTCCCCCCGCTGCGGGATCCAGGCGCCGCTTGGACGAAAACACGACGCGAGGCTCGGGGCGCCTGGAAACACAAAGCATCCCGGCGACGACCCGCCGCCGGGATGCTTGTGCGCGAAAGGGTGGAAGCCGGCCCAGGATGCGGGGACTCCAGCTCCTAGGCCTTCTTCTCCTCTTCTTCCAGCTTGGCGGACACCTCGTCCAGGTGGGTCATCAGCCTCTGGGCGAAGTCCTCGTCCTCGAGGATCGTGAAGTCGTCGCCCTTCACTTCGAAGATCTCGATGGTCAGCTGGTCTTCGGACTCTTCCCCGGACTCGTTCTCGGTGTACGCCTGGACCTCGGCCAGGGGAGCCATGATCGCGAAGTGGCGGCCTTCGAAATCCACCTCCTCCAGGATGGCGAACTCCTCCTTTTCGCCGTTTTCATCCTCCAGCTCGACCACTTCGATCTCGTTGTCGTGCTCGGAATCGTGGTCGCAGTTGGGTCCGTGGACATGCTCTTCGTGGGCCATGAATGGGCTCCTTGCAAGGAAACCAGACTAAAGCCTCGCTGTCCGGGAGGCCAGCGAATTCCTCGGGAGCCCGTCCGGGCTCAGCTCCGGGGACCGGGCCAGAGGATGCGCGCCTCGCCCGCCCCGGTGACCAGGGCCTGGATGCATCGTCGGGAGGTAGGCAATTCCAGCCGTATCTTGTCCCCCATGGCGCCCGCGCTGCGGGCGACGGTGCTGGCGGAAACCTGCAGGGAGCCGCAGACCAGCTCGAGCTTCACGGGATCCCCGGGGTTGATGAGCGGGATGGCCTGCAGGTCGGACCGGCAGAGGATCCGGCCGGCGGCCACCGGCACCTTGAGCTGGAAGCCTTCGGGAAATTCCGTGATGGCTCCGGACGGGGGGATGCCTTCGAAGGGGATCCGCTCGAGCTGCTCGTCGGTCGGGACGGCCTTGCGGGGCAGGGCCGCGCGGGTCCGCAGGAGGGTGCCCACCCACCGGCCTTCCAGGTCCACCCGGGCCGTGCCCACGGGGCGTTCGTCCACGAAGATCCTGAAGACCACGAAGAACGGGCCGGCGAAGGTCTGCTTGCTGGCATGGGAGGGTTCGATGCGGACCTTCCCGGCGGGCATCCGCGGGAGGGTCGGCGGGCGGAGCACCCGGATCGAGAGGGATCCCGCCAGCCCGGCCGCCTGGGCCTCGGCGTAGGCCAGGGCCTCCCGCTGGAGGCTCTCGCCGAGCGGAGGCTCCTGCCCCCAGGCCCCCAGGGCCAGGACGAAGGCGAGAAGGATGGCCGGGATGCGCATGGCCTCACCGCTTCAGGGCCGTCACCGTCTCCAGCATCGAGTCCACCGTCAGGATGGTCTTGGAGTTGGCCTCGTAGGCCCGCTGGCCGATGATCATGTTCACCATCTCCTCGGCCACGTCGACGTTGGAGGATTCCAGGTAGCCCTGGCGGATGGTCCCGAGGCCGTCCTGCCCGGGGGTTCCTTCGATGGCGTCCCCGCTGGCGGTGGTGGGCGTGACCAGGTTCTGGCCCCGCAGGTAGAGGCCGTTGGGATTGATGAAGTTCGAAAGCGTGATCTGGCCCACCTGCTGGGACTGGGTCTGGCCGGACTGGACCACGGAGACCGTGCCGTCCGTGGCGATGGTGATGCTGGTGGCATCCTGGGGGATGGTGATCTGCGGGTTCAGGGTGTAGCCGTTCGAGGTCACCAGCGTGCCGTTCTGGTCGACCGTGAAGGTCCCGTCGCGGGTGTAGGCAAGGGATCCGTCCCCCAAGGTGATGTTGAAGAAGCCGTCGCCCTCGATGGCGAGATCGAAGTTGCCTCCGGTGTGCTTGAAGCTGCCGGTGGTGTACTGGTGGGACACGGCCTGCAGCCTGGCCCCGTGGCCAAGCTGCAGGCCGATGGGCAGGGTGGTGCTCGTGGAGCTGTTGGTTCCGGCCAGGTTCACCGTCTGGTAGAGCAGGTCCTGGAACTCCGCGCGGGCCCGCTTGTAGGCCGTGGTGTTCACATTGGCGAGGTTGTTGGAGATGGTGTCCATGTTGGACTGCTGGACGGCCATTCCGGCTGCTGCGGACCACATTGCTCGCATCATGGTGGAATCTCCCGTTGTCTGGCGCGGCTAGCGCTGGTTCGCGATGTAGTTGAGGCTGTTCGCATCCAGGTCGTTGGAGAGGGCGGACGCGACTTTCATGGACATTTCGTAGAGGCGGTTGAGCTTGATCATGTCGATCATGGAGGTGGACACGTCCACGGTGCTCTGCTCAAGGTAGCCCTGGGCCACGGTGGCGGAGGGTTCCGCCTCGGCGAGACCCGCAGTGTCGTAGCGGTTCGAGCCCACCCGCTTGAGGGCGTAGGGCGTCTCGTAGGCCTTGAGGTCCAGCTGGCCCACGATGTTGGTCCCCTGCTGGAGGGTGCCGTCCGGGCTGAAGGACAGAGGATCCCCGTTGGGGGTCACGGACAGAGTCTGGCCGTTTTTGCCTAGCACCGGGAATCCATCGAGGCTCTGGAGCTGTCCCCCCTCCCCGATCTTGAGGCGGCCGTCCCGGGTGGCCTGGACGCCCTGGGGCGTCTGGACCTGCAGGAACCCATTCCCCTCGATGGCGAGATCCAGGGGATTGCCCGTGGACTTGGAGGCGCCCTGGGAGAAATCGACCGCACTGGAAGCCAGGACGGTCCCGTCGTTCACGTACCGCGTGAGGGGCAGGTCCCGCATCGACTCGTTGGCCTTGTTGAAGACGCTGAAGAAGCTGCGTTCCGTCTTGTAGCCCACCGTGTCCACGTTCGCCAGATTGTTGGAGAGGGTCTCCATCTGGAAGGACCTGGCCTTCAGGCTTCCGGCGGCGACATAGTAGGCGGGATCCATCTGGGCACCTCTGGCCCAAGATGGCGAAGGGCGTGCCAACTCGGGAACAGCCCCTCGAGGGATCTGCCGGCGGCTGGATGCCTGGGAAGCGGGCATCCGGATGCGACTCGGGTTCCTGCAGGCCTTCCTGGAGGACCTCGAGCTGGTGAGGCATTCAGCGCATACTCCTTGACCCTTCGTTGGGGTTGCGGAACCCTTGAGGCCCGAACCCGGAGTGCGCCATGACCCGTCTTCCGTTGACCCAGCGTCCGGCCTGGCTGGCCCTCGCCGCCCACCACCAGGAGGTCCGGAACCTCCACCTGCGGGAGCTGTTCGTCCAGGATCCGGCCAGGGGCGACCGCATGGCGTGCGAGGGCGCGGGGCTCTGGCTGGACTACTCCAAGCACCGCCTGACGGACGAGACGCTCCGCCTGCTCCTGGCGCTCGCCCGGGAGGCGGACCTGGAAGGCCGGATCCAGGCGATGTTCCGGGGCGACCGGATCAACGCGACCGAGCATCGCGCAGTGTTGCACACGGCGCTGCGGGCGCCCTGGGGCCATCGCATCGAGGTGGACGGGCACGACGTCGTGCCCGAGGTGCACCAGGTGCTGGAGCGCATGGCGGTCTTTTCGGACCAGGTTCGGAGTGGCGCCTGGAAGGGCTTCACGGGCCGGCCCATCAAGGCCGTGGTCAACCTCGGCATCGGCGGATCGGACCTGGGGCCCGTCATGGCCTACGAGGCGCTGAAGGCCTATGCGACCCGGGAACTTGCGTTCCGCTTCGTCTCCAACGTGGACGGGACCGACTTCGCGGAAGCCACCCGGGACCTGGATCCCGCGACGACGCTCTTCATCGTCTCCTCCAAGACGTTCACCACCCAGGAGACCATGACCAACGCCGGGACGGCCCGGGCCTGGTGCCTGGAGGCCCTGGGAGACCCCGCCGCGATCGCCAGGCACTTCGCGGCCGTGAGCACCAACGCCGCCCAGGTCGCCGAGTTCGGCATCGATCCCGCCCACATGTTCGGTTTCTGGGACTGGGTGGGCGGGCGCTACTCCATGGACTCCGCCATCGGTCTTTCCACCATGATCGCCGTGGGGCCGGCCGGCTTCCGGCGGATGCTGGACGGGCTCCACGCCATGGACGAGCACTTCCGCACCGCTCCCTTCGAGCGCAACCTGCCCGTGCTCATGGGACTCATCGGCCTCTGGTACACCTGCTTCTTCGACGCCCAGACCGTGGCGGTGCTGCCCTACGACCAGTACCTGAAGCGCTTCCCGGCCTACCTCCAGCAGCTCGTCATGGAGAGCAACGGCAAGTCCGTCACCCTGGACGGCGGGAAGGTCGGCCACCAGACCAGCGCCGTCTACTTCGGCGAGCCGGGCACCAACGGCCAGCATTCCTTCTACCAGCTCATCCACCAGGGCACGAAGCTGATCCCCTGCGACTTCATCGCCTTCGGCCGGAGCCTCAACCCGCTGGGCCGCCACCACGACCTGCTGATGTCCAACGTCTTCGCCCAGGCGGAGGCCCTGGCCTTCGGCAAGACCTCGGCGGAGGCGTCGGCGGAAGGCACCCCTGGCTGGCTCGTGCCCCACCGCACCTTCGAGGGCAACCGTCCTTCCAGCATCATCCTGGCCGAGCAGCTCACCCCCGAGGTCCTGGGCAGCCTCGTCGCCCTCTACGAGCACCTCGTCTTCACCCAGGGCGCCGTCTGGAACATCAATCCCTTCGACCAGTGGGGCGTGGAACTGGGCAAGGCGCTGGCCTCGAGGATCCTGCCCGAGCTGGAGAGCGGAACGGAGCCCGAACTGGCCCACGACAGCTCGACGAACGCGCTGATCCGGAAGTACCGCCGATGGCGGAGGCCGTAGGCGGAACCGGGGCTGGGACCCCCCCCGCTCCTGTGCCCCTGCTACCTTGTAGATGTTCCGAGGTGATCGTTGCGTGTCGCGCTTTTCCATCCGGACTTCCACACCGTTGGCGGGGCGGAGCTGCTCGTGGCCATGCACGCGGGCTACCTGGCCGCTGAAGGCCTCGATACCCACGTGGCCACCTTCGGCCTCGATCCGAGGAACTGGAGCCGGGAGATGGGGGGGATTCCCGTGGAGGTCGTGAGGAGGCACCACTGGGCCGATCCGTTCTTCGGTTTCTCAGTGATGGCGAGGTGCCTCCGGCGCGCTCGGCGCGCGACCGCCTTCCTGGGCAAGTTCGATGTCGTCGTGGCCCACAATTATCCCTGCAGCGCCATGCTCGGCTACATGACGATCCCGGGGCGGAAGCTCTGGTACTGCCACGAGCCGTCGCGGAGCCTCTACCTCCGGGAAGCCAATCCGAAGCTGAACGGGTGCCTATCGGACGGGAAGGGGGCCGACACGATCGCGCTCCAGTGGTTCCGGAAGGAACTCGAGGCGTTCGAGGCCAAGGGCCGGCAGCGCTCGGCCAGGGCGCGCCAGGGGTTCGACAAGGCGCACGTTGGCCGCCTCGAGGCCGTCGCGGCCAACAGCGACTACACCAGGGCCGCGATCCAGACCATCTACGGGCGCAGGTCCGTCCAGGTGATCCATCCGGCGGTGCGCTTCCGCACGGGGATCGGTGCGCGCCAGGGCCTGGACCGCAGCGGGCTGAAGGTCCTGGTCCACTCCCGTCTGGAGCCGCTGAAGAACGTCGACACCGTCATCCGAGGCTTCGCCCGCTTCCTTCCCCGGTGTCCCGGCGCAAGGCTCCACGTGGTGGGCGACGGGCACGCGAAACCCGACCTGGAACGGCTCGCCGCGGAGCTGCTTCCCGGCGGGACCGTCCAGTTCCACGGCTACCTTCCGGAGGCGGACCTCCAGCGGGTCTACGAGGCCTGCGATGTCCTGGCCCTCCTGCCGGTGGACGAACCCTTCGGCATGGTCTTCCCCGAGGCGGCGGTCAAGGGATTGCTGCTCATCGGGCCGGACCACGGCGGCCCCGTGGAGATCATGGACGGGGGACGCCTGGGCTGGCCCGTGGATGCATTCTCTCCCGAGGCCCTGGCGGAGACCTTCAACCGCATCTGGTCCCTGGAGGACGCGGAAGTGGACCGGCGCCGCCGGGAGGCCGACCGGGCCTGCCGCCAGCGCTACGACATGCAGAGCATCGGCCCCCAGGTCAAGGCTTTCGTCCAGGCGGCCGGCTGACCGGAAGGGCCGGGGTCAGGGAACCAGCTTCTGGCCTTCGACCCAGCCTGTCCCTCCCTCCGCGAAGCGTTCCCGTTTCCAGACGGGAACCCGTTCCTTGATGCGGTCCATGATCCACATCGCGGCCTCGAAGGCTTCCCGCCGATGGGGCGAAGCGGTCACCACCACCACGGCGGCCTCGGTGAGCGGCACTGCCCCGATGCGGTGGTGGATGAGGCAGCGCACCAGCGCGAACCGGCCCACGGCTTCGGCCCTGAGCTTCTCCAGCTCCGCGAGGGCCATGGGCACGAAAGCTTCGTAGGCCAGGCCCGACACCGCCCGGCCTTCGTGATGGTCCCGGGCGCAGCCTTCGAACACGACGACGGCCCCCGCACCCGGGTCGCGGGCCTCTCCGCGGAGGGCCGCGGCGTCCAAGGGGACTTCCAGCACTGCCACGGACGGAATCATCGAAGGCCTTTCGTGTCGGCTTCCATTCTTGGCCGGAAACCGGACCGGCGACAAGGGCAGCCAGGCTCTGGCATGGTGGATGGGAGCCCTGGAGCCGAGATGTCCACCCGTCCCAAAGTCGAACTCTACTGCGATGGCGCCTGCCTGGGGAATCCCGGGCCGGGGGGGTGGGCCTTCCTGCTCCGGGTGCGGACCTCCGACGGCATCCGGGAGAAGGAGGAGGCCGGGGCCGAGGCGGAGACCACCAACAACCGCATGGAGCTTTCAGGGGCCATCCGTGGCCTGGGCGCGCTGGCCAAGCCCTGCGAAGTGGCCCTGTTCTGCGACAGCCAGTACGTGGTCAAGGGCATCCAGTCCTGGCTGGCCGGCTGGAAGCGCGCCGGCTGGCGCAAGGCCGACAAGCAGCCGGTCATGAACGCCGACCTGTGGCAGGAACTGGACCGGCAGCTGCAGCGGCACCGGGTGGAAGCCACGTGGGTGCGCGGCCACGCAGGCCACCCCGAGAACGAGCGGGTGGACCGGCTGGCCAGCGAAGCCGCCCGCGGGGCGACGACCTAGTCCGCTACTGGGGCTTGCCGAAGTTGTAGTCCAGGGTCACCCAGCCGGTCGCGGGCTTGCCTTCCTTCACCGCGGGCGTGTACGTGGATCCGAGGGCCGCCTCGCGCGCGGCCTCGTTGTAGCCGAACGAGCCTTCCACACCCTTGTCGACAAGCACTTTCAGGGGGCGGCCCTGGTTGTCGACGAAGACCCTCACCGAGACGCTGATGTTCGCATTCTGCAGGGAGGCGGGCAGCGAGCTCTTGCCCGGATGCGGCGTCGTGGGCGCCAGCTTCCTGGCGACGGTGGGCGGCGCGTCCTGGCCCGGGGCAGCCGCCGGCGTCGCGGCGGGCGTCGCGGCCGTGGGCGCCGCGGGGGCCTTGGTCTTGGGCAGCGTGGGGTTCTTCTGCTGCAGGGCTTGCTTCTGCTTGAGGATCTCCTCCCGGCGGCGGCGGTTCTCTTCGGAATCGCGCTGGAGCTGTTCCAGGGCCCGCTGGGCGTCCGCGCGCGCCTGGGCGTCCTTGGCCTCCTTCGCCTGGAAGGCCAGCTGCTGGGCCTTCTGGTCCGCGAGCCACTGCTCCTGGGCAAGCTTCTGCAGTTCCTGGTCCTTGGCGGCGTTCACCCGCTTGGCTTCTTCCAGGATCGCCGCCATCTTGCTGCGCTGGCTGGCGTTCCAGACGGCGAACCCGCCGACCGCCGCGATCAGGGCCGCCGCGCCGATCGCCGCCAGCTTGAGGGTCCTCCGGGTGCCCTCGTTCATGCCGGCTTCGCCGCCTCCGGGGAAGCCGGGTTCGACCACGGCGTAGGCGGAGAAGTCCGCCGCCTGGTCCGCCTTGACGGCCTGGTTGTCCTGCTCGTTCTCCTCGCGGAAGACGGTGTGCATGAAGAAGGCCATGTTGAAGGTGGTGGGGCTGTAGTCGCCGTCGTAGAGGACGCGCTCCAGTTCCCCGCTGAAGGCCTGGGCGTCCTCGAAAGGCTGGGACACCATGAGCAGCCGGTTCAGGATGGCCATGATCTCCTGGGGGACGGGGGCATCCTCCTGGGCGGCCTTGAGGGTGGCCTGGGCCAGGGCCGCAGGGATCTGCTCCCTGGCCGGAAGCTTCTCGAAAGTCAGGAGCTCGTAGAAGATGGCGCCCAGGGAGAACAGGTCCTGGTGGAGCGGGTTCGCGCTGGCGCTGCGGTAGCGGGCCAGGGAGGCCGCGACCACCGGGCATTTCGCCAGCAGGTCGTTGACGATGGCGGCATAGGGCGCGTCGACGACGTGGGTGGCGCCTTCGAAACTGACCCAGACGCTGTGGGGCGAGAGGATCCCGTGGGCGATGCCCTTGCCGTGCATCTGGATCAGGGCCTGGGAGAGCCCCTGCAGCACGGAGAGTGCATGGTCGACGCCCAAGGGGATCTGCTCGTGCTTGGCCTTTTCGATCATCTGGGCCAGGCTGCGGCCGGGCACGTAGTCCATGGCGATCACGGGGGACTTGCCCCCCTCGACCTGGTAGTTGCTCCCGAATCCGCGGGTGCCCGCCAGGTTCGAGATCACGCGGTTCATCTCCTCGATCTTCTCGCCGAGGCCCAGGTTGGAGATCTCCTCGGGGAAGCTCCGCACGAGGAAGTGCCTGTCGAAGGTGCTTCCGACGAGGGTGAGGCCGCGGTGAATCTTGCCGAACGGATCCGCCGTGAGTTCTTCCGCAAGGAGATACGAGCCGAGGCGGGTATATGAAACCATCTGGAGTCTCCGCAGCTGAGTTGAATAGGAAGATACCCCCTATCTGGCGGAAATCCTAGCCATAAGCGGCCCATCCTGTCGTTTCCCGCCAGGATGCGCGGCCCGGACCGGTCAGCTTTCCGGAGTGTCCCAGTACTCGCCCACGGCCCGCCAGGCCTGGATCCAGAGGTTGGCCGTGGCGTTCGTGCCGTTGGAGAAGGACAGCTGCAGCTGGGCGAAGGGGGGGGAAAGGACGTCCCAGGGCCCGATCCGCCGGCCGGTCGCGGTGTTGAAGTGCTGGAGCAGGAGGCGGTGGCGCTGGTACTTGATCTCGGACCACTGGAGCAGGTGGGGGCGGGGGTCCAGGGGGCCGGATACCGCCCAGAAGGGTTCCCGGTTGGCCACCATCCGGGGGAGCTGTTCGTCCGCGTAGGCTTCGAAGTGCTCGCGGAGAGGCGTGACCCCCGTCGTGGCGGAAGGGTCCATGAGCAGCTGGACCATGTGGGCCAGCGTGCCCAGCTCCTTCACCACCCGTTCCGGCCTGGCCTGGCCTTCGCTGACCTGGATGACCCGGTGGAACTGCTCCTCGACGTCCTCGGGAGCCGGGACCTGGTCGTTGGCGACGCCCCGGGCGCCCTCGCTCAGGGCCCTCGGGTAGCTCTTGAGGAAACCGGCCATCCGTTTCGGGATCAGGGACAAGGCCAGCTGGGTCTGGGTCTCGTGGAAGCGGGGACTCCAGGCCGGCAGCGCGGAGGCGCCGAGGAGGAGGATCGACAGGAGCTTGGCGGCGTGCTTGACCACTTTGCCTCGCGGGAAGGTCTGAACCAGCCTAGCTGACTTCCGCCCCGTGTATCCAGGTCCCGTTTCGCCGTGCTACGGTCGGAGCATGCTCTCCCGCGAACGTCTGTGGCAGCGCCTCTGCGGCGCCCGCCTGTGGCCTCTGCCCTGGGCCATGGCGGCGGCCTGCGCCGTGCCCTGGCTGGTCCCCGAGCGGTGGGACGGAAGCCTCGCCTGGACCTGGCTCCTCGGGGGCTGGCTGGGGGTCCTCGCCTCCTTCTCCCTGCTGCGCCGCTGGAGCGTGGTCCCCCTGTCCCTGTTCATGGCCTGGGGGGTCTTCCTGGGCCTGCGGCGCACCGCGCGCTGGGAGACGGGGCTCCCCTCCGGATTCCAGCAGGTCCAGGGCCGGATCTCGGCTCCCTGGCGCGCGCAGGGGGAGCGGAGGGTGGGCCGGATCCGGATCCAGGAACCCGCCGCCCTGGCCGGATGCGAACTGCCTCTCGGCCTGCCCCGGGAAGGGAGTCCGGCGCCGGCCCCGGGCACCCTGGTGCGCTTCCGGGGCGAACTCCGGCCCGTGGACCCGGGTCCTCCCCTCATCGTCGAGCGTCCGCTCTGGAGGGCCCGCAGCGACAGGGAACCCCGCAGGATCTTCCTGCGTTCGGCCGCCCTCATGGAGGTGCTGGGGCCGGCGGCGCCCTCTCCCCTCCTGAGGCTCCAGGAATACGGCCGGCGCCGGTTCGAGGCCCTCCCCCTGCCGGAGGGGATCGCCAGGGAACTCTGGGGGGCCCTGACCCTGGGGATTCCACCGGCCAAGGGCGAGGTCTTCAGCGTCTTCGCGGAGAGCGGGACCATCCACACGCTGGTGGTCTCGGGCCTCCAGGTGACCCTGGTGATGGCCGCGCTCGAGGCCCTCTGGCGACGCCTGCTCGGCCGGGGCAGCGGCCTCGCCAGCAGCCTGGCGGGGATCCTCTACGGCGCGCTGGTCGGCTTCTCGGCGCCCGTCTGGCGGGGGCTCCTCATGGGGATCGCCTGGGCGCTGGGAAGAGAGCGGGGCTGGAAGCTCCCGCCGGTCCTGACGCTCCACGGGGCGCTCCTGGCCTGGCTGCTGGTCCATCCCGCGGCCGGCTGCGAACCCGGATTCCTGCTGGCCTGGTGGGCCCTGCTGGGGCTGATCTGGGGGGCCGGTCCGCTGGCGGGGCTGCTCGCGCCCTTGCTGGGCCGCCTGGCGCTTCCGGCCGCGGGCTTCCTGGCGCCGTGGCTGGCGACGCTGCCGCTCCTGGCCCTGTTCCACGGGGGAGTGCCCCTCTGGGGAGTCGCGGCCAACCTGGCCGTCCTGCCCCTGGTCACCCTCCTCACGCCCCTCTGCCTGCTCCTGACGCTGGCTCCGGTTCCGGGCGCGGTCCCTGCCGTCGGGCATCTGCTGTCCTGGACCGGGGAACGGCTGGTGCCCTTCTTCGCGCGGGTGCTGCCCCTCGGGACCGGGATCCTCTGGCCCTGGCTCGCCCTCGCCCTGGGCTGGATCTGGCTGGGTCAGCGGGCCTCCGCGCTCCGGCGGACCCGGGCCCTGGCGTCGGGACTGGTCGCGGCGTCCTTGGCGCTGCTGGTTTCGGGCGGGACGGGGAAGGCTCCGTCCTCCCTCAGCCTGGAAGCGGTGGACGTGGGGCAGGGCGACGCGCTGCTCCTGCGCATTCCCGGAGGGAACGCCGTGCTGGTGGACACGGGACCTTCGCCCTGGGGAGCCCGCCGCCTGGCCAGGGTCCTGAGCCGCCGCGGCGTGCGGGAGGGCGTCGACCTGGTGATCACCCATCCCCACGGGGACCACGCGGGGGGATGGGCGACCCTGGCTCGGCTGCGTCCCTTCGAGTCGACGTTCATCCCGGATACGGCCCTTCCCCGGGAGGCCTGGACGACCTTCATTCCGGAGGCGGTCTTCCGGGAGGCCCGGCCCTTCGTTCGGGGGGAGGGCTGGCGTTCGGGCGAGGCGGAGGTCTCCGTGCGCTGGCCTCCCAAGCCCTTCCGCCTGAAGGACCTCAACATGGTGTCCCTGGTGCTGCGCGTGCGCTGGCGGGACCGGGAAGGGTGGCTGATGGGGGATGCGCTGGGCATCCAGGAGCGCGACCTGATGGACCTGGGGGATCCCGGGCCGGCGCGCGGGCGCCGGTGGCTCAAGGTGGGCCACCACGGGAGCGGGAGCGCCTCCGATCCCGGGTGGGTGGAGGCCCTCCGTCCGGAGCTGGCCCTCATCCCCGCGGCCCGCCGGAACACCTTCGGCTTTCCCCACCGGTCGACCCTGGACACCCTGGCCACCGCCGGCTGCGGGGCGGTCTGGGTGACCGGCCCGAGCAGCGGCATCCGCCTCGAGGCGGTCCCGGAAGGCTGGTCCGCGGAACCGGGTCAGTCCGCGCCTGCGAGCACCTGGTCGAAGACCCTCAGGAGGTTCTCCCCCCAGATCTTCCGGATGTCCGTCTCGGAATAGCCTCTCCGCAGCAACTCCGCGGTGAGATTGGGGACCTCCGACACGTCCCGGCAGTCGGCGAGGCGCCCGCCCCCGTCGAAATCGCTGCCGATCCCGACGTGGTCGATGCCCGCGACCCTGGCCACGTGGTCGATGTGGTCCGCCACGTCCTTCACGGAGACCTTCGCGGGCGGGAAGTCCGCAAGCAGGGTCCGGTAATCCCGTTCGAAACCGGCGTCGACGGCCGGATCTTCGCCGATGGCGTGCTCGGCGTAGTGCGCGTGCATGCGGGACCAGAGCGCGTCGGCCACCTTGTCCCCCGCCGGGTCGACGGACCCGGGATTCAGGAAGAAGGGCACGAAGTAGACCTGGACCACGCCTCCGCCCGCGGCGATGGCCCGCAGCTGCGAGTCCGAGAGGTTCCGGGGATGGTCGCTGACGCTCCGGGCGCCCGAATGGGAGGCGATGACCGGGACCTTCGAGACTGCCAGGACGTCCTGCACCGTCCGTTCCGAGGTATGGGAGACGTCCACGATCATGCCCAGGGCGTTCATGCGCCGGACCACCCGCGCCCCGAATTCCGTGAGGCCGGAGTCGTCCGAGCCGCGGGAGCGCATGGTCGCGCCGGACATGGACGTGCAGGCGGCGCAGAGATCGTTGTCCGAGGCGTGGCAGAGGGTCAGGTAGCGGACGCCCCGGCGGTGGAAGCCGTCCAGCAGGTCCAGGTCCTGGCCGAGGGGATAGCCGTTCTCCATGCCGATGAAGATGGCCCGCTTGCCCTGGCCGTGGATCCGCCGGGCCTCCTTCGGGGAACGGGCCGGTTCGCACAGGTCGGAATGGCGCAGGAACGAGGCGTCGAGGGCGTCCAGCAGGCCGTCGGCCTTGCGGCGGGCCTGGGCGTAGCCCTCCGGGGTGCGGGGGCCCTGGCCCACGTAAACCGCCAGGAACGCGGAAGCCAGGCCGCCCTCCTTCATCCGGACCAGGTCCAGGTCCCCGCCGAGCAGCGTGCAAGCCTCGTGCCGCGTCCCCAGGTCCCAGCCCTTGAGGGTCAGCATGCCCGGGGTGTCGCAGTGCGTGTCCACGGTGAACATGGTCTGGTGGAGTTCCCTGGCCTGGGCCAGCAGGGTGTCTGTAGCGGTGGGTTGTGACATGTCGATGCCTGGAGTGGGCCCCGGGTGGGGCAAGGAATGGAACGGGAACCTTCCGGCACTCCCGCTGCTTCCCCAAAAGCCTACCCCACTTCACGGCGTTTCCGGGACCGGCTGCGCCGTCCGGAGTCCCTCGCGGAGCCGGAGGAAGGCCACGCCGCCCAGGATGAGGGCGCTGCCCGCGAGCTGCGATCCGTCCATCCGCTCGCCGAAGAGCCCGAAGGCGAGCACGGCCGTGAAGACAGGCTCCGAGGTCATGACCAGGCTGGCCACGCTGGAGGGGAGATGGCGCAGGCTCGCATTGTAGATCCCGAAGTCCGCCACCGTGGGGCCGGCCGCCAGGAGGAAGAGCCAGCCCCAGCCCTCCGCCCGGCCGCCGAGATGGAGCAGCGCCCCCGAGGTCCTCCCGGGCAGGCCCGGGACGAGGTTCAGCAGGAACAGGAAGGCGCAGGAGAAAAGGAAGGTGTAGGCCACGGCCGTCCACGGCCAGATCCCCCGGCGGGCGGCGCGCCGGCCCATGAGGCTGTAGGTGGCGTAGCACAGGGCGGAGCCGGTCCCCGTCAGGACGCCCAGGGCGTTGGCCCTCCAGACGGCGGGGTCCGCGGCCTTCGACACGATGACGCAGCCGGCGAGGCTGAGGGCCACGGCGGCGAGCTTGATCCAGTCGAGCCGCTCATCCAGGAACCACCAGCCCAGGACCGCCGTGAAGGCGGCCGAGCCGTTCACCAGCACCGTGGCCAGGGAGGCGTTCGTGAGGGCCACCGCCACGGTCCAGGTCGCGTTGAAGCAGCCGAGCACCAGGCCGTAGCGGGCGAGGAAGCCCAGGTCGCGCCGCGCCACGCGGAGGCGCGACGGGCACACGATCCCCATGATTCCGAAGAGGGTTCCCGCCGCGAACCCCGCCCGCCAGAAGGCGAGTACGAGGGACGGCAGACGATAGCCCTCCGAGAGGTGGCGGATGAAGATCGCCGTCGTGGAGAGGATGATGGCGCTGAGGAACGCGAGGGCGTATCCGCGGGCGGGGTCGGCCTCGCGCCTCATCTGGGCCACGCGGAGAGACAGGCGGGCAGGAGCTCGCCCGGGCGGTTTACCGGCAGTCCGAGGAACCCGGACCGCGCGGGACTGGCGCGCGGGCGATCCGGAGCAGGTCGGGGACCCGCGCCCTCCCAGGCGCCGACGGCGGTTCCCACCCTTCCCTGGACCAGGATGCCCACGAGGGTGCCCTCCAGGTAGAGGAGGCTCCGCCCGGAAGGCGTTCCCGGGAGCCGGGCCGCGGGCGGGCAGGCGGCGAACAGCCGGACCTCCACCCTGCCCGGCGGGAGGGGGTGCAGGCCCGGCGGCCGGACCCCCTGCGGCAGGCCGTCCCGGAGGACGAGGGCGACCTGGTCGTCGGGCACCAGGAAATGGGGCACAGGATTGCAGGCCAGGGGCATGGACCTCATGGCGGACCTCCGGAACGTCCGCGGGGGCGGACGGATGAGCGTGGACCGGGGCGTTCAGGCTCCGGCGTGGACCTTCGCGAGGGCGGACCCCAGCCGGCGCAGGCCCTCCTCGATCTCCCCCTCGTCCAGCAGGGAGATGGACAGCCGGATCCAGGCCGAGTGGTTGCCCGAGGGGGAGTACTGGTTCCCCGGGGAGATCCGCACGCCCTCGGCCTCGAAGAGTTCCTGCCACCGGGGCCTGCGTGGGCCGGGGGCCTTCAGGTCCAGCCAGATCAGGTAGCCCCCGTTAGGTTCCTCCCACCGCGCCCAGGTCGGGTCGATGTGCCGGCGCAGGGCGAGCAGGGCCGCCTGCATCCGCTTGCGGTAGACGCGGTGCATCCGGCTGACGTGGAGGTCGTAGAGGCCCCGCTCGCAGAACTCGTGGAGGGCGGCGTGGGGGAGCATGGAGGGCATGATCTCGCTGAAGTGGCGCAGGGCCATGAGCTGCTCGAGACAGGCCCTCGGGGCCACGATCCAGCCCACGCGGATCCCGGCGAAGAGGATCTTGGAAAAGGAGCCGCAGTACACGACCAGCCCCCGGCGGTCCATGGCCTTGAGGGGAGGAATGGCCCGGCCGAAGTACTTCATCTCCTCCTCGAAGCCATCTTCCAGGATGGGCACGCCGTGGCGCGTACAGAGGTCCAGGAGACCCTCCCGCCCGGCCTGGCTGGCGCTGCGTCCCGTCGGGTTCTGGAAGTTCGGCATGGTGTAGACCAGCAGCGGCCGTTCGCGCTCCAGGGCTGCTTCCAGGGCGCGGAGGTCCATCCCGTCCGGACCGTAGGGGATCTCGAGGGCCCGCATGCCTTTCAGGCGCAGGAGCGGCAGGAAGAGGCTGTAGGTGGGGGACTCCACGGCGACGGAGCCGCCCGGTCTCGCCAGCATGCGGAGCATGAGGTCCAGGGCCTGCTGGGAGCCGCTGGTGACCAGGATCTCCTCGGCGGAAGTCTCCACGCCGTGGAGCGCCATCCGCCGGGCCAGGAATTCCCGCAGGGGGCGGTAGCCCTGGTAGTCGCCGTAGGTGAGGAGCGAGGTTCCGGCCCGCTTCATGGCGCGGGCCATGCAGGCGCGGAACTCCTCGGCCGGGAAGAGCCTCGGGTCCATGTGGAGATTGGCGAAGTTGATGGCCCCTGCGCGGCCGGAGTGCCGTCCCAGGTCCCGGTGGATCTCCAGGGCTTCCCGCGCGGGGCGGGAGGCGAGGCCGGCCCAGTCGAAGTCCTCCGGGGCGGAGCCGGAAGCCGGGACGGCCGCGGCCAGGCGGGCCCTCACCCGGGGGGCGGAACCCGGCCGCTGGTCGATCCATCCCTGGGCCCAGAGTTCCTGGTAGGCCAGGGCCACGGTGGAGCGGTGGATGCCGAGGAGTTCGGCGAGGCGGCGGGTGGAGGGCAGCCGCTCGCCCACCCGGAGGGACCCGCTTGCGAGGTGCTCCCGGACCTGCTCCTGGAGCTGGAGACTGACGGGCTTGGAGCTTTTCCAGTCGAGTTTGGGCAACAGCATGGGGGCCTCGGGCGACGCTCCAAGGTACGAGCCATGTGGATGGATGGAAAGTGCCACCTTGCCTAGTTTTTTAACCGACCAGTTCGTGGATGATCCTGGAGGTTCAGGGGGCCCCCTGCGCGGCGGCGGCCGCCTGCTCGCCGGCCAGGACGCCCGTGGAGAAGGCGATCTGCAGGTTGTAGCCGCCGGTGTTGGCGTCGAGGTCGAGGACCTCGCCCGCGAAGAACAAGTTGGGATAGAGGCGGGATCCCAGCGTCCGGGCCTGGACCTCCTCGAGGTCGATCCCCCCCGAGGTGATGATCGCTTCGCTGAAGGGCCGCAGGCCCGTGACCCTGAAGCGGAAGTCCTTCATCAGGAGGCGGAGCTTGCGCCTCTGCTCGGCCCCGACCTGGTTGGCCCAGGTGTCGCCGTCCAGCTCCAGCAGCCGGAGGAACTCGGGGATCAGCTTGGCGGGCAGCCACTGCCTGGAAAGGTTGGCCAGCTTCATCCGCCCGTTCTCGTCCAGGTCCCGCCGGAGCCGGAGGTCGAGCTTCCGGTCGTCGAGGGCGGGCTTGAGGTCGATGGAGAAGACGACGTCCCGTCCCGCCTGGATCTCCCCGTTGAACCGGCGGCTGAGGGTGAGGATGACGGGGCCCGAAAGGCCGAAGTGGGTGAAGAGCATCTCCCCGAACTCCTCCCCGGCCTTCCTTCCTTCGATCCAGACGTTCACCCGGACGTTCACCAGGCTGAGTCCCTGCAGGCGCCCGGCCGTCTCCCCCTCCGTCTCGACCGGGACGAGCGCCGGCAGGACGGGGGTGACGCGATGGCCGAGGGCGCGCGCCAGGGCGTAGCCGTCGCCCGAGGAGCCCGTGGCGGGGTAGGAAGCCCCGCCGGCGGCGAGGATGAAGGCCTTCCCCGGGACGACCTCCCCGCTGGACAGCTCCACGCCGGTGATCCGCCCCCCCTCCGCGAGGATCCGCCGGGTGCGGCTGCCGCACCGGATCTCCACGCCGCAGGCCTCGGCCTGGGCCAGCAGCCGTTCCGCGACATGCACCGCCGAGTCGCTCTCGGGGAAGACGCGGCCGCCCCGCTCCACGACCGTCTTCACGCCGATCTCCCGGAAGAACGCGACGGTGTCGTCGTTGAAGAAGCGGTGGAAGGCGGGTTTCAGGAATCCGGGCCGCGGGCCGACCTCGGACAGGAAGGCGCGGAGATCGGCGGTGTTGGTGAGGTTGCAGCGCCCCTTGCCGGTGATCCTGAGCTTCCGGAGCGGTTCGCGCATCTTCTCCAGGACCACCGCCCGGGCGCCGCCCCGGGCCGCGAATATCCCGGCCATGAGGCCCGCGGGACCGCCCCCGATGATGACCACGTCCTGCATCGCGCTCGTGACCCTCCGATCGCCCTGCGGCGGCAGGCGCCTACTTCTTGACGTCGAGCAGCTCGACTTCGAACACCAGCACGGCGTTGGGCGGAATGACGGCGCCCGCGCCCTTCTCGCCGTAGGCCAGGGAAGGCGGGCACACGAGCCTGGCCTTCCCGCCCGGCTTCATCTTCTGCAGCCCCTCCGTCCAGCCCTTGATCACCTTGTTCAGCACGAACTCGGCCGGCTGCTGGCGCTTGTAGGAACTGTCGAATTCCGTCCCGTCGATCAGGGTCCCGCGGTAGTTGACCTTCACGGTGTCCGTGGCCCAGGGGCTGTTGCCCGTGCCCTCCTTGAGGGAGAGGTACACCAGCCCGGAAGGGGTCTTCACGGCGCCCTTCTCGGCGGCGGCCTTGGCGAGATAGGCCTTCCCGGCGGCGGCCTGCAGCTCGCCCGTGGCCTTGCGGCGCGCCGCCAGCAGCAGCTGCACCTTGGGCCGGTAGGCCTCGGGATCCGCGGCCAGGGGCTTGCTGAGGACCGCGTCGCTCATCCCCTTCACGACGAGCTCGAGCTCCGCCGGCGTGAGGTTGAACGGCTTGAGCTCCCGGGCCGCCGCGACGCCGAGGGCATAGAGCGTCTTCTGGTCGTCGGTCCTGGGCTCCTGGGCCGAACCTGCGGAAGCGATCACCAGCAAGGCGGTTGCTGCGGGGAGGATGCGCATGGGAGGACTCCTGGGGAACAGGTTCGGCGGAAGAACGACCCCCTGAGTGTATTAGAAGTCGGGCGAGTTGAAAGGCCGTTCGCCGGACGATCGCGGGCGTGGAGCCCCGTTCACTTCCCGGCGCGCGCCTTCCGCCCGGGCGAATCCGCGCCCTCGTACTGGCCGCAGGCCTCGATGAGCTGAAGGTGGATCTTCTTCCGCAGCTCGGCCGGCCGCAGCACCTCCACGCTCGCGCCGAACTGCTGGAGCCACCGCAGGGCCCCCAGCTCGTGGTTGGCCTTGAACTTGACCAGGGCGCCGCAGCCGTCCGCGGTGGGATCCGACTCGAAGTCCGGCAGGGCGGGGGGAGCCTCCCTGAAGGCGCGGAGCCAGTGGGTGCCCTGGATGCGGGCCTCCACCTGGAAGGGAAGCCGGCCGCTCATCCAGCCGCCGATCTGGTACCGGGCGGCCCGCTTCATCAGGCCCTCGTCCGGGATGACCGAGACGCGTCCCACCTTGACGGCGTCGATGCGGTTCAGGCGCAGGTGGAGCGGGAGCCGGCGCGAGGGCTCCCAGACGAGGAGGAACGTGCCTCCCGAGAACAAGTCGTGGGTCAGGGTGTAGGGAACCACCGCGTGGACCGCCGGGATGTCGGAATCGGCGGACTGGTAGGCGATCTCGAGCTCCCTGGGGCCTTCGAGGCCCCGGAGGATGCGCTCCAGGATCTCGTTGCCCTCCACGGGATCCACCGGGTCGTCCACCCCGCCCTGCACGTGCACGGCCTTCCGGAGCTGGTCGAACAGCATCCGGTCGCGGGTGGACATCTTCCCGGTGGCCAGGGATTCGATAATCTTCAGCTTGTCCTGCCAGAGGAGCGTGCCGCTCTGGGCGAGGGAGAGCATGGCCAGTTCCAGGGCGAGCCGTGCCTCGCTGGTGACGTGCTCGTCCCAGGCGGGCCCCTTCTTCAGGATGAAATTCAGCACCGAGGGCCACCCCCTCCGCTGCCGCTGGATCTGGGCTCCCTGCTCCTCCAGCAGGGCCACGGCCCGGTCCACGGTCCTGAGGCTGACGTCTCCGAGGCCCTTGCGGAGCGCCTCCCGCGTCACGCCTTCGGGCCCGCCCTCCCGGATCAGCCGGATCGCCTCGCGTAGCCGGTCCGAATCGACGAGGCCCTTGGTCTGGATGATCGGGACGACTCGCGGACTCATGGTTTCTCCTCCACAGGATGGGGCTCCGTTGCCCTGGGCGGCGGCTGCCATGCCCGGGCGGCCGTGAGGGAACCCAGCAGTGCCTCCCTCTGGCTCTCGCCGAGGGCCTTCGCCTGGGGCACCTGGATCCGGACCGGCTGGACAGGAGGCCCGGCCAGCTTCTCCTGCCTCAGGACCCGGCTGGCGGGCAAGTCGGCCTCGAGGGGCAGGCTTGCCTGTGCCGGGACCCGCAGGACTCCCAGCCCCTCCCCCTCCCGGTGGAGATGGGGCGGAATGCGGGGCAGTTCCGTGGGGAGGGGAGGCATCATTTAGGCTGGCTCCAGGAAACGTCACTTATTGTCGATGATTTTCGGTCGAATGAACTCATTATTTTTGGGGGGCAAAGTCATTTGCATTTTCTGTTCCGGAGTGAATCTAATCTGTATAAATATTATTTAATCGAGTGATCGGTCCGGAATCTCTATGGGAGGGATGTCCAGAGCAGGTACGTTTCTCAAGTTGGCATGATCGTGTGGCATGGCGGAATCCCGACCGAGGGCGAGGGTCGGCTGACGAGTCTTGTCCTGGAAGATGTTTCATATGTTTATCCCATTGAGGAGCCATGAGACACATATTCGTGCAAAAATAATAATCTATGTATATTATCTAATATTTGCCATGATATTGAATCCATATTCTAGTGATTAATACTGTCGATGCAGAGGTTGCATGCATGATTTTGCATACTTTCCGCTTGCCATTTCCTGG
>DAOPZL010000042.1:0-11818 GCA_035353395.1 Holophaga sp.
CCGGCTCAGTACTGGTAGCCCGCCGAGACGAGGATGCCCTTCATGGCCGTGTCCTCCTCGGACTGGGAAAGGGGCTTGCCCAGGATCCGCTTCAGGTCCGCGGCATATTCCAGCTTGATGGGAAGTCCCAGCTTCAGGATCAGCCCCAGGCCGAGGGTGGTCCTGAGGTGCGGGAACGGCGCCGGGTCCCCCGGCTCGCGCTTCGCCGGGTTCAGCTTCGCGTAGACCTGCCCCGAATCCGCGAAGACCTCCCCCCAGACGGTCTGGCTGCCCAGGATCGGGAAGCGGTACTCCAGGTTGAGCACCACCAGCCCCTGCCCGCCCAGCGGGATCGTCTTGGTCCCCGTCTGGACCGCGGTCCCGCCGGCGTAGTCGTAGACCGGCAGCTTCCCGGTGGGTCCGAGCATGTCCGGCTCCACGCCCCGCACGGTGAAGGGGCCCCCGGCGAAGAACCGCTCCGTCAACGGAAGGTTGTCGGCCGTCGCCGTGGTGGGCCTGGCCAGGCCGAGCCGCGCGGAGGCCATGACCACGCCCTTGCTGGCCTGTTCGCCGAAGGACCAGTACCACTGGTGCCTCATGTCCAGCTTCACGTAGCTGTATTCGGCCCCGGTCCCGAACAGCTGGTTCGCCATCTCCAGCCTGGCCTGGAAGAAGGTGCCGTCCTTGGGGTCGAGGGGATGGTCCCGCTTGTCCCGCGTGAACTGGAAGAACGGGGCGCTGATCACCGTGAGGGATCCGGGCACGCCCGCCAGCGTGAACAGGTCCTCCTGCATGATGCCCTCCGCGTTGGCCTGGATCCCGATGCGCTCGTAGCGATGCCCCAGCCTGAGCGTCTGGAAATCCCCCACCTTCCAGTCGAAAGTGTTGGTGAGCTGCCGCCGCCGCGCCTTGTAGGCCGCCTGGTTCTCCTCGATGTAGGCCGCCTCCGCCCGGTACTGGATGCGGTCGCTGATGAGCCCCTTCAGCCCCCCGGGAAGGAACCACGGATCGGTGTAGCCGACGCTGTAGCTGTCCAGGGAGCGGTCGAAGGTCCCGGTGGGAAACCACCGGCGCAGGGTCGGGTTGTCGATGGTGGCGTCCCCGGCGCGGATCCCGAAGTCCAGGGTCCGGCCCATTCCCAGGAAGTTCTGGCGCTGGGCGCCCGCGCCCACATGGTAGCCGTGGCTCTTGTCGTAGCCGAAGCCCGAGTTCAGCACCCAGGGGGACCGCTCGTCGGCGCGCAGGAACAGGTCGCCTTCCTCCCAGGGCAGGGGCCCCCCTTCCTCGGGCACCTGGGCCAGGTTCATCATGTCGATCCGCTGATAGGCCCCCAGGTTCGCGAGGTTCGACTGGGTCCTCGACAGCTTGCCCGGGTCCAGGGGCATGCCCGGCTCCAGGGTGTTCTCGCGGAGCACGGCCTTGGCCTTCGTGGAGTCGGAGCCCTGGACCACGAGGCGGTTCACGGTGACGCGGGGCTCGTCGGGAACGGTGATCTGGACGATGTAGCCGTGTTCGCTGGGATTCAGCCTCAGCTTGGGCATGGGCCTCTGCAGGCCGAGGGCGCCCAGGCGCTGGCGGAGCGTCGAATAGACCAGGGCCAGGTCGCTCTTGACGAAGGGGATCGACTTGCTGGTCGTGAGGGTGAACGTCCGGACCTCCGGCCGCGCGGGATCCAGGCTTTCCCGCAGCGTGCCGGCCACGTCCTCCGCGGCGGCCCGGTCGCTGCGGTAGACGCGGGTGGAGGCGTCCGGCTGGGATTCGACGACCAGCCGCTCCGAGAGGATCAGCGGGAGGCATTCCGCCAGCGCCCAGGGCTGCCAGGAAGGATCCGAAGGCACCTCCAGGACGATCCGGTCCAGGGCCTGGTAGGCGCCTTCCCGCACCTGGAAGACCAGCTTCGTCTTGCCGTCCACCCGCTCCATGGGCGGCCGGCGGATGGAGACGTCGGGGTAGCCTCGGCTCCAGTAGAGCGCCTTGACGCGGTCCTCCAGTTCATTGATCAGCTCGGGCGTGGCCGTGGGAGCCCCCAGGGACCAGACGCCGGAGGGCAGTGCGGCGGCCTTCTGCAGGTCGGCCTCCGGGATGTCCTTGTTCTTCTCGAAGCGCACCTCGCTGATCCGGGTCTTGACCCCGGGCTGGACCGAGAAGGTGATGGACACCTCCTGAGGCTTCTCCGCGGTCCCGCGCAGGATCTCCCGGCGATGCCCGACCTGGGCCTCGAGATAGCCTTCGTCCCGGAGGAAGCGCAGGATCTTCCGGTCCCCCTCGTCCAGCAGCTCGGGACTGTAGCGCCCGGCCCGGGCCAGCGGCACGAGGTCCTCCAGGTCCTTCCACCAGAAGGACCAGTCGCCTTCCTTCCTGATCCTGACCACCGGCCCCGGGGCGACCTTCAGCGCCAGGCGGCCCGAGGCCTCGTCCCAGGCGAACTCCGCCGTTCCCTCCAGCCGGTGGTCGGCGACCAGGCGATGCCGCAGGGCATCCAGTGCCTGGCGCTGGAGGCCGGCCGTCCAGAGGCTCTTCCCGGGCTGGATCTCCGTCAAGTCCTTGAGGGTTCTCGCGCTGTAGGGCGAGGGGTCTCCCTCCACCTCCAGCGCCCGCACCAGGGCCGGAGCGCCCGTGTCGATGTCGATCACCAGCCGCGCACCCTGCTCCTGGCGGTCGATCCGGACCTTGGCGCCGAGGTAGCCGGCCTCCTGCAGGCGGCGCTCGGCCTCCAGCTGCCACCGCTGGATCCGCAGGTCCCCCGCCCGGCTGCCCTTGTGCATCCCCGTGAACAGGTTCTTCAGCAGGGACCTGGGCACCGTGCCGCGGATCTCCCGGGATTCGATGGCGGGCCAAGGATCCAGGCCGACCTTGGCCAGGAGTCCCTTCGGGCCTTCCTCCAGGCTGCCGTCCACGGTCCGGAACCGGTCGGTGGCCCGCACCGCGGCCAGGGCCATCCGGAAGCCGTCGTCTCCCAGGGGCTTCCCGGCGACGAGCCCCAGGGCGGCGGAGGCATAGCTCTGGTCGTCCGGCGATCCCCCCGTGATCTCCACGGCGCCGAGCGTCCCGCGGGGGGCCGCCGGGGCCGGGACCGCCTGCCCGACCGCCCCTGGCACCGCCAGGAGCAGACCGATCAGCGCTGCGGGCCGGGAGAATCGCATCAGAACCCCGCGATGGCGTCCGCTTCGGTGTCCGTCACGGAGAAGACGGAATTCAGGCTGGTCATCTTGATGAGGTTGGAGATGCGGGCGTTCAGGCAGCAGATCCGGAGATCCCCTCCCCGGTTCTTGATCGAGGTGTAGCAGCCCACCAGCTCGCCGACCCCCGAGGAATCCAGGTAGGTGACCTTGCTGAAGTTGATGACCATCTTCCGGGCCCCCTCCTCCAGGAAGTGCTGCACGGCCTCCCCGAGTTCCTGGTCGCCGTCCCCCAGGACGATCTTCCCTTCCGGATAGAGGACGGTGATGTCCTTGTGTGTCCGATTCATCATGGTCATGGCGGGTCCTGGAAGGGCAGGTTCACGATTCGAATCATTAAGGATACGCTGCTGGTCCGCCCAGGGTGAAGATCCAGGCCGGCATGAACCGTGCAGGATCAGGCCGGTGCCTGCCGGGTGCAGGCCATTTCTGCAGGGTTTCCATGTTCGACCTCGTCTCCTCCAATTCCCTGATCCAGGCCATGGACCGGAGCATGACGCTGGCCACCCGCCGCATGACCCTCATCGCCTCCAACATGGCCAACATCGACACGCCCGGGTACCACACCCAGGACTTCAGCTTCGAGCAGGCGCTCAAGACCGAGCTGGCCCCCCAGAGTGGGAACCAATTGCCCATGTCCCGGACCGACCGGAACCACTTCGGCGGCCAGGCGGGTGCCGGCCTGCCGTCCTCCACGGACGAGGCCCGCCCGAGCTACGAGCGCAACGACGGCAACGACGTGAACCTGGACCAGGAATCCCTGAAGCTCGCCCGCACCCAGAACGCCTATGTCCTGAGTTCCAGCTTCGCCCAAGTGGAGTTGAAGAAGATCCGCACCGCGATCACCGACGCGAAGGCATAACCCATGGGTTTCAACCAGATCACCGACATCGCCGCTTCCGGAATGGCCGCCCAGCGCCTCCGGGTCCAGCTCATCGCCGCCAACGTCGCCAACAGCGAGACCACCCGGACCCCCGAGGGGGGTCCCTTCCGCCGGAAGGACGCGGTGTTCGAGGTGGCCCCCATGGGCAAGACCTCGGACGGCATGGAGATGACGGGGGTCCAGGTGAGTTCGATCGTGGCCTCCGCCGAGCCCTTCGTCTCCCGCTACGAGCCGAACCATCCCGACGCCAACGCCGAGGGGATCGTCCAGTACCCCAACGTCAACCCGGTGGAGGAGATGGTGAACCTGACGGAGGCCACCCGGGCCTTCGACGCCAACGTGGCCGTGGTCCGGGCCGCCAGGAACATGGCTCTTTCGGCCCAGGACTTGCTTCGAGTGCAGTGACGGTTTTCTGACTGGCATCTCCTGCCGCGGGACCCCATCCTGATGACGTAGCATCGAGAACCCCATGGACCCCCTCAACCTCAACCCGGTCTCTTCCCTGCCCTCCCTGCCCGACCTGGGACAGGCGGGCGGCGAGCCTGCGGCCGAGAACACGAATTTCTCGGACATCCTGAAGCAGGCCCTCCAGGAAGTGGACGCCGCCCAGCACACCGCCGAGCAAGAGGTACGGAACTTGATGACTGGAGAATCCACTGACATGCACACGGCGATTCTGGCGGTCCAGAAGGCCGATGTCAGCTTCCAGATGATGATGGCCGTAAGGGGCAAGCTGATCGATGCCTACCGCACTGTCATGCAGATGCAGATGTAGCGGTTAGTTCGCCGGCCATCGAAAGGATCCCATGGCTGGCGAGAACGACCTCACCTCCCAATTCCAGAAAGCCTTCCAGAGCATGACCGTCACCCAGAAGGTGATGGTGGGAGCCATCCTGGCGATCGCCATCATGGCCCTGGCGGGAATAGGCATCTGGTCCTCCCAGGAATCCATGGCCACCCTCGCCACGAACCTGGCGCCCACGGACGCCAACGCGATCGTGGAGCAGCTGAAGAAGCAGAACATCCCCTACGACCTCAGCTCCGACCAGCGGACCATCCTGGTGCCCGAGAAGCGGGTGGGGGAACTGCGCCTGAGCATGGCCGGACAGGGCCTGATGACCGGGGACAAGCTGGGCTTCGAGAAGCTGGAGACCCCCGGGCTCACGACCACGGACTTCAGCCAGAAGGTGGTGCACCGCCGGGCCGTGGAGGCGGATCTCTCCAAGACCCTCAAGGAAGGACTGCCCCAGCTGGTGGCCGAGGCCCGCGTCCACATCACGCCCATGAACGACAGCCCCTTCGTCACCGAGCAGCAGGACGCCAAGGCCTCCGTGCTCCTCAGGCTCCGGGGCGCCAAGGCGCTCTCGGACGAGAACACCCAGGGCATCGTCAACATCGTCGCCAACAGCGTGGAAGGCCTGAAGCCGGAGAACGTGGTCGTGGTGGACCAGTTCGGCCGGATCCTCTCCAGGAGCGGCCAGGACGCCACGGTCGGCGCCTCGGACAGCCAGAAGAAGATCCAGCGCGAGGAGGAGGACTACCTCGTCCGGCGCGTCACCGAGCTCCTGGAGCCCGTGGTGGGCCTGGGGAAGGTCCGCGCCACCGCCCACGTGGACATGGACTTCGACAAGGTGAAGATCAACGAGGAGCGGTTCGACCCCCAGAGCCAGGTGGAGCGCTCCGTCCAGCAGAAGGACCTGCAGACCGTCAAGCGGTCGGGCACGACCGGCGTGCCGGGGACGCCCTCGAACGTGGCCCCGGCCACGGGCGGAGCCCTCCCCGCCGGCGTCCTGGAAAGCACCACCCAGAAGGACGTGACGACCAACTACGAGATCAGCAAGACCCTGCAGTCCACGGAGCGGGCGCCGGGAACCGTCAAGCGGGTCTCCCTGGCGGTGATCGTGGACCACGCGACCCTCTGGGACAAGGATCCCAAGGGCGAGCCCGTGGAGAAGCTCCAGCCCCGCACCGCCGAGGAACTCAAGAAGTACCGCGACCAGGTGGCGGCGGCCGTGGGCATCCAGGACAAGCGGGGCGACCAGCTGACGGTCGAGAACATCGCCTTCGCCCCCACCCTGAATCCGAAGGAGGAGGCGGACGCCGCCCGCCAGCAGTGGATCGACCTGGCCTGGAAATTTGCGCCCATGCTCGGATGGATCATCATTGGGTTGATCGTATTCTTCATGGTGGTGCTGCCCATGCTCAGGAAACTCTCGGCCACCCTCAACAAGCCTTCCCCCCTGCGCATCCAGGGCGTCGAGGGCGCGGAAGGCGGGGTCCCCCATCCCCGGAAGATCACCCCCACCAAGTCCGTGGCCGAGCTGAACGCCGAGATCGAGGCGGAACTGAACGCGGAGGGGGCCTCCACCGCCCCGGAAGCCCAGCGGCGCCAGCTCATCAAGAAGCGCGTCCAGGAGAGCACCGTCCAGGACCCGGAAACCATCGCTTCCCTCATCCGCTCCTGGATGCTTGAAGACGCGGGCGGGAGGTAGGCCATGGGCAAGCTGAACGGCACCCAGAAGGCCGCGGTGCTCATGGTGGCCGTCGGGGACGACGTGGCCGCCAACATCTTCAAGTACCTGGAAGAGGATGAGATCCAGGCCATCTCCAAGGAGATCGCCCTCACCAAGCACGTGCAGCCGGAAGTCATGGACGAGGTCATGGAGGAGTTCCACACCATGACCCTGGCCAAGACGTACATCAGCCAGGGCGGCATCGAGTACGCCAAGAAGCTCCTCATCAAGTCCGTGGGCCCCGAGTCCGCCCGCAAGATCATCGACCGCCTCACCAAGGCCCTGGAGTCCTCGGCGGGCTTCAGCTCCATCGAGCGGGCCAATCCCCAGCAGCTCTCCAAGTTCATCCAGAACGAGCACCCCCAGACCATCGCCCTCATCCTGGCCCACCTCAACGCCAGCCAGGCCGGGGACCTGATCGCCAGCCTGCCCGAGGCCCTGCGCGCGGACGTCGCCATGCGCATGGCGAACCTCCAGGAGATCAGCCCCGAGGTGGTGCGGCGCATCTCCCTGATCCTCGAGCAGAAGCTGGAGGCGCTGGGGTCCTTCGCGACGGAGGCCTACGGCGGCGTCCGCGCCGTGGCCGAGCTCTTCAACCGCATGGACCGCAGCGCCGGCCGCGTGGTGCTCGAGAAGATCGAGAACGAGAACCCCCAGCTCGCGGCCAGCATCCGGGACCTCATGTTCGTCTTCGACGACATCCTGCTCATCGACGACCTCGGCATCGCCGAGATCCTGAAGCGCGTGGACAAGAAGGCCCTCACCACCGCGCTGAAGGGCACCAGCGACGAGCTGCGCAACCAGTTCTTCCGCAACATGTCGAGCCGCGCCGTGGACCTGATGAAGGAGGAGATGGAGTTCATGGGCCCCGTCAAGCTCAAGGACGTGGAGAAGGCCCAGCACGAGATCGTCGAGATCGTCCGCCAGCTCGAAGAAGAAGGCGTCATCAGCATCGGCGGCGGCGGGGGCGACGACTATGTCTCCTAGCGGGTTCGCGAGGATCATTCCCGCGCGCGTCGCAGAAACGAAGGAGGTGGAGGCGTTCCCCTACCTCGCGGCCTCTTTCACCTCCCCCCTGCCCCTGGAGGAGGATTCCGCGGACGGCGACCAGCCCGTCTCCGCGGAAATCACCACGCCGGAGGAGAACGCCAGGCGGCTGGCCTCCGTGGACCAGATCATCTACGACAAGCTCCAGCAGGCGGAGCGCCAGGCCCAGGACATCGCGCGGAAGGCCTACGAGGAAGGATTCGAGGCCGGCGAGGCGGAGGGGAGGGCTTTCGGGGAGAGCCAGTACCGTTCCTACATCCAGCGCCTGGAGACCGCCCTCACGGACCTCTCCCAGTCGGCCGCCCTCCTGGGCCAGGCCACGGAGGAGGAGGTCATCTCCCTGGCCCTGGCCCTCGGGGAATACCTGGCCGCCCAGCAGATCGAGCAGTCTCCCCAGGCCATCCGCCCGCTCCTGGAATCGGTCCTGGAGAACCATCCCTTCAACGCGCCCGATTCCGCCGCCGCCCTGGTGGTCTTCCTGAATCCCAAGGACCTGGAGCAGCTCGGGGACACCTACGTCGGCTACCAGGGCGTCACCCTGCGGGAGGACCCGGAGCTGAGCCGCGGCAGCCTGCGCCTGGAAGCCGCCGAGGGCGTGCTCGAGGCGACCCTGGAGCGCCGGAAGGAGCGCCTCCTGGCGACCCTCCACCGCTGCCGCGAGAAGGGGCCGGCCTGATGGACATCGGGCTGCTCAAGCAGCAGGTCCGCGGCCTGCCTTCCGGCGACGTCCTGGGGCGCGTCTCCAAGGTCGTGGGCCTCATCGTGGAGTCCCGGGGGCCGGAGGCCTCCCTGGGCGAGCAGATGCTCATCCACATGGGCGGAGGCCGGACCATCACGGCGGAGGTCGTGGGCTTCCAGGGCCAGCAGGTCCTCCTCATGCCCATCGAGAACGCGGAGGGCCTCCGCCCCGGACTCCTCGTGGAGGCCACCGGCCACCAGCCCCAGCTCCCCGTCTCCGAGGCCCTGCTGGGCCGGGTCATCGATCCCCTGGGGCGCATCCTGGACGACGGCCCTCCCATCCGCCCGGAAGCGCACCTGCCCATCCACGGCCAGCCGCCCAACCCCATGCACCGCCGCCGCATCGGCGAGGTCCTCGCCACGGGGATCCGTTCCATCGACGGCATGCTCACCCTGGGGAAGGGCCAGCGCATCGGGGTCTTCGCCGGATCCGGGGTCGGGAAGTCGACGATCCTGGGCATGATCGCCCGCTACACCTCGGCCCAGGTCAACGTCATCGTCCTGGTGGGCGAGCGGGGCCGCGAGCTGCGGGAGTTCCTGGAGAACGACCTCGGGGAGGAGGGCCTCAAGCGGAGCGTCGTGGTGGTGGCGACCTCGGACCAGACTCCCCTGCTCCGGCTGCGCTGCGCCCTCGCGGGGACCACGGTGGCCGAGTACTTCATGGGCAAGGGGAAGGACGTCCTGATGATGATGGACAGCGTCACCCGCTTCGCCATGGCCCAGCGCGAGGTGGGCCTCTCCGCCGGAGAGCCGCCCTCGTCCCGGGGCTACACCCCGTCCGTGTTCACCCTCCTGCCCCGGCTCATGGAACGGGCCGGCACCTTCGAAGGCCGGGGATCCATCACGGGCATCTACACCGTCCTGGTCGAGGGCGACGACATGAACGAGCCCATCTCCGACGCCGTGCGCGGCATCCTGGACGGACACGTGGTGCTCTCGAGGAAGCTGGCCGTCAAGAACCACTTCCCGGCCGTGGACGTGCTCGCGAGCATCTCCCGCCTCTTCTCCACCCTGGCGGTGCCGGAGCAGAAGCAGCTGGTGGCCAAGATCCGCGACCTGATGTCCGTCTACAACGACGCGGAGGACCTGATCCAGATCGGCGCCTACACCAAGGGCTCCAGCACCTCCATCGACCAGGCCATCCAGTTCCAGCCCCCCATCCAGGCCTTCCTGAGGCAGGCCGTCGCGGAAGGCTCCAGCTTCCACCAGACCCTCCTCGGCATGGGGCAGATCTTCGGCGTGGACCTCACGCCCTACCTGAAGCAGAACGTATGAGAGAAGATTCGCGGCGGAGGCGCAGAGAAAACGGAGCGCGCGCGCGCAGGGAAAGCGCCCCGCCCCTCCCTGCGCGCCTGCCTTCCCCCCTTCGCAGGATCGAGGCCTAGATGGCCACCCGTTTCCGGTTCCGCCTGGAGGGCCTCCTCAAGCTGAGGAAGGCCCTGGAGGAGGATGCCCGCCGGGCCTTCGCCAGGACGGTCCAGGCCAGGAACCTGGTCGAGCACCGGCTCCGGCAGCTCGGCCAGGAGCGCGCCGACGCGGTGAACGCCCGGCGCGTGGCGAAGGGCGAGGTCGTGGACCTCGAACACTGGCGGTCCATCGAACGCTACCTGGTCGTGCTCGAGCACCGCATCGTCCAGACCCAGGCGGAACTGGCCGAGGCCGACCGGCGGGTCGCGGAGGCCCGGAGGGTCCTGACCAAGGCGCACCAGGGGCACATGATGCTGATGCGCCTGAAGGAGCGACGCCAGGAGCAGCATGCCCACGACGCCCAGCTCGAGGAGTTCCGGAACGTGGACGAGATCGCGGTGCTCCGCTACCGCTTCAATACGACGCGGCCCCCCGCCGCCCTCGCAAGTGAGGTTTCGCCATGAATCCCCGCACCTGGATCTGGATTCTCGCCCCCCTGGCCCTTTCCTTCGGCGTGCTCTGGCTGTCCGCCCAGGAGCCCAAGGCCTCGGCGGAAGGCATCAAGGTCACCGAGCTCGCGGAGAAGCTCCAAGTCCGCGAGAAGGCCCTGGCCCAGAAGGAGCGGGACCTGCTCGCGCTGGAGCAGCGCCTGGCCACCCTCCAGAGCACCCTGGACAAGGACCGCACCGACCTCCAGGCCCGCGAGAAGATCGTCCAGGAGGCCCTGGCCAAGCTGGAGGGCGAGCGGTCGAGGCCGACCATCGATCCCCAGATCATCCGCACCTACGAGGCCATGGACCCCGCCCAGGCCGCCAAGGCCCTCAAGGAGCTGGCCGCCCGCAACGAGAGCGTGGCCGTCAGCCTGCTGGGCTCCATGCAGGCGAAGAAGGCCGGAAAGCTCCTGGACCAGCTGGCGAACCTCGAAAAGGGGGGCGCCGAGCTGGCCGGCCGCCTCTCCGAGCGGGTAGCCCTGTCCAAGGCGCAGACCCCCGGCGCCTAGGTCATTTTCGCCTGCCTTTCCCGGCACGAGGCCTGCGGGAAGGAGCGGACCGGGAGGTCCGCATGCTGCAGGCCATGACACTGGAGATCGCTCCGACGGCCCTGAAGGCCCAGGCGGGAGGCCGCAACGCCTCCGAGCCCGCGGCCGCCCCCTTCACGGAGGTCATGGCCCAGACTTCGCTCGCCTCGGCGGCGCAGCCGGCCACGCTCCCCACCGCCAGCGTCCCCAACGGGGGCTGGAAGACCGTCCAGGACGAGACGGCTGGAACCGGCGCCTCGCCGAATCCGCCCACCCCTTCCTCCAGCGGGACCCCCGCCGGAGAGACGGCGAAGCCGGCTGAAAAGGCAAATGTTGCCGAGGTCGACCTCCAGCTGCCGGACGTGGTTCCCGCCCAGCCTGCGCCCGAAGGGAGCGTGGACATGCCGCAGGTCCCGGCGGACCCCGGAACCAAGGGCAGCGGGAAACCCAAGTCGAGCCCGGACGGCGAGGCCCCCTCCCCCGTCACCGTGGAATCCCAGCCCGCCTGGCTCCAGGCGGCCGCCTTCGCGCCCTCGGTCCAGGGGACGGTTCCTCCGGAAAGCGCCCCGCAACCCGCTGTGGACGGCGAGGTGGCCTCCTCCGCGGGCTCTTCCCAGGCGACCGTCGTGCCGCCTGCCTCCGGGCAGGCCGGGCTCGCCCAGCAGGCCGACTCCGTCCTTGCCGCCATGCCCCAGCCTGACCCCGGCGCGAAGCCCACTCCCGCCGAGGCGCCCCTGCCCGACCTCGACAAGAAGTCCGTCCCCCTCGACACGCCCCGCCTCGATCCCGACGTGAACGCCGTGGCCGCCGACACCCCTCCGCCCCGTTCCAATCCGGCGGCCCCCGTGCACCGGGACACGGCATCTTCCCCCCAGGACACCCGCACCCCATCCCCGCAGGTCACCTCCGAGGCGGCCTCGCTTTCCGCCGCCCCCCCCTCCTCCGAGGCCCTCCCGCGGGAACTCCGCCAGACCTTCGTCCTGGATGCCGACACTCCGGCGACCCCGGACGCACCTTCTCCCGCCTCCGGGACTGCCCGGCGGGCGGAGGCCGC
>DAOPZL010000042.1:11918-23630 GCA_035353395.1 Holophaga sp.
CGACCCCGGACGCACCTTCTCCCGCCTCCGGGACTGCCCGGCGGGCGGAGGCCGCGCCCGTCCCCGACGCCGCCGGGCACCAGGCGGCACCCGCTGCCACGGACCCGAAGGCGGCCGAAATCCTGCCCGGCGATCCCGCGGCCCTGCTCGGGACGGCAGATGCTGCCGAGGCCGCCCCGGCGGCGCAGACCGCGGACCCCGCGCCCCCTGGAGGCCCCGCTTCGCCCGCCGCGGCGACGGCGGCCCCGCAGCTGGAGGCCCCCACGGTTAAGCCCGACCGGACCAGGGCGCACGCACCCATCGCGGCCTCCTCCGGGCGCGTGCCGCCCGACTCCGTCCCGGCGCAGGACACGGAACTCTCGGGCGGGAAGGATCCGCAGTCGTCGGCCTGGAACGCGCGGGAGGGCACCTCCTGGGCGGCCCTGGGGAAGACCGCGGAAACCGGGTCCGCCCGGGAGACTCAGGCCGCCCCGGCGGAAGGCTTCGCCCAGCCCATGGCGGAAGCCCTCAGATCCACCACCGAAACCACCCGAACCGAAGCGCCCTCCGCGAAGGCCGATCCCGTCTACGCCCAGGTCGAAGGCAGCGTCCGGTGGATCCTCCAGAACAAGTCCAAGGAGGCCGAGCTGCAACTGCATCCGGAATCCCTCGGACGGGTCACCGTCCAGCTGCGGGTCGAGGGCCAGGAAGTCCACGCCCGCCTCTGGACCTCCGAAGCCTCGAGCATGGCGGTCCTCCAGGAGCACAAGGCCTCCCTGGCGGCGTCCCTGAAGGCGCAGGGACTCAGCCTCGGGAGTTTCGACCTCCACTTCGGCGCCCGGCAGGACCAGCCCCAGACGTCCTCCCAGGCCTGGAACACGGGCAGCTATCCGAGAGCCGCCTTCGCCGAAGCGAAGCAGGAAATACCCAGCCCGCAGGCCGGACCTGCCCCGGCGGAATACCTGGACCCGCACCAGATCGAAGTCTACGCGTGATGGCACGCTTCCTGTTCTTGCGAACCACCTGGAGTTGATATGGAAACCGGAGCCGTGACGAACACCTCCACCACCGACACCACCAAGAAAGCGAGCTCGACCCTCGACAAGGAGGCCTTCCTCAAGCTGCTGGCCGCCCAGCTGGAGAACCAGGACCCGACCGCGGCCCAGGACACCAACCAGATGGTCCAGCAGATGACGTCCTACGCCCAGCTGGAGCAGGCGCAGAACACCAACTCCCTGCTCGAGGGCATGCAGCTCCAGAACCAGAGCCTCTTCCAGGCCCAGGCCGCGAACATGATAGGCAAGAAGATCCGGGTCGCCACCTCCGACTTCGAGCTGGCGGGCGGAAAGGCCAGCGTCGACGTGGACCTGGCTGCGAAGGCCAACGTCGTCCTCACCATCAAGAATTCCGAAGGCAGAACCGTGGCCACCGTGAACGAAGGCAGCCAGGCCATCGGATCCCACACCTTCGAATGGGACGGGAAGAGTTCCTCGGGCGCGACCCTCGCGGACGGGACCTACACGGTGGAGGTGACGGCCAAGGACAGCACCGGCGCCAAGGTGAAGACCCAGACCACCCAGGAAGTCACCGTGAAGTCCGTCGCCTTCGTCAACGGCGCCGCCGTCTTCATGGCCGGCAACCACAGCTACTACTTCTCGGACATCCTCCAGTTCTCTGCCTAATTCCCCAGGAGATCCCCCATGAGCATCTACTCCTCCTTCTACTCGGCTCTCTCCGGCCTGAGCGCCAACGGCAGCGCCATGAGCGTCATCGGCAACAACCTGGCGAACCTCAACACCATCGGCTACAAGGGATCCTCCGCCACCTTCCAGGACCTCTTCTCGTCCGCCATGGGGAGCAGCGCCGTCCAGGGGAACGGCAATCCGAACCAGATCGGCATGGGCTCCTCCCTCGCCAGCATCTCCCAGAACTTCGCCTCGGGCTCCACCCAGTCCACGGGCAACGTCACGGACATGGCCATCCAGGGCGACGGGTTCTTCGCCCTCCAGACCCAGGCCGGGACCAGGGCCTACACGCGGGCCGGCAACTTCACGCTGGACGTGAACTCCAACCTGGTCAACTCCTCCGGCTACAACGTGATGGGCTGGCTCCGGGCCGGGACCCCCCCCTCCGTGAACACCTCCCTGACGGCCGCCCCGATCAACCTCTCGGCCTACCAGGCCATCTCCGCGACGCCCACCCAGAACGTCGGCTTCACCACCAACCTGGACGCGGGCGCGGCGGTGAACGGCACCTTCACCAGCAGCATCGACATCTACGACAGCCTGGGCAACGCGCACACGGTCCAGCTCACCTACACGAAGACCGCCTCGAACGAATGGGACGTCAGCGCCACCGTGGCCGATGCCGCCACCGTCTACAACTCGGGGACGACGAACGCCTGGACCAGCCACCTGACCTTCGACTCCGACGGCAATCTCGACACCGCGGCGGCGACCACCGTGAACCACCAGATGGACCTCACCTGGAGCAACGGCTCCGCGGCCCAGACCCTGACCTTCGACCAGTCCTACATGACCCAGTCCGCCACCGCCTCCCAGACCTCCGCCAGCACCCAGGACGGCATGGCCGCCGGCACCCTGGAAGGCCTCTCCGTGAGCAACGACGGCGAGATCATCGGCCAGTTCTCGAACGGGCAGAACGTCGTGATCGCCCAGGTGGCCCTGGCCATGTTCACCAACACCAACGGCCTCCAGAAGGCCGGGAGCAACTGCTGGACCGAGACCATCGCCAGCGGCTCCGCGAACATCGCGACGGCCAACGCCGGCGGGCGCGGCTACATCCAGGGCAGCAGCCTGGAACTCTCCAACGTCGACACGGCCACGGAGCTGACCCAGATGATCGTGACCCAGCAGGGCTACCAGGCGAACAGCCGGGTCATCACCACCGCCAACACGCTGCTGCAGGAAGTCCTGAACCTGATCAGGTAGTCCGGCCAGGATGGATGACGAACCGGGGACTCTCCGATAACGTGGAGACATGGGAGAGCCCCATGTCTGATTCCTACGCCCCTTCTCCGGAGAACCCCGGCCGCATCCTGGTGGTCGACGACCTGCCCGGCAACCTCAAGGTGCTGGGCGTGGAGCTGAAGCACCAGCCGTTCGTCCTGACCCTGGCCCAGAGTGCGGAAGAGGCCATCGAGCACTGCAGGGAGCAGGGCTTCGAAGGCATCCTGATGGACGTCAGCCTCACGGGCATGGACGGCATCGAAGCCTGCAGGCAGATCCGCCAGCTGCCGCTCAACGAGCGGACCCCCCTGATCTTCCTGAGCGCGGTCCGCGTCGGCCAGGACTGGATCACCGAGGGCATCGAGGCCGGAGGCATCGACTACCTGATCAAGCCCTACGCCTTCCCGGAGCTCCTGGCCAAGCTGCGGATGCTGGTGCGGCTGCGCCGCCAGGACGAGGCGGCCCTGGCCGGGGAAAGGCACCGAGCCCTCCTGGAGGTCGCCGGAGGCACGGCCCACGAGCTGGCCCAGCCCCTGGCCGCGGCCCAGATCCTGGTGGACCACATCCTCAAGAACCCCGAGCCGCCCACCCGGCAGCAGATGCTGGCCCTGCGGGAATGCCTGAGCAGTACCGGCAGGGTCCTGAGCCAGATCCAGCACCTGAACACCTACATCACGAAGCCCTACGTGAAGGGCCGCATCCTGGACCTGGCCCTCAGCAGCCAGGGACTCGGCCCCGAGGACGACTTCATGCTGGAGTAGACTGGATCCTTGCCGGCCGCGCGTGCCGGGAGGATCCCCGATGTCCGAGCTCGAACTCAAGCCCCTGGCTCCGCGGCGGAAGTCGCGCCAGATCATGGTGGGAGGCGTCCCCGTGGGCGGGGACGCGCCGATCCCGGTGCAGAGCATGACGAAGACCGACTCCAGGGACGTGGAGGCGACCGTCCGGCAGATCTACGACTACGCCGCCGCCGGCTGCGAGATCGTGCGGGTCTCCGTGCCCACGGCCAAGGCGGGCGAGGCCTTCCGCGAGATCTGCGCCCGGAGCCCCATCCCCGTGGTGGCCGACATCCACTTCGACTACCGGCTGGCCCTGGCGGCGGCCGACGGCGGGGCGGCCTGCCTGCGCATCAACCCCGGCAACATCGGCGGCCGGGAGCGGGTGAAGGCCGTGGTGGACAAGGCCGGCGAGAAGGGCATCCCCATCCGCATCGGGGTCAACGGCGGCAGCCTCGAGAAGGACCTCCTGGAGAAGTTCGGACACGCCACGCCGGAAGCCATGGTGGAGAGCGCCTTCCGGCACCTGGAGCTCCTCGAGAAGGAAGGCTTCCGCGACACCAAGCTCAGCCTCAAGGCCAGCGACGTCCCCCGCACGGTGCAGGCCTACCGGCTGCTGGCCCGGCAGGTGGACTACCCGCTGCACCTCGGGATCACCGAGGCGGGCACGCCCTGGGCCGCCACGATCCTCAGCAGCATCGGCATGGGCATCCTCCTCGCGGAGGGCATCGGCGACACCATCCGCGTCTCGCTGACCGGCGAGGGGACCGAGGAGTGCCGGGTCGGCCACGAGATGCTGCGGGCCCTCGGGCTGCGCTCCGGCGGCTTCCGCATGGTCAGCTGCCCGGGCTGCGGACGCACGCAGATCGACCTGGGGCGCATCGCCAAGGAGATCGAGACGGGCCTGCGGGAGATCAACCACGAGCACGTCACCTACGCGGTCATGGGCTGCGTGGTGAACGGCCCCGGGGAGGCCCGCGAGGCGGACCTGGGCGTCGCCGGCGGCGCCGGCGAGGGGCGCATCTACCGCAAGGGGGAACTGATCCGGAAGGTCAAGGAGGAGGACCTCGTCCCCGCCTTCCTGGAGGAAGCCAGGCGGCTGAAGTCCGAGCATGAGCAGAAGGCCTAGATCCGTGCAGTGGGTCGGGAACCATGCCTTCCTGGTCGCGGGGCTCCTGCTGCTGGCGGAGTCCCTCCTGCCCGTCCGGCTGCAGCCCACGGCCTGGGTCCTGCGCGGCGCCATCCGGGTCTACCAGCTGACCCTGAGCCCGGTCCTGGGCACCCAGTGCAAGTTCCGCCCCACCTGCAGCCACTACGGCCTGGGCTGCATCCGGAAGTACGGGACGCTGCGCGGGGGCCTGCTCACGACCTGGCGCATCATCCGCTGCTCGCCCCTCACCCACGGGGGGGACGACCCCATTCCTTGAGCCGCCGCCCCAGGTTTCTTCTCCGCGCCGCTTGGTGATCCGGCCGCGATAGGATTCAATAAAGCGGGAGGCGGTGTGTCGAAGCTGCGAAGCACATGGATCTGGGGCGTCCTGCTGATGCCCTGGGGCGTGCTGACCGTCCTGCTCGACGCCCTGGCCATCCTCCTGGCGGCGCCGTTCCTCGGCGGCAAACGGGCCTTCTTCGCCATCGGCCCCCTCTGGGCCCGCCAGATGTTCTGGATCGGGGGCGTGAAGCTGGAGCTGCGCGGGTGGGAGAACCTGCCCGAGGCCATCCGCTCCGAGCGGCAGCCGGTGATCTTCATGTCCAACCACGAGAGCAACCTCGATCCGCCGGTGCTCATCTCGGCGCTGCCCGTGCCCGCGGTCTACATCTCCAAGAAGGAGCTGAAGTGGGTGCCCCTCGTCGGCTGGGCCGCGGGGCTGGGCGGCACCATCTTCATCGACCGCGGCAGGCGGGAACGGGCCCTCCACGGCATCAAGCAGGCCGCTGCGCAGATCCGCGAGGGCAAGACGGTGGTGATCTTCCCGGAGGGGACCCGCACCCGCACCGGCCGGCTGGGCCCCTTCAAGAAGGGCGGGTTCGCCATGGCCCTGGACGCGGGCGTCCCCATCGTGCCCCTCGCGACGGTGGGCGGATTCAAGGCCCTGCCTCCGGGCTCCCTGCGCCTCCGGCCGGGGCGCTACACGATCCTCGTCGGGAAACCGGTGGACCCCGCGGCCTTCCCGGACCGGGACGCCCTCCTCCAGGAGGTGCGGCGGAACATCGAAAGCCTCGTCGAAACCGCAAAAGGAGCGGCATGACTCCCGAGGAATTCAACCCGTACCAGGCCCCGGAGGCCGACCTCACGGAAGCGCCCGGCATCCTGGACCCGGAGGCGCTGCGCCCGGTCCCCTTCGAGGACCTCGAGGCCGAGCCCCGCTTCTGGCACAGGGTCTGGGCGATGTTCACCGCCCTCTTCAGGAACCCCCAGGGCCTCGCGGAACGGGTGCCCCTCACCACCGGGTTCAGCGCCCCCTGGCGATTCCAGATCGTCCTGACCATCCCGATCTTCCTGCTCTTCCTCGCCCTCTCCGCCGTCTTCAGCCTGGTCGTGCTCGTCATCGGCCTGCTGGGCGAGGGGCGCGACGCCGGCCAGTTCACCGCATGGCTCTTCGGCCTGGCGCCCCTGGTCTACCTGCTCCTCCTCCCTCTGCTGCAGTTCGTCAACATGTTCGTCATCGGCGGCCTCAGCCACGGCTGCCTCTGGCTCTGGGGAGGGCTGAAGCACGGGCAGGGAGCCGCCGCGACCATCCGCCTGACGGGCTACTTCCTGGGCTTCTTCATGCTCGTGGGCTTCATCCCCATCATCGGCTCCCTGGCCGCCCTCGCGGGGCCCGCCTTCCTGGGCATGGGTCTGGCCCGCATCCACCGCACGGACACCTGGCGGGGCATCTGCGCGGCCTACACCCCCCTGCTGGCCGCCTGCTGCACTTTCATCGGGCTCTTCCTGGTGATGCTGGGGCTCGGATTCTGACCCGCCGCGGCGGACTCAGCCGAGGAGCTTCGCGATCCCCTCTTCCACCGTCTCCCGGTCCGGATCCCAGGCCGGAACGCCGGGAAGCTGGTTGCGGAACCAGGTGCCCTGCCGCTTGGCGTAGGCCTGGGTCTCCAGCACGATGCGGGCCTCGATGTCCGCGGCGGGACCTCCGTCCAGCCACTGCACGTATCCCAGGGGCCTGAGCCGCCGCAGGTCCTCCGAGAACCCTTCCTGGACGGCCCGGGCCACCTCCGCCCGCCAGCCTTGCGCCACCATGGCCCGGACGCGGCGCCGGACCCGCTCCCGCTGGCGTTCCCGGGAAGGCAGCACCAGCAGGGCGCGCCAGCCCGCGGGCACGCCCCGGGGGACGCCGGACAGCAGGTCGGATGGTCGCCTGCCCGAAGCCAAGTACAGGGCGAGGGCGCGCTGGACGCGGGAGCCGTCGTTGGGATGCAGCGCCGCGGCCCGGACCGGGTCCACGCCCTCGAGGTAGCGGTGGAGCCGGGGCGCCCCCACGAGCCTGTGCCATTCCCTGACCTGTGCCACGAGGCGCGGAGGAACCTCGGGCAGGTCGTCCAGCTGCTCCCAGATGCCGCGGAGGTAGAGCCCGGATCCGGTGACCAGCACCGGCAGGCCCGCCTGGGCGAGCCAGGTCCTGGCCAGGGCGCCGAAATCCGCCGGGTTGAGGCGCGTCGTCAGGGGGAGGACGCCGTAGCCCAGGTGCGGCACGCCCAGCCGTTCCTCGTCGCCGGGCTGCCCCGTGCCGACGGGAATGCCCGCGAGGGACTGGAAGGGATCCCCGTTCACCACGACGCCCCCGATCCGCCGCGCGGCCTCCGCCGCCAGCGCGCTCTTGCCGGACGCGGTGGGGCCGAGGATCGCGAGATTCATGGCCAGTCGCTCTCCCCGCTCCCGGCCATCAATCGCGGCAGGAGCCGGGCCGCCTCGTCCCGCGCCAGGCGGGCGGCCTCGAGGGCGTGGTCGAGGGCGTCCGCGGGATCCTGCCCCAGATGGAGCAGGGCCGTGCACTGGTCCCGCAGCCGGGGAAGCTCCCCGCGCGGGTCCGGGAGGTGCCGTTCCGCCGCCGCCTCGAAGATCTTCAGGAAGCAGCGCACGGAATCGCACGCCGCGCTGATCGCCGCGGGCACGCTGCGCCGGTCCGCCCGCAGCGCCAGGGCGGCGGCCATGAAGCGCAGCCCGTCCTCGAAACGTTCCTGGAGTTCGCCGGTGGGTCCTTCCATCAGCCGCACGTGGTCTTGCCGTCCTTCGGGACGACGGGGTACTCGCCGGTGAAGCACGCGTAGCAGAAGCCCAGGCCGTCGCCGTCCTTCATGGCGGCCTGCAGGTCCTCGAGGGTGAGGTAGCCCAGCGAATCGGCCTCGATGAAGCGGCAGATCTCCTCCGTGCTCTTGTGGCTGGCGATGAGCTGCTCCCGGGTGGGCGTGTCGATGCCGTAGAAGCAGGAGTGCGTCGTCGGCGGGCTGCTGATGCGGAGATGGACCTCCTTGGCGCCCGCGTTGCGGACCATCTGCATGATCTTCCGGCTGGTGGTGCCCCGGACGAGGCTGTCGTCCACCAGGATCACGCGCTTGCCGTTGAGCAGCTCCCGCGCGGGATTCAGCTTCACCTTCACGCCGAAGGAGCGGATCTGCTGCTTGGGCTCGATGAAGGTGCGGCCCACGTAGTGGTTCCTGATGAGCCCGAACTCGAAGGGGATGCCGCTCTCGTCCGCGTAGCCGAGGGCCGCGTGGACGCCGGAGTCGGGCACCGGGATGACGTAGTCCGCCTCCACCGGATGGCGCCGGGCCAGGAGGCGCCCCATCATGCGGCGCGTGGACAGGACGCTCTGGCCGAAGACCAGGGAATCCGGGCGCGCGAAATAGACGTGCTCGAAGACGCAGGGCTTCGGCCTCACGCGCTCCATCGGGTACATCGAGCGGGCGCCGTCCATGCTCAGGACCAGCAGTTCCCCTGCCTCCACCTCCCGCTCGTAGCGGGTCTCCAGGAGGTCGAAGGCCGTCGTCTCGCTGGCCAGGACGAAGGACTCGCCGTGCCTGCCGAGGGCGAGGGGCCGGAAGCCGTGGGGATCCCGGGCGGCGATCAGCAGTTCCTCGGAGAGGATCAGCAGCGAATAGGCGCCTTCCACCTGCCGGAGAGCCTCGACGACCGCCTCGGGCAGGGTCCGGGCCTTGGCGCGGTTGATGAGCGCGAGGATGACTTCGGAATCCGAAGGGCTGCTGAAGACCTGCCCCTTCTGGATGAGGCGCTCGCGCAGGGTCTCCGTGTTGGTCAGGTTGCCGTTGTGGCAGAGGGCCAGCTGGCCGAAGCGCCCCTGCACCAGGAAGGGGTGCGCCGCCGAGGCCACGTTCCCGCCGGTCGTGGAATAGCGCGTGTGCCCGATGGCGGCGTCGCCCTTGAGGTTGTCCAGGGTGCTCTCGCTGAACACGTCGGCCACGTGGCCCTGGCCCTTGTAGAGATTCAGCTTGCGGCCGTCCCGGGTGCAGATCCCCGCGGCTTCCTGTCCCCGGTGCTGGAGCGCGTAAAGCCCCAGGTAGGCCTTGCGGGATGCTTCGGCGGCCGGCCAGATGCCGAATACGCCGCATTCGTCCTTGAACGCCATGGTGCCCCCAAAAAGAAATCATACCCCGCCGGGATCTTCCTCGGCGTCCCCGCCCGCGGCCTTATTCGACGACCTCGGGGCTTTCGTTCCCGGATTCGAAGCTCTCGGGGGCCTTCGCGAGGCGCCTGAGAGTGCCGAGCAGGGCCATGCCGCGCTCCGCCGGCGAGGCCCTGCGGGGGAGACGGAAGTCCACCAGCCGCAGGTCCAGGGTCGCCAGTTCCCCCTTGTCGAAGCGGCCGCTGAAGGAGGACAAGGCCAGGAGGCCGGGGGCCGCCGTGACCAGGCTGGCTTCCGCCTGCAGGCCCGGGGGGATCGGAACATGCCAGACCTGGCACCGCCTGGCTCCGTAGCGGGCGAAGACGGGTTTCGCCACGAGATCGGGCGCCGGCCCCGAGAGGTACAGCAGCCGCTCCAGCCGCAGGAGCACGACCGCCTGGGAACCGGGAGCGTCCAGGCGCTGGATCGGCTCCAGGCGCCATCCCCCCATCCGCGGCTTCTTCGTCCGGTTCCGGACCTTGGCGACCGGCGTCGTCCGCAGGAGGAACTCGGCGACCACCGGCTCCCGGTTGTCCCGGTAGGTCAGGACGGCGCGGTATCGCAGCATCCCCTGGTCCGACGCGGCACCGTGCAGGCAGGCGGACAGGGCGAGGACAAGAAGGACAAGCTGCGAACGCATCCACGACTCCGGTCCCCGCGCCGATCCGGTTCCCGGCGGCCTGGCGGGGGCATCCATCCAGGGTAGCGCATCCCGGATCCCCCGGCGGATCCCTACCAGCCCGCGGCGTAGGTGAGGTTCAGGAGCGCCATGGCGCGCGTGACCCTTCCCACGCTGTTCCGGGCGTTGTCCGTGAACGCGATGCCCCGCGCGCGGAGCGCCTCGAAATCGAAGTTCCCCTCGTGGCTCAGGTCGATGCAGAGGGCGTCCTCCCGGATGAGCCCGGCGGGGATGCGGTAGCCCTCCACCGGCACGGCGCTGACGATGACGTCGGCCAGCCGGATGAAGGACTCCAGGTGCTGCGGATTCGAGTCCCGATGGCAGAGGATCGGGGTCCCGCGCAGGTTGGCCACCATGTTCGCGAGGGGCCTGCCGATGCGCAGGCTGTCGTTGACGACCAGGACCGTCCTGCCGGCGAGATGGTCCTCCCCGTAGCCCTGCTTGATGACCTTGAGGACCGCGCGCCCCGTGCAGGGCATGATGGCCCGCCGCTCCCGGCCGAGCCGCTTCCGGAACTTCGCGAGGTAGCCGATGTTGATGCTGTGGAGCCCCTCGATGTCCTTGCCCGGGTCGACGAGATCCATCACCTCGTCGTCCTTGAGGTCCGGGAAGCCCAGAGGGTAGAAGACGAAGATCCCGTGCGTGGCCTTGTCCTGGTTGAGCTGGGCGATGAGCTTGGCCGCCTCCAGGCTGCTCCGCACCAGGCAGGGCTTCACGATGAAGCCCAGCTCGTCGCCGTCGCGGATCAGCAGGTTGCGGTAGAGGACGCTGCCCGGGTCCTCGCTTCCCAGCACCACCGCGAGGCCTGGGGCGAACCCCAGCTCCTTCACGTTCTGGCGCACCAGGTCGCGGTAGTACTGCGCGGTCTCCTGGCAGTCGAGCCGGCCGGCGGGCTTCGTCATGGGTGCTTCCTCCGAAGGAGCCAGTCTACCGGCGATGCCCTCCCGGGACACGACCCCCCCGCGACCAGGCTAGGATGGAAACCGGATCACGCGAGGCGCCATGCCCCTTTGTTTCGACCTGGACGGCACCATCGGCTCCTTCGGGCGGGGCTACGTGCTCCTGCGGCGGGCCCTGGGGGACCTCTGGGGCGAGGAGCCCACGGCCGAGGACCTGGCGGCCTGCGCGGGCTCCACCGACTGGGAGATCGTGGACGAGCTGCACCGCCGCCGGTTCGGCAAGGCGATGCCGGCCGGCGCCTACCAGGAGTACGACCGCGCCTGCCTCCTCCGCTTCAGGGAGACCTACTCCCCCGAGGGGCGGAGCCCCGAGGCCTTCCGGGGCCTCATCGCGGGCATGGCGCAGCTCGTGGAGGCCGGACACAAGGTTTGGCTCGTTTCCGGCAACACGCCGTCGGTGCTGGACTTCAAGGCGGGACTCCTGGAGGTGGATCCGCGCATCCCCCGGCTGGGCAGCCTGCCCGGCCTCGACCGCGCGGGGCTCATCAGGAAGGCCCTCGCGGACGACCCCGGCCCCCACCTCTACGTCGGGGACCGGCCCCACGACCGCGAGGCGGCGCGGATCGCCGGAGTCCCCTTCCTGGGGGTCGGGGACGCCGTGCCCGGCCCGCATCCCGTCCTCAGTGCGCGGGCCGAGGCCGGCCACCTCGTTTCGGCCGTCGCGCGCCTGCTCAGCTAGGGAAGCACCGCGAAGGAGTCCAGGAACGCCTTCAGCTGGGCGTCCTCCGG
>DAOPZL010000043.1:0-18808 GCA_035353395.1 Holophaga sp.
AGCACTGGATTGTGATTCCAGGTGTCGAGGGTTCGAATCCCTTCAGCCGCCCCAACATGGCCCCTTCGGGGGCCTTCGTTGTCGATGGCGGCGGAAGGGATTCGAATCTCGGATGGCGCGCAGGCAGGGCCAGCGAGGGACGCCCCGCGTCCCGAGCGGTTCCGCGCAGCGGGAGGCCCGTGCGCAGCCAGCCGAGCGGCCCGGAGGGGAATCCCTTCAGCCGCCCCAGATCGAAGGCCCCGTGGACACTAGGTCTCCGGGGCTTTCCCCTGTACCTGAAACCGAGTGCACTTCAGGGTTTCTGGGTGCGTTCAGGTGCGTGTAAGTCCTTTGTTTGAGCATCGGGTTCCCCCGCTTGTGGTGTATTTATGGGATGGATTTATCCCACCCCTCCTCCCCTGGGATCCCATACGCGAGTTGATCAGAGCCATTCTGCGGGGTGTTTACAGGGGCGGCAGCAACAAGCGCCTGGGCGGTGGGAAGTCGAGGTGTCGTCCAGGCGAACAACGCCCTATATGGATAGCGTCAGGGATCCCGAGATACCGCAGTGATCCATCGTCTTTGGGGATGGACACTCGGCGAGCGGGATAAGGCTGGTAGGTCTTGTTCTTCACCTCCTCGATGAGCTTGTTGATGTTGATATCCAGGTTCTCCCGATACCACTTCGGGGACACTCTGTCGGTCCCAGCGGCGGCTTTACGGCGAAGCTGATTTGCGCCGGCAAGCAGGAGGGGCCGATCAAGGTATTGGGAGATGTTGTAGATCCGTGAATAGATCTGGGATTTCTGGGAGATCATCTCCACAACACCCTTGACGTCCTTCCGGCAGGCCTCCATCTCCTGAAGGTCTGCGGTGGACGCTTCGGTGCAGCTACAGCCACCACCAGAAAAGATAAGCTGTTCGCTGGAACCAGCTCCACCGGATTGGCTTGATCCCGCTCCAAGACTGACTGTTCCGGCGTTCCGCCTCCAGGGCCGCCTCCACCATCACAGTCAGGTCGCGGCTCCGGAGCATCAGGTTAAGCTCCAGGTTGTGCCGAAAGCTGCGGGAGTCCAGGTTGGCACTGCCCAGCACCGCGAGATCCTCGTCCAGCACCGCGACCTTGGCGTGGAGCATGCGCTCCTGGCGCTCCCAGATCCGGACGCCGGCCTTCGCTAGCCTCCCGAAGGTGGCCCGACTGGCGGCCTGCACAAAAGGATGGTCCGAATCCCCGGGCACAATGAGGTCTAGTTCAATCCCCCTGCGGGCCGCCCGCAGGAGAACCCTCAGGAACTGTGGATCCGGGATGAAGTAGGCATTGGCGATGAGGGCCCGGTGCCGAAGCTGCTTGATGATCAGTAGCAGGTGCCTCCGGAGAGCCCGGCCCCCTCCATTCAGGCTCGAAACCAGCTGGATATCCACGCCCTCGATCCATTCAGAGCCGCACCCCTTGCAGATGATTCCGGGTCCCGGAGCCAGGACCTCGCCCCCAGTCCGGGTCCAGGACCGGCGGAAATCCTCCTCCAGCTGCAGCACGACGGGTCCCTGGAGTTCAAGACCCAGATCTCGGTAGCAACTGGTGTTGATGCCGCAGTTGTAGGCATCCGCCCAGTTGGCGCTGGACACCACGGCGCTGGCGCCATCGGCAATGAGCAGCTTCCGGTGGTTCCGCCGGTGCCAGAGGCGCCAAGGCAGGCGCCAACTGATGGGATGGTAGAACCTCAGGTTCAGACGAGAGGCTTTCAGCATCTCGAGAGCGCTCCAGCTTCCCAAGTGGTCTACCATACCCCTCACCTGGACGCCGCGCTCCCTGGCGGCCTCGAGTTCGGTCAGGAGGCAGCGCCCGGTCTCGTCGTCGGCCCATGCGTAGATCTCGAAGTGGAGTGTGGCCTGGGCCTCGGCAATCAAGCTGCGGAGGGCTCCCAGGATTTCGGCCCCATCGAGTAGCGGTCGGACTTGGTTGCCTTCGGAGAAGGGCAACTTGTTCCGCTGCCCATGAAGCATGAGCCTATGCCAGAGGTCCGAGGCCTGGCTCCGGATGGACATTCAGCCCTTGAAGAAGGAACCCAGGCTGCTGAGGAAGCCACCCTTTTCCGCAGCGGCCACGTCGTCCATCTCGCCAGCATCCAGGAACACGCCACCGCAATGGCTGCACTGGTCCACCTTCACGCCGTGGAACTCTACTTCCACCAGTTCCATACCATCCTTGGGGCATCGCATCCAGTGAAGCTCCTTGAGCCGCACCAACTCCTGCGAGGCCAGGTGTTTCTCCAGCTCCTGCGCGGCCTTTCTGCGACGCTCGAACTCCTGCTTGGCGAAAAACTCTTCTTCTCTGGTAGTGGGCTTGACGGGCACGGGCCACTCCTCTGGGTGTCATCCCATTCTAGGACTTGGGTGCTGATCGACGGAGGACCCATCCTAGTCCCATGGGTCCAGCCACGGTGGTGAGCAACAGGGCGCCCACAACACCGGCCTGAACCTCTAGAGAAAGGAGCGCTCTCCCATCGACCATCAGTGTGCTTCCAGCCGCAACGAAGATCAGACCAACCTCCCCCCTGGGAACCATACCCCAGCCCACGACCGATGTTCGGAACCCTCTCCCCGCGCCGAGACCGGACACGTACTTGCCCAGGACACCCAAGAGGGCAAGCAACGCCGCGAAAAGGAGGGTGTCTGGAGCCACCAGGGAGGCGGGGTCCACCTTGGCCCCCATGAGTACGAAAAAGACCGGAGCGAAGGTGGTCACCAGAGGATGCACGAGGTCCTCCAGCCTTTGGGCCTCCCGCTGCTCCAGGAGATGAACGTGCGCAGGTTCGAGGATCAATCCCGCGGCGTAGGCCCCCACGATGGTGGCCAGCCCGGCCAGACTTCCCAGCCAGGCGAGCAGGAAGGCAAAGGCGAGGCCAAGGGGCAGGAGGAGTTGCTCGCTGCGGAAGCGGTTGGCCAGGTGGAAGAGGTGGGGGATGGCCCATCTCCCCAGGGTCAGTGCCGATCCCAGGAACAGGAAGGCCATTCCCAGGGTTCGGCCCATGCTGCCCCAGGGAAGGCCCGTGGCCGAGCCCAGGGCAGTCACCGCGCCGCTCACACCTACCAGCACTAGCAGACCCAGCACATCGTCGATGACCGCCGCACCCACGATGACGCGACCTTCGAACGATGAGGCTGCTCCTTGCTCCCGTAGGACCTGGGCGCTGATGCCGATAGACGTGGCGCACAGGCAGGCACCGATGAACAGGTCCACCACGATGGGTGTCCCAGCTGGGAGGAGCAGCCAGGCGCCTCCGAACCCAGCGATCATGGGCACCACTACACCGATTACCGCCACCCGGAGGGAAGGCAATCCTACGCTCATCATCTGGGGCACCGTGGATTCCAGCCCCACGGCGAACATCAGTACGATGACGCCCAAGTTAGCGAGGGTTTCGGCGGCGCCAGACTTGGCCAGGTCCGGGAATCCGGGGACCATTCGAGCGCAGACGGCGAGCAGCAATCCCGCGCACAGTTCTCCGGCGACCGCAGGCAATCTCAGGCGCAGCGCAATCTCTCCTCCCAGTTTGGCGACCAGCCAAACAAGAGCCATCAAGGCGAGGGTTCCTGCGAAGGGGTCGGCAACGAGCAGGGCGAAGGGCATGGGCATATCTCTCAAATCGCGTGGTCCCCATTGTTCCATAGAGCACAAGAAAGCCACTGGGGCCGGGTCTTCCGTTGCGAGGGAACCTTTCACCTACTCGACCCACTCGCATGGAAAGCCTACGACCCTCCTGGGTCGGAGTTTCTATATTCGCAAAGGTGTGCCGCGTTCCACTCCACGCGCGGCAGGAACCGGGAAGGTCGGGCCGCCTTCTCCTTCATGGGCAGCATCACTGCCCGAGGAGAGCTGCCATGGCCATGTGTCGCCATTTGGGACCCAACGATCGTCTGGGCCTTATTCATTCAAGCCTGGATGCCCACACGCTCGGAGTCAGTTCGATCGAGCAACTGGTGAGGCAATGTGGCCTTCCAGCTATCGTGGCAGAGCAAGAGGTGCGCGATTCCATCGCGCAGGGAGAGGAATTTGCATCTGTCCGCGTCCTGAAAGACTGGATCCAGGGCAAGGGTATTACGGCCCTTGGTTTCAGCTACCGGTTGGACCCGGAGGATGGAGCTCGCTTGTTCGACCGGCTCGTGGAACGTCTGCACAAGGCCCACCTGCTAGCCGCTGATGGAGGCCCGGTCGGGGCTCTCTACTTCGCAGGGCTTCCCTCTGCGTGCGACCTCGTCTTGGAGCGGCACCCTCGGATCGACGGCGTCTTCCGAGGCGACGAGACTCTGCTGGAAAGCCTGAATATTCTCGGCATCCCACACCATGACCTGCCCACCTTGCTCTCGGCCCAAGCTGCCTATGACGAAGCACGGATGACCTTTGGTCGAGAGCTGATCCGGTCAGGCGCCCACCATGCCATAGCGCCCGTGAAGCGCACTTACCCCCGCTTCGGAGAGCGAGGGGACAGTCTCCTTGCCAGGATCGCCCACGGCGAGGCCATGGGCTTGCCGCCTTTGATGCGGGCTCACGTTGGGCCCTACCTCCCCGATCGCAAGGAGGCGGTGGCTCTGTTCCTGGATTGGACTCGGCGACTCGCGACGTCGGGCCTGCTAGACGTCCTGTCCATCGGCACTTCCCAGCTCACCCAGGAAGCCTTCGGCGAAGAGTGGGGGGACCGACCCAACGGGGGCGGTGTGCCCCTGAACTCCACACGCGAACTTGCCGAGGTGTGGGAGGCGGCGCGTCCCATGCTTGTGAGGATCTACGCAGGAACTACGCGTCTGGAACGCATGGCGTGGATCTACGAGGAAACCCTGGACATCGCCTGGCATGCCCTTTCCTTCTGGTGGTTCTGCCAGCTCGATGGCCGAGGTCCAAATCCTGTAAGGGAGAATCTCCGGGAGCATTTGGCGGTGCTTCGCTACATCGCGACCACTGGCAAGCCCTTCGAACCCAACGTACCCCATCACTTCGCTTTCCGCGGCTGCGATGACACAGGCTATGTGGTGTCGGGTTACTTGGCTGCCCGCGCCGCCAAGGAGGCGGGTGTTCGGACTCTGGTACTCCAGGTGATGCTCAATACCCCGAAATACACCTGGGGTGTACAGGACCTCGCCAAGGCCCGTGCCCTACTCAAACTAGTCCGGGGTTTGGAGGGCCCCTCTTTCCGCGTGCTCCTGCAACCCCGTGGCGGTCTCGATTACTTCTCGCGAGACGAGGAAAAGGCGAAGGTTCAGCTCGCCGCTGTGACCGCAATGATGGATGACATAGAGCCCAACAATCCCGCAAGCCCTTCCATCATCCATGTCGTCAGCTACTCGGAGGCCACGCGCTTGGCGGACCCACCAGTGGTGGATGAGAGCATCCGCATCACGCGGCACGCCCTGTCCGAGTACCGCCGCTTGAGGAGGGCGGGGCACATGCCCGATATGGGACGTGATCTGGAGGTGTCAGCTCGCACAGAATGGCTAATGGAGGAAGCCTCCACGCTTCTACACGCCATTGAGGTCGCCGTCCCGGACCCCTGCTCAGCGAAGGGACTCTACGACATCCTGGCTTCCGGGTACCTGCCCCTGCCATACCTGTGGGCCTGCCGGAAGGAGTTTCCCGAAGCCACCGCCTGGTCCACCCGACTGGTGGATGGTGGGATGAGGACCGTCGACGCCGAAGGTCAGCCAATATCAGCCCGGGAGCGAGTGGCAATCATTGCGGAGAAGACGTCTCATGTCCGGTGAACGCGACCCCCGCATCCTAGGCCCCCTGCGTGCGGCGGCCGCTCGTGTCGACCGTGTCTCCTTCTGCGTGGCAGGCGCCGGAAACGGCGGCCTCGCCATGGCCGGGCATCTCGGCATCATGGGCTTTCCGGTCTCCCTCTATAATCGCACCGAGGACCAGCTGGCCGGTGTGCGTTGGCATGGTGGTGTCGAGGTGGAAGGGGAGGTCACCGGGTTCGGCCCGATTCGGCGCGCCACTGCCGACATGGGCGAGGCGCTGGAGGACGCAGATGTCATCATGGTCGTCACCCCAGCCACGGCCCATGCACCCCTGGCTCACGTCATGGCGCCCTTCCTGCGAGATGGCCAAGTCGTGCTCTTGAACCCGGGGCGCACTGGTGGCGCGCTGGAGTTCCGTAAGGTCCTGCTGGACTTGAGTATTGTGGCCCGTCCCGTGATCGCAGAAGCCCAGACCTTCATCTACGCCTCGCGGGCGATCAACCGGCACACTGCACGGATCTTTCGGATCAAGAACGAGGTCCCTGTGGCCACTCTTCCCTCGTACTGGATCCCCGAGACTCTGGCGGTTCTCCGGGGTGCCTTCCCCCAGTTCACGGCCGGTGGGAACGTGCTCGCAACAAGCATGGAGAATATCGGAGCAATCTTCCACCCGGCTCTCACCATTCTCAACGCAGGATGGATCGAGGAGACCAAGGGCGACTTCGAGTACTACTTGCAGGGCATCACGCCCTCTGTAGCCAAGATTCTCGAGCGCATCGACCAAGAGCGCCTTGATGTGGCCCGCGCTCTGGGTGTGCGCAGCGTCTCCGCCCGGGAGTGGCTCTATCTGAGCTACGATTCTCCGGGCCGGGATCTCCATGAGGCGATCCACCACACGGAGGCCTACCGAGGAATCAAGGCGCCACTATCCATCGCTCACCGCTACATTTGGGAAGATGTGCCGATGAGCCTCGTGCCCATCGTCTCCATCGGGGCGGCACTGGGGGTACCCACACCAACCACGCAGATGGTGGTTCAGCTTGGATCGCTACTTCACGGCCGAGACTACGCCGCAGAGGGTCGTACGGTGGAGAGCCTGGGTCTGGCGGGCCTTTCTCTGAAGGAGATCCACCGGATAGTCGCTGATTCCGACGAGCTGGAACCTATGGAAGGAGGAAGGCCATGAACGAACTGTCCATGATGTTCGGAACCTTGTGGCGTGGCTTGCCTCCCTTGGCGGCGGCAGTCATCACCCTGGTGGCGGGATGGGGGCTGGCCTTTGCGGCGCGGCATCTCACCGCGAAAGTTCTCAAGATATTACGCTTCGATGCTTTCAGCGTCCGGGTCGGTTTCGCCGAGTTCCTCCGCAAAGGTGGGGCCCGTTACGGCCCTGTGGAGTTGGCGGGAGTGCTTGTCTACTGGGTGATCCTTGCAGCCACCTTCATCCGGATCTCCCGGCTCCTGGACTTCACGATCGTTCAGGAGTTAATGAAGCAGGTGCGAGTCATCCTCCCGAGCACCATCGCCGCCGTTCTCATTCTCGTCGTCGGCCTCGTGATCGTGACCTTCCTGGCGAGGTTCGCCTTGACCCTCGCTCGCAACGCCGCCCTCCCGAGCGCTCAGGCCATCTCCACTTCCATCAAGTATCTCGGCATCGCTGTGGTCATCGCCATCGCCCTCGACCAGGTGGGATTTGGGAGGACCATCCTTGGCCCCATGCTCCTCATGCTCTTCGGGGCGTTAGTCTTCGGGCTTGCCCTGGCCTTCGGTCTGGGCTGCAAGGATATCGCCCGGAGCGCCATGGAGCGGTGGCTACGCGAACTGAGGGAGCGGGAGCGCATGACCAAGGGAACTGACCTGGAGGGTTAAGACTTGTCTTCCAACCATCAAGGAGTTTGATATGTCGGGCATCGCTGGAATCGCGAAACCGGGTTGTATGGCCGAAGTGGCGGGCATGCTCAGCACTATCGCCCACCGGGGCCGGGCTGGATGGGATACGTTCGAAGTGGATGGCGTCTGCTTGGGGGCTATCTCAGCGCCTGGGAAACTGCCTGCCGCGGACATGGGGAAGGGTCTGGTTCGCGACGAGACCGGTCCCGCCCGCTTCGCCCGTGCTTGGGTCCGGGAGGGGCGCCTTGAACTGAGTCGCGACTCTATCGGTGTTGCCCCTCTTTATCATGGACTCACCGCGGAGGGCGCTCTATGCTTCGCCTCTGAAGCTAAGGCACTGTTTCCCATCACGAACCACATTGAGGAACTTCCTCCGGGGGCCACCTATGATGGGGAGCGGCTCCGCGTGATGCCCCCCCTCACCCGACAAACCTTGTCGGACGATCCCCCCGATGTCTTGGCCCGTCAGCTGAGGCTCCGACTGCAGGAAGCCGTCGCTCGGGTGATGGAAGAGAACAAGGTGGGTTCCTGGCTCTCCGGCGGGCTGGATTCAAGCGTAATGGTTGCCCTGGCTCGCTCCATGACGGAACGATTCCACACCTTCGCGGGCGGCTTGGCGGGAGCGCCGGACCTGGCCTTCGCGAGGGATGTGGCGGAGCACATGCGCACCCGGCACCACGAAATCATCCTAACGGTGCAGGATCTCCTGCGAGTGCTGCCCGAGGTAATTGGCAGCCTCGAGTCATTCGATGCGCTCCTCGTCCGGTCCAGTTTGGTGAATCACCTGGTGGCCAAGGCGGCGTCTGAACATGTGGAGGCAGCTCTCTCGGGAGAGGGCGGCGATGAGTTGTTCGCGGGGTATGCCTACCTGAAGGACCTACCATTGGATCGGCTCGGAGATGAACTGGCCGACATCACCGGAAGGCTGCACAACACGGCTCTCCAACGCGTAGACCGGAGTGCCGCCCGCCACGGTCTGACCATCCACACTTGCTTCCTGGACCCCGAGGTCGTTGCGCTGGCCTTTCGGATCCCCTCGGAGTACAAGATTCGAGGTGGCGTCGAGAAGTGGATCCTTCGCCGGGTTGTGGACGGCCTCCTTCCCGAAGCCGTGGTTGAGCGGCCCAAGGCTAAATTCTGGGAGGGCGCTGGCGTGGAGAGCCTGCTGGCCGATCATGCGGAATCCAAGGTCACCGATGGGGACTTCTGCTCTGAGCGGCATCTGCCTAACGGCTGGCTCCTGGACTCCAAGGAGGAGCTGATGTACTACCGCCTCTTCCGAGAGCAGTTCGGCGAGTTGAGAGACCTGGAGTGGATGGGTCGTACCAAGCGTCTAGTACCGGTCTGACAGCCCCGCTCGTCGCACGCACTTGATCACCCTCAGTATCAAGTGCGCCTAACATCAAATTGGTCCAGAAGCCATACCGCAGGCAGGACCAGCGCAGGCTCACCGTGCTGCTGATGGTCATCCCGAGCTTCGCCAATGACATCCTATGGCCGGAGTTCACCCAGTTGACCGATGCCCAGATGGTCTGGCGCAACGAGGCCACTGAATGGATTATCCGGGAGGAAACCTTCGGAGATGGCGAGGAGCCAGCCATGGCAGAGCTTCAGGACGCCTCCCACGCGATTTCATAGGCGGCGCTCCGGCCCCCCTTGTCGTTTGGGACGAGACAGCCCTTCTGCACTAGGTCCGCGAGGTCCCGCGTGGCCGTGGGCTTGCTCGCTCCGGTCAGACTGGCCATTTTCCGGGTGCTCATCCCTCCTTGGAACCCCCCAGGGCCCGCGTCCAGGAGACGGTTGAGCACTTTGCGCTGCCGATCGTTCAGGTCTGCATCCCTGAAGCGCAGCCAGAACCGGGCCTTGGCGAGGGTAAGGGAAACCGTGCTCTCCGCCGCGCTGCAGGCTGCCGCAACCTGTTCAAGGAACCACTCCAGCCAGCCAGTGATGTCCATGGAAGGGGTGCTCTGGGTCTTCTCCAGCACCTCGTAGTAGCTCTCCCGGACCTTGAGGATCTGGGCCGACAACGAGAACAGACGCTCTGCCCTCCGTTCGTCCTGGGCCAGCGCCATGTCCGTGAGGGCGCGCGCCAAGCGTCCGTTGCCATCTTCGAAGGGGTGGAGCGTCACGAACCAGAGATGGACGATTCCGGCTCGCAGCAGGCCATCGAGACCTTCCACGGGGGTGTTGCACCACTCAAGGAACCGTTCCAGCTCCTGATCGAGTTCCCTGCGTCCGGGAGCTTGGAAATGGACCCGTTCATGCCCTGGCCGTCCTGACACCACCTGCATGGGGCCCTCGCCCCTGAGCCGGCCTGCCTGGATGGGCAGGAGGCCTGAATACCCTGTGGGGAACAGAGCAGCGTGCCAGGTTTCCAGGCGTTCCCGCGAGAGTGGCACCTCGAAGTTCCTCGTGGCGTCCAGCAGGACATCCACCAGGCCCTCGACATCCCTGGGGGGCGTCGGCAGACCCGCTGTCGGAAGACCGAGGCGTTTGGCGACAGAGGATCTGACCGAGTCACGGTCCAGTCGCTCCCCCTCGATGGCGGAGGTGGTCAGGCCCTCCTGGACCAGGATCGCGGCCACGGCCTCCGTGGAGAGTGTGGATTCGAGCATCCGCCCCATGCCGATGACCTTTCCCTGGGCCAGCCGTGCACCACTCAGCGCAGGGCTGAGTACGCGCATGTCCCAGGTGAATTCAGGCCATTGGGGATGTTGCCAGATCCACTGTTGATCCATTTGGCCTCCATGATGAGATCAAATCATGATGCGATTGCGGGCATCAATCAACTCTTGTTTTGATTTGAATGAGTCAATGAATCGCATCATGACCCTGGCTACGCAGCTTCACATTGAGATCGCCTGGAAGTTTTGTCGGAAGGCATCGAGCCATGAATGTTGTGGTGCATATGTGGGAACGGCCGCACAGGGTGGCCGCGAAGAGGCGCCAGCGTTGGTCCGACGAGACCCGGCACCTTTCTTGTGATTCCAGGTGTCGAGGGTTCGAATCTCGGATGGCGCGCAGGCAGGGCCAGCGAGGGAGGCTCGCGCGCAGCGCGCGATACTCTCCCGCAACAATTTCCCGCGATCACGCTATGGTGAAGGCGCTCTCCGGAGCGGACATGGGACATGAACTGACGAGCCTTTCGGATGGATGGAGCCGCTTGCTAGGTCTTGCGGGCTACGACTTCGTCTGCGAGGTCGATCGCGAGGGGCGCTACCGCCGGCTGTGCCAGGCCCCGCGGGGCTGCATGGGGCACGAGCCCGGGCACCTGCTCGGCCATTCGCCCTTCGAACTCGGGCTCGTCCACCCGGAGGATGCCGCATGCCTGGAGACGGCCTTGCGCCCGCTCTTCGAGGCGGACGAGCCGGTCAGGTGCGTGTGCCGCTTCCGCCAAGGCGACGGCGGCTTCAGATGGATGGAAACCACGGCCAGCGCCTTCCTGGATCCGGACGGCGCCTGGCGCGGCCTGTTCATCTCCAGGGACCTCTCGGAGCAGGCGAGGATCCAGGAGGAGCTGCGGAGGGAATCCCGCACCCTGGCGGACGTCATCGACCACATCCCCCTGTCCATCCAGCTGCTGGACCGGGAGGGGCGGACACTCCGGGTGAACGAAGCCTATGCACGCCTGTTCGGCTCCGCGCCTCCCCAGGGTGAATCCATCTGGAGGGACCCCCGGTTCCGGGGGCCGCAACTGGAAGCCCTGATGGCTTCGGCCAGGGAAGGGGGAACCATCTCCTTCCCCGAGTTCCGGCTCGATGCCCATGCGGCCTGCCCGGAGCCCCGGGAGCCGCAGGTCTGGGTCAGGATGGCGGCCTTTCCCATCCTGGACGAGCAGGGCAGGCCGGACCGGTACGTGTTCATGCACGAGGACGTCACGGCCCGGCGCGAGGCCGGGCAGGCCCTGAAGGAGGGCGAACGGCGCCTGGCGGAGATCATCGACTACCTGCCCGATCCGACCCTGGCGGTCGACGCCGGACGGCGGGTCACGGTATGGAACAAGGCCATCGTGAAGCTGACGGGCGTCCCCGCCGCCGACATGATCGGAAGGGGCGACCACGCCTACACGGTGCCTTTCTTCGGGCGGCCGTGCCCCCAGCTCATGGACCTGCTCTGGGACGAGTCGCCTGAACTGGCATCCCGCTATTCCATCCTTCAGCGGGAGCAGGACACCATCTTCGCGGAGGCCTTCGCCCCCGAGCCCATGAACGGGCGAGGGATACACATGTGGCTGAAGGCCACGGCCCTGCGGGATGAAGGGGGCCGCATCGTCGGGGCCGTGGAGACCATCCGGGACATCACGGATTTCAAGAAGGCGGAGCAGGCCCTGCGGGAAAGCGAGGACCGGTTCCGGGGACTCTACTTGAATACCCCGGACGCCATCTTCTGGATCGCGGTGGAGCAGGACGGCACCTTCCGTTTCGAGGGCGCCAATCCCGCCCACGAGTCCCTCACCGGCGCTCCCAGCGAGGAGTTCCGGGGGAAGCGGATCCAGGACTGCTTCGAGCCGGACCTGGCGGAAGCGATCGCGGCGGACTGTGCGCGCTGCGTGAAGACAGAAGCCCCCGTCCACTTCGAGCGGGCCCTCCACGTCAGCGGCGCGCGCAAGGAAACGGAAACCCTCCTCGTGCCCATCCGCGATCCGAAGGGGCGCATCTACCGCCTGGTGGGCACCACCCGCGATGTGACCCAGGCCAGGCATGCCGAGGAGGCGCTCCGCCAGGCACAGAAACTCGAGAGCCTGGGCGTGCTGGCGGGGGGCATCGCCCACGACTTCAACAACCTCCTCACCGCGATCCTCGGGAACCTGAACCTGGCCCAGGCCAAGGTGTCGGGCGAATCCCCGGCCCTGCCGAACCTGGAGGCCGCGGAGCGGATCGTGATGAAGGCCTCCGACCTCACCCGCCAGATGCTCGCCTATTCGGGGAAGGGGCGCTTCGTGGTGCGCCTGCACGACCTCAACGAGGTCGTCAAGGAGATGACCCGCCTGCTCCAGGTGAGCATCTCGAAAAAGATCTCCCTGCGCCTCTGCCTGGCCGAGCGGATGGCGCCCATCGAAGCCGACAGCGCCCAGATCCAGCAGGTGATCATGAACCTCGTGACCAACGCCTCGGACGCCATCGGAGAGAAGGAAGGCCTCATCCGCATCGCCACCGGCATGGAGGACCTGGACGCCGCCTACATCGCGCGGACCTTCGCGAACCAGACCCTGAAGCCCGGACGCTTCGCCACCGTGGAGGTGAGCGACACGGGCTGCGGCATCACGCCGGACCTGATGGAGCGGATCTTCGATCCCTTCTTCACGACCAAGACCTCCGGCAGGGGCCTGGGGCTGTCCGCCATGCTGGGCATCCTGAGGAGCCACGGGGCAGGCTACAAGATCTATTCGGAGGTGGGCCGGGGCACCACGTTCAAGATCCTTTTCCCCGTCGCGGAGTCCGGCCAGCAGCAAGCCGAGCTCCCTTCCGAGGAGGAGCCGAACCTCCTCCTGGCCGGCACGGTGCTCCTGGTGGACGACGAACCGAACATCCTCGAAGCCGCCCGTGCGGCCCTGGAGTTGTTCGGCCTGCGCGTGAACACGGCGAAGGACGGGCGGGAGGCGATGGAAATCTTCCGGCAGGCTCCCGGGGCCATCGACCTCGTGCTCATGGACCTCACCATGCCGCGCATGGATGGCCGGGAGACCTTCCAGGCCATGCGCCAGATCCGGCCGGACGTGCGCGTGATCCTCTCCAGCGGCTACAGCGAGCAGGACTCCCTCCAGGAGTTCATCGGGAAAGGCCTTGCAGGCTTCATCCAGAAACCCTACAACCTGCGGGAGCTGCGCAAGATCCTCGAGCAGTTCATCCACGCCTGAAGCCGGGGGCCCCCGGCGCCGCCGGGAACGAGCGGAGCCTGCCGGGTCCGTCAGCGCCTGCCGAGCATCGTCAGTCCCGCGAGGCACAGGATGACGCCGATGATCTTGTGGGCGCTGAAGCCTTCCTTGAAGAAGAAGACGCCCACGGGGATCAGCATGATCGCCAGGAGGATGTTGGCGACGAGCGATCCCACGCTGATGTTCCACCCCGCCCGGTAGGCCATGATGTAGCCGAACTCCAGGCCCACGATGGAAACGCCCAGCGTGATGCTGGTCCAGTTGAGGTCGCAGAAGGACTGCGCGAGGTTCTTGCCTGAGGGATAGAACGGATACGCCAGGGCGACCATGAGGGCCGCGGTCAGGTAGGTGATGAACAGCGAGACGAAGGGGTTGATGCCGCCCGGCGTGGACTTTGCACATATATTGTAAACAATGTTTGAAGTTACGATCAAAAATATCGAGAAAACATACATGAACATGGATATTCCCATCGTTAGAAAAAATGGATTTACTTGACCGCAGCGCGCGTTGAGCAGACCGCCACCCTGCGGAATCGGCGGGCTTTCGCGTTCGCAGATCCAGGAAGCCGGGAAGCCCTCGGGATCTCCCCTGGATCTTACCGCCTCCTGCCGCCCGCGCTCCGGGCCGCCTTGACGCAATCTTGACGTCGGCGCAGCCGATCCTGACGGCCTGTTGACCCGCGAAAACCGACGATGAAACCGGAGGTGGTTCCATGACCTGGTTCCGGATCCTGGCGGCCGTCCTGGCTTCAGGGATCGCCGTGTATCTCGTGGTGGCGCTGCTCCGGCCGGAGCGTTTCCAGTGAGCATGCTGCTTGTCGTCCTCTTCGCGGGCCTTCTCGGGCTGCTGGCCCTGCTGGCCAGGCCCCTCGGGGAATACCTCGGGGACGTCCTGGAGCGGGAGCCCGTGCCGTGGGCGCGCTTCCTGTCGCCCTTTGAAAGAGGCCTCTATCGGCTGATGGGCATCGAGGCGGGCGACCGCATGGACTGGAAGCAGTATCTGGCCGCCGTCCTCGCCTTCAGCGGAGCGGGACTTGCCTTCCTCCTGGGGCTGCTCCGGCTCCAGTCCCACCTTCCCCTGAACGCCGGGGCAGGCCCCATGAGCTGGCCCCTCGCCTTCAACACGGCCGTGAGCTTCGTCACCAACACCAACTGGCAGGCCTATTCCGGCGAGACGGCCCTGGGGCCGCTCGCCCAGATGCTGGGCCTGACGGTGCAGAACTTCCTGTCCGCGGCCACGGGGCTCGCGGTCATGGCCGCGGTGGCGCGGGGCATCCGGAGGCGCAAGGCCACGAATCTCGGCAGTTTCTGGGTGGACCTGGTGCGCGTCACGCTCTACGTCCTGCTGCCGCTGGCGGCGGTCTTCGCGCTCTTCCTGGTGAGCCAGGGGGTGGTGCAGACGCTCGTTCCTTCCCTCAAGGCCGCCTGGCTCGCCCCGCCCGTCCCGGGCGCCCCGGCCGAGCAGGTCATCGCCCTGGGGCCGGCCGCCTCCCAGGTCGCCATCAAGATGCTCGGCACCAACGGCGGAGGGTTCTTCGGCGCGAACGGCGCCCATCCCTTCGAGAATCCGACCCCCTTGGCCAACCTGGCCCAGATCCTCGCCATCCTCATCATTCCGGCCGCCTGCTGCTTCACCTTCGGGAAGCTGGTCCGGGACCGGCGCCAGGGCTGGGCGCTCTTCGCGGCCATGGGCATCCTCCTGGCGCTGGCCACCGGGCTGGCCGGATGGGCCGAACACCGCCCGGCAGCCCCTTTCCGGCAGGCCGGGATCGTCCAGGCCGCGGGCAGCCTCGAAGGCAAGGAACTTCGGAACGGCATCGAGAGCTCCGTGCTCTGGTCCACCGCCACGACGGCGGCCAGCAACGGGAGCGTGAACGCGCAGCACGACGCCATGTCCCCCCTGGCGGGGCTGTCCCAGATGGTGCTCATGCAGATCGGCGAGGTGGCCTACGGGGGGGCGGGATCCGGGCTCTACGGGATGATGGTCTTCGTGCTGGTGGGCGTCTTCGTCTCGGGCCTCATGGTGGGGCGGACCCCGGAATACCTCGGGAAGAAGATCGAGGCCTTCGAGATGAAGATGGCCGCGCTGGTGGTGCTCGTCCCCTCCGCCGTCGTGCTGGTGGGGACCGCGGCCACGCTGCTCCAGGGGCAGGCCGGGAGCTGGATCACGAACCCGGGGCCCCACGGGTTCAGCCAGGTGCTCTACGCCTGGTCCAGCGCCGCCAACAACAACGGGAGTTCCTTCGCCGGGCTGGCCGCGGACCAGCCGTTCCTCGACCTCGGGCTCGGGCTCGCCATGCTGGCGGGCCGCTATGCGCCCATGGCCGCGGTCCTCGCCCTGGCCGGCTCCCTGGCCGCGAAAAAGCGCACCCCGCCGGGGCCTGGCACGCTGCCCACCCACAGTCCCTTCTTCGTCGCGGTGATCGTGGCCATCGTCCTGCTGGTGGGGGCCCTGACCTTCCTTCCCGCCCTGGCGGCCGGACCCCTGGCCGAACACTTCGCCGCCTTCAGGGGGTAGCCATGCGCGCGAGCCATTCCGAATCCCCGCTGCGGGTCCCCGTCCGAGAGGTGCCCATGCCGGAACCCGCTTCGAAAACCTCCCTCCGGAAGCTCCAGGACACCCTCCTGAAGCGCGCGCTCCTCGACGCGCTGCGGAAGCTCGATCCGCGCCACCAGCTCCACAACCCCGTGATGTTCGTGGTCTGGGTGTGCAGCGCCTTCGTGACCCTGCTCTGGATCCACAGCCTGGGGGGACACGGCGAGAGCCGGTCCGCCTTCATCCTCCAGGTCGCGCTCTGGCTCTGGTTCACCCTCTTCTTCGCCAACCTGGCCGAGGCCCTCGCGGAGGGGCGGGGCAAGGCCCAGGCGGACAGCCTGCGCGCCACCCGCCGGCTCGTCGCCGCCAAGAAGCTCGCCTCCCCGGGGGAACGGGCCTGGACCGCCGTGAACAGCAACTCCCTCCGGGCGGGGGACGTGGTCCTCGTGGAGGCCGGGGACACCATCCCGCTGGACGGCGAAGTGGTGGAGGGGGTCGCCTCGGTGAACGAGGCCGCCGTGACGGGGGAGAGCGCGCCCGTGATCCGGGAGTCCGGCGGCGACCGGTCCGCGGTGACGGGCGGGACGGAGGTGCTCTCCGACTGGATCGTCGTGCGCATCACGTCGAATCCGGGCGACAGCTTCCTGGACCGGATGATCGCCATGGTGGAGGGCGCCAAGCGCCGGAAGACGCCGAACGAGATCGCCCTCGACATCCTGCTGGCGGGCCTCACCCTGGTCTTCCTGCTGGCGGTCGCGACGCTGCTTCCGTTCAGCCAGTACGCCGCGAGGGCGGCGGGAGCGGGCTCCCCCATCCCCCTCACGATGCTGGTGGCGCTGCTGGTCTGCCTCATCCCGACCACCATCGGCGGGCTCCTGAGCGCCATCGGCATCGCGGGCATGGACCGCATGATCCGCGCCAACGTCGTCGCCACCTCGGGCCGGGCCGTGGAGGCCGCCGGGGACGTGGACGTCCTCCTGCTGGACAAGACCGGGACCATCACCCTGGGCAACCGGGAGGCCGTGGCCTTCCTGCCCGCCCCCGGCGTCGGCGAGAGGGCCCTCGCCGAGGCGGCCCAGCTCGCCTCGCTGCCGGATGAGACCCCGGAGGGGCGCAGCATCGTGGTGCTCGCCAAGAATCTTCATGGACTGCGGGAGCGGGATCTCGGCAGCCTCCACATGGTCTTCGTCCCCTTCACGGCCCAGAGCCGCATGAGCGGCGTGGACGTCGAAGGGCGGCGCATCCGGAAGGGGGCCTCGGAAGCCATCGCTGGGTGGGTCGAATCCGAGGGCGGGGAGGTTCCGGACGGGGTGCGCCTCGCGGCGGACCGCATCGCCCGGGAAGGCGGCACGCCGCTCGTGGTCGCGGAAGGGACCCGGGCCCTGGGCGTGATCCACCTGAAGGACATCGTGAAGGGGGGCATCCGGGAACGCTTCGCGGAACTTCGCCGCATGGGCATCAAGACCGTGATGGTGACCGGGGACAATCCCCTCACCGCCGCCGCCATCGCCGCGGAGGCCGGCGTGGACGACTTCCTGGCCCAGGCGACGCCCGAGCGGAAGCTGCGCCTGATCCGCGACTACCAGGCGGGCGGGCGGCTGGTGGCCATGACCGGGGACGGCACGAACGACGCCCCGGCCCTCGCCCAGGCGGACGTGGCGGTGGCCATGAACACCGGGACCCAGGCCGCGAAGGAGGCCGGGAACATGGTGGACCTGGACTCCAATCCCACCAAGCTCATCGAGATCGTGCGCATCGGCAAGCAGATGCTGATGACCCGGGGCTCCCTGACCACGTTCAGCATCGCCAACGACGTGGCGAAGTACTTCGCCATCCTTCCGGCCGCCTTCCTGCTGACCTACCCGCAGCTCAGGGTGCTCGATCCCATGCGGCTCCACAGCCCCGAGAGCGCGGTCCTTTCCGCCGTGATCTTCAACGCCCTCATCATCGTGGCGCTGATCCCCCTGGCGCTCCGGGGCGTCAAGTTCCGGACCCTCCCCGCCGTGGACCTCCTGCGCCGGAACCTCGCCGTCTTCGGGCTGGGCGGTCTGGCGGCGCCCTTCCTCGGCATCAAGCTCATCGATCTGGCGATCGTCGCGCTCCACCTGGCCTGACAGGAGACTTCCATGAAGCTCGTCCGTCCGCTGTGCATCTCCTTCGGCGCCCTCGCCCTGCTCACGGGGATCGCCTATCCGGTGGCCGTCACGGGCATCGCCCGGGTCGCCTTCCCGGACCAGGCCGGGGGAAGCCTGCTCCGCGTCGGCGGCCGGGTGCGAGGCTCCCGCCTGATCGCCCAGGCCACCCAGGATCCCCGCTACTTCCGCTGCCGCCCGAGCCCCACCGGGCCCTTCCCGACGAACGCCGCGGCCGGTGCGGGGTCCACCCTGGCCGCCTCGAACCCGGCGCTCGGGGCGGCCGTGGCGCGGCGCCTGGAGGCGCTCCGGGCCTCGGATCCCGGCCAGCGCGATCCTGTTCCCCAGGACCTGGTGGCGGCCAGCGGCAGCGGCCTGGACCCCCACATCTCCCCCGAATCGGCCCGCTGGCAGGCGGGCAGGATCGCCGCGGCCCGGGGGATGGCGCGCGACGCCGTCGAGCGCCTGGTCGAGAAGCACCTCGAAGGGGGCCTGCTCTCGCCTCGCCGCGTGAACGCCCTGGCGTTGAACCAGGCGCTCGACGCGATGGAACGGAGGTAGACCATGCACCTGCGCTGGCTGTTGCCCCTGACCTGCCTCCTCGGCACGGTGGCCACCCACGATGCGCTGCGCGACCATCGGGAGAACCCCGCCACCT
>DAOPZL010000043.1:18908-23359 GCA_035353395.1 Holophaga sp.
GGCACGGTGGCCACCCACGATGCGCTGCGCGACCATCGGGAGAACCCCGCCACCTTCAGGTGGGGAAAGGTCTCGTTCCTTCTTTTCGTGGGGTGGTTCCCGCTCCTGGTCTGGATCGCGAACGTCGTTTGGCCGCAGAATTGAGCGGGAGCCCCCCATGCCGCTTCGACCCGATCCCGAGGAACTGCTGAAACGCGTCCAGGCGGAGGAGGAGCGGTCCAGGCGGGCCCGCTTCAAGGTCTTCTTCGGCGCGGCGCCCGGGGTGGGCAAGACCTTCGCCATGCTCCAGGATGCCCAGCGGCGGCGGCTGGAGGGGACGGACGTGGCGGTCGGGCTGGTGGAGACGCACCACCGGGAGGAGACCGAGCGCCTCCTGCAGGGACTCGAGGTGCTGCCCAGGAAATCGACTCCCCACCGGGGAATCTTCCTGGAGGAGTTCGACCTGGACGCGGCGCTGGCGCGCAAGCCGTCCCTCGTCCTCGTGGACGAGCTGGCCCACTCCAACGCGCCGGGCTGCCGGCACGCCAAGCGCTGGCAGGATGTCATGGAGCTCCTGGACGCCGGCATCGACGTCTACAGCACGGTCAACGTCCAGCACCTCGAGAGCTTCAAGGAAGTGGTGGCCCAGATCACCGGGATCGTGGTCCAGGAGCGGATCCCGGATACGGTCCTGGAACGATGCGACGAGCTCGAGCTGGTGGACATCTCCATCGAGGAGCTCACCCAGCGGCTGGCGGAGGGCAAGGTCTACGTCCCGGACCAGGCCAAGCACGCCGTCCAGCGGTTCTTCCGGAGGGGGAACCTCCTGGCTCTCCGGGAGCTGGCGCTGCGCCGCACGGCGGAACTGGTGGACGCGGACATGCGGCGCTACCGGGAAGCCCAGGGCATCGAGGAGACCTGGGCGGCCGGACAGCGGCTGCTGGTGGGCATCACGCCCAGGGCCGCCTCGGAGGCGCTGATCCGGGAGGCGCGGCGCATGGCCGAGTCCCTGGGCGCCTCCTGGATGGCGGTCTACGTGGACTTCGGCAAGCGCCTGTCCGGCGCGGAACGGGAGCGCCTCGAGGCCCACCTCCGCCTGGCGGAGCGGCTGGGGGGGGAGGGCATCGCCCTGCCGGGGCACGCCAGCCTGGCGGAGGACCTCCTGGCCCTCGCGCGCAGCCGGAACGTCACCCAGATCCTCGTCGGCCGGTCGGACAGGCCCCAGTGGCTGGAACGCATCCAGGGCGGCCTCCTGGGGAAGCTCTCCGCCCAGGCGGGCCACATCCACATCCACGTCGTGCCGGTGGCGCAGGCTGAAAGCCCCAAGCAGATCCCCCGGCCGGTGCCTTCCCCCTGGCCGGGGCCCGCCGTCCTCGGCCAGTGCGCCCTCTACGTGGCCCTGGCCACGGGGCTCGGCGCGGTCCTCCCCTGGATGGAACTGGCGGACATCGTCATGGTCTTCACCATCCCCATCCTGGTGGCCGCCGTCCGGTTCGGGCGGAACGCGGCCCTGCTCACCTCCGTGATCGCCGTGATGTCCTACGACTTCTTCTTCATCCATCCCCGCTTCACCCTGGACGTGGGGGACATGAAGCACCTGGGCACCTTCGTCATCATGCTGGGACTGGGCTTCGTGATCGGCAACCTGACCGAGCGCGTGCGGCAGCAGGCCATCCGAGCCCAGCTCCGGGAGCACCGCACGCTGGCGCTCTACCGCCTGGGCGAGTCGCTGGTCCAGGCCGGGGACCAGACCGAGACCATCGCGGCGGCCATCCGGGCGGTGGAAGCCCAGTTCCGAGCCCACGTGACGTTCTACCTGCCGGGCCGCGAGGGCCGCCTGGAGCCGGAGCACGGCCAGGCTCCGCCCCAGGAGGACACCCAGGGCGTCGCCCAGTGGGCCTTCGACCACGGGCAGGCCGCCGGGCGGGGCACGGGCGTCCTGCCGGCCTCCAGGGCCCTCTTCCTCCCCCTGAAGGGCGTGCGGAGGATCCTGGGCGTCATGTCGCTCCACAGCGAGGAGGGGCCGCTGTGGGAGGAGCCGGACCAGCGCCACCTGCTGGAGAGCTTCGCCAACCAGACGGCCCTCGCCCTCGAGCGGGCCTCGCTGTCCGCGGAGGCCCACGCCGCCCGCCTTCAGGCGGAGCGGGAGGAGCTGAGGAACACGCTGCTCTCCTCCGTCTCCCACGACCTTCGCACCCCGCTGGCGGGCATCACCGGATCGGCGACGACCTTGATGGAAGACCCCGGCACGCTGAACGCCGCGGAGCGGAACGCCCTCCTGGGCTCGATCCAGGAGGAGGCCTTCCGGATGCACCGGCTGATCAGCAACCTGCTGGACCTGACCCGGCTGGAATCCGGCTCCATCCAGCTGCGCCGCGAGTGGCTGCCCGCGGAGGAGGTGGTGGGCTCCGCCCTGAACCATCTCGGCACCCTCGGGGAGGGGCGGGAGATCCAGTTCCTCAGCGGCCATCCCGCGCCCCTGCTGTGGGGAGATTCGGTGCTGCTGGAGCAGGTGCTGATCAACCTGGTCGAGAACGCGCTGAAGTTCTCCCCCGCGGACAAGCCCGTGGAGATCCAGATCCACGGGACCGACAAGGGGGTCTCCGTCCTCGTGAGCGACCACGGCCCCGGCATCCCGGAAGGGCTCGAGGCCCGGATCTTCGAGAAGCTGTTCCGAGCCCATGGAGGCGGTGCCGGCGCCGGCCTCGGGCTGGCCATCTGCCAGGCCATCGTGCGCGCCCACGGCGGGCACGTCCAGGCCAACAACCGGCCCCAGGGCGGCGCCCAGTTCGTGGCATGGCTGCCCTACGATGGGGTGCCTCCCGTCGAACCCGTCGAGGAATCCCGTGAATGCTGAATCCCCCCTGGTCCTGGTCGTCGACGACGAGCCCCAGCTGCTGCGCTTCCTCACGGCGGCCCTGAAGTCCCACGACTACCGGGTGATGACCGCGGAGACGGCGGGGGAGGGCGAGCGGCTGATCCTCAGCCACCGGCCCGATGCGATCCTGCTGGATCTCGGCCTCCCGGACCGCGACGGCCTCGAGGTGGTCGCCCACGTGCGCGGATGGTGCGACACGCCCATCATCGTGATCAGCGCCCGGGGCAAGGAGGACGACAAGGTCGAGGCCCTGGAGGCGGGGGCCAACGACTACCTGACCAAGCCCTTCGGGACCCGCGAGCTGATCGCGCGCATCCGCGTGGCCCTGCGGAACCGCTTCCAGGCATCCCCCGCCAGCCCCGTCGTCGAGTTCGGGGACGTCCGCGTGGACCTCGAGGACCGGAGCGTGACCCGCCGGGGAGAGCGGGTGCACCTCACCCCCAACGAGTTCAAGCTGCTGGCCGCGCTGGTCCGGCATCCCGGGAAGGTGCTGACGCACAACCAGCTCCTCAGGGAGGTCTGGGGCAGCGCCAACCTGCAGCAGACGCACTACCTGCGCGTCTACATGAACCAGCTGCGCTACAAGCTGGAGGAGGATCCCGCCCGGCCGCGCCACCTGCAGACGGAGCTGGGGGTGGGCTACCGCCTGGTCGAGCCCTGACATCCGCCGGGGTTATCCTGGTTCCCGTGGAGGCGGCATGGCGGGAACGAGGAACCTCGGAGTGACGGCCGCGCTGGGGGCTGCCCTGCTGTTCGGGGCCAGCACGCCCTTCGCCAAGCTGGTGCTCGGCGCCTCCAGTCCCTGGGTGGTGGCGGGGCTGCTCTACCTCGGGTCCGGGACGGGGCTGGCGATCTACCGGGCGCTGGCTCGCCGTCCCGCGGTCCGCCTGGGGCGGCGCGACGCGGGCTGGCTCGCGGGGGCGATCCTCTCCGGCGGCGTCGTGGCCCCGGTGCTCCTGCTGGCCGGGCTGGCGCGCATGCCCGCGTCGGGCGCGTCACTGCTCCTGAACGCCGAGGGAGTGCTGACCGCGCTGCTGGCCTGGGTCGTCTTCCGGGAGAACGTGGACCGGCGCGTGGCGCTGGGGATGGCCCTGGTCGCGGCCGGGGCGGTCGTGCTGTCCTGGCCCGGCGAGGCGAGGTTCGGGGCGGTCCTGCCCTCCCTGGGGATCCTCGGAGCCTGCCTGGCCTGGGCCCTGGACAACAACCTGACCCGGAAGGTGGCGCTCGCGGACGCGACGTTCGTGGCCATGGCCAAGGGCCTCGCCGCGGGCGGCGCGAACCTCGCCCTGGCCTGGGCCACCGGCGCCGCCCTCCCGCCCGCGGGCGTCGTCCTCGGCGCGGGCCTCGTGGGATTCCTCGGCTACGGCGTGAGCCTCGTCCTTTTCATCGTCGGCCTCCGCCACCTCGGCACCGCCAGAACCGGCGCCTACTTCTCCACCGCCCCGTTCGCGGGGGCCGTCCTGGCGCTGCCCCTATTGCACGAGTCGCTGCCCGCGCGGATGATCGCGGCGGCCCTCCTCATGGGCTGCGGGCTCTACCTGCACCTCACGGAGCGCCACGACCACGTCCACGAGCACGAGCCGCTGGAGCACGA
>DAOPZL010000044.1:0-5241 GCA_035353395.1 Holophaga sp.
GCCCACCTTGCGGTCGTCGGCCACGGAGCCGGGGATGCAGAAGGCCTGCATGCCCTCGCCCAGGGAGATGGCGATGTCCACCGCCTTGGTCTGGCCTTTCTTGAGGGCGATGGCGGCCCCGAGGATGTAGGCCCAGCACACGTTCTCGAAGCAGATGGGCTGGATGCCCTTCACGATGCCGTAGACGTCCACGCCCTTGGCGTCGGTCATGGCCTTCGCCTCTTCCAGGGAGACGAGCCCGTGCTGCTTCAGCACCTTCTCGATCTGCGGCATCCGCCGCTCGTAGCTTTCAAACAGAGCCATGGTCATTTCTCCAATGATTCACGATTCGAGTTAACTAGCCCTTCAATCGAGTGGGAAACCTCATCACTCCTGCTTTTATCCCCTTCATCCCCTTTATCCCTGTTCATTTCTTCCTTGAATCCATGGTCAAACCGGCGCCACTCGACCTTGGCAGTGCCGAAATTGAGCAACATCGCGATCGGTTTTCCCGTGGCCTTGAGATAGTTCAACGTCTGCGCCGCATGTTCAGGCAGAAGCGTTCTCACGGCCTTGAGTTCAAGAAGCACATCCTCCTCAACGAGGAGATCAGCCTGGAAGATACCGGCCAATCGTCCGCGAAAAAGGACCTTGATGGGGACTTGGCGCTCCGCCTGGATCCCCTTGTCCTGAAGGGCAATGAACAGGGACTGTTCGTAGACCGATTCCAGGAAGCCCGTGCCGAGCTCGTTCGACACTTCGAAAGCGGCTTCCAGGATCTGGCTGGTCAGGGATTCAAGGGGAAGGGGCATGGAAAAGATGGATCAACAGGGATGAAAGGGGATGAAGGGGATGAAAGATGAAAAGCAGGAGCGACGCTCCTACTCGTGCCGCGGGTTGATGGTCCTGGCGGCCTCGTCGAAGCGGCCGTACTTCGAGGTGGCCTTCTTGAGGGCCTCCGCGGGTTCCACGCCCTTCGTGACGGCTTCCATCATCTTGCCGAGGTGCACGAACTCGTAGCCGATCACCTCGTCCTGCTCGTCCAGGGCCATCCGGGTGACATAGCCTTCGGCCATCTCCAGGTAGCGGACGCCCTTGGCCAGGGTGCCGAACATGGTCCCGATCTGGCTGCGGAGCCCCTTGCCCAGGTCCTCGAGCCCGGCGCCGATGGGCAGGCCGCCCTCGGAGAAGGCCGTCTGGGTTCGGCCGTAGGCGATCTGCAGGAAGATCTCCCGCATGGCCGTGTTGATGGCGTCGCAGACGAGGTCCGTGTTGAGGGCTTCCAGGATGGTCTTCCCGGAGAGGATCTCCGCGGCCATGGCCGCGGAATGGGTCATGCCGGAGCAGCCGATGGTCTCCACCAGCGCCTCCTGGATGATGCCGTCCTTGACGTTGAGGGTCAGCTTGCAGGCGCCCTGCTGGGGCGCGCACCAGCCGATCCCGTGGGTGAGGCCCGAGATGTCCTTGATCTCCTTGGCCTGGACCCAGCGTCCCTCCTGGGGGATGGGCGCGGGTCCGTGGTTGGGACCTTTCGCCACGCAGCACATGTGTTCCACTTCAGCCGAATACAGCATTCGTCGGCCTCCTTTCTGGGCTCAGGTTGATGTTTTCCGGGACCCTTCCCCGGCTATCGATCGGCAAGGACTCTGAAGGTCTGGCACAGCGGCACAGATTGTCGCGCATACTTCGGTCGCCCATTTTAACGGATTCTCTACAAAATCCAGCTTTCTTTTACGAAAAGCTACCGGATTCAGAGAAAGGTCAAGAACGGCGCCGGTTTCAGGCCGGGGCGCCGGCCCAGAAGCGCCGGACGTCCGCCAGGATGCTCGTGGACACGCCCTCGCGCGGGGACTCCAGGAACCACGCCTTCGGGAAGCACTGGGCGTAGGCGTCCTCGAGGAACCGGCCGTCCAGGAACGCGACGAGGCCCCGGTCCTCGGCGCTGCGGATCACGCGCCCGGCGGCCTGGACGGCCTTGGCCATCGCCGGGAAGGTGTAGGCGTAGTGCTCGCCGTTCCCGAAGCGGCGCTCGAAGTGGTCCTTGACCAGCCGCCGCTCCAGGTCGAAGGGAGGCAGGGGAGGCCCGACCACGACGCAGCCGATGAGGGCCTCGCCCGGAAGATCGACGCCCTCCGAAAGGGAGCCGCCCTGCACCGCCAGGACGACGATCCCGCGCTCCTCCCGCAGCGCCCTCAGGAGCGCGTCGAGCTCCGCCGAGGACGCCTGGCGGGGCTGGGCGAGCACGCGGAAGGCGGGCAGTTCCAGGAGCGGCATCACCTTCTCCAGGAAGTCGAAGCTCGGGAAGAAGACCAGGTAGTTGCCGTGCCGCAAGGGGAGGACCCGGGAGATGAAGTCCGCCACCCTCGGGGTCTCGGCCTCGCGCCGGCGGAAGAGGGTCGAGACCTGGGGCACCACCAGGGTCAGCCGGTGTTCCCCGGGAAAGGGGGACGGGACTTCCTCGCACAGGCTCCCGGAGAGGCCCGAGAGCTGCTCGTAGAAGGCGAAGGGCTTGAGCGTCCCCGAGAAGAGGACGACTCCGGCCAGGCCCTTCATGCGCCCGGCCAGGTGCTCGGAGGCCTCCGGGCAGGTGATCTGGAGCCTCCCCGGGGGGATCCAGGTCACGATCCCGGCCGCGGGAAGGACGGAGCAGAAGTCCGACCAGGCCCGGAAGAGCTGGACCAGGGGGTGGCCGGGCGGCAGGGCGAGCCCCTCGGCGGCGGCCTTGGCCACCAGTTTCCGGATGCGGACTTCCTCGGCCTGGAAAGGCGCGGGATCCACCTCCACGCGGCGGTGCGGCCCCTCCCAGCCGCGCAGCAGCTTCGTGCAGCGCCCGACCTGGCGGGTGAGGCGGGCGCGCCAGGCGGGTGCGCGCGCTCCGCGCCAGGCCTTGCGCAGGGCCTCCAGCTGCCCGGTGTCGAGGCCCGGGGAGAACCAGTCCGCCGCCCGGAAGGGCAGGTTGTGCGCCTCATCGAAGAGCACCAGGGTGCGGGCTGCCTCCTCAGGCACGCCGAAGAAGCGCTGCACCGTGGCGTTGGGCGACAGCACGTAGTTGTAGTCCCCGATGACGACATCGGCGTTCCGGGCCGCGTCCAGGGACAGCTCGAAGGGACAGAGCAGGTGATGGTCCGCGGCCTCCCTCAGCAGGTCCGTGTCGACGCATCCGGCCTCCGCGAGAGCCGCCAGGACGCCCGATTCCTTCAGGCGGTCGTAGTAGCCGAGCGCCCGGGGGCAGGCCTCGGGAGAGCAGTGGACCTCCTCCTGGGGACAGACCCGCTCCTTGGCCTTGAGGGTCACGGAACGCACGGCATGCCCCCGCGCCCGGAGGCGGCGCACGAGGGCTTCCGCGGCGGCGTGCTGGCTGTTGCGGGGCGTGGCGTAGAACACGCGCTGGTCCTCCGCCAGCGCCTTCCGGAGGGCGGGGTACAGGATCGCCGCCGTCTTGCCCAGCCCCGTCGGGGCCTGGACGAGGAGGGGCCTCCCGGCCCCGAGCGCCCCTTCCACCAGGGAGGTCAGGCGCTCCTGGCCCGCACGGAGCTCGTCGAAGGGAAAGGCAAGCCCGAGTCCGATCTCCCGCCGCGCCTCCGCCCGGGCGAGGGCGAGGAGGTAGCGCTCCCGCAGGCCCTGGAGCTGGGCCTCGACCCACCCGGAGAAGGCCTCCGGATCGAAGGGGACCGGCACCACCGTCTCGGACTCGTCCAGGAGCGAGACCACGCGCAGGCGGCAGGCCACCGGCTCGCCGCACTGCCGCCCCTGGACCCAGGCGTAGAACCGGGCCTGCTGGGCGAAGACATGCCGTTCGTCCGCCTCCAGGTCCTTCAGCAGGGCGCCGGGCTGGTAGGTGGACTTGATCTCCTCGACCCCCCAGGGCGCAGGGATCAGCACGTCCATGCGGCCCCGCACCAGGCACGAGAACCCCTCGCACTCCAGGAGGCACTGGACGGGCACCTCGCTCCGGACGGCCGGGTCCTCGCGGGCCAGGCGCCGCTGCACCCGGCCGTGGAGGCGGATCCCCTGGGCCATGGCGTCCTCGTCCAGGCGGAAGGAGAGGGAGGCGTCCAGGCTCCCCGAGGGTTCCAGGGGCGCGACGAAGGCGGTGACGGAGAGGGCGAGGTCCATGGCGTTTCAGCCGAAGAGGGACCGGTCGAACAAGGAGGGCGCCTCCACGGCCTGGGCGGAGGCGCATGGGCCGGCGTCCTCCTCTCCTGGCCGGGCCAGGGAGCCGGCACGCACCCCCAGCAGGCGGATCCGGCGGTCGAAGGTCACCCGGCGCAGGCAGGTCCGCGCCGCGCCCAGGATCACCGCAGGATCCGCGGTGGCTGCGTCCAGGGTCACGTCCCGGGTGAGGGTCCGGAAGTCGTCGAAGCGGAGCTTGATGCCGAGGGTCCTGCCCTTGCATCCCTTCCGGGCCAGGTCCCTAGCCACCCGCTCGCAGAGATCCACGAGGATCCTCGACAGGGCCGCCCGGTCCGTCCGGGGGTGCAGGTCCCGCTCGAAGGTGGTCTCGCAGCTCACGGACTTGCATTCCCGGTGGGTGACGACCGGCGAGTCGTCCAGGCCCTGGGCCGCCTCGTGCAGCCAGGCACCGTAGCACTTCCCGAACTGGCGCAGGAGCAGGAGGGGATCCGCCGCGGCCAGTTCCCCGATGGTGCGGATGCCCAGGGAGGCCAGCCTGGCGCTGGCCTTGGGGCCGATGCCGTTGACGGCCCCGGCGGGCAGGGGCCAGATGCGCGCGGGCACGTCCTCCATGGCGAGCACCGTGAGGCCGTCGGGCTTGTCCAGCTCCGAGGCGATCTTGGAGAGCAGCTTGTTGGGCGTCACGCCGACGGAGCAGGTCAGTCCCGTGGCCCGCCGTACCGCGTCCTTGAGCCGCTGGGCCAGTTCCCGGGTCTCTCCGGGCACCTCCGTCAGGTCGATGTAGATCTCGTCGATGCCCCGGTCCTCGAACACCGGGGCGATCCTGGCGACCGCCGCCTTGAAGAGCCTCGAGCACTTGCCGTAGGCGTCGAAGTTGGCGGGGAGCAGGATGGCGTCGGGCGCGAGGACCGCGGCCTTCATCAGCCCCAGGCCCGAGTGGACGCCCAGGGCCCGGGCCTCGTAGGTCGCCGTCGTCACCACCCCCCGTCCCGCGTAGGAACGCAGCCTGGCGTAGCCTCCGGCCTCCGCCGTCCCCGCGGCGCGCCTCCCGCCGACGACGACGGGCATCCCCTTCAGGTCGGGATGGCTCAGCAGCTCCACGGAGGCGAAGAAGGCGTCCATGTCCAG
>DAOPZL010000044.1:5341-14530 GCA_035353395.1 Holophaga sp.
GAATTTCAGCATGACGGGATTATGGCAAGGCCCCGGCCTGGGAGCCAGGGCCTTGGAACCGCGGGTTCCCGGCTAGTTGCAGCCGCAGCCGCCCTCGCCGCAACCGCCCTCGGAGCAGTCGCCGTCCTCGCTGCCGCATCCGCTGCAGCCGCAGCCGCTTCCGCCCACCAGGAGCTTCTGGGCCAGGTCCATGACGGTCTGGTGGGGCAGGGCCTTCACCGTGAGGCCGATGTTCACGGCCTGGATGAGGTCGCCCTTGGAGACGCCCATGCCGATGGCGCGGTCGTGGTGCACCTGGAAGGCGCGGTCGCTCCCCACGGCGGTGGCCGCGGCCAGGGCGACGAGTTCGGCGACGCTCTCGCTCAGGAGGCTCGTGGTTTCTTCGGTCATTTCCAACTCCAGGATGTCTGCCGGGGGTTCGGGTCCGGGTCGAGGACCCGGGTTCCGCGTGGATCAGGGGAAGGCAGGGTTCTCTTGGCCTGATCCAAGGTCTCGTTCACGGGGCCCATGGCGGTGGGGACGCCCGTCGTTTTCCAGATTGTCGTGTTCCGCCTCGAGGCCGAGCCGCTCCGGCCGGGGGCGCGTCCGGCATGGAAACGTCGATCGTGCGCGCATCCGCCGGGATCCCCCGCATGCAAGGCGCCGGCTCGAAGTCTTGCACTTTCGTCATGAAATCGCTCCGGATGCGAGAGAACCCGGGGAACAGGGGCCTCCCGCACCTTATGATTCTAGTCGGGACCGGTTCGTGTCCCAAGGAAATAGGGAAGGATACGAAAGTTTTTTTTCATCCTCCCGTTTCCCATTTCGCCGGTTCTTCCCGGACAAAGGCCTCCATGCCCCACATTCCCTATCTAGGCGAAGCGGTATCGCTGCTCACCGCGGTCTGCTGGTCCACGAACGCCGTCCTCTTCGCCCGCGCCGGGCAGCGGGTCGGCTCGCCCACCGTCAACGTCGCCCGCCTGGGCTTCGCGTTCGGGGCCATGCTCCTCCTCCATGGGGCACTCTACGGCTCGCCCTTCCCCTTCGACGCCGGGCCCGTGCGGCTCGCCTGGCTGGCGGCCTCGGGCCTCATCGGCTTCTCCCTGGGGGACGCCCTGCTCTTCGAGGCCCTCGTGCTGCTCGGGCCTCGGCTGGCCATGCTCATCATGACCCTGTGGCCCGTGTTCGCGGCGGTGATGGCCTGGGCCTTCCTGGGCCAGACCATGACGCTCCCGAAGGTGCTGGCCATGCTCGCCACGCTGGGCGGCATCGCCCTGGTCGTGGCGGAGAGGGGCGGAAACCAGGTGGACTCGGACAAGCCGAGGCGCTTCGGCCTGGGGGTGCTCCTGGCCCTGGGAGGCGCCCTGGGCCAGGCCGTGGGGTTCATCTTCAGCAAGTTCGGCATGGCGGGGGGGCTCAGCCCCATCAGCGCCAACGTCGTGCGGGTCACCGCGGGACTGCTGGCCCTGGGAACGTGGCAGGCCCTGAAGGGCGAGCTGGCGCCGAACCTCCGGAGGCTCTCGGACCGCCGCGCCGCCTGGTTCATCGCCGTGGGCGCGGTCTTCGGCCCGGTGGTCGGGGTGGTGCTGAGCCTCTTCGCCATCGAGCACGCCACCTACCTCGGCGTCGCCTCGACCCTCATGTCCCTTTCGCCCGTGATCCTGCTGCCGGTTTCCGTGGTGCTCGACAAGGAGCGCGTGAGCCTCCGCGCCGTGGCGGGCACCCTCGTGTCCATCGGAGGCGCCACGGCGCTCTTCCTCTTGTGAGGGGAGGGCTCCGGTGAACCACGTCCCCTACCTGGGCGAAGCCGTCTCCCTGCTGACGGCCGCCTGCTGGTCCGCCACGGCCGTGTTCTTCGCCCGGGCCTCCGGGAGGGCCGGCTCCCCGGCCGTGAACATGGCGCGCCTGACCCTGGCCCTGGGGGTGATGCTGGTCCTGCACACGGCGCTCTTCGGCAGCCCCTTCCCCCTCCACGCCGGGCCGCGGATCGCCTGGCTGGCGGCCTCGGGCCTCGTCGGCTTCTCCCTGGGGGACGCCCTGGTCTACGAGGCCTACCTGATCCTCGGGCCGCGGCTCACCATGCTCGTCATGACCCTCTGGCCCGTCTTCGCCGCCCTCATGGCCTGGGCCTTCCTGGGACAGGCCATGAATCTCGCCAAGGCGGGCTCCATGCTGGTCACCCTGGGCGGCATCGCCCTGGTGGTCGGGGAGAGGGGCGGCGGCGGGGGCCGGCGGCGGCCGGGACGCTTCGCCCTGGGGCTGGCCCTCGCGATGGGGGGCGCCACCTGCCAGGCCGTGGGGTTCATCTTCAGCAAGCTGGGCATGGCCGGGGGGATCGGCCCCATCAGCGCCAACCTCGTCCGGGTCGTCGCGGGGTTCCTGGCCCTGGGCTGCTGGCAGGCGCTCCGGGGCGAGCTGCTCCCGAACGCCGGGAGGCTCCGGGACGGCCGCACCCTCCTGCTCATCGCGGGCGGGACCACCTGCGGTCCCCTGGTGGGCGTCATGCTGAGCCTCTACGCCATCCAGCACGCCACCTACCTCGGGGTGGCCTCGACGCTCATGTCGCTCTCCCCCGTGATCCTGCTGCCGGTCTCGGCGATCCTCGACAAGGAGAGGGTCAGCCCGCGCGCCGTGGCCGGCACCCTCGTCTCCCTCGCCGGCGCGGCGGCCCTGTTCCTGCTCTGACCGGACCCCGGGTCAGTCCGCGTTGATGGAGCCCGCGCAGGCGCAGAGGATCGGATGCCTGGGGTTCTTCGGCCCGCCCTCCTCGACGCCGTGCACGGGGATGACGCCGTGGATGGCGTTGGTCAGGAAGACCGCATCCGCCCGCTTCAGGTCCTCCACGTCCAGCACCGCCTCGCGCCCCAGGCCGGCCGCCAGCAGGGCGTTCCGGGCCACGCCCGGGAGGGCCCCCTCCTGGACCGGCGGCGTGAGGATCTCGTCCCCCGTCACCAGGAACAGGTTCGTGCGCCCCCCGTCGGTGAGCCGCCCGGACTCGTTGAGCGCGACGACCTCGTACAGCGCCCGGTCTTCCGCCTCCCGGGTGAGGAGCAGGTTCTCCAGGTAGGCCATGGTCTTGAAGCGGTTCAGGGGGTTGGCGCTGCGCCGCGTCATCCTGCGGCCGATCCCGATGTCGATGCGGGCCGGACGGCGGGGTTCCCAGGGGAAGAGGGTGGCCATCAGGCTTTCGTCCACGGCGATCAGGCGCAGGACGCCGCTGGCCATCCCGGCGCAGGGCGTGTGGTTCTCCAGGAAGGCCTCCACCACGTCCGCATCCGGGGGATCCTCCAGTCCCAGGAAGGCGGTGCCGTGGGCCAGCCGGGAGAGATGGGCCTCCAGGCGCAGGGCCCTGCCGTGGCGGATGCGGATGGTCTCGAAGAGCCCCGCGCCGTTGCGGGCGCCGGAGCGGGCCAGATCGACGCAGGTGTCAGCCGTCAGCGTGAGCATAGGACGATGGACCTCCCCTCGTGGACCGTCTCCAGTCGCGTGTCGTGCGGATCTCCGCCCCAGACTACACCGGCCTCCGGGCGGGAAAGCAACTCTTTCGCGGGAGCGGGGAGGACCCGGGGCAGGCTTGGATCTACAATGGGCCCTGAAACCCAGCATAGGAGCGTTCCATGAGACCTTCCAAGGCGATGCCCCCGGTCGCGGCCTTCCTGCTCGCGGGCCTGGGCGGGCTGACGGCCCAGACGGCACCGGACTACACCCTGACGATCCTGCACGTCAACGACACCCACTCCAAGTTCGAGCCCGCCCAGACCAAGCTGACCATGGACCTGGACGACCAGCTCAAGGGCAAGGCCGTCTACGTGGAACTGGGCGGCTATCCCCAGGCGGCCGACGTGATCAACCGGCTGCGCGCCAAGGAGCCCAACCCGATCCTCGTCCACGCGGGCGACTTCGTGCAGGGCTCCCTCTACTTCACGAAATACGGCGGCGACGCCGACCTGTTCTTCTGGAACAAGGTGAAGCCCAACGTCGCCACCCTCGGCAACCACGAGTTCGACAAGGGCGTGCCCCTCCTGGCTGAGCACCTCCTGGGCCAGACGAAGTGGACCTTCGTCTCCTCCAACGTGGACTTCTCCAAGGAGTCGGAACTGGCGGGGCTCGCCCCGGCGCCCTACGCGATCAAGGAATTCGGGAAGCAGAAGGTCGGCTTCGTCGGCGCCACCACCGGCGAGACGCCCTTCATCTCCAGCCCCGGCAAGAACATCACCTTCCAGGCCCCGATCGTCGCGGTCCAGAAGGCCGTGGACGAGCTGACCCAGAAGGGCGTCAACAAGATCATCCTCGTCTCGCACCTCGGCTACGACGTGGACCAGGCCCTCGCGGCTCAGACCAAGGGCATCGACGTCATCGTGGGCGGCCACAGCCATACCCTGCTCGGCGACTGGAAGGCCGTGGGCCTGGGCGACAAGAACCCCTATCCCACCGTGGCGAAGAGCCTGGACGGCAGCACGGTCCTCATCGTCCAGGCCTGGGAGTGGGCCAAGGTGGTGGGTGACCTGAAGGTGGATTTCGACGCGGCCGGCAAGGTCCAGTCCTGGACCGGTTCGCCGGTGGCCGTGGTGGGCGATGCCTGGTTCCGCGTCTACGACCTGCCGAATCCCAAGGGCGAACTCAGGCGCGTGCAGTTCGTGAAGAAGGGGACCGTCGAGGTCAAGGAGTACGACGGCAAGGGCTACGCGGCGGTGCCCGACGACCTGAAGGCCCACTACCTGGGCGCCTTCGACAAGCTGCAGGCCGCCCTCGCCAGGCAGCCCGGCCTGGCCCTGACGCAGGGAGACGCCGGCCTGAAGGCCCTCGTGGCCGATTTCGCCGCCGGCGTGAAGGAGCTCCAGGCCACCGTGGCCGCCCAGGTGGGCGAGGACATGAAGCGCGGCCTCAACACGGGCCCCGGCCCCGTCATTGCCGACGCCATGCGCGCCAAGACCGGCGCCCGGATCGCCCTCTCCAACACGGGCGGCATCCGCACGGACTTCGTCCAGGGCCCCCTCACCGTGGCCCAGGTCTACGAGGTGATCCCCTTCGGCAACACGCTCGTGACCATGCCGATGAAGGGCGCGGACGCCGTGAAGGCCATCGAGGACGGCATCGACTTCAGCCTGGGCAAGATGGGCAAGCAGCTCCCGGCCAACCCCCTGATCTACGTCTCCGGGGTCAAGTTCGACGTGGACATCGAGAAGCCCAAGGGCAGCCGGGTCTCCAACCCCATGGTCCTGGACGGCTCCGCCTACAAGCCCCTGGACCCGGCCGCCTCCTACACGGTCGTGGTGAACAACTTCATGGCGGCCGGCGGCGATCTCTACAGCACCCTGAAGGCCACCCCCGGCCAGATCGACACCGGCACCATCGATGCCGAGGCGCTGCTGGACTACGTCAAGGGCATGACCCTCAAGAACCAGGATCCCCGCATCAACGTCGTCAAGTAGCATCACCCGGAACCGGGAGCAGGCGGCCGGGAAGGCCGCTCGCTCCCGGCGTCCAGGAGGAGCCCCCGTGCGCCGCAGAGAATTCGAAGTGACCGACCCGCAGGAGACGAACGCCGTGCTGGACGCGGCCTCCTGGGGTTCCCTTGCCCTGATCACGCCCCAGGGGACGCCCCTCCAGGTCCCTCTCAACTTCGTGCGGCTGGGGGACCAGCTCTACTTCCACGGCACCCATGACGGGGAGAAGATGGAGGTCCTGGCGCTGAACGGCGCGGCCAGCTTCCTGGTCGTGGAGCCCTACGCGATCCTCCCCTCCACCTTCTTCGGCTCGAAGACCGCCTGCACCGCCGCCCAGCTCTTCAGGTCCGTGGTCGTGAAGGGGCGGGCCCGCCTGGTGGAGGCCACCGCGGAGAAGGCGGAGGCCCTCCAGGCCCTCATGGCCAAGCTGCAGCCCGAGGGCGGCCATGCGCCGATCACGGCCGACGGCCCCGGCTACCGGGCGTCCTTGAAGGGGGTCGCGGTCTTCGCCATGTCCATGGAAACCGTCACCGGGAAGTTCAAGCTGGGCCAGAACTACGGCCCGGACGTGGCCGGTCGGCTCATGGAACAGCTCGAGCGGCGCGGCGGCCCCGAGGATGCGCGCACCCTCGAGGCCATGCGCCGGTCCCGCCCCGCGGACAAGTGAAGGCGGGCGGGAAGGCTCAGCGCCGGTCCAGCCCCGCGCCCTTCCAGAATCCGTAGATCCGGTACCCCCCGGAGAGGTTCCGGCAGCGGTAGCCCAGCTGGGAAAGCATCCGGCAGGCCACGTAGCCGCGCAGGCCCACCTGGCAGAAGACCCGCAGCTCGCGGTCCTTCGGCAGCTCGGAGAGGCGGCCCCGCAGGTCGTCCACCGGCACGTTCAGGGCGCCCGGGATGGTGCCCTGGGCGAACTCCTCGGGCATGCGCACGTCCAGGAGCAGGGCGTCGCCGGGGTTGGCCAGCTCCTCCAGCTCCCAGTCGGAGACGTCCCCCCGCAGGACGTTGGCTGCGACGAAGCCCGCCATGTTCACAGGGTCCTTGGCGCTGCCGTAGGGAGGCGCGTAGGAAAGCTCCAGGTCCTCCAGGTCGAAGACCGTGAGCCCCGCCCGCAGGGCCACGGCCAGCACGTCCATGCGCTTGTCCACGCCGGCCTGGCCGACGGCCTGGGCACCCAGGATGCGGCCGTCCGCAGGGTCGAACAGGAGCTTGAGGGCGATGGGCTTGGCGCCGGGGTAGTAGGAGGCGTGATCGGCGGTGTGCACGTAGATCTTCCGGAAGGGCCTTCCCGCGCGCGCCAGGGCCTTCTCGCTCGCGCCGGTCATGGCGAAGGTCTGGTCGAAGACCCTCACCACGGAGGTCCCCTGGGTGTCCTTGTAGCGCCCGGGCCTTCCGAAGATCACGTCCGCCGCGAGCCGCCCCTGGCGGTTCGCGGGCCCGGCCAGCGGAATGGCCGCGGGGGAGCCGGTGACCAGGTCGCGCACCTCCACCGCGTCCCCCACCGCGAGGATGGCGGGATCGCTGGTGGTCATCCGGTCGTCCACACGGATCCCTCCCGTGGGACCGAGTTCCAGGCCGGCCTCCCGGGCCAGCTTCGCCTCGGGCCTGACCCCGATGGCCATCACGGCGAGACCGCACCGCAGCAAGGATCCGTCGTCGAGCAGCACGTCGAGGCCGTTCTCCGCCGGCACGAAGGCCTTCGCGGACACGTTCAGCCTGAGTTCGACATGGTTCCGCGCGAGTTCCTCCTGGAGCGGGAAGGCCATCTCCGGGTCCGCGACGCTGAGCACCTGGGGCAGCCGTTCCACCACGACGACCTCCAGGCCCCGGCCGTCGAAGGCCTCCGCCATCTCCAGGCCGATGTAGCCCGCGCCGACCACCACGGCGCGCTCGACGGAGGCGCCGTCGGCCGCCGCGAGGATGGCCTCCATGTCCTCCAGGTTCCGCAGGGTCAGCACCCGGGGATCGCCGGCCCCGGGCACCGGCGGCCGGACCGGCTCCGCGCCGGGGCTCAGGACCAGGGCATCGTAGGGCTCCCGGTATTCCCGCCCCGTGAGGCGCTCGCGCACGAGCACCTCCTTGGCCGCCCGGTCGATGGCCACCACCTCCGAGTTCACCCGCACGTCCAGGTTGAAGCGGGCGCGCAGGCTCTCGGGCGTCTGCACGAGCAGCTTCCGCCGGTCGGAGATGTCCCCGCCGATGTGGTAGGGAAGTCCGCAGTTGGCGAAGGAGACGTGGGGGCCCCGCTCGAAGAGGACGATATGGGCGGTCTCGGAGAGCCTCCGGGCGCGGGCCGCGGCGCTTGCGCCTCCCGCGACTCCCCCCACGATGACGATTCGCTTGATTTCAGGCATGGTGATCATCCTTGGACCTGCCGGGGAAAGCGCCGGCGCTCCCGATTCTACCTGGAGCCCGGCGCTTCCCGGAAAACCGGCGCGCCTACCGGGCCGCTTCCAGCGCCTTCACGAGGGTGTCCGCCTGCTGGAGCCCGACGAAACGCTGGACGACCTTCCCGCCCTTCATGACCACCAGCGTGGGGATCGCCTGGACGCCGAAGGGCGCCGACAGTTCCGGCTCCTCGTCCACGTTGACCTTGGCGACGATGGCCTGGTCCCCGATCTTCTCGGAGACCTGCTCCAGGATGGGGCCCTGGGAGCGGCAGGGCCCGCACCAGGGGGCCCAGAAGTCGATGATCACCGGCTTGTCCTGGCCCTTGACCTTGTCGAAGGCAGCGGCGGTGAGATGGATGACGTTGGACATGAGGGTTCCTCCAGGAATGGGATGGCGTCCGCGGGTTCGGGGTGACAGGACCTTCGGGCCGCCAGCCCCGGAGCGAAGCATCCATGTGTTTCGCTCTACAACCATAGAATAATATAGACGATTGCTTTGTCAAGAATATTTTGGGCGGACCGGGAAAGGGGTCCATACTGGAGGCTCCAGAGGGACCCATGAGCTGCACACCCACCCGCGAAGATGCCTGGAAGCTCCTGAAGGAGTACGTCCCCGGCGAGGCCCTCCAGCGCCACGCCCTGACCGTGGAGGCCGTGATGCGGCACATGGCCAGGAAGCGCGGCCAGGACGAGGAGGTGTGGGGCATCATCGGCCTCGTCCACGACCTGGACTACGAGCGGTATCCCGACGGGCACTGCGTGAAGGTGGTGGAGATCCTGGCCAGCCATGGCTGGCCCCAGGACTACATCCGCGCGGTGGTCTCCCACGGCTGGGGCATCTGCTCCGACACCGAGCCCCTCACGGACCTCGAGAAGACCCTCTACGCCATCGACGAGCTCACGGGCCTCGTGACCGCGGCGGCCCTGGTGCGTCCCTCGAAGAGCATCCTGGACCTGCCGGCCAAGAGCGTCATGAAGAAGTGGAAGGACAAGTCCTTCGCGGCCGGGGCCAACCGTTCCGTCATCGAGCAGGGTGCCGCGCGGCTCGGGACCGAGCTCGCCACCCTGGTCCAGGACACCATCGACGGCATGCGCCCCGTGGCCGAGGCCATCGGCCTGAAGGGCAACCCGGCCGGCGCGCAGTGACGGCGGCCTGACTCCCCCATGCCCCTTGCGATCCGCCAGGCCAAGGCCGACGACGCCCTGAATCTCGCGGCCCTGGCCATCCAGGTCTGGCTGCACACCTATGCCACCACCGGCATCCGGAAGGCCCTTGCCGAATACGTCCTGTCCGAATACACCCAGGCGCACTTCCTGGAACGGACGGCGGATCCCGCGCACCTGCTGCTCGTCGCCGAGGCAGACAACCACCTGGT
>DAOPZL010000044.1:14630-23231 GCA_035353395.1 Holophaga sp.
CCGGCCTCCGCCCAGGAGCGGGCGGCATGAGATGGGGAATCCTGCTCCTGGCCCTGCTCGCGGGCTGCGTGGATCTCAGGACGGTGCGGGATTTCGCCGACGAGTCGGCCCGCTTCCCGGCCTACACGGACCTGACCGTCCGCTTCCGGGACACCTTCCGGAGGGAGGAGCCCTACCTCTGGGGCGAGGCCCTGGACACGGCCCGGGTCCACGACAGGAACCGGCAGGCCGCCTGCCGGGACCTGCTGGAGATCCACCGGACGCTGGTCGCCTACCTGCGGTCGCTCTCCGCCCTCGCGGGCGAGGGGGCCTTCGACGTGTCGGAGGGACTGGGGGAGGCGGCCTCCGGGATCCGGGCCCATGCCGGCTACGGCGTCGAGGCGAGGCACGCCGCCGCCTGCGCGAGCCTCGCCCGGGTGGCGGCGCGGCGGACCGCCACGGCCCGGCAGGTGCGGGCGGTCCGGGACCTGGTCCGGGAGGCGGATCCCAGCCTGCAGCAGGTCCTGGAGGGCATGGCCGCGGCCGTCGCGTGCATCCGCAGGGCGAACGAGAACGAGCGGGACACCGTGGCCGGCCTGCTCTCGGTGGAGATTCCGTACGCGGACGCGGCCCAGGAGCGGCTGCTGGCGGCGCTCGCCAAGGCCCACCTCCAGGCCAGGCTCGAGGAATACCGGGCGGCGGACGCGATGGGCGGCAAGGCTGAACGGGGGATCCGGAAGATCCAGGAGGGCCACCGGATGCTGGCCGAGGGCTCCGGCCGGCTCTCCCGCACGGAGGCGAAGGCCTGGCTCGCCCAGTGCACCCAGGACCTCAAGGCCCTCCGGAGCGGGCTCCGGGGCCTGGGCCGGAACTCGGAGTAGGGACATGGCCGAAGGGAACGGAACACCGCTCTTGGAATTCGCCGGGTGCCTCATGCGCGGCGCCGAGTCGCTGCACGCCCGTCTGGCCGGGGACATCGCCGCCGGACGGATCGACCGGCCGACGGCCCGGCGGCTCTTCCAGGACGAGCTCGCCCTCCGGCAGCGGGCCGAGGCCCTCTGCGTGGAAGCGGCCTGCGGCGTGCGGCCTGGACTCCTGGAGGCGAGGGAGGACCTCCTCCGGGCGGCCGACGAGGCCTCCGCCCGGATCAGGCAGCTCCAGGACGTCTCCCGGATCGTCGCCCTGGTCTCGGACCTCCTGGTCCTCGCGGCGGCGGTCGGCTCGGGCAAGGTGGATCTCCTCGCCCCGGCCCTGCTGGAACTGGGACGGGACGCCCGCGGTTCCTGAACGCCCGCCGGGGGCTCAGGCGGCGCGGACCATCGCCTCCAGAGCCTCCGCGGCCTCCGCCAGGGAGGCGAACACCCTGGCGCACCGGGCGCGGACCGCCTCGGAGGGGGCGATCAAATCCGGCACCATGGCCACCGGCATCCCGGCCGCCCGGGCCGCCTCGATGCCGATGGGGGAGTCCTCGAACGCGAGGCACTCCCCGCACGCACATCCCAGCAGGCTCGCGGCCTTCAGGTAGATCTCCGGCGAGGGCTTCCCGGCCTGGACCAGGTCCCGGGTGACCAGGGCATGGAAATAGTGCTCGATCCCGGACAGCCAGAGCATCGAATGGGCGTAGAGGGCCCGGCTGGAGGTGCCCAGGGCGACCCGGAGCCCCAGCCGCCTGGCCTCCGGGAGGATCCGCTCCACGCCGGGCTTCACGGGCACCCCTCGTTCCGCGATCCGCTTCCGGAAGAGGTCCCGGTTCACGATCTCGGCGCGGTCGAAGGGGAACCTCCCCTCGAAAAGCCTGTCGTAGTAGGCCCGCGTCAGGACGTGATCGAGGCCGATGGTCCCCCGGACCACCTCCTCGGCGAGGTCGAAGCCGAGCGTGCGCGCCGCCTCCGCCCAGGTCTCGGCGGCCAGCCGCTCGGTGTCGAACAGCACCCCGTCCATGTCGAATACCAGTGCTCGCAGCGTCACGTCACTCCCCGGGAAGATCCATCGGCGGGCCGGGCCTCGGTCCGTCTCCCGCGCGCCGAGCCCACAGTCTACCCCAGGCCGGTCCTGGATCCGCCCCTCAAGGCTGCTGCGCCAGGACGCGCTCCCGGTCCAGGTAGGGAATGGTGCGCCAGTTGCCGGCCAGGGGCACGGTCAGCAGGGGCTGCTTCAGCACGTAGTCGAGCAGGAGATTGCGCAGGGAGGCCGACGTGGTCATTTCCGCCTCCCCCGTGAAGCCCATGGCCGCCAGGTAGCCGCCCTTGCCCGCCAGGCGGGAGGAGGGAACGGCCAGGGTGAACTGCTGGGCATCCGTCACGGGCTCGTTCCGGTAGACGAGCGAGGCGACCCGCTGCCCCGCGGGCTTGGAGACGTCCAGCGCGTATTTCACCCCCGAGACCATGTCGTAGTCCGAGGGCGCCACCTCCCGGTTGAAGAGGTCGGGCTCGTAGCTCTTGTTGAAGAACCGGGCCGAGTGCTCGAGGTACTTCCGCAGCTGGGCGCCGCTGATCCGGATCCTCGCCACCCGGTCCTCGTCGGGGGCCAGGGCGTAGAACTGCCGGACCGAGGTGTGCCCCTTGGGAATGTAGATCCGGCTGCCGGGACTCGCGACGGCGGACAGCTGGGCCCCCGTCGCCTGCCGCAGGACCGTGTGGAGGAGCTGGACGAGGGCGGTGTCCTCCATGCGGGACCACCGCCCGTCCAGGTCCGTCGCCAGCTCGGTGGCGAAGGTGTCGAGGTAGGCCTCCGTCTCGGCCCGGAGCGCGGAGGTCAGGCTCAGGACCTGGGGATCGGGGAGGGTGCTCGGCCTGGGCTGTTCCAGGCGCAGGTCGGCGTCCTCCACCTTCCAGTGGAACCGCTCCTTCCGGATCCGCAGCTCCGCCACGCCCACGGCCTGGCCGAAGGCGCCGGCCTGGAGGACGGGCACCCCCGCCACCCGGGTCGCCTGGGGCGCCGAGCCGTTCCCCGCGAGGATGAGGTCGATGCCGGGCACCTTTTCCGCCAGGCACCTCACGAAGGCGGATCCCAGGTCGTCGCAGGGGCCCGGCCGGAGGGAGCCGTGGACGGCCACGATGACGAGGTCCGCCTTCTCCTTGTCCCTCAGCTTGGGGATGAAGGTCCTGGCCGTCTCCACGGGATCCAGGAACCGCAGGTCCGCGGTCCCCGCCGGATCGGACTCCTTCGGGACCGAGGCGGCCGTGAGGCCCAGGATGGCCACCTGGACGCCCCCCACGGACACCTTGACATAGGGCGTGAAGGCCCCCTTCCCCGTCGAGGCGAAGACGGTGTTGGCGGACAGGAAGGGGAACTGGGCCGCCTCCTCAGCGCCGCGCAGCAGCTTGAACCCGAAGTCGTAGTCGCGGTTCCCGACGACCATGGCGTGGTAGCCCAGGGCGTTCATGACGGCGACGGAGGGCTCCGGCAGCTCGGGCTTCAGGCAGTTGCGCACGTAGTTGACGGGATCCCCCGCGAGGACGTTCCCGCAATCCACCAACAAGGTGTTCGGGTTGTTGGCCTTGAGATTCCGGATCAGGGTGGCCGCCAGGGCCCACCCCCCGCTGGCAGGCTGGAGGGTGTAGGCGTCCTTGGGCAGGATGTGCCCCTGCAGGTCGGTGGTGGCCAGGACCTGGAGTCTCGCATCCTGGGCGCCGAGGAACAGGGTGCAGAGCAGGATGAGGATGGATCGGACCACCAGGACCTCCGGACGTTCCCTTTACGATACCTCACCGGTCCACTTCCACGGTCTTCGCTTGGTCCCCCGGGGGCGCGGGAGTAGACTGATCCTTCGAGACTAGGAGCCTTCATGCAAGAAGTGCAGATCAAAGCCCCCAAGCACGAATTCACGCTGCTGTGCGACGACATCCGCCAGGAGATGGGCGGCAAGGCCTCCCTCATGGGCCTGTACGACCACCACATCGTGGTCCCCGAGGTCCCCTTCGTCCTTCCCAAGGTGTGCTTCTACACCCGCTTCTCCCGCATGGACGGAACCTTCAAGTTCGGCTTCTCCATCGTGGCTCCCGGCGGCGAGCGCAAGGACATCATCCGCGACTCCGACGTGCAGATCCCTGAGGGCGCCAAGGAAGGCACCTTCAACGTCATCGCCTCTCCCTTCGAAGTGGCCGCCGAGGGCGTCTACGAGGTGATCCTCAGCCTCACCAAGGGCGCCGACCGCTTCGAGTACGTCTACAAGTTCGCCATCTCCAACGCCCAGCGCCTCCAGGCCGAATACGAGAAGGCCCAGGAAGCCGGCGCCGCCAACTAGGCGGGAACGGAACCAGGGAAAGGGACGGGCCGGGCCCGTCCCTTTCTGCACCCCATCGCCGCCGACGCCATGATGGATCGATACCAGAAACAGCGCATCTTCCTCGGCCGGGACGCCGACGCCCGGCTGAGGGAACGGCGCGTGGCGATCGTCGGCCTGGGCGCCACGGGGTCGGTGCTGGCCACCTGGATGGTCCGGGCGGGGGTCGGCGAGGTGACCCTCCTCGACCGGGACGTGGTGGACCTCACGAACCTCCATCGCCAGATCCTCTACACGGAGCACGACCTGGGCAGGCCGAAGGCCCAGGCCGCGGCGGCCCACCTGGGGGCGGTGAACTCGGGCCTCCGCCTGAACCCCCTGGCGACGGACCTCACCTCCGGCAACGCCAGGGAGATCCTGGCCGGCCACGACCTGATCCTGGACGGCACGGACAATTTCGAGGCCCGCTACCTCATCAACGACGTCTCCATCCTGACCGGCACTCCCTGGATCTACACCGGGGTCATCGGCGGGGAGGGGATCGTCTGGCCCATCGCCCCCCCCGCGACTCCCTGCCTCCGCTGCCTCATGGCGCAGCCCCCGGCGGGCGGGGACGTCGACACCTGCGACAGCGCGGGGGTGCTCGGCCCCGGCGTCGGGATCGTGGCCAGCTGGGCGGCCATGGAGGCCCTTAAGATCCTCTCGGGGAGCGGCGAGCCCCAGCGGGAACTGGCGCGCTTCGACTTCTGGCACAACGAACGCCAGTTCGTCCGTCCCCCGAAGGTCCGCTGCCCCTACTGCAGCCGGGGACTGACCGAGTTCCTGGACGCCCGCTGGTCCATCCAGGCCTCCAGCCTGTGCGGGCTGGAGGGGGTGCAGATCCGCGTGAACCCGCCGGGGAACCTCCACCTGAAGGCGCTCCAGAAGCGCCTCGAACAGCGCACGGGCACGCCGTGGAAGTGCACGCCCCTCACCCTGGCCGGCCACGAGGGAGCGGTGGAAGTGATCCTCTTCAAGGACGGGCGCGCCCTCTTCCATGGCGCCATCACCCCGGAACGGGCGAGGAGCTGGTACTCGGAGGTCGTCGGATGCTGACCCTGCTCCTGGCTTCGCGCAACACCCACAAGCTCCATGAGTTCCGGGAGCTCCTCCCGGAGGTCGCCTTCGTGCCCTGGCCCGCGGAGGCCCCGGAGATCCCCGAGGACGGCGCCTTCTTCCAGGACAACGCCCTGCAGAAGGCCACCTTCGCGCACGCCTGGTGGACCCGGCACGGCACCCAGCCGGTGGACGGGGTCCTGGCGGACGATTCGGGCCTCTGCGTGGACGCCCTCTGGGGCGGTCCCGGCGTCCTGAGCGCCCGCTTCGCCAAGGACCTGGCGCGGGACGCCAAGAACCGGAAGCTGCTGTCCATGATCCCCGCCGGGGCCGGGCGGACCGCCCGCTTCGTGTGCGTGCTGGCCCTGGTCCCGCGGGAGGGGGAACCCTTCACGGTGGGCGGATCCGTCGAGGGCACCCTGGCGCCGGAGCCCCGCGGCGAGGGGGGCTTCGGCTACGACCCCATCTTCCTGCCTGCCGGCCACGCCCGGACCTTCGGCGAGCTGCCTTCCGAGGTGAAGCACGCGCTCAGCCACCGCGGGCGCGCGGCGGGGGCGCTGCGGGAGCGGTTCGGGCCCGCGAAGCCCTGAGGGAACTTCAGCCTTCCGCGGCGGGCGGCGGGTCCCCGGCAGGCGGCTCCGCCTTCGGCAGCGGCGCGCCCTCGGGGGGGAGCCCCTTCTCCCTCACGGCGGCGCCCTGCTGGTAGGCGTTGAGCACGGCGCTGCGCACCCGCTGGTAGCTGTTCTCGGTGACCTTGGTGCCGAAGGTGATGGTGGCCACCACGTACCAGCTCTCCCCGTTGGGCAGGAGCTGGGGCGCCGAGACCTGGACCAGGGGCGGCATGATGGCGCTGGAGCTGTCCTCCCGCAGGTTCACGCAGATCGCGTCGCACCAGGCCTGGAGCCGCGGCGTGACCGCGAGGCCCTCCGCCGCGTCCTTCACCGTGATGCGCGCGTACATGGTGAAGAACAGCCTCAGCTGGGGCGGGTCCAGGCTGGTGTTGACGTAGCCCGCCATGGCGGAGATCTGCTGGAAATCCCGCTGGAGGGCCAGGAGCTTGGGGCTGGGCGGTAGCGGCTTGGCCATGGTGGAAGCAGTATCGCGCCGTTCCTGTCCGGAGGAGCGGCCGACTTTTTCCGGAAACCGGCGGATCCTTGCCCTCGCCGCCCGCCCGTGGAACCCTGGAAGCTCACATCGCCCCGGAAACCGGGAAGCAGGTGCGGGAAAGGCCCCTCGGCCTGCCCCATTCCTGCGCTGCCCCGCAACGGTGAGCACCTCGGCCGCGGATCCCGCCGCCGGGAGACCTGGCCCGAGCCACGGAAGCGCCGCTTCCGGAAGGTGGAGGAACATCCCTGTGGTGTTGTCGCGTGCGAGCCCGGAAACCGGTCCGGGGCCACAGGGTGCCGAGCACCCTCCAGCCCTCGCCGTGGGAGCGAGAAGGAGCCGAATCATGCAACTGCCGTCCCTGCCCGTCCTGGATCCCTGCCGGAAGACCGACATCCAGGCCCACCTCGACGATCTGACCAAGCCCCACGGGGCCCTGGGCCGCCTGGAGTCCCTCGGGTCCCAGCTCGCCTGGATCGCCGGCGACGTCCGTCCCCGCGACCCGGACGCCTTCATCTTGACCTTCGGCGGGGACCACGGGATCGCCAGGCACGGGGTCTCGGCCTTCCCCCAGGAGGTGACCCCCCAGATGATGGCCAACATCGCCTCCGGCGGAGCGGCCATCAGCGTGTTCTGCCGGGCCAACCGCATCCAGCACCGCGTCGTCGACGTGGGTGTCGCCTCGCCCTGCGACTTCCCGAACGTCTCCCAGCGGAACGTGCTGCGCGGCACGGCGGATCCCCTGGCCGGTCCCGCCATGACCCGGCAGCAGGCGGAAGCCACCCTCCAGGCGGGCATCGACGAGGTGGCCGCCCTTCCGGATCCAGGCTTCTCCCTGCTGGGCCTCGGGGAGATGGGCATCGCCAATTCGGCCGTCGCCGCGATGCTGGTGACCGTGTTCGCGGGCATCGGGCCCGAGGCTTCCGTGGGTCCCGGGACGGGCGTCCACGGCCAGGCCCTGGACCACAAACTCGAGGTCATCAAGCAGGTGCTCGCCAGGCACCACCCGGACCCGAAGGATCCCATCGGGGTCCTGGCGGCCGTGGGCGGCGCGGAGTTCGGCGCCATGGCGGGGGCGATGCTCGCCGGGGCCTCGCGCGGCTGGGCCGTCCTCGTGGACGGCTACATCGCGGGCGCCGCGGCGCTGGTGGCCCTGGCCCTGGATCCGAAGCTGAAGGACTTCCTGGTCTGGAGCCACCGCAGCGCGGAACCCGGGGCCGCGAAGCTCCTCGAAACCCTGGCCCTCGAGCCGGTCCTGGCCTTCAACCTCAGGCTCGGGGAAGGTACGGGCGCCGCCCTGGCCGTGCCCATCCTGCGCTGCGCCTGCGCCATGATGCGCGAGATGGCCACCTTCAGCAGCGCCGGCGTCAGCCAGCGGAGCTGACCCCCGTTCCCGCGTGGAGTGATCATGCGTTCCCTCATCGCCGCTTTCCGTTTCCTGACGCGCCTTCCGGTTCCCGGACCGGAGACGCGCGTGGAGGACCTGGCCGGATCCGTGGGCTGGTACCCCCTGGTCGGGGCCTTCGTGGGCCTGGCCACTGCGGGGATCTTCACCCTCGCCGCGCGCCTCTGGGCCGTCCCCGTGGCCGCGGTCCTGGCCGTGGCCTTCGGCCTCCTGCTGACGGGAGGCTTCCACGAGGACGGTTTCACGGACGCCACCGACGGACTGGGAGGTGGATGGACCCGCGAGCGGGTGCTGGAGATCATGAAGGACAGCCGGATCGGGGCCTACGGCGCCATGGCGCTCTGGTGCACCCTGACCCTGCGCTGGGCGGCCCTCTGGAGCCTGGGGACGAAGGCCCTCTGGGCCCTGCCCCTGGCCATGGTCTGGGGCCGCTGGTCCATTTCCGTCATCCTGGGCCTCCTGCCTTCCATCTCCCAGGGACTGGCCAAGGAGGTCCACAAGGGCCTGGGCCTGGGGAGCCTCTTCCTGTCCACGGGCCTGCTGGCCGCGGCGAACCTCCTGGCCTGGCGCTGGGGCGCCCTGCCCCTGGCCAGGCCCGCCGTCGCCGCGGTGGCGGTGGCGCTGGCCTGGGTCCTCTACCTCCGCCGCCGCATGGGAGGGCACAGCGGGGATCTGCTCGGAGCGGGGAACCAGCTCGTGGAGGCCGCCGCCCTGCTAGCCTTGATGGCGAGATGACGCCCCTCTTCCTGCTGCGACACGGCCCCACCGAAGCCTCCCGCGCCGGCGCCCCCCT
>DAOPZL010000045.1:0-11286 GCA_035353395.1 Holophaga sp.
ATCGCCCGCCGGCTCGGGGCGGACTTGTGCGGCATCGCGGACGTGGAGCGGTTCGCCGGGGCTCCCGCGGGAGCCCACCCGCGCGACGCCTTCCCCGGCTGCCGGTCCGTGATCGTGCTGGCCAGGCGCTTCCCGCTGGGAACCCTCGCCTGCGGTTCGACCATCCCCTACACGATCGTCCGGAACCAGCTCACGGCCGTCATGGACCGGATGACCTTCGACCTCTCCTGCGAGCTGGAGGCCCTGGGCGCAGTGGGCGTACCCACCGGCGCCATCGGGCCGACCAACCTGGATCCCGCCTCCGGGCGCTTCCGCGGGCTGGTCTCCCTGAAGCACGCCGGCGAGCTGGCCGGCCTGGGCAGGATCGGCAGGAACACGCTGCTCGTGAACGAACAGTTCGGGAACATGATCTGGCTCGGCGCCGTGCTCACCGACGCGGCCCTGGCCCCGGATCCCCTGGCGGACTACGAGCCCTGTGTCCCGGGCTGCGAGGCCTGCGTCCGGGCCTGCCCCATCCAGGCCCTGGGCGATCCGGCCATGGACCAGGGGGCCTGCTGGAACTTCGCCTTCGGCCCGGAAGGCGGCGGCGAGTGGCGCATCAAGTGCCACCGCTGCCGTTCCGTGTGCCCGCACCACCGCGGCCTATGAGAGCCGGAACTCCATCTCGTACTGGGAGACGAGTTCCCGGAAGCCGCACTGCTGGAGCACCGAGACCGTGGCCAGGTCGGAGGCGTCCACGTTGTTGACCCGGACGGACCGCCCGCCGGGCTCGACGTTCCTGAGGGCGTGGGCCAGGAGGCTCTTGCCGATGCCCCGTCCGCGGTGGCTCCGCTTGACGACCAGGGACATGATCCAGCGCAGGGTCGGGTAGTAGACCACCAGCCCCACGCAGGCCGCGCCGTCGAACGCCCCGTAGAGCCTGATCCCGTCGGGCACGGCACGGACCGCGTCGAAGGTGTTCTCCCAGCTGGGCTGCCAGTCCAGTTCGGGCAGCAGCACGTCCAGCGCTTCCGGTCCCACGGGCCGGATCTCGACGAGGGCGGAGGCCTCGGGCAGCCGCGGATCGGTCCTCTGGTAGCACACCATCGGCCGCGTGATCCGGAAGCCGGTCCGCTCGTAGGCCTTGACGGCGGGTTCGTTCTCCTGGATCACCTCCAGCAGGAACCGGGTGGTCCCCCGGCCCCTCAGGACCGGCAGCGCCGCGTCGAAGATCCGGCCGGCCAGGCCTTGGCCGCGATGGGCCTTGACGATCCCGGTGCAGGCATCGAAGGCGGCGGGTTCGCCGGCCCAGGTGCCCAGCCCCACCAGGGTCAGTCCGACGAGCCTGCCGTCCTGGAAGGCCCCGGGACTGCAGGCGAAGTCCACGCCGTTCTTCATGGCCCGGCGCCACAGGACCTCCTTCGTCATGTAGCTCATGTCCATGAGATAGTCCGCGAAGGCTTCGGTCATGGCCTCGTGGATGGTGCCGAAGGGCGTCCCGCCCAGGAACTTGATCTCGTAATCCATGCTCACAGCCACCTCCTCCTCCGGAACATCGCCAGCATGACGCCGGCCGTCGCGATGCAGATCATCCAGAATGCCGCATATCCCCAGGCCTTTCCCAGCTCCGGGATGTTGGGGAAGTTCATGCCGTAGACCCCGGCGAGGAACGTGATGGGGATGAAGATGGTGCTGATGATGGTGAGCACCTTCATGATCTCGTTCATGCGGTGCGAAGCGGCGGACATGTAGGTATCCGAAAGGTCGCCCGCGCTCTCCCGCAGGATCTCGACGATGTCCATGATCTGGATGACGTGGTCGTAGAGGTCGTGCATGTAGAGGCGCGTCTCCTCGCTCATGCACTCGTGGGGCTCCCGGTGGAGGCCGGAGACCACCTCCCGCATGGGCCAGGCGACCCGGTGCAGCACGAGCAGGTCCCGCTTGAGCTGGTGGATCTCGTTGATGGACTGGCTGCCCGGATGCTCCAGGATCCCGCTCTCCAGGTCCTCCGCGAAATCGCTGAAGGACTCCAGGATGGGGAAGAAGCGGTCCACGATCGCGTCCAGGAGGGAATACATGAGGAAGCTGGCGTCGCAGGCGCGCAGGCGCGAGCCCTTCGAGTGGATGCGCTGGCGGATCGGCTCCCAGAGGTCGCTGGGGCCCTCCCGGAAGGTCAGGACGGTCTTGTGTCCCAGGAAGATGGAGATCTGCTCGCTGCGGACCCGGCTGCCCTCCACCTGCGCCGCCCGGGCGACGATGAACAGGCGGGCCAGCGTCTCGCCGTCCTCGCCGCCGTACGGCTCGACTTTCGGCCGCTGGGTGACGTGGAGGACGTCCTCGACGGCCAGCGGGTGGAGCTCGTACTTGGTGGCCAGGGCATGGATGACGTTCATGTCCGAGAGGCCGTCCACGTTGATCCAGCGGACCCTGGACCACGCCGGCCGATGGCGGGCCAGGAAGTCCGCCACCTCGTGGATCTCCTGCGCCAGCACTTCCCCAGGGCAGTAGTCGATGCAGGTCAAGGCCACGGGGCCGAGGCTTCCTCCAGCCTGCAGGATCTCGTCGTGCTCCAGCCCGGGCGCCGCCCCGGGGTTGCTCTTCACTCGGACCGGCTGCGGTTCCATGGCATGTCCCTGTGGATACAGGGACTACCATACCCGCCCCCCGGCAAAGAGACTACGCGTCTAGGTGGGGAACTCGTGGTTGGCGATGAGGACGTCCATGCCGCTCAGCAGGCTCTCCCGGTCGGCGATGGCCTCGTAGACCACGTCCCGGTTGGAGACCACGCCCAGGACTTTCTTTCCGTCGAGGACGGGCACGTGGCGGAAGCCCTTCTCGGACATCAGCGCCATGCACTCGTCCACGGTGGTCTCGGGCTTCACCCCCAGGACCTTGCGCGTCATGACTTCCCCCACGGTCCGCTCCAGGCACTTCGCGCCCTGGGCGGCCACGAGGCGCACCAGGTCCCGCTCCGAGAAGATGCCCACGAGCCGCTCGTCGTCCATGACGAGGAGGGCGCCGATCTTCTTCTCGTGCAGGCGCCTGACGGCCTGCTGCACCGTGGCCTCGGGTTCGATGAACCAGAAGCAGTTCGCCTTGCGGTTGAGAATGGTCTGGATGTTACTCATGGCTACCCTCTGCCGGAAAGATCGCATCGAAAACATAGCCCCGCGGATGGAGCGCGCTAGGGAAAAAGCCATCCGGTCCGTCCGCGGCGGGCTCCCGCCGCACGTCCCCGGGCGCTCCCTGGCATCCCTTTCGCCCTCCGCCGGGCGGGTGTCAGAATGCTGACCTTCCTCGACCGACTCATGCCCTACATGGCCCGCCTCGCCAAGCGGGTGGATCTCGCTGCGCCCATCTTCGTCATCATCGTGCTGATCGTGATGATCGTCCCGGTGCCCGGCACGGCCCTGGACCTGCTCATCGTCTTCAACATCACCATGTCCCTGGTGATCCTGATGGTGGGCATGTACGTCAACCGGCCCCAGGATTTCAGCGCCTACCCCTCCATCCTGTTGATGATCACCCTGTTCAGGCTGTCCCTGAACGTGGCGGCCACCCGCCGCATCCTGCTCTACGCGGGCGACCAGGGACCGGACGCCGCCGGCCACATGATCAGGGCCTTCGGCCAGTTCGTGGTGGGCGGCAGCTACATCATCGGCCTGGTGGTCTTCCTCATCCTGCTGGCCATCCAGTTCATCGTCATCAACCACGGCGCCGGGCGCATCGCGGAAGTGACCGCCCGGTTCACCCTGGACGCCATGCCCGGCAAGCAGATGGCCATCGACGCCGACCTGAACGCCGGCTACATCGACGAGGCGGAGGCCCGGAAGCGCCGCCGGGAGATCGCGGAGGAGGCCAACTTCTACGGGGCCATGGACGGCGCCATCAAGTTCACGACCCGGGACGCCATCGCCTCCCTCATCATCCTGGGCGTGAACATCGTGGGCGGCGTCCTCCTCGGCGTCCTGCGCTACGACATGCCCGTCCTGACCGCCCTCGAGACCTTCACCCTCCTGACCGTGGGCGACGGCCTCGTGACCGCCATCCCCAGCCTGCTCATCTCCGTGGGCGGCGCCATCCTCACGACGCGCAGCGGGTCCAAGTCCCTGGACCTGGGCACCGAGGTCGTGGGCCAGCTCGGCCTGGACTGGCGCCCCCTGGGCATCGCCTCGTGCGTCCTGTTCGTCTTCGGCATCGTCCCCGGCATGCCGATGCTGCCCTTCTGGGTCATGGGCGTCCTGTTCCTGCTCCTGGCCTACGCCACCTACAAGTTCGGCGTCATCCGGCAGGAACAGAAGGCCATGGCCGAGACCAAGGACAAGCTCAAGCCCGCGGAGGGGCCGGAACGGGTGGAGGCCCTGCTCAAGGTGGACGCCCTGGGGCTGGAGGTCGGCTACGCCCTGATCCCCCTCCTGGACGCCAAGCAGGGCGGCACCGTGCTGGAGCGCATCAAGGCCGTCCGGCGGCAGATGGCCCAGGAGATGGGCATCGTGGTCCCGCCCATCCGCATCCGGGACAATCTCCAGCTTCCCGCCAACACCTACCGCCTGCTGCTCAGGGGCGAGGAGATCGGCCGGGGCGAGATCCAGCCGGGCAACTTCCTGGCCATGAATCCCGGCACGGCCACCGAGGCGATCGCCGGAACCGCCACCACGGAGCCCGCCTTCGGGCTGCCCGCCTACTGGATCCAGGGGGGCCAGCGCGACCATGCCCAGCTCCTGGGCTACACCGTCGTGGACGGCGCCACGGTCATCACCACCCACCTCGCCGAGATGATCAAGCAGCACGCCCCCGAACTCCTGGGCAGGCCCGACGTCCAGCAGCTGCTGGAGACCCTCAAGGAGACGTCCCCCAAGCTGGTCGAGGAGATCGTGCCCGCCATCGTGCCCATGGGGACCCTCGTCCGGATCCTGCAGAACCTCCTCCGGGAAAGAGTCTCCATCCGGGACCTGGGCCGGATCCTCGAGGCGGCCGCCGACGCCGCCCCCGTCACCCGGGATCCCGTGATGCTGACGGAATACGTGCGGCAGCACATGGGGCGCGCCCTCGCCGGCCCCCACCTCAACGAGAACAACGAGCTGGGCGTGCTGGTGCTGGACCCCCAGCTCGAGCACACCATCCAGGGCGGCATCGAGACCTCGGACCGGGGCAGCTTCCTGGCCCTGGACCCCACCCGCATCCAGGAGCTGCTCACCCGCATCGTCAACGGCGTCACGACCCTGCTTCCGGGCGCCCAGCCCGTGCTGCTCACCAACCCCGTGGTCCGGCCCCACCTCCGCCGCCTCCTGGAGCGGGCCCTGCCCCACCTGGTCGTCCTGAGCCACAGCGAGATCCCCCTGGACATCCGGGTCGTCAACCTCGGGACGGTGTCATGAGCCCGCGAAAGAAGAACATGGAACCGCGAAAAACACGAAATCACGCGAAACAAAATCCGCTTTTCTTTACGCGCGCTTCAGCGCCTTTCGCGGTTCCTTCTTTCTCCGGTGATCCATGCGCGTGAAGACCTTCGAAGCTGCCTCCATGCAGGAAGCCCTCAACATCGTGAAGCGCGAGATGGGAGAGGAGGCCTTCATCCTCTCCACCCGCACCAAGCAGAAGAAGGGACCCCTCGGCATGGTCGAGGAGGCCATGATCGAGGTGACGGCGGCGGTGGACGAGAATGCGCCGCCCCCGCCCCAGGCTCCTCCCCCGGAGGCTCCGAAGCCGACCTACGGCCTGAGGCCCTCCCTCCCGGCCGCCCGGATGCCCGAGCCCGCGCGCGCCCAGCTTCGGGAGCCGCGCGCATCGCAGCCGCAGCCGCCCCCGCCGCCGCTGGATCTCCAGCCCCTCCGCCGGGAGCTCCTGGAGATCAAGGGCGCCGTGGAGGCGCTGAAGGAGCAGGAGTCCCGGAACAAGACCATCCTGCACGAGCTGGACCAGATGAAGGCGCTCCTCAACAGGATCCAGAAGCAGGGCATGCCCTCCGCCCAGCTCCAGCTCCCCACGCGCCTCCTCGAACTCTACGGGACCCTGGTGGCCAACGACGTGGATCCCATGATCGCCATGCGGCTCTGCGAATACACCCAGCGGGCCCTTCTGGACCAGGGCGGCGACGAGGACGTGGACCCCGAGAAGGCGCACTTGTTCATGCGGCGCGTCATCGCGGACTTCATCCCGGTGGCCTCCCCCATCCAGCTCGAGCCCGGCAGGACGCGGGTGGCGGCCCTGGTGGGGCCGACCGGGGTCGGGAAGACGACCACCATCGCCAAGCTGGCGGCCTACGCGAAGCTCGAGCTCAAGCAGCGCGTGGCCCTCGTCACCCTGGACACCTTCCGCATGGCCGCCGTGGACCAGCTCCAGCAGTACGCCCAGATCCTGCAGGTGCCGATCCACGTGGCCCTCACCATCGAGGATCTCCGCAGCGCCCTCCGCTTCTACCAGGACCGCACCCTCGTGCTCATCGACACCCCGGGCCACAGCCCCAGGGACGGGGAAGTGCTCGGGCAGCTCCGCCGCTTCCTTGAGGAACTGCCCGAGGTGGAGACCCACCTGGTCCTTTCCGCGACCACCAAGCCCCGGGACATGGCCGAGATCGCCCAGCGGTTCGAGCCCCTGAAGCCGGGCCGCCTCGTCTTCACCAAGCTGGACGAGACGTCCACGTTCGGCCCGATCCTCTCCACCCTGGTGCGCGTGAAGAAACCCCTCAGCTACCTCGGCACCGGCCAGGAAGTGCCGCAGGATCTTGAACTGGCCACCAGCCGCCGAGTGGCTGACCTGATCCTCCCCGTTCCCCAGGTGGTGGGCCTATGAGCATGAAGCAGGAGCGAAATGCCACTTTGCCGCAGGCGAAGCCCGCAGGGCGCGGCACAGGAGGTGCCGCATGACCGATCAAGCATCCAGACTGCGAGCCCTCGCGCGGGCGGAAATCCCCGAAGCGACCCTTTTCGGCTCCCGCGTGATGGCCATCACCTCGGGCAAGGGCGGCGTCGGCAAGACCAACGTCGTCGCCGGCCTGGCCATGTCCCTCGCCGGCGCGGGCCAGCGCGTGGTGGTGCTGGACGCGGACTTCGGCCTCGCGAACATCGACATCCTGCTGGGCCTCACGCCCTCCTACACCCTCGAGCACGTCCTCCGCGGCGAGAAGCTGCTGGAGGAGATCCTGGTGGACGGCCCCAGCGGCATCAAGGTGATCCCCGCCTCCAGCGGCATCCAGGAGCTGACCCGCCTGGACGCGGCCTCGGAGCTGCGGCTGGTGCAGGGCCTGCAGCGGGTTTCCGAGCACCAGGACTGGCTCCTGATCGATACGGCCGCGGGCATCCACGATTCCGTCCTCAAGCTCCTCATGGCCGCCCAGGAGATCGTCCTCGTCACCACCCCGGAGCCCACCTCCCTGGTGGACGCCTACGCCATGGTGAAGGTGGTGCACCTCAGGGATCCGAAGAAGCCCATCTGGCTCCTCGTCAACAACGCCCAGAGCGAGGCCGAGGCCGAGGAGACCATCGAGCAGCTCCAGGCCGCCACCCAGCGGTTCCTGGGCCGCGAACTCCAGGTCCTGGGCCTGATCCCGTCGGATCCCTTCGTCCTCCAGGCCGTCCGCCAGCAGTGCGGGGTCGTGGAAGCCTTCCCACGCTCCCCCGCCGCCCTCGCCTTCCGGACCATCGCCGGACAGTTGAGGAAGAAAGTGCCCTTACAAAAGGGCGGATTTGCCTCATTCTGGAAGCAGTTGAGCCTAGAGGAGTCATGAGTCCGGTCGTCAAAAAGGACCCGCCCACGTCCAGCAAGACCCCGGGAGCCCCCTCCGTCCCTCCGAAGGCCGGGACGCCCAAGCCCGGCGCGGGTTCCGTGGCCATGGCCGCCTACAGCAAGATTTCCCGGCTCCCTTCCCCGGCCCCCGGTCCTTCGGCGCCCGAAGTGCCCGACGACCTCCTGGGCGAGGAACCCGACTTCCAGGACCAGGAATTCCTGATCACGGAATGCCTTCCCCTCGTCAAGTTCGTGGCCCACCGCATCTCCTCGCGGCTGCCCGCCCACGTCGAGGTGGACGATCTCATCCACTCCGGCATCCTCGGCCTGATGGACGCCGTCAAGAAGTTCGAGCCGGGGCGCAACGTCAAGTTCAAGACCTACGCGGAACAGCGCATCCGAGGCGCCATCCTGGACGGCCTGCGGGACCTGGACTGGGTGCCGCGCAGCCTCCGGCGGAAGAAGAAGGACATCGAGGGCGCCTACCATCTGCTGGAGCAGCAGTACGGCCGGGCCGCCACCGACGAGGAGGTGGCCGCCTACCTCGGCATGTCCCTGGAGGAACTCAACAAGTCCCTGGACGAACTGAAGGGCGTGACCCTGGGCACCTTCGTGGACGCCGGCGAGGACGGCGAGGGCGAGAGCCTCATCAGCTTCGTGCCGGACCCGGACGCCGAGGACCCGCAGATCATGCTCCAGGCCCACGAGCTCCAGATCCTCCTCAAGGACGCCGTGGACAAGCTCCCCACCAAGGAGCGCTTCGTAGTCCAGCTCTACTATTTCGACGAGCTCACCATGAAGGAAATCGGCACGTTGTTGAACATCACCGAGAGTCGGGTATCGCAATTGCATACCAAGTCCATGCTCCGCCTCCGGGGCAAACTCAAGGAACGCCGGATCGAGGGATAAATGGCCAAGATCCTCAGCCAGGAAGAAGTCGATGCACTGCTGAAGTCCCATGCCAAGGGGACCAAGGCGCCGGCGCCCGCCCCGGAAAGACCTGCCCCGTCCGTGCCCGCCCAAAGGGCAAAAAAGGCCCAGATCCAGAAGAAGGTCAGCCTCTACAACTTCCGCCGCCCGGACCGGGTGAGCCGGGAGCAGATGCGCTCGCTGCACTTCATGCACGACCGTTTCGCCCGCAACTTCTCCAGCTCCCTGTCGGCCTACCTGCGGACCATCACGGAGGTGAACCTGGTCTCCGTGGAGCAGCTCAGCTACCAGGAGTTCCTGCTCTCCGTGCCGGACCCCACCTGTTTCAACGCCATCAGCATCCGCCCCCTGGAGGGCGCCTTCGCCCTCGAGGTGAACCCGCAGCTCGTGTTCCCCATCATCGACAAGATGCTGGGCGGCCCCGGCGAGCCCCTGAAGACCATGAGGACGATGACGGACATCGAGCAGTCCATCTTCGACGGCATCCTCAAGCTCATCCTGGACGACCTCCGCGAGTCCTGGAAGGGCATCATCGACCTGGACTTCAGGATCCAGGCCCGGGAGACCAGCCCCCAGCTGATCCAGATCGTGGCCCCCAACGAGGTCGTGCTCCTGGTGGTCTTCGAGGTGAAGATGGGGTCCGTGGTGGGCATGATCAACCTGGCCATCCCCTCCATCATCCTGGAGCCCGTGGCCAGCAAGTTCGACCAGGAGATGTACACCGGCTACAAGAAGTCCGTCAACTTCGAGGAGGCGCGCCTCCTCATGGAGAGCCTCAAGAAGTGCCCCATGACGGCCTGCGCGGAGATCAGGGGCACCAACCTCCGGCTCTCGGACATCCTCGCCCTGCAGCCGGGGGACATCGTGCCGCTCTCCAAACGTTTCGACGCCGTCCTGGACCTCACCGTGGACGGCATCCCGCGCTTCCAGGGTTACGTGGCGCTCAACGCGAACCAGAAGCGGGTGTTCCAACTGACTTCCATGAACCAGGAGGGATGAGATGGATCCCGCGCTCCAGGAAATGAACCAGAAGGTGGGCTCCAGCTTCGCCGAGAGCATGGGGTCCGTCTTCTCCATGCTGACGGGCCGGGAGTTCTCCATCACGTCCAAGGAAGGCGCCACCCTCGACCACGAGGGCGTCTCCAAGCTCTACTCGGCCGTGACGGTCTACGTGAAGGCCCAGTACACCAAGGGCATGTCCGGCCCCCTGGTCTTCGCCCTTCCCCTCAAGGAAGGCACCATGCTGGTGGACCTCATGCTGGGGGGCGACGGCGTCCCCGCGGAGGAGCTGGCGGGCGACTCGAGGGACGCCCTGGCGGAGACCTTCAACCAGATCATGGGCAGCGCCAACCAGACCCTTTCGGACCTGGCCGGAGAGACCCTCTCCATCTCCAACGTGGAGATCTTCTCCGACGATTCGTCCAACCCGAAGGCCCTCGAGGAGCTGCTCGGCCCCGGCCCCTTCCACGACATGCCCCTGGAGACGACCCAGGAGAGCCTCTCCGCGTCGATCCACATCCTGGTCCCGGACCTCCTGTTCCAGCAGATCAAGCGCAAGCTGGGCTTCGGCGAGCCGGCCGCCCCGGTCCCCGTCGCGCCCACCCAGGCGATCGCACCCGCGCCCGTGTCCGCGCCGCCTCCCGCGGCCCCTTCCGTCGCCGTGGCGCTTCCGGTCGCGATGCCCGCCGCCCAGGTGGACACCGGGAACCTGGACCTGCTGCTGGACATCGAACTGCCCGTCATGGTCCGCATGGGCCAGACGGAGATGCAGCTCGGGGAGCTCCTGAGGCTCACCCCTGGATCCATCCTCGAACTCAACCGGGCCGCCGACGCCCCCGTCGAACTCCTGGTGAACAGCAAGGTCATCGCCAAGGGCGAGGTGGTGGTGGTGGACGGCAACTTCGCCTTCCGGATCACCGAGATCGAGAGTACCGCCGCCCGGATCCGCAGTTTGGGGTGAGCCATCCCAGCCGACCCGGGGGCCTTGGCGTGGGGGCCGCTCATGGCGGCAGGCAGGGTGGCTGGCGCGCCCCCGGACTCGCACGGGGTTGGGCATCACAAGGGCCTTCGTGTCCATGCCCGCAGGCCCCATGGCCGTGCTCCCTCTCGACGATGACGATGCGTCCCTCCTGATAGGTTCCCGCGATCCCGAAGGTCGCAAGCAGGGTCTCCGGCGTCAGGATGTCGCGGCACGGTCCGAAGGCCACGACCTTGCGGGCCAGAAGCATGGTGAGGTCGTACTCGGCGGCTTCATCGAGGTCGTGGGTCGCGACGATGATCGACGTGCCTGCCTCTGCCAGGCGCCGGATGTGGCTCCGGTAGGCCTTCCGGGCAGGGGTATCAAGGTTCGCGGCGGGTTCGTCGAGGAGGATGAGATCGGCCTCCCTGGCAAAGGTCTGGGCCAGGAAGACCTTCTGGCGTTGCCCCCCGGAGAGCGTGTTGAGCGGGGCCTCGGCCAGAGGGGCGATTCCCGTCACGCCCATGGCCGATTGCACTGCCTGCTCATCTTCCTTCGCGAGTCGTCCCAGCAGTCCGTGCCGGGCGAAACGGGCCATGCGCACGACGTCGACGACTCGGAGCGGGAGCATGAAGCTGGAGGGATGGAATTGTCCCAGGTAGGCGACCCGGGCCGGGCAGGCCAAGGGAGGTCCG
>DAOPZL010000045.1:11386-22594 GCA_035353395.1 Holophaga sp.
GGGATGGAATTGTCCCAGGTAGGCGACCCGGGCCGGGCAGGCCAAGGGAGGTCCGCCCAGGATTTCCATCCCCCCGGATACCGGGGGCAGGAGCCCGGCGAGGGTCTTCAGCAGGGTCGTCTTGCCGGATCCGTTGGATCCCACGAGGGCCAGGATCCGTCCCGGAGCCAGTTCGAATTGGAGACCCTCCAGAACCATCTCGCCGGGATATCCGATCGAGAGCGCCTCTGCCTTGACGGTCGCGTGGGCCTTCTTCCCGGAGCTCATGGATGCACCCTGGCGGAATGGCTCTGGGACATGTGACGGGCGACGAGCAGCCCGAAGAACGCGAGAGAAGCCACAAGGGTGATGGATGCACCGGCGGCGAGGTTGAAGTGGTAGCTGGCCAGAAGGCCTGCATATGTCGAAACCGAACCGATGAGGGCCGCGAAGGCCATCATGGTGGACAGCTTGCGGGAGAAGAGAGCCGCCGAGGCCGCTGGGGCGAGGAGCATCCCGAAGACGAGCAGCGTCCCGACCGTTCGGAAGGAGACCACGACCGTCAGGGCGATGAGGAGGAGCATCATCCCGTGGTACCGGCGGGGCGAGTATCCCGAGGTCTGCGCCTGCTCGGGACTGAAGCAGAGAAGGAGGAAGGGCCGGCGGAAGATGGCGACGCATCCGGCGATCAAGGCGGTCGACACGACCTGCAGGAGGATCTCGACGCTGCGGATCCCGAGGATTTCGCCGAACAGGATTCTCACGAGATCGCCTGAAAAGGCGTGGGATCGCGAAACGATCGCCACCCCGAGGGCGAGCATCCCCACGAACAGGAGCCCGATCGCGGTGTCCGTCGACAGGTTCGAGCGCCGCGTGATGAATCCGATGCCCGCGATCATGGCGAGAGCCCCCACCGCCGCCCCGAGGATGCCAGGGATCCCCAGGAGCATGGCCATGGCCACGCCGGGAAGAACTCCGTGGGCCAGGGCATCCCCGATGAATGCGAGCCCCCGGAGCACGATGAGGGTGCCGACGATGCCGCAGGCAACAGAGACCAGGAAACCAGCCAGCAGGGCATTTGCCATGAACGGGTTCGCCGAGAACGGGACGATGAATGTCTCGAACATCATTGGAGGGCCTTGATGAGCGTACCGGAAAGCGCCCGCTCGAAGCTGAAGTAGGAGCCATCCGGTGGCACGGAGTGCGTGGCGAGAGGGACCGTCTTGACTCCGGCCTCCTTGGCCAAGACTTCTCCGGTCCGGGTTGGCGTCCCGGTTTCCGTGAAGACGACGGACACATGATTCGACCGGATGAGCTTCTTCAATTCCGCCAGGCCGGCGGCGGAGCTCGCAGCTTCCGAGGTGAGGCTTGGGATCACGGCACCCACGAGCTTGAACCCGTAGCGCTGGGCGAAATACCCCAGGGACTCGTGGCCTGTGACGAGCTTCCGCTTCTCCCTGGGCAGGACTGCCACGCACCCTTGGATCTCAGCGTCGAGATCGGCCAGCCGCTGATCGAGGTCCGCAGCACGAGTGGAGAAGTCCGTCCCGAACTCCTGTTTCAGGCTACCGGCCAGGGCGTTCACCACCGACTTGATGGCCACTGGATCCGTCCAGAGATGGGGATCCTTTGCGCCTGCGGCCTGATCCGGGTCGTCGGAAGGGATCCCTTCCCCGGCCCCTACCGTCCGGATGGTGATGTGGTCGGAGGCCGTGAAGACTTTTGCCCCGGACTTGCGGGCCTGGTCTAGCGCTTTCTCGAGTCCCCCCTCGAGTCCGAGACCGTTCTCTACCACGAGGTCCGCCCTGGTGAGCGTCTCGATGTCCTGGGCGGACGGCTCCCATTCGTGGATGTCCTTGCCGTTTGGGATGAGCGTGGCGACATCGAAAGCATCACCCACCAGGTCCTTCACGACCGATCCGAGCACCGCATAGGTGACCACGAGGGTCTTCTTCTTCGGCTGTCCAGCCGAGGGCCTGGGCCCGCAGGCAAGCAGGCCGGCGAGAACTGCGACGACCCAAAGAGGAGCTTCCGATTGGGATTTCATGATTCCCCCCTGATGTTGGATGACCTGCCATGCCCGTGAGAGGCACCTTTGATGGAAAAGTATCACTAATAAAAATTATTTTCATTAGTGATTTTGTTCTAATTTCTCTTGAGGCAAGACTATCCCCCCAAGGACATCCCCTGGAGGTGGATCACGCGGATCGAGCAGGTGATCGCGGATGAGGTGGAGGCTGTCCCCTCCGAAATGATGGAACCGTGGGCGAGGCAAACCGCATCCCGCGTCCTGCTCGCCTCCGATGGAGATGTAAATATGGATAAATAAGATGATAAAAAAAATGGTATAGCAAAACGAAGACGAGGTATATGATCTGAACCACTTCAGGAACCCCCCAGTGGCCAAGAGCATCCAGCTGATCCGCAACGACCTCATCGACCGGGTGGAGGAATACATCCAGGAGCAGCAGCTTGCGCCCGGCACGCGCCTGCCGAGCGAACGAGAGCTGTGCGAACTCTGGCGATGCAATCGGGTCACTCTCCGGACCGCCCTGCGCAAATTGGTCGACGAAGGCCGCCTCTACCGCGTGCAGGGCAGCGGCACCTTCCTCTCCACCCCCAGGATCGAGCGGAACCTGTGGCAATTCTGCTCGTTCGGGGAGGCTATGCGAGCCGGAGGCTACGAACTATGCACCCGCCTCATCGCGTTCGAACGTCTGGAAGCCCCCAAGAGGATCGCAGAATCCTTGGAGGTGGCCCTCGGAACCCCGCTTTGGCGCATCGAACGTCTGAGGATCGTGGATCGATTGCCCCTGGCCCTCGAGACAGCGTGGGTGCCTGCCGATCTGGCGCCGACCCTCGACCAGTTCGATCTCGAACTGAATTCTCTGTATTCGACGCTCGAAGCGCACTTCGGGATCAGGCTCATGCGGGCATATGAAGACCTTTCCACCGCCAAGAGCCAGCCGAAGGATGCAGGGCTTCTCCTAGTTCCGGAAGGGATGGACATGTTGGTGCTGGAAGGTACGGCTTTCGACGACAAGGACAGGCCTGTCGAGTATTCCCGAGCCCTTACGCGCGGCGATCGCTGCCTCTTCACGATGCGGGTCGGAAAGGGGGCGGCGGCCCGTGGTTGTCACGATGAAGCGCGCTGACCTCATGGAAGCCAAGACACCGCGCCGTCGAACCTTGAACGGCACAACGCGCACTGCGGATCTCCCGCTCGAGGTGGTTTGACATGGCCGCGGACTGGAAGATGCCTCTGCACTTGCAACTATACGAGCTGCTCAAGGAGAAGATCGAGGCCCACACCTTCGCGCCGGGATCCATGATCCCCTCGGAAAGGGAGCTGTCCACCCAGTACGAACTGAACCGGATGACCGTCCGCGGGGCACTTCGTCTTTTGGTGGAGGAAGGATATCTACGGACGATCCACGGGAAGGGAACCTTTGTGTCCGGACCCAAGTTCATGCGGGACCTGGAGGAGATGAAGGGCTTCAGCCAGGCCTTGCGAGAGAAGGGGATCAAGCCCTCGGACCGCTTGGTGTATCGCGAGGTCCTGCCGGCCGGCACCTTCATCGCGTCTCGACTCGGAGTTTCCCCTGCGGACCAGGTCGTCAGGCTGGTCCGCCTCCGTTCAGGCAATGGGACCCCCATCGCCATCGAGGAGGCTTTCGTACCCTCAGGGCTGATCCCTGAACTGATGGACCTGGACCTTCATGTGATCTCCCTGTACGAAGCGTTCGAATTGCACGGAATCCATCCAGAGAGGGCCGTGCAGACTCTCTCCATGGTCCAGGTATCGGGCGGTGAAGCCAAACTGCTGAAGCTGGCGGACGGGGATTCCGTTTTCCGTTTCGAAGCGCAGAGCTTCGATTCCCAGGACCGCTGCATCGAGTTCGTGCGGTCGTTGACTCGGCCAAACACATGCAGCTTCCGGGCTGAACTGATCAGGAGCCAACCATGAAGACCTGAGACGACTTCACGGAACAAATGCCGCATCCAAGGGCCTTCGTTTCTCTATACACACAGGACTGGCCAGGGAACACAGGCAAGTCGCGGTACCCCACGATGCGCATGTGTGCTTGGTATGGGTTTATCTACGCGGACACTGCTGCATAGATCGGCTCGAGCCGACTGTACAGCTGGGGCAGGCGTGCGTTCCAAGGAAGACTCCCTCCTCCGGATGGACCAGCGGCTCGGTGTATCTCGACACCACCGCCTGTGGGAGTTGTTGTCGTTTCGCCATGCCTCTCTCGACAGGGAATCCACCTTTATGGCTATTGTAGCAGCCGGCGAAAAACACGTGGGGGCCCTCCCGGCGCCAATCGGAACGCCTCCGGAAGGTCCGTACGGATGCGGGACCGGATTCAACCGCACGACGATTCGCGACGAAAGCGAGGGCGGTCGTCCCCCCCCTCCTCGATTTCCCCTGCCCCGCGGATTGGAACCTGGGTTGAATCATCGCGGGGCACATGATCTGGGAAGCTTCAGCCTTGTCGCCGATCCGCGGGGAGTCCGGCCGAGCTGCCCACTGTCGTCCATCGATCGCGGTCCTCCCATCCGAATGCAAGAGCTTCACGACAAAGAGCGCCCCTGCGGCCGAATCCATGGACGCAGAGGTTGGCCACCGATCCCTTTCTTCACTCCACAACCACAAGGAGTCATGAAATGAAGAGCTCCACGAGATTCCTCGCCTTTGCACCGGTTCTAGCCCTGGCGGTCCTGGGCATGACGGCTTGCGGCCGGAAAAGTGATTCCGGGGCCAGCGCCAACGGGTCGTCCGGTCCAGTAGAGATCAAGTTTCTGCACAAATGGCCCCAGCCAGTGAACATGGCCTACTTTGAAGGGGTCGTGAAGGCCTTCGAGACGGCCAATCCGAACATCAAGATCAAGATGGAAGCCGTTGCGGACGAGCCGATCAAGGACAAACTCCGGGTCCTGATGGGTTCCGATTCCCAGCCGGACATCTATTTCTCCTGGAGCGGCGAGTTCGCCAAGAAATTCGTCAGCTCAAGCAACGCCTTCGACCTGACGGAGGCGTTGAATGCTGATCCTGGGTGGAAGGACAGCATCATGAAGGCAGGGCTGGAGCCCTTCACATTCAACAACAAGAACTACGGCATCCCGCTTCGCATCAACGGCAAGTTTTTCGTGTACAACAAGACGCTGTTCGCGAAATACAAGTTGAGCGAGCCCCAGACATGGGACCAGTTCATGTCGACCTGCGAGACGCTCAAGAAGAATGGAGTCGTTCCCATCGCATTCGGGAACATCACCCCCTGGGCAGCCTGCCACTACCTGACTGGACTCAACCAGAAATGGGTTCCCCAGGAGGTCCGTGAAAAGGACTACGACCCGAAGAACGGAGAATTCACCGATCCCGGCTACATCAAGGCCCTGCAGTACTTCAAGAATCTGAACGACAAGGGATATTTCAACAAGGGGGTCAATTCCACAGAGCACAACATGATGGTGGAGACGTTTGCACAAGGCAAGCAAGCCATGATGTACGTCGAGCTGGAAGAGTTCCAGGACGTGAACACGAAGATGGCGGGCAAGCCCTGGGGGTTCTTCCCGCTGCCAAGCATCGAGAATGCCCCTGGCAATCAGAAGTTCCTCACCGGGGCACCCGATGGGTTCATGGTCTCCGCGAAGACCAAACATCCCCAGGAGGCGATCGCCTTCCTGAAGTTCCTCACGAACAAGGAGAACAGCGCCAAGCTCGTGTCCACCCTGGGTTGGCCGAGTCCGGTGATCGGAGCCGTGAACTCCAGCAACGCACCGGACTTCCTCGTCAAGGGCATGGAAGCCATCCAGAAGGCTGAAGGCATGGCCTTGTGGCTCGACACGGATATCAACATCAAAATTTCCGACATCTATCTCCCGGACCTGCAAGAACTGCTGAACGGGAAGAAGACTCCGCAACAGATCATGAAGGAAGTCCAGGACGCCGCCAGGCAGGTCGCCTCGGAAACCAAGTAGCTTCGCTGCTGATGACGGCGGAGGAGGATTCGCCCTTCCGCCGTCAGGAGGGAACCAGTTTGAGATCCAATCAGAACCGATCTCTCATTCTGCTCTACATTCTGCCAGCTCTCTTGTTGATGACGTCGTTCATCTATTACCCCCTGGTACAGAATTTCATCTACAGCTTCTATCGCTGGAGCGCGTTCTCCTCCAGCAAGGTCTTCATCGCATTCGACAACTACAAGCGGCTCTTTCTCGATCCGGTGTTCTATATCGCCGTCAAGAACAACGTACTGTATGCGTTGGTCTCCGTGCTCTGCCAGTGCGGAATTGGACTCATCATAGCCGCGGCATTGGAGGAGAAATTCCTCCGGAGATATCAAGGATTCTTCAGGACCGTCTACTTCATCCCCGCGGTCATTTCCATGACCGTGATCGGGCTCTTGTGGCAGCTGATCTACAATCCCAACATCGGAATCGTGAATGCCATGCTGGATCTTCTGAAGCTTGGAAGATTCGCGCACGAGTGGCTGGGGGACAGCAACACTGCGATCTACGCGATCATCCTGGTTTCCCAGTGGCAGTACACCGGCTACATCATGCTCCTTTACCTGGTGGCGATGCAGAAGATCCCGGCGGAACTGTATGAATCCGCCAGGATCGATGGCGCCGGGCCGACACGGTGCTTCTTCAGCATCACGATTCCGCAGATCAAGGAAATGATCGTGGTGTGCACCGTCATCACGATCATCGGATCCTTCAAGCTCTTCGATGAAATCTACGTCATGACGGCCGGCGGCCCGGGCCGTTCCACGGAGGTCCTGGCCACGGCCATGTACCGCTCGGGCTTCCGGAACGATGAAATGGGCTATGCGGCCGCCTTTGCGGTGGTCCTGTTTCTCATCACCTTCATCTTCACGTTGATCCAGCTGAAGGTCTCGAGAACCTCGGAGGAGTAGGGAGCCAGTATGCAGAGAACCTCTGTGGGAACCAGGCTGGGCCGATCCCTGATATGGGCCGGGCTCTGCATCTATGCGGCAGGCATCATCTATCCGTTCGTATGGATGTTCGTCAGCGGATTCAAGACGACCTCGGAACTGTTCAACAACACCTGGGCGCCGCCAGCCCATTGGAACTTCCAGAACTATGTGGACGCATGGAACCAAGGCGTTGGCCGCTATTTCATGAACAGCGTGATCGTCACCTTGTCGACCGTGGTGCTCACCATCTTCATCAGCGCGGCGGCCGCTTTTGCGATGAGCCGATTCGAGTTCAGGGGCAAGAAGCTCATGCTCGTCTTCGTCGTCGGAGGCTTGATGCTCTCTCCCGAAGTGAGCGTCATTTCTCTCTACAAGCTTCTTCAGGACATGAAGATCTACAACACCTACCTGTCGCTGATCATTCCGTACACAGCTTTCCGCGTTCCATTCACGATCTTTCTTCTCAGGTCCTATTTCCTGTCGCTGCCTCGCGAGGTGGAGGAATCGGCATACATCGATGGGTGCGGGACCTTCCGCGTGTTCTGGAGCATCGTGCTCCCGATGAGCAAGCCCATCATCGCAACGGCGTCCTTGTTGACCGCCATGGCGGCATGGAATGAGTTCATGTTCGGCCTGGTCTTCATCGAGAGCGACAAGCTTCGGACGATCCCGGTTGGCCTCATGAATCTGAGAGGCGCCTTTAGCACCAACTGGGCGGTGCTCCTGGCAGGATTATCCATATCAGCATCAACAATGATTGTTTTTTTCTTGTTATTTCAAAAAAAATTAATACGAGGATTGACAGAGGGCAGCGTGAAAGGATAGGGATTAAAAATATGATTATTAACGAGGCATGCACGAATGGCTAACGTATCACTCAAGCATATCAACAAGATCTATGCGGGGAATATCCAGGCGGTCAAGGACTTCAATCTCGAGATCGAGGACAGAGAGTTCATCGTGCTGGTCGGCCCTTCCGGCTGTGGGAAAACAACCATACTGCGCATGATTGCCGGCCTCGAAGATATTACGAGCGGAGATCTCAACATCGGAGAAAAGCGCGTCAACAATATGGCTCCAAAAGATCGAGATATCGCCATGGTTTTCCAGAACTATGCGCTGTACCCGCACATGACCGTCTATGAGAACATGGCATTCGGCCTGAAAATCAAGAAAGTTCCAAAGAAGGAGATCGATGCGAAGATCAACGAGGCCGCCAACATCCTCGAGATCTCGCATCTGCTCAAGCGAACCCCGAAGGCCCTTTCCGGCGGGCAACGCCAGCGGGTGGCTCTGGGTCGAGCCATCGTGCGACACCCTAAGGTCTTCCTCATGGACGAACCACTGTCCAATCTGGACGCCAAGCTCCGGGTGCAGATGCGCACGGAGATTTCCAAACTTCACCGCAAGCTCCAGACCACCTTCGTCTACGTGACGCATGACCAGACCGAGGCCATGACCATGGGCTCTCGGATCGTCATCATGAAGGACGGACTAGTCCAGCAGATCGACACACCACAGAACGCCTACACGAATCCGGCAAACCTTTTCGTCGCCGGGTTCATCGGAAGCCCTCAGATGAACATCTACAAGGGCATCGTGGAGGAAAGCCGGGAGGGCGTTTACATCCGGGCGGCCGACAGCTCGCGGGTCTTGGTGAGCCAGGAAAAAGCGGAATCCCTGAAAAGGAGGGGCTATGTAGGCCGGGAGGTCTATTTCGGCGTCAGGCCTGAAAATTTCCATGATGCCGACTGTGATCCTCTGAGTGACGCCTTTTCCGATGCGGAAAGCGTCGTGGAAGTGGCAGAACTCATGGGGGCTGAACTCTATCTGGTCATGAACATCTGGGGATGCCAGACCACGGCAAGGGTCGAGGCCAAGTCCGGCAAGAAGGCCGGCGACAGGGTCAAGCTCCACTACCACAGGCAGAAGGTTTATTTATTCGACAAGGAGACGGAAATGACTTTGTAGAAACTCATGATCAACAGGCGCAAATGGAACATCAACCAATTTCAAAGGAAAGAAAGAAATGGAAACAAAGGCCGCAGAATACATGGAAGCTTTGAAGCACGGGGTTTCGCAGCTCCCGGTCATCGAAAGAGCGGTGAAGGAGATCGTCGATCGAGGCGTAGAGAACGTGTATCTCGTGGGCTGTGGCGGCTCCCTGGCTGTCATGTCGCCCCTGAAATACATCCTGGATGTGACTTCCAGGCTCCCGGTCTATGAATTCAACGCAAGTGAATTCCTCGCTGTCAAACCGGTCAAGTTCTCTAGGAAGTCTTTGGTAATCACATCCTCTTATACGGGAACGACCAAGGAGACTGTTCAGGCGGCTGAGTTCGCCAAGAGCCTCGGCGCGCCCATCATCGCGTTCGTCGGCAAACTGGATTCTCCCTTGGGTCACCTGGCCGACTATGCCTTCGCGAACGACGCCGTGGCCGGAGTAACGGATTCGAAGCTGATCATGCTCTACCAGATCGTATTCAACTTGATCCGACACACGGACCACTATCCGCGCTATGACGAGATGATGCAGGTGCTCGGAAGGCTTCCGGAACTGCTGCCCGCCGTCAAGGAGGCAGCGGAGGAGCGGGCTGAGCGCTTCGCACGAGTATTCGGCGAAGAAGAGTTCTTCATCACCACGGGAGCTGGCATCTGCTGGGGCGAGGCATACTCCTACGCCTGCTGCATCTTCGAGGAGATGCAGTGGATCAAGGCACACCCATCGCATGCGGGTGAATTCTTCCATGGTACGTTCGAGATCCTGACAGGACAGACCCCGCTGCTCATCCTCCAGGGAGAGGATCGGACTCGTTCACTGCTGGATCGAGTGATAACCTTTGCGAGGAAATTCACCAACAAGGTCGAATTGATCGACACGAGAGACTACGAACTCCGGGGGGTGCCCGAGGACTTGAGAGGCTATCTGTCCCCCCTCGTCATTTCCGCTGTGCTCTCCAGGTACTCGGATCATCTCTCCGGATTCCGGAAGCACCCCCTGTCCACGCGACGATACATGTTCAAGATCGATTATTGAGTCTCTTGATCCCGCAAGACTCGGATGGCTGCCCTTCACGAGAATGAACCTGCGGCCGATATCCTTCCACTCTGCGTTCGGGCGGCATCGCCCTGTCGCCCGAACGAACATCCCAACTCGGTGCCGGATCCTCCAAACGAAGACCGCCGGTCCAATCATCCAAAGGTGAAGCCATGCAGTTGATCGCCGTTGGCGACAATGTCGTGGATTGCTATCTAGATCAGGGGATTTTCTACCCCGGTGGCAATGCCGTGAATGTCGCCGTGAACTGTGCCCGAAACGGAGCCGAGCGTGCCGCCTACATCGGAATCTTCGGGAACGACGCGGCTTCGGATCACATCCAGGCGAGCCTGACGGCGGAGCACGTGAGTTGGGAATACTCGCGCAGAACGTACGCCGTCTCGGGCCAACCTCAGGTCAAGCTCACGTCTGAGGGTGACAGGGTATTTGTCGGGAGCATCAAGGAAACAGCACAGAGTCTGTTTCGTCTCCAGCTCACGCAACGGGACCTGGAATATATTGCCGGTTTCAACTGCTGCCACACAAGTTGTTACTCCGGCCTTGAGCCCGAGCTTCCCCAAATCAAACCTCGGTGCCAGGTGTCGTTCGACTTCTCGGATGAGAGTTCAGACGAGTACATCGATCAAGTGGCGCCCCACATCCGATTCGCTTTTTTCTCGGGAAGCGGCGTAGACCAGGGTCGACGGGATGCCATGATCCGAAGATGTCACGATGCGGGCGTCGAAATCGTTGGTATTACGCTTGGAGCCATGGGAGCGGTGTTCTCGCGACTCGGCGAGCGTTTCCGCCAGCCCGTCAAGCCTGCGCAATCCCTCGTAGACACGATGGGTGCGGGCGATAGCTTCATCGCTGGGTTCTTGACTCGATTCTTGGACTCAGGAGATATGACCGATGCCCTCGACTATGCGGCGGAACGTGCCGCGATTACCTGCGGTTTCTACGGAGCCTTCGGTCACCCCCATCCTTTCACGGAGCCCCCAGACCACCAGTCGTGAAACCCCAATCATCTAGCTTCAGAGCTGTGGCCGCAGCGGTGGAGAAACGGTGCTGCAGCCGACAGAGAAGGCCTGCCGATTGAGACATTGCACGATCTGTTCATGCAACCATCTTGGCGAGTCAACAGATCGATCAATCAAACCCGGAGAGGTTGCAGCTGGAAAACCGCTGCGAAAACAGTAAGCATTCCGCCGGTGCGATCCGGTAGTGTGAGGCAGGCGTGAACTC
>DAOPZL010000046.1:0-21844 GCA_035353395.1 Holophaga sp.
ACGTGGGCGACCCAGTCGCGGATGGCCTCGCTGGTGGCGTCCTTGAGGGTGCGCGTGCCGCAGGTGGCGGGGATGACCCTGGCGCCCATGAGTTCCATGCGCTGCACGTTCACGCGCTGGCGGCGGATGTCCTCCTCGCCCATGTGGACCTCGCAGCGCATCCCGAGGCGGGCGGCGGCCGCCGCGGTGGCCACCCCGTGCTGGCCGGCCCCGGTCTCGGCGATGACCCGGCGCTTGCCCATGCGCCGGGCCAGGAGGATCTGTCCCAGGGTGTTGTTGATCTTGTGGGCGCCGGTGTGGTTCAGGTCCTCCCGCTTCAGGTGGACCTGGGCGCCCACGTGCTCCGACAGGCGGCGGGCATGGTAGAGCGGGGTGGGCCGGCAGGTGAAGGTGGACAGGGCCTCGTGGAACTCGCGCTGGAAGGCGGGATCCTCGCGGGCGTCCCGGTAGGCCGCCTCCAGCTCGAGCAGGGCGGGACGCAGCGTCTCCGGCACGAACTGGCCGCCGTAGGGCCCGAAATAGCCCCGTTCCTCGGAGGAGACGAAGGCCTCCTCGGGTTCGGGCAGGGCGGGGAGGGTCAGTGTGGGAGCAGGCATGGCCGCTTTCCTTTCTTGGTTGTGCGTGACAGGAGCAGTTGCAGAAGTTGCGGATCCTTGAGGCCCGGTGCTGCCTCGACCCCGCTGCACACGTCGAGCCCGGCCGGGCCGACGAGGCGGGCGGCCTCGAGGATGTTCCGGGGATCCAGTCCGCCCGCGAGGATCAGGCGGCACTTCCTGGCGATCCGCAGGGCCAGGCGCCAGTCGGCGCGCAGGCCCGTCCCGCCCGCCAGGGTGGGGTGGGCGGCGTCCAGGAGGAAGGCGGCGGCCGGGTAGTCATGGAGCCGGTCGGCGTCCTCGGCGCGGAGGGCCTTGATGACCGGGAGGCTGACGGCCGCGCAGGCCTCCGGCGTCTCCCGGCCGTGGAGCTGGACCGCGTCCAGGCCCGCCTCCTCGGCGGCGGCGTTGATCCTCGCGGGCTCGACGTCCACGAAGACGCCGATGCAGAAGGCCTCGGGGGGGAGTTCGCGGCGGATCTCCCGCACGCGGCGGGCCGTGACGGCCCGGGGGCTGGCCGGATGGAAGACGAACCCGAGGGCCGAGGCCCCGGCAGCCCAGGCCAGGCGGGCGTCCTCCGCGCGGGTGAGCCCGCAGATCTTGACGGGGATCACGAGGCGGCTCCCAGGAGTTCGTTCAGGGCCGCGCCGGGATCGGGCCGCTTCATGAAGCGAGTGCCCACCAGGACGGCGTCGAAGCCCAGCCCCGCCATCCGGTGCAGGTCGGCCGGGGTGGAGATGCCGCTCTCGGCCACCTTCGCCACTCCCGCGGGCAGGCGGGGAGCCAGGCGCCGGGAGAGGTCCATGTCCAGCGCCAGGGTGTCGAGGTTCCGGTGGTTGACGCCGACCAGCTCCAGGGGCAAGCCCTCGATCTTGCGGAAATCCTCCTCGCCGTGGAGTTCCACGAGGGCGTCCATGCCCAGTTCCCGCGCGAGGGCGTGCATCTCGGCAAGTTCGGCGCGCGCGAGGCAGGCCGCGATGAGCAGCACCGCGTCCGCGCGGGCCAGCCGGGCCTCCAGGATCTCGCGCCGATCCACCAGGAAGCCCTTGGCGAGCACGGGCAGGCCGGTCGCCATGCGCGCCTCCGCGAGATAGTCCAGGCGCCCCGAGAAGTGGGTCTCGTCGATGAGCACCGACAGCGCCGCGGCACCGTTGAGCTCGTAGGAACGGGCCACGAACGCCGCGTCCCGCCGGTTGCGCAGCTCGCCCTCGGACGGCGACCGGAACTTGATCTCCGCAATGACCGCCGGGGCCTTCCCCCGGGCCAGGGCCGCCGCGAAGGGGATGGGCGGGGCCTGGCGGGAGGCGCGGGCGCGCAGCTCCCGCTCGGGGAGGAGCGCGCTCCGTCGTTCGGCCGCCAGCCTCCGGGTGGCGTAGTGTTCAGACAGCCAGGACATGGGAGGCCTCCTGGGGCACGAACGCCTGGGCGTCGCGGAGCTTTTTCAAGGCCAGGCCCTGCTCCAGGGTGGCCCTCGCCAGTTCGAAGCCTTCGCGTAAGTCGCCCGCCCGGCCGGCCACGAAGAAGGTGCAGGCGGCGTTCGCGCAGACGGCGTCGGCGAGAGGTCCCCGTTCTCCCTGGAAGATGGCTGTGATCCGGCGGGCGTTGCCCTCCGCGTCGGAGCCGACGAGGGTGGCGGGCTCGATGGGCTCCGCTCCGAACGCCTCCGGGGGAAGTTCCAGCGCCTGCCTCCGGCCCCGCTCGACGAGGATGGCCTGGGCGGCGGCGGTGAGGCTCGCCTCGTCGTAGGGGCCCGGCGTGTGCAGCACCATCGCCCGCTCCATGCCCAGCTCCGCCACGACTTCCGAGACGACTTGCAGGGCCGCCGAGCTGGGGACGCCGATGACCTGGCGGCTCACGCCCGCCGGGTTGCAGAGGGGGCCGAGGAGGTTGAAGGCGGTGCGGAAGCCCAGAAGGCGGCGGACGGGACCGATCCTCGCGAAGAGGGGGTGGTAGGCGGGGGCGTAGATGAACCCCAGGTCGAGACGGCGCACCATGTCCGCGACATGGGCGGGCCCCAGCTTGTAGGGGACGCCCAGCGCCTCGAGCACGTCGGCGCTGCCCGTCCGGCTGGAGACGCCGTGGTTCCCGTGCTTGGCGACGGGCACCCCCGCCGCCGCCACCACGAACGCCGCGGCGGTGGAGAGGTTCACGGTGTGCTGGCCGTCGCCCCCCGTCCCGCACAGGTCGATGGCGGGGATGCCGCCCAGGTCGATGGGGATCATGTGCTCCCTGAGAACTTCCACGAAGCCGAGGAGGGCTCCTGCGCTCTCCCCGCGGATGTGGAGCGCCGTGAGGAAGGCGGCCAGCAGCTCCGTGGAAGACTGGCCTTCCGCGAAGGTGCGCAGGAGGCGGGCGGCGTGCTCGCGTTCGACGGGCTCGCCCTGGACGGCGCGGAACAGGGCTTCGGTAGTCATGCCGCCACCTCCCTGCTCCGGTGGATGCGGAGGAAGTTGCGGACGACCTGGACGCCCTGCGGGGTCAGCATCGATTCTGGATGGAACTGGACGCCCACGACGGGATGGACCGCGTGGACCATGGCCATCAGCTCACCGTCCGCGGCGTGGGCGATGGCCTCGAGTTCGGGGGGCAGCGTCTCTCCCTCCACCACGAGGCTGTGGTAGCGGCCCGCCTCGAAGGGGCTGGGCAGGCCCTTGAAGAGGGGATGGCCGGTGTGGTGGACCGGGCTCGCCTTGCCGTGCACCAGGGAGGGCGCGTGCACCACGCGCGCCCCGAAGGCCTGGCCGAGGGTCTGGTGGCCCAGGCAGACGCCCAGGGTCGGGATCCGGGGCCCGCACACCCGGGCGATGTCCAGGAGGTTCCCGGCCTGGTCGGGGGTGCCCGGCCCCGGGGAGAGGAACAGGTAGTCAGGATCGAGGGCCAGGACGCCGGCGGCGGTGACGGCGTCGTTCCGGCGCACCTCGACGCGCTCGTGGAGCGTCCCCAGGAGCTGCACCAGGTTGTAGGTGAACGAGTCGTAGTTGTCGATGACGAGGATCATGTCAAGCTCCTTTCGCCGCAGCCAGGGCGGCCTTGAGGGGCGCCATCTTGGCGCGGCACTCGTCGAATTCCCGTTCGGGGATGGAATCGGCGACGATGCCCGCGCCGGCCTGGACCTGGGCGACGCCGTCCTTGATGACCGTCGACCGGATGGCGATGCAGGTGTCCGTGTTGCCCCGGTAGTCGAAGTAGCCGACGGCGCCGCTGTAGACGCCCCGGCCGCAGGGTTCCAGGTCGTGGATGATCTCCATGGCGCGGATCTTGGGTGCGCCGCTGACCGTGCCCGCCGGGAAGGCGGCGAAGAAGGCGTCCACGGGGTGCATCTCCTCCTTCAGCCTGCCGGTGACGCTGCTCACCAGGTGCATCACGTGGCTGTAGTGTTCGACCGTCCGGAAGGCGGCCACCTGGACAGACCCATAGGCGCAGACGCGGCCGACGTCGTTCCGTCCCAGGTCCACGAGCATCACGTGCTCCGCGCCCTCCTTAGGGTCGGAGAGGAGTTCCTCGCGCAGGGCCTGGTCCTGGGCGGGCGTGGCCCCCCTGGACCGCGTGCCCGCGATGGGCCTCACCTCCAGCCGCCGGCCCTCCACCCGCGCGAGCATCTCGGGGGAGGCGCCCAGGATGGCCGCGTCGTCCTGCTCCAGGAAGAAGTGGTAGGGGGAGGGGTTGGACATCCGGAGGAGGCGGTAGACGTCGAAGGGGTCGCCCTCGAAGGGGATCCGTTCCTGGATGGAGAGCACCACCTGGAAGATGTCCCCGTCCTGGATGTGGCGCTTGGCTCGCATCACGCCCTCCAGGAACATCTCCCGCACCGCTTCCGGCGGCTCGGGCAGGGCGCCTTCGGCGTGGCCCGGGGCGTCCGCGCCGGCGGAGCGGACGATCCTCGCCAGGTTCTCCAGGCGGGCGGAGGCGTCGCGGTAGGCCGCCCGGGGGTCGGGGTGCTCCGCGATCACGGCGTTGGCGATGAGGACGACCCGGCTCTCGACGTGGTCGAACACGACCAGGTCGTCGAAGCGCTCGAGGGAGGCGTCCGGCAGGCCGAAGGGATCGCGCCTGACTGGCACCCGCTCCGCGGCCGCCGCGCAGGCGTAGCCCAGGTGGCCCACGTAGCCTCCGCCGAAACGAGGGAGATCCGGGGACGCGTAGGGCCTGAAGGTGGCCAGGCGAGCCTTGAGCAGTCCAGGAAGGTTGTCGCTGGCCTGGAGGACGGCATCTCCCCGGCAGGCCGTGACACGGCCTTCCCGGGCCACGATCCGCTCCCTGGGGTTCAGTCCGAGGATGCTGTAGCGGGCGAGGTGGCGGCCGCCTTCGATGCTCTCGAGCAGGAAGCCGCGCTCCCCGGCCCTGCGGACGGCCAGGTAGATGGCCACGGGGGTCAGGGTGTCGGCGGCGAGCGTGCGGGACAGGGGGATGACGTTGTACTCCCCGGCCAGCCTTTCGAAGGTTTGATGGTCCATCGCGCATGTCTCCTGGAAATTCCGTGCAAACAGGAAAAGGGCCCGTCGAAAAACCGACGGGCCCGGGATCGTGATTCGCTTCTTGCTAGTCTCTGCGCCTCACAGACCTCGCCCGTCGGTGACTAAACCACCAATAGGAACGGTTGACGAGGTTGGAACGCACGAAGGAACTCCTGATCGTTTCACTCTGGAAAGACGGCCGACATTTGTCAAGGCCGCCTGGCGATTGATTCCGTAACCCTATGGATTGACAGATAAATCGCAAGGGTCATGCCTCGGTCACCTGGCGGGCCCTGGGGTCGAAGTCGATGTCGGCCTTCTTGCACGCGGCGATGAAGCTCTCTCGGTCATGGCAGCGCAGGTAGGCCTCCATGGGCTCCACCTTGCGGGAGAGGATCAAGTGGACGAGGGCCTCGTTGTGGCTCTGCTGGCCGTAGCGTCCGGCCTTCATCGCGGCCGGGATCTGCTCGAACTTCCCCGCGCGTACGAGATCCGCGATGGCCGGGTTCACGAAGAGGGTTTCCAGGGCCGCCACCCGGCCTCCGTTCGACCGCCGCAGGAGGGTGTGCCCGACCACCGCCTTGAGGCAGTTCGCCAGGAGGCTGCGGATGTAGGCCTGCCGGTTGGGCGGGAAGGCGCCGACGAGGACGTAGAAGGTGTCCAGCAGCGAGGTGGTCGGCAGGGTGGTGAACACGGCGCGGCCCGAATGGGCGGCCTGGAGAGCAAGTTCCAGGGCCTCCGGATCCCTGAGATCCCCCAGGGCGAGGATGTCCGGCGCCTGGCGGAGCGCCGACCGGATGGCCTGCCTCTGGCGGGCGGCGTCCCGGCCGACTTCCTGCTGCCGCAGCAGGCAGGTGCCCTTGGAGAACTCGAACTCCAGGGAGTCCTGGATGGTGACGATGAAGTCCTGCCTGGACCGGTTGGCGATCTCCAGCAGGCACGCCAGGGTGGTGCTCTTCCCCGAGCCCATGGCGCCGGTCAGGAGCACGAGGCCCTGGCTGAGGTGGGCCAGGCGTCTCACCGTGTCGTTGAGCCCGAGCGTGTCGGCGTCGGGGATGGCCTTCGGGATCACGCGCACGGAGACGGAGGGGCCCGAGGCGTCGTGGAACAGGCTGATGCGCATCCGGCACATCAGCGCGGCGTCGTCGAGCGCGAATTCCGTGTCGTTCCCGGCCTGGTAGGCTTCCAGGTTCTTCGGAGGCGTGATGGGCCTGACCAGGTCCTCCAGGTCCTTGGCGGGGATCGCGGACACCTGTTCGAGGACCTGCAGGCGGCCGTCCAGCCGCATGATCGGCGGTTCGTCCGCGTTGAGGTAGATGTCCGACCCGCCGGCCGAGATCAGCGTGGACACGAGCGCGCCGAGCTTCTGCGACCTGGCCAGCGCCGCCGGTGCGGCCGGGGCGGTCCCGCCGGAACCGGAGCTGCCCCGGCCCACCACGACGCGCGTCCCCAGGCTCGTCTTGCAGGCCAGGACCTGGAAGATCTCCTGGCCGAAGCCGTATTCGAAGTTGACCCGCTCGCCGCGGAGGTACGAGGTGTGGAGTCCCTCCGGGAGGATCTCCCGGGTGAGGCCGTCGAGCACGCTGCCCAGGAGCTCGGCGCCGCTGAGGGGCAGCCGGTGGCCTCCCGGGACTTCCAGGATCGGGACGTCCCCCGGGTCCAGGCGCAGGATGGGCGCGCCGCGGCTGACCATGCTTTCGAGATACTTGTCGATCTTGGCCATGATGGGTTCCCGCGACGGAAGGATTGGGACGATGATGCATCCTATCCGATATTCGGTAAATCCCGTGATCCTATGGCGTCTTCGCACCGACCGGGAGGATCGTCCCGCAGTCCATGCAGCGATGGAACCACTGGCCCCTGCGGGTGGAGGGGATCACGCGCATGGGCTTCCCGCACGTGGGGCAGGGCGCCGGTTCCGGGGCGGCGAGGTCCGGTTCCGTCTGCCAGCGCTCGCAGGCGAGGCAGATCTTCCCGCCGTTCCGGGTCGTGCGGACGGGGCCCTGGCAGAAACGGCAGGTCTCCAGGGGCTTGCCTTCCGGATCCGTATCGAAGGAGACCTTGCACTCGGCTCCCGCGCAGGTCACGTAGTTCCGGCCCTGCCAGTCCCGCAGGTGCAGGCTGGCGCCGCATCTGGGGCACGTCCCCACCGCGGGGCCGAAGACGCGCTTGGCGCCCTGGGGGGCCTGCTGCTTGATGCGGGAAACCAGCTCCGTCACGAAGGCCTGGATGCTCTCCATGAACTCGCCCCTGGGGGCTTCCCCGCGACGCATCCGCTCCAGGCGGGCCTCCCACTCGCCGGTCATCTGCGGGCTCTTCAGGGTCTCCGCCTGGATGGACTGGATCAGCTCGATGCCCTTGGCCGTAGGCTGGAGGATGTTCCGCTTCCGCTCGGCGTAGCTCCGCTTCAGCAACGTCTCGATGATGTTGGCACGGGTGGCGGGGGTGCCCAGGCCGCAGTCCTTCATGGCGCCCTTCAGCTCCTCGTCGTCCAGCTCCTTGCCCGCGCTCTGCATGGCCCCCAGCAGGTCCGCCTCGCTCATGCGCTTGGGCGGCGTGGTCTTGCCGCTCCTGGCCTGGAGCTCCCGGGTCTCGACGGGCTCGTCCTTGCGCACGGCCGGCAGGGTCCCGGTGTCTTCCTCCTCCTCCGGCTCCTCGCCCTCGGCGCCTTCCTCCTTCGGCTTGCTCTCCTTCTTCGGGCGGCTGTGGGGCGGGTCCACGGCGGACCAGCCCAGTTCCTTCACGACGGTGCCGGTGGTCTTGAAGGACTCCTTCTCGATCTTCGTGATGATCGTCGTCTTCCCCTCGATGCGGTCGGGGAAATGGGCGGCCAGGAAGCGCCGGGCGATCAGCTCGTAGATTTTCAGCCGGTCGCCTTGGAGGTTGCGGGCGGGGTTCTCCGTCGGCACAAGGGCCGAGTGGTCCTCCACCTCCTTGTCGTTCACGAAGCGCTTGTCCAGCTTCACGGGCCAGCGCTTCCGCAGATCCTCGACGAAGGGCTGCAACTCGGCGAGCTGGCCCTGGGCGATGGCCTTGATCCAGCCGGCCGCCTTCTGGGCGTCCGCCTCCGTCAGGCAGCGGGAGTTGGTGCGGGGATAGCTGATGAGCTTGGCTTCGTAGAGGTCCTGGGCCACGTCGAGGGTGTGCTCCGCCGTGAAGCCGAAGCGCTTGTTGGCCTCCTTCTGCAGGGCCGTGAGGTCGTAGAGGAGTTCCGGCTTCTTCTTCTCGGTCCTGGCCGTGACGGAGGCGACCTTGCCGGGCAGCCCCGCGAGCCTTGCCGCGAGGTCCCTGGCGGCCTGCTCGGTCTCGAAGCGGTCCTGGTCCTTGCCCTCGACCTTCCGGAACCACTTGCCCTTGTAGGAGCCCGCTTCCGCCTGGAACACCGCCCAGAGGGTCCAGAAGTCCTTCGGCACGAAGTTGTTGATCTCCAGTTCCCGGTTCACCAGGAGGGCCAGGGTTGGGGTCTGGACCCGCCCGACGGAATAGACGCCGTCCCCGCCCGCCCGCCGCATGACGAGGGTCTGGGCCCGGGTGCAGTTGATGCCCACGAGCCAGTCCGCCTCCTGGCGGCTGCGGGCGGCGTCCCGCAGGCCCGTGTAGACTTCGCCGGGCTTCATCTGCCCATAGGCCGCCCGGATGGCGTCGTCCGTGAGGCTGGAGGTCCAGAAGCGCAGCACCGGCTTGGCGCAGCCCGAGAGGCGGTAGACCAGGTCGAAGATGAGTTCGCCCTCCCGCCCCGCGTCCGTGGCGTTCACGACCTCGCCGACGTCCTCCCGGTTCATGAGCCTGGCCACCGTGTCGTACTGCTCCCGGGTGGCTTCGATGGGCGCGTAGCGGAAGTGCTCCGGGAAGAAGGGCACCGTGTCCAGGCGCCACTGCTTGAGAGCCGGATCGTACGACTCGGGTCCCACGGCCTCCACCAGGTGTCCCACGCACCAGGTCACGACGAGGCCCTCTCCCTGGAGGAAGCTCCGGCCCGAACCCTGGATGCCGAGGGCCGCCGCGATGGCGCGGCCCATGCTGGGCTTCTCGCTGACGATGAGACGGATCAAGGGCGGGGTCCTTGCGGAATGCGGCAGGTCAGCCGGGAGACCTTGCGTCCTGGGGTCACCAGGGAATCGGCCTCTCCGGCCTCCTCCGCGCCCATCCTGAGATAGAACGCCTTCGGCTGGGGCCCGCAGACCAGGTGGATCTCCCGGATCCCCATCGACCGGCAGACCGCGAGCATGTGGTCCCACAGCAGGCGCCCGAGGCCCTTTCCGATCTCGGCGGGCTCCAGGTAGAGGTATTCGAGTTCGCTGCCCGAGAGCGCGTAGAAGCCGTGCACGGCCCCGTCGGCTTCGACCAGGAAGACCTGGTTCCGTGCGATGAACCCCTCCGTGATCCTGTAGAGCCTTCGGAAGGTCTCCATGAATGCGTCGTCGTAGCCCCAGTGGGCCTCGGAACGAACTGCGATGGCCGAAAGGACCTCCGCGTCGCGCGGTTCGGCGCGGCGGATGAGGGGCGAGGGATTCTGGGCCTTCAGGGCGTCCATGCCCGGTAGTGTAGCAGCCGCATCTGCGCTCCTCGGCGCGCGGAGATCGGGGCCTTAGGGGTCGCCTCCGCTGCCGTCCTGCTGTCCTTCCTCCGGCTTTCGGAGCAGGATCGCGAGCATCACGAACAGCGCGACCACGACGCCCGCCAGGACGCCCCAGAAGAGGCGTGTGCCCCCCATGGACCTTCCCGTCCTGGCCGCCGGCGGGGGGGAGAGGGCCGCGCCGGACATTTCCAACTCGAGGGCGGGCGCGGCCCGGAGACGATCGGACAGGAGGGCCAGGTCATACTGGGGACTCTCCAGGTCGCGACCGTAGCAGAGCGTCAGGTCCCGTCCCGGGTGGAAGAAGCGCAGGCGCCAGCCCGGCAGCAGCAGCGTGGCCCGCGCGACCGGCAAGGCCTGGTTGTCTCCCTCGTCGACCGTGACGACCACCCGGCTTCCTTCGACCTTGGAAAAGCCGAGGACCAGCAAGGGCGGATCCGTGTCCGGCTGGTCGTGGCTCCACTGGGCATCCGAAAGAATGCGGCCTTCCTGCTCCGGGCTCCCTTCTTCCCGCAACTGCACCCTGCGCCTGAAGACATGCGTCCTGGTCTCCAGGACCACGCGACCCTCCGCGAGACCCCGCTGGTTCAAGTCCAGGACGTAGGCGCTGGCTCGCTCCCTGGCCTGCCGCTTCGGCCATGCCAGCGGGACGGTCAACGGGCCGTCCCGCTGCTCCAGCAGATAGGGGATCTGTCGCCCCTGCCCGTCCAGGATCCTGAGGTCCTGAAGGAGCGGGCTGGCGGCCAGGACGGGAGCGTCCAATACGAGTGCCGCCAGGCCGGGCTCCGAATCGGGAATGGGGCGCCGCACCTGGAACCCGGCAGAATCAAGGTTCGCGCCGGGCCCTGGATCCTGAAGGGCCTTGCCTTGGGAAGCGGCCACGGGAGCCGCGAGGGATCCCCACTGGGCGGGGCGGGTCCTGCCGGGCTTGATCTGGTCCTTGAGGGCTTCCAGATCGTAGCGCGGGGCCTCGATCCGGGTATTCCCATAGCGGGCCAGGGCGGGCCTTCCGTCCGACTCGAAATAGATCCACGGCTGAGGCTGCAGTTCCGCCACCACCGCCTGCAGGTCGAAGGGCGGATTGCAGCCGTCCTCCACCCGGAGTTCCAGTTCCGAACCCTCAGGTGTTTCCATGGGAATGCGCAGGTCGGAGGCGGTGACCCCCAGCCGTTCCGTCCGCCGGAGCTGGGTTTGTCCCAGGTCCCGGGGGGAGAGTCCCCCGGCCTCGAGCCGACCCTCCATGATCCGGGCGTCCCGCATCAGAGGGCCGCTGCCGCCCACCACGAGACGCAGGGCGGTGATGGGCAGATGGAGTCCGGGCAAGCGCAGGGTGAAGCGGCTGATGCCCGGTTCGCTGGAAGTCCGCTGGAAGACGAGGTTCACCAAAGGAGGAGCCGCTCCAGGTTCCCGGACCTGGACGAAGACACCGCGCGGCAGGGCGATCCGGCCGCTGGAGGCGTCGTCCCAGACCAGGCGCAGGTAGCGGTACTCCCCTTCCAGGAGATCCACGTGGAGGAGCTTCAGTCCGTCTTCCGGAAGATCGAAGAGGCTGCCCTCTCCCACCAGTTCCGTCCAGCGCGCGCGGTCTCCGCTGGCTTCCAGCCGGAAACGCTTCAGGAAAGGGGCGGGCAGGCCTTCCAGCCGCAGCCTCGAAGTCCGGACGGCCTTCCCGAGATCCAGTTCGAGGCCGCTGCTCGTCTTCGTGGCCGGCAGGGGCAGCAGCCGGCCGGGAAGCCAGGAGGCCTCCGACATGGCCGGGGGGATGATGACGTAGGGCACTTCACGGCCGTCCGAGCTCTGGATCCGGAGGTCCCGGAAACCGGGCGACGCACCCCCCAGGAAGATCAAGTCCGGTTCCAGGCGCTGGGGACCGGGCCCGGAAGGGCGGATCTCGCGCTGGAATCGGAAGACGGGTTCCGACGCAAGGAGGACGACCGAGGACACGATGAAAGGCAGAACCGTTTGCCGGATTCTCATGCTTCCACCTCGGTCTTCCGGAGTGCGAACTTCTGGAGCATCACCGCCACCAAGGCCAGGCTGACGGCCAGTCCCACGAAGGAAGCCACCCGGTAGAGCCCCGAGAGTTGCCGGAGGTCCAGCAGGAACGCCTTGCCCACGGTGAGCGCGAGCATGATGATGGCCGCCACGCGCGTGAATCGGCTCCTGGCGGCGATCCCGGCCACCAGCAGCCCGATGGCGTAGACGGCCCATCCGATGGTGTAGCTTAGCTGCTGGGCCAGGGATCCGTGGAAGAGGTTGAAGGTCAGGACCTCGCCGCGGCTGAACGCATCGGCGATCTCGATGTTCAGGAGCAGGAAGACCAGCACGGCGCCCCCGCCGGACAGCAGGGCAGAAAGCTTCGGCAGGTTCCCGGGACGATCCTCCACCTTCCTCAGGATCCAGGCCGCCGTGAAGAAGCAGGCCGCGGACGCGAGATAAGTGTAGAGGTACCAGTTCAGCACCGGCATTCCGGTCCTGGAGTGGTAGGCGAAAACGGCCGGATTGAGGACGAGCCTTGCGAAGACGATGGCCAGCAGCCCGAGGGTCCAGGCCAGCAGGCCCTTGTGGGGCACGCGGGTATGGAGCCAGGCGAGGGCGGCGCCCTGGAGCGCCCAGCCGAGGGTGATCCATTCCTTGTCGAGCTGAAGGGGGATCGCCACGGTGATGAAGGCCAGGATGCCGCCCGCCAGGGTGGCCAGGCGGCCCAGGTCCCGTTCCCCATCAGGTTCCAGCCGAAGAAGCCGCGCGAGATGAGGGACCAGCAGCAGGGCCTGGAAGACCGGCAGGGCCCCGATGACGTGCTTGAAGCCTCCAGCCTCCAAGGCCTGCCATCCCGCCAGGAAGAACACCCCGCTGCCGATCAGGGCGGCGATGAACGGCTCGCGGGCACGGCGGGCTCTCGCCCCCAGCAGGAGGGGGTAGCCGAGGAGCAGCGCGTAGAAGGGCGTTGCCAGGGCCAACTCCCGCATCCAGTCCGAGGGGTCCGCCGGAGTCATGTGGACGTAGCTCCAGGCGGCCAGGACGACGCCCATGGCACCGGCAAGGGCGAGGGCCCACCCGTGTTGTCGCCGGCGCCAAGCCAGGGCCAGCAGCAGCAGGCCCAGGATCCCGTGAGCCAGGACCAGCCAGCCGTGGGTCGTCCCCGGGGCCCTCCTGTCCAGGACCACCAGGGCGAGCTGGGCCAGATGGATGCCGATTCCCGCGGAGAGCGGGAAGAGCTCGTGTTGCGCCTTGCGCCGCTTCGCCAGCTCGTCCCAGGCCAGGCCGAGGGCGGCGAAGAAGACCGGGGGCCAGATCGCCAGCCCGCTCCAGGGGGAGGCCGCCGGCAGCGATCCCGCCCAGGTGATCAACACGAGGAGAGTCGCCACGACGGATCCCAGCTGGAGCGCGCCCCGACGGATGTAGAGGGCGGCCGTCCCGAGCGCCAGCGCCATCACCAGGAGCACGCCCAGCCAGGGCCAAGGCGGAAGGGAGAGCCCCGGCTGCACGACCACGGCCAGGAGGAACACATGGCCCGCGAGGCCCAGGAACATCTCGGGTTCGGCGAACGGGGCCGACTGCCCGTCCGAGGCCCGGCGATTCCGGAGCCAGAGGCTGCCTCCCACCACCAGGACTCCGAAGGCCCCCAGGACCGCCAGCGCCGGCACGAGCATTCCTCCGATGGGCGCGTGGAACCACCAGCATCCGAGCAGGATCCAGCTCAGGATCATGCCCGCCATGCAGAGCCCGGGGCGGAATCCCTGGCTGGCTTCGTAGAGCAGCCCAAGATTCAGGATCCCGACCAGGATGGCCAGGGGCCAGAGGCTCACCGCCGCCACGTCGCCCAGCGCCAGGAAGAAGAGCAGCGCGAGGCTGGCGAAGGCCAGGATGGCGCCGCTGCCGAGCGGGCGGAGCAGCTTGCCCTTGCTGCGGGCGTAGACCGGCACCCCCAGGTAGAAGAGGCCGTAGCAGCCATAGATGGCAAGCGCCGCCATGAGCGTACTGGAAGACAAGTGCAGCAGGGACCACAGTGCTTCGGCGACGAGAACGAAGAAACAGGCCGTGAAATGGATGAAACCCTTCTCGAAGCGGACGGCATAGGCGGAAAGGCCCGCCACGAGCCCGAGCAGGACGCCGAAGAGCAGGCCCGGAGAAGCTGTCCTGGGTTCGGCGAGCACCAGGAATGGGGCGGCGAAGAGCAGCAGGGGCGCGGTGAAGACCGCCCATTCGGACGAGGGATCCCGCTCCTCGGCCCGCTTTTCCGCCCGCTTTTCCTCAACAGCTCCCACGATCAGGAAGATGCCCACGAAGAGCGCCAGCAGTCCCAAGGTCTTTGGCCAGACACGCTCGCTGTAGCAGTTCCATAGCCAGCCGGCCCAGATCAGCAGGGTGAAGACACCACTGATCGTGTGGAGCCACCGAGGCCCGTGGTGGAGGGACACAGCCGCCAGCCAGGCCACCACGGCCGCCAGGAACCCGAAGAGGAGCACGGGCTGCTGCCCGTACGCGTGCCCGGTCAGCGCGAAGGCGGCGAAGACAAGGGGAGGCAGGGCCAGGAGCAAGGTGAGGATGTCGCTTCCGCAACCCAGGGTCCGGTTCCGGTACTTGGCGTACCAGGGCACCCCCAGCATGAAGAGGCTGAATGCGCCGTACACGCACACGGCTTGCCAGCTTCGTCCGGGCGTGAAATGCCGGCTCGTCCAAATCACTTCGGTGGCGATGACGAAGCAGCAGGTGAAGTAGTGGATCAGACCCTCCCGCTGCCGGACGGCGAATGCGGCCAGCACGAGTCCCAGCAGGAGCAGGACCCCGAAGAGGAGCCAGGGAGTGGCCGTGGCGCTCTCCATGGCCGCAAGCGAGGGGAACACCACGAGCAGCAGGGGCGCGGCATACTGGGCGAGGCGTCCGAGCTCCACGAAGGGAGGCTTCTTCAGCTTCTCCTGGAGCAGGGGAACCGCAAGGTAGATGGCCATGAAGAGGGCCGCGAACAGGAGCACGGCGGGCCATGCCGCCGGTACGTAGCTGGCGGACAGCCATCCCGCCCAGACCAGGAGGGTCGAAAGGGCACCCAGGCTGTGGAGCCATTCGGGCCCATGGAACAGGGCGACCGCCCCGAACCCGGCCGCCACCAGCGCCAGGAAGCCGAACATCATGCAGTAGTGCTGTCCGTAGGCCGGGGTCGTGGCCATGTGGAACGCGAAGACCAGGGGCGGAAGGCCGGCGAGCAGGGTGCTGCGGCGGAACAGGGGGTGGATGTCTTCCGGGCGCTCCCCGGCCCGGCGTTCCCGCAGGAGCAGGGAGCCGAAGGCCATGATGGGGAACAACAGGAAGATGCCCAGTCCGATGCCCAGCTTGGATTCGTTCAGGAACTTCACGATCCAGCCGAACTGGTAGAGCACTGTGAACAGGATGCTCAAGGCCTTGAGTACTGGCCAGCGCCTGCGGTAGCCGACCCAGGCCAGGCCCACGTTCAGGAGGGCCAGGTAGCCGAAGAGCCCGACCGGATTGTCCTGGTTCTGGCTCAGGAGGACCGGTGTGGCGAAGGCTCCCAGGAGTCCGAGCAGGGCGATGAAGATGGAATCCCGCCGGATGGCCAGTCCCACGGCCACCGCCGTCACCAGCGCCATGCACAGGAAGGCGCCCCAGGCCGGCACCAGGTGCCAGAGCACATGACTCGCGAAGAAGGTCGAAAAGAGGATGGCGATGCCAGCCGCTGTCAGGGAATGAGCCGTGATGCCGTATTTCCTGGCCCGCTTCGACTCGCAGAACGCCAGCAAGCCGGTTCCCGTGACCAGTCCCAGCGCCATCCGCACGGAAGTCGTGAGCCAGCCCTGGGAGATGCTGTATTTCAGGAAAGTCACGGCCGCCACCAGGAGGGCGATGCCGGCCACCCAGCTGAAGAGCTTCACCCCCACGAGGGATTCCCAATCGAAGGGCCTGGAAGGCGTGGAAGGCTTCTTCTTGCCGGTGGAAGAACAGGATTGGGCCGGGGGTTCCTGGGTCTGGACCGGGGCGGGGCCGGGTTCGAGGAGTGGGGGTTCAGCAGGGACAGCCGTGACCGCGGGCGGCTGGCATGGAGGGAGCTCGATGGCGGGGCTTTCCGGTTCGGGGAGCTTCTCGGGCACCTGGAAAGAGGCAGCCCAGGGCGCCGGTTTCGGCAGGAGATCCGCCTCCTGAGGGAGTTCGTGAAGGCTCGTCTCCGGGGGGGGCGCCGTGGGAACGGAGGCCCGAACAACGGGAAGCGGCTCCGCCTCTCTCGCTTCGGTCAGGGCGTCGTCGCCGGAAACGTCTGGTCTCGACGATGCTGCCGAAGCCCGGCGACCGGAGTCGCGCTGGAGTTTCGCCACGGCGGAATCCAGGCTCTCCACCTTCCTGCGGAGCTTCCGCAAGTCCTCCTGCAATTCCTGGATCGAGCGCTTCATGCGGCCGCAGGTGAACATCCACCAGACGAGCCTCACGAACAGCCATGCCCCGATGCCCAGGAAAACTACGAGCAGAAACAGCCAGCATTCTATATCCAAGAATCGCTCCTGATTGGTATGAGAATATAATATCAATCAGGAACCAAAAATAAAGGAAAAGGAAGGATGATCCATCTCGAGATGGAGAGATGATTTCGTCCTGGATTGGGACTGGATGCGTTGTTGCAAGCTTTCGCATGGAACATGCGAATTTGCCGGCCGCGCGATATATGAATAATATTTTTAATCGTGCCAGGACCGTCCGATGAAGTCGGGCATGCAGGGCGACAGGGCGTGGCGCAGGACGCTCGCGGTGTAGGACTCCTCGAAGAACGGCTTAAGGGTCTCGGCGAACTTGGTGAGGGTCGTCCCCTTGGCGACATCCTCGTCGAAGAGCAGGACCGGCCCCGCCCGGTAGGGATCCAGGTAGGTCGTGTCGCTGGGGGCGATGATGGGCGCGGTGTCGTTCCGCTTGAACATGGAGAAGCGGATGAAATAGACGGGCACGTCCAGGATGTTCGAGAGGACCAGCCCCGAGAGGATGGAGCCGTGGGCGGCGCCGACGATGAGAGCGGGGGCGACGTGCTTGCGGATGTAGTCGGCGAGGTCCTGGATCTTCGAGGGGTTCGAGGCCCGCCAGGTGTACTTGTCCTTGGTGCTGGTGTAGATGAAGCCGGAGATGATCTCGGGCAGGGACTCGATGAAGGCGCCCAGGCGCGCCGGGGCGTCCGGCCTCAGCGCGTAGATCGCCCGGGCCGTCTCGATGGAGGCCTGGAAGAACTCGTTGGTGTGCGTGATCATGTGGTCCGGATAGCGGGCCTTGAACCGGGAGGTCTCCCCGACCTCGAAGTAGTAGGTGGGGTGCAGGGGCAGTCCCTGCTCCACGCAGACCTTGTAGTTCAGCGCCACGTTGACCAGCGCCGGGGCGAGCAGGTAGAGGCTGACGCAGTCGTCCCAGTAGCGTGCCGGCATCTCCGCGGGCGCCGCCAGGGCCGCCGCCTTCCCGTCCAGGATGCCCGGGAGCAGGGCCTGGATCCGGGTCAGAACCTCCTCGTACGGCGCTTCGAACGCCATGCACTCGGGGGGATCATCCCAATCCGCGTAGACGAGTCGGTGCAGCACCGTTCGACTGTAGCGCAGGCCGATGCCGCGCTCCAGGCCCGCTTTGCGCCTTCCGGCCGCCAGGCTTACCGGGGGAACTGGCTGGTGGTAGTAGACTGGAGGAGACACGAGGAACCGCCGATGTCGTTCACCCCTGGCAGCAAGCACGGACAGATGGCTGACATCAACATGACGCCCCTCATCGACGTCATGCTGGTGCTGCTGATCATCTTCATGGTGGCGGCCCCCATGCTGACCACCGGCGTGGACGTGAGCCTGCCCGAGAGCAGGACGGGCAAGAGCCTGGAAAGCGAGGCCATCACCGTCTCCCTGGCCAGGGACGGCCGGCTCCAGTACGAGAAGCGCTACGTGGAAGAGGGCATGCTCAAGAAGCTGCTGCGCGAACAGGCGGTTGCCGGGCGCAAGCGCCCCGTCATGGTCCGGGCCGACCAGAACATCCCCTACGGCCGGGTCATCGACGTGGTGGACGCCATCCGGGAGGCCGGGTTCACCCAGGTGGGCTTCGTCACGCAGGGCGTTCCCCTCACGCCGGACGAGACCCATCCGTGAGCCAGGAACTCTACCAGCTGCTGCACGAGCGTTCCCAGATCCGGATCGTCGGGTGGCCCCTGGGGTTGGTCGCGAGTCTCTGCTTCCACGGTCTCGTGCTGGCCGTCGTGCTCTACTCGCCCAAGTCGGGAGCGCCGGTCGAGACCACGAAGACGACCTGGGTGTCCCTGCCGGCCATGGGAGGCGGAGGCCCCGCGGGCGGCTCCTCGGCCACCGAGAAGGGCGAGGAGGGGGAGCGGCACCGCCGCGTGGAGGAAGTCGCCCCGAAGACCCCCGAGAAGGCGGGGTCGGCCACGCCGAACGCCTTCGGCAGCAGGCCCACGAAGGCCCTCAAGGGCACCAACCCGGACTTGACGAGCATCGGCAAGGCGCCCGTGGCGGCCAAGAGCCCGAATCCGGTCTCGGGGCTCGTTCCCGGGGCCGCGGGCAGCGGCAACGGCCAGGGCGTCGGGATCGGGTCCGGATTCCCCGGGATGAAGGCCACCAACGGCGTGTCCGGGGGCACGGGGATGATCGGGGACATCGACAGCGACTTCCCGTTCATCTGGTATCTCCAGCAGGTACAGAACCGGATCACCGGCAACTGGACCAGGCTCTCCTCGGCCCAGGGCAGGGTGCAGATCTACTTCAGGATCAAGCGGGATGGATCCCTGGACGCCATCCGGGTGGAGATCCCGAGCGGCAACCCCACCATCGACCAGGGCGCGCTGCTGGCCGTGAAGCGGTCGGATCCGCTGCCCAGGCTCCCGGACGGCTTCGAAGGCCAGACCCTGGGCGTGCGGTTCTGGTTCACCTATCTAGCAAACTGATTCGGCCTCGACGGAGTCCTCGCGCTTCCGGCGCTTGGTGAGCACCAGGACACTGCCCGTCCGGTGGCGCTCGAGCACGATCGTGTCCATCACCTGCTTCATGAAGTGGACGCCCCGGCCGAAGGGCTTGAGCAGGTTCTCGGGCAGGTTGGGATCGGGGACCGAGTCGATGTCGAACCCGTGCCCCTGGTCCTCGATGCGGATCTCCAGGGTCGAGACGGAGGGGATGAAGGTCACCTTCAAGGGTTTCTTCCGGTCCAGCTTGTTCCCGTGGCGCATGGCGTTGGCGATCCCTTCCTGGATCGCCAGCCAGAGCCGCTCCCCGTCCTCGTGGGTGAAGTTCATGTGCTTGAGCAGCTCCGAGCCCACGACCTGGATCAGGTCGATGAATCGCAGGTCCGTGTTGCAGGTGAGGGTGACGGGCAGGAGCGGGGCGGGAACCATCGACGGCAGGCCTTTCAGGGTCCGGATGGTTCAAGGTACTTGGAAACGTGAGTCCGGGTACAGTCTTTTTGCATGCTATGCTGATTTATTGACTATTTTGGTCAGGTATGAGGTGAGCCTTTGAAGATCATCGTCGCCAGGACGGCCGGATTCTGCTGGGGGGTCCGTCGCGCCATGGATGCCGTCCTGGAGGCCTCCGCCCGGAACCCGGGGAAGGTGCAGACCCTGGGGCCGCTCATCCACAACCCCCAGGCCCTGGAGCTGATCGGCAGGCGCGGCGTCCGCGTCGTCAGCGCCCCCGGGGACGCGGAGGGCGGTACCGTGGTGATCCGGGCGCACGGCATCCCCATCCAGGACCTCCGGCTCCTGAAGGAGCGGCAGCGCAAGGGAGAGCTCGCGATCGTCAACGCCACCTGTCCCGAGGTGGCCAAGGTCCACGGGCGGATCAAGAAGTACAGCCCCAAGGGCTATTTCACGGTGATCCTCGGGACCCACGGGCATGCCGAGAGCATGGCCCACCAGAGCTACGCCGAGCACGGGGCGGCCATCGTCGCCAGCATGGAAGAGGCCAGGACCCTTTCGGACGAACAGCTGCGGAAAGTCCTGGTCGTGGCCCAGACCACGTTCACCCTGAACGACTTCAACGAGATCACGGCCTATCTCCGGGCGCGGGCCGGGGACATCATCGTGGAGAACACGATCTGCAACGATACCTGGACCCGCCAGGAGGAGGCCCGGGAGCTGGCCAGGGGCGTGGACTACGTGATCGTCGTCGGCGGGAAGAATTCCAGCAACACCAAGCACCTGGCAGAGCTGGTCCACCAGTACGGCAAGCCCATCCAGTTCGTCGAGGTCGCGTCCGAGCTGGACACTTCGATCATTCCGGAAGAAGGCACCGTAGGGATCCTTGCGGGAGCCTCCACGCCCACCTGGCTCGTGGACGAAGTCGTGGAGACCCTCGAAGGGCTGGGGCGGGGGCCCAGCCGGTTCACCCGGTTCCTGCGGGCGGCCTTCGGGTCGCCGCTGAACCTGGCGCTGGGAGCCGCGGTCATGACCTTCGGCGTCCACCGCTGGCTCGGCCTGCCCGTCTCCTGGGAGTACCCGCTGCTCACGGGGGCCTACGTCATGGCGATGTACCTGCTGAACCCCTACCTGGATCCCCTGGGCCTGGGGGTCAAGGTGCCGGCGCGGGCCCGGTTCCTGGAGCGCAACAAGGTGCAGCTGGTCGGCGTGGCGCTGGCCTGCCTCGTCGGGGCGGCCGTACTTTCCGCCGCCCTCGGGCCCGGGACCTTCCTGACGATCGTCGTGGCCTCCATCCTGGGGCTGACCTACAAGCGCGGCCTGCGGCTGGGCTCCCGGCGTCTCCGGCTCCAGGCCATTCCCGCCTCCAAGGACCTGCTGGTGGCCTTCGCCCTGGCCACCATCGCCGTGGTCGTCCCCTTGTGGCACCACCACTGGACCTGGAACGGCCGCGCCTGGGCGGGGATCCTGCTGGTATGCGCGCTGGTCTTCGCGCGTTCCACGATCCACAACATCCTGGACATGCAGAACGACCAGGTCCTCGGCAAGGAGACCCTGCCCATCGTCCTGGGGCGCAAGGTCGCGAAGATCGTGCTCACGGCCGTCCTGGCCCTGGCCCTGGGCGTCAATCTCTGGTTCATCCCCTACGCGAACGCCCGGTCCCCCTGGCTGGCCGCCCTGGTGCTCACGGCCTGCTCGACCTATCCGCTGTTCTATCTCTGGCTTTTCCACGAGCGGTTCTCCATCGGCCAGCGCAGGCTGGAGCCCACCGTGGAGGCGGTCTTCTACCTCGCCGGACTGCTGGCCTTCGTTTGAACGTGGTAAGTTGTCGCGAGGTCGATGCATGGGGACGACGCCGCAGGAGGCTCCGAGGACGGAACAGGGACGCTGGGTGCTCATCACCGGGTGCTCGACGGGGGTGGGGCGTGCCCTCGTGGCCGCCTGCAGGGCCGCCGGTTGGTCCGTGGCGGCCACCGCGCGGAAGGTCTCGGCGCTCGCGGACCTTCCGGACGGGCCGGACCTGAGGAAGCTCGAACTGGACGTGACGGACGCGGCGAGCATCTCCGCGGCGGCCAGGGCCTGCTCGGACCTCCGCCTGGTGGGGCTGATCAACAACGCGGGCTACGGACAGATGGGGCCCCTGGAAGTGCTCCGGACCGAGGAGCTGCGGGCCCAGCTGGAGACCAACGTCGTCGGGCTGCAGGCCGTGACCAACGCCTTCCTGCCCATGATCCGCGCCCACGCCGCCCCGGGAGAAGGCCGGATCATCCACGTGTCGTCCGTGCTGGGCCGGCTCTGCATTCCCATGTCGGGCGCCTACAACGCCTCGAAATTCGCGGTGGTGGCGCTGGCCGAGACCCTGCGGATGGAGGTGGGCCCCCGGATCAAGGTGACCGTCGTGGAGCCGGGGGCCATCCAGACCGAGTTCCGCCGGACCCTCCAGCAGGCCTGGGGCGACCTGCCCGAGCGCGTGAAGGGAACCCGCTATGAGGCCATCGTGGAGCGCTACCGGAGCCAGCGCGAGCAGTTCGCCCACGAGCACGGCCTGAGCGCGGAAGACTGCGCCGGGCGCATCGCGAAGGCCCTCGACGCTCGCCGGCCTCCCCGCCGCCTCATCGTCGGGGCGGATTCCTTCTGGGCCCAGGTGGCGCACCGGATCGTGCCCGCGGCGCTCTACGAGGCGGCGGTGCGCCGGCTCTACGGCGTGCGCTGAACGGCTCGCCCGCGGGCGACTCCTGTCAGACTTGACCGATGACCGAAGACCGCCTTTATCTCATCGACGCGTTCGCCCTCATCTTCTCGGTATCCGCTGCGCGGATACGCGAGACCTTGCCGT
>DAOPZL010000047.1:0-1766 GCA_035353395.1 Holophaga sp.
CCCGTGAGCCCGGTGTTGAGCTGGTCCTTGGTCACCGCCTCCAGGATCGTCCCGCTGGTGTTTGCGCTGGGCGCCATGGGATCGAAGGCCATGTTCACCGTCTCGGTGGCGATGGAGACCTTGTGGACCTTCTCCCAGGGCCACTTGAAGTACGGTCCCCCGGGCTGGATGACCCTCACCTGGGGATAGGCGTAGCGCTGCTTCTGCTCGGGCGTGAGGGAGGCGGAGACGGGATCCTCGGCGGTGGTCGCGCCGCCCACCCGCTGCGCCCGGCCGAAGGAGGTCTTCACGGCCCGCTCGTTCTGGTTGACGGTGTAGATGCCCGCCGCCAGGTAGCGCACGAGGAACCACGCGATGAACCCCAGGAGGATGCCCAGGGGGACGTTGATGACCAGTATTTCCATGCGGAACCTCCAGACGCGCAGGACCAGGCTCGCGAACGGTATCGAGTGCGTCCATGGTAGGGCGCGGGGGGCCTCGCGTCCACCTGGCCGGGATCCGTCTTCAGCTGCGCCGGAAGAGGAGTCTCCCCGCCTCGAACTGGAGGGCCAGGTCCTGGCGGTTCACCAGCCAGGACAGGTAGGAGCGCAGGGTCGAGCCCACCAGGACGTACTGGGCGGGATTCAGGACGATGCCATAGTGCTCCGCCAGGCGGGCCAGAAGGTCCTCCTGGGTGGAGGGCTCGGCGCAGAGGGACAGGATGCGGTCGGCGACCTCGAAGATCTTGGCCCGGTTCAGGTCCGCCAGGGGGGCGATGTCCCGGGTGGGGGTCGCGTGGCTGGGGACGATCCAGTCCGCGTCGATCCGCTTGAGGGCCTCGAGGGTCTCGAGCTGGGCGGCGAGGTCGTAGTAGAAGAAGAGGTGGTATTTCTCCAGGATCTCCGCGCTGGCCACCGTGTCCGCCGCGAAGAACACCCGGTCGGGGGTCCGGAAGCCCACCATGGCCAGGAAATGACCCGGCAGGGGCACGGCCTCGAGCTCCGTTCCGGCCACGAGGCAGGGGGGCACGAGGATGTCGGTCACCGAGGAGGGCCTGGCCATGAGGAACTTGTTCTTCAGGGGCGGGAGGGGGAAGCCGCCCCAAAGGTAGCTGGGCTCCAGGACCGGCGTCTCGATGAGCGCCGCCTCCGTGAGGGTGGCGGAGATCCTGCAGCGGGTGCGGGCCTGGATGAATGCGTTGCCTCCGCAGTGGTCCGCGTTGGAGTGGGTGTTGAGGATGTGGGCCACGGCGAGCCCGGCGGCCTCGCAGGCCCGCAGGATCTTCCGCCCCGCGTCGTCGTCGCTGCCCGCGTCGATCAGGACGGCCCGGCCCCCGTCCAGCTCGTGGACGCCGACGTTGACGGGGCCGCGGATGACGGAGGTGCGTCCCGCGAGGCGTTCGAGCTCAAGACTGGCCATGATCCATCCTCCCTGCGCCAGGACAGGATACGAAGGCCGGGGGATGGAACCGTAGTCTCTTGGTCACATTCCGGCCTTGATATCCGTCAAGGCGTAGAAGGCGCTCTGGGATCATCCTTGGGACCGAGGAGGGCGCCCATGCACATGTTCTGCTTCCAGTGCCAGGAAACCGGGGAGGGGAAGGGCTGCAGGCACTCGGGGGTCTGCGGCAAGGACGACGAGGTCGCCAACGCCCAGGACCTCCTCATCTGGACACTGAAGGGCCTCTCGGTCCTCCAGGAGGAACTGGGGCGGAAGGGGATTCCCACGGAACCCGAGACCGCCCGTTTCCTGGCCTTCTCCCTGTTCTCCACCGTCACCAACGTCAA
>DAOPZL010000047.1:1866-21727 GCA_035353395.1 Holophaga sp.
CTGAAGGGCATCGCGGCCTACCAGCACCACGCCATGATCCTCGGCCACGACGATCCAGAGCTCACCGCCTTCATCGTGAAGGCCCTCGCGGCCACGACGAAGGAGCTGGCGATCCCGGAGCTCCTGGACCTGGTGCTGGAGACGGGGCGCGTGACCATCCTCTCCATGGCCCTCATCGACCGGGCCAACACGGCCACCTACGGCGAACCGGAGCCGACCCGGATCCCCCTCGGCGTCCGCGGCAATCCGGGCATCCTGGTCAGCGGCCACGACCTCAGGGACATCCAGGAGATCCTGGAGCAGACGGAAGGGCAGGGCATCGACGTCTACACGCACTCGGAGATGCTCGCCACCCACTACTACCCGGCCCTCCGGAAGTACGGACACCTCGCGGGCAACTACGGCAACGCCTGGTGGAACCAGGACCGGGACTTCGCGTCCTTCAACGGGCCCATCGTCGTGACCTCCAACTGCATCACGCCGGTGCAGGAGGCCTACCGCGACCGCATCTTCAGCACGGGCCCCGTCGCCTATCCGGGCGTCCCCCACATCGCGGAGGACCCTGCCACGGGGCGGAAGGACTGGTCCAGGGTCATCGCGCTGGCGCGCACCTGCGAGCCGCCCCAGGCCGTGGACGCCGGCGGGTTCCTGGGAGGATTCGGCAGGGCGCGGCTGACGGCCGAGGCCGGGCGCATCGTGGAGCTGGTGAAGGCGGGAAGGATCAGTCGCTTCGTCGTCATGGGGGGCTGCGACGGGCGCGACCTTTCGCGCGACTACTACCGCCAGGTGGCCGAGCAGCTCCCTCCGGACGCCGTCATCCTCACCGCCGGATGCGCCAAGTACCGCTTCATGCAGTGCCGGCTCGGGGACATCGACGGGTTGCCGAGGATCCTCGACGCGGGGCAGTGCAACGACTGCTACACCCTGCTGGTCATCGCCCTGAAGCTGAAGGAAGCCTTCGGGGCCGAGGACCTGAACGCCCTGCCCATCTCCTTCGACATTCCCTGGTACGACCAGAAGTCCGTCGCGGTGCTGCTGGCCCTGCTGTACCTGGGTGTGAAGGGGGTGCGCCTGGGGCCGACGCATCCGGCCTTCCTTTCCCCGGCCGTGAAGGCGGTGCTGGAGTCCAAGTTCGACCTGAAGCGCATCGGGACTGCCCGCGAGGACGTGGCCGCCATGATGGCCGGGCGCTGAGCGCCGCGCCGGCTGATAGGATGGAAGGGGCCAAGGCTGGCGCGGAGGTCTGCAGCTTGACTCGAATCGACACCGTCATCTTCGACCTGGGCGATGTGCTCATCGCCTGGGACCCCAGGAACCTCTACCGCAAGCTCATCCCGGATGAGGCCGTCATGGAGGACTTCCTCGTCCGGGTGTGCACCGCCGAGTGGAACGCCCGCCAGGACGCGGGCCGGTCCCTGGCGGACGGGACCGCGGAGCTGCTGGCCGCCTTCCCCCAGCACGAAACCTGGATCCGGGCCTTCTACGATCGCTGGCCGGAGATGCTGGGCGGGGTCATCGAGGGGACCGAGAGGCACCTGCGCGGCCTGAAGGCCTCGGGCTACCGGGTCCTGGCCCTCACCAACTGGTCGGCGGAAACCTTCCCGCTGGCCCAGCGCCTCTTCCCGGTCCTGGGCGAATTCGAGGGGATCGTCGTCTCCGGCCTGGAAGGCATGATCAAGCCGGATCCGGCCATCTACCGCCTGCTCTGCGAGAGGTACCAGGTGAGCCCGGCCCGCGCGGTCTTCATCGACGACAACCCCCGGAACGTCGCTGCCGCCGCGGCCCTCGGGATGCACGGAATCCGCTTCACCGCACCCCCCCAGCTGGGGGACGAGCTGCGCTCCCTCGGGCTGGTGCCCTGATTCCGCATGGCGCCGGGCCGGCCTCCGGTCCGGAAGAAGTCCATCGTTCCGGCGACCGTGAGATCATATGATTGAACCTCGCAAACCGGAAAAGGAGTCACCTTGTTGCAAGGAAAGATTCGCCGCATCGCGATCAGCACCGGCGGAGGCGATGCCCCGGGGCTGAACGCCGTCATCCGCGCGGTGGTCACGTCCGCCATGAACCGCGGCTGGGAGTGCATCGGGATCCGGGACGGCTACCACGGGATCCTGTTCCCGGAGCGCTACGCCGGGATGGGCACGTTCCTCCTCACCCGCGAGAAGGTGCGGGGCATCACCCACCTGGGCGGCACCATCCTGGGGACCACCAACAAGGGCAACCCCATGCACTTCCCGGTGAAGCAGCCCGACGGGACCGTGAAGGAGGTGGACCGCACGGACGAGATCGTGAACTACTTCGCCATGCACGAGATCGACGCCCTGATCTCCATCGGCGGGGACGGCTCCCTGACGATCTCCCAGGCACTCGTCAAGAAGGGGCTCCGGGTGGTCTGCGTCCCCAAGACCATCGACAACGACCTGGACAAGACGGTCGCCACCTTCGGCTTCGACACGGCGGTGACCTTCGCCACGGAGTGCCTCGACCGCCTCCACGCCACGGCCCAGTCCCACCAGCGGATCATGGTGGTGGAGGTCATGGGGCGCTACGCCGGATGGATCGCCCTGAACGCCGGGATCTCCGGGACCGCGCACGCGATCCTGATCCCCGAGATCCCCTACGACCTCGAGAAGGTCGCCGAGAAGATCCGGAGCCGGGAGCAGCAGGGACGCCAGTCCACGCTCGTGGTGGTGGCCGAGGGCGCCGTGCCCAAGGACGGCACGGTGACCGTGCTGGCCAAGGCCGAAGGCGGGCAGGAGGAGCGTCTCGGCGGCATCGGGGAAGCCGTGGCCCGGAGGCTCGAGGAGATCACCGGGAAGGACGCCCGCTCCACGGTGCTGGGCCATCTCCTGCGCGGCGGGTCGCCCACGGCCCAGGACCGGCTCATCTCCCTGCGCTTCGGGGCGGCGGCGGTCCGGGCGCTGGACGCCGGGGCCTCCGGGATCATGGTCGCCCTGGACCCGCCCACGGTTCGCTACGTGCCCATCGAGGAGGTCGCAGGGCACATGAAGCGGGTCCCGCTGGACTGCGACACCATCCTCACCGCCCGGGACCTGGGCATCAGCTTCGGGGACTGAACATGGGCCCCGGGACGCCAGGGTCCCGCGGCGCGCGCGGATCGCGGCGCCCATGAAGAAGGCGGCCTGGATCCTCGCCATCTTCTTCGGGCTGGCCTTCCTCGGCGCGACCCTCATGAACGCCGGCCTCATCGCCAGGAGCCGCAGGGCCCTGGCGGGCGGCTTCCGCGCCCGGTCCGCCGCGGAAGCCGCCCGCTACCACCTGGTGGTGGTCCTCCCGGATACCGACGATTCCTTCTTCCAGGGCCTGCTCGAGGGGATCCGGGAAAGCGCGGGCGCGGCGGGCTCCGCGGTGCAGGTGTTCCGCTATCCGACCTCCTTCCCCCTCGAGGCCGAGCGGTACTTCGAGATCGCCATGAGGGCCAAGGTGGACGGCCTGGTCATGTTCACGCCGAAGAACGACCGGGCGGCCGATCGCATGAAGCGGGCGGCCCGGGACGGCGTCGCCTTCGTGCCGGTGGGGACGGACGCGCCCGCCGGCATCGCCGCCGGCTTCATCGGGTCCGGATCCCTGCAGCAGGGGTTCGAGGGGGGGACGCGGATCTGCGCCGCGCTGGGGGCCTCGGCCAGGATCGGGGTCATCCTCCCCGGGACCGGCTCCTGGGAGCCGGCCGAAGAATCCCTCTACCGCGGAGTCTCCTCGGCGGTCCAGGCCTACCCGGGGGCGCGGATCGTGGCCGTGGCCCGGGCGCGCCCGGGGATCCTGTCGGGCGAGGAGACCGCCTCGGCCATGCTGCACGACCATCCCGAGGTGAACGCCCTCTTCTGCTCCAGCTCCCGGGACACCATGGGGGCCGCGCAGGTCGTGATCGACACGAACCGGGTGGGCAGGATCCTCATCATCGGGGCCGACGAGACGCCGGAAATCCGCCGCTACATCGACAAGGGCGTCATCGCGGCAAGCATCGTGAGGGATTCGCGGCGCATCGGCCAGGAGGCCGTGCTCTCCTTCACCAGGCTGAAGGCCCACGAGCCCGTCGGCCCGTCCCTCGAGGCCGGGTTCGCCGTGAGGACGGCGAAAGGGGGCTTCTGATGGCCCTGGGGACGGTGCGACGGAAGATCATCGCGAACTTCTCGATCATCCTGCTGATCATCGCCTCCGCGACCTTCTACACGGGGCTGGCCTCCTCGGAACTTGCCCGGAGCGTCGAGCTGCTCTTCCGGAACAACCTCCTCATGGAGGAGATCCGGGGCAGCCTGGACCGGACCGAGGCCGAGCTGGCGGGCTACCTGAAGAACAAGAACAGCGACTCCCTGAAGGGCTACATCAAGCGTTCCACCGAACTCTCCGAAAAGGTCCGGAAGCTGAACCGGGAGGTCCGGCAGGACGAATCCCTCCTGCTGCAGAAGGATCTCGCGGGCCTTATAGACAGCTATCTCCAGGATGCCGAGGCCAGCGTGTCCGCGAAGCGGGGGCGGGACGTCCAGGGCTACAGCGAGCGCTACGAGAGCGCGGAGCAGACGGCCGAGCTGGCGCGCTTCCTCATCGTGCGCATCGAAGGGATCTTCATCTCGGATTCCCTGAGGGCCTTCTCCGCCTTCAACGCGCGCATCCCCGCGGTGCTGACCTCCAACGCGGCACTGGTGATCGCGGCCACCCTGATGGGGATCATGCTGCTCCTGGGATTCTCCTTCAAGGTCACGGAGCCGCTGGCCAAGCTCGCGGAGGCGGCCAGGGCCGTGGGACGGGGCGAGTACGACCACGAGCTGCCCCTGCCCGAGACCAGCGACGAGATCGGCACCACGGCCGCGGCCTTCTCGAGCATGCAGGAGAGCGTCAGGAAGGCCTTCGAGGAGGTGCGCGCCAAGTCCGAGGTGGAGAAGAGCCTCATGGAGGAGCGCATGCGCGTCCTCGACATGAGCCACAAGCTGAAGGGCGCCGAGCTCCTGGCGCTCCAGACCCAGATCAACCCGCACTTCCTCTTCAACACCCTGTCCGCCGGGATGCAGCTCGCGCTGGCGGAAGACGCCGACCGGACGGCGGAGTTCCTGGAGAACCTCTCGGCGTTCATCCGCTATGCCCTGAAGCCCCCCTCCCGCTCCGTGTGGGTGGCCGACGAGATCGAGTGCCTCGAGCGCTACATCTGGCTCCTCCGGCTGCGCTTCGGCGAGCGCTACACCTTCGAGGTGAGCGCGGACGAGGCCGTGCTCGCGGCGGAGACGCCCGCCCTGGTGCTGCAGCCCCTGGTGGAGAACGCCGTGGCCCACGGACTGAAGGACCGGGAGGCGGGAGGGCGGGTCCGCGTCACCGCAAGGAAGGCGGGCGACGAGGCCGTGCTCTCCGTGGAGGACACGGGCGACGGCATGACCCCGGAGGAGATCCGGCGGGTGTTCGGCGAGGACGAGACCGTGCAGGAATGCGGGATCGGGCTGCGCAATGTGATCCGGCGCGTCACCCTCGCCACGGGAGGGAAGGGGCGCGTCGAACTGGAGAGCGTGGTCGGGCGGGGGACGGAGGTTCGCATCCACCTGCCCTGCGAAGGAGGCGCGTCATGAAGCGGATCCTCGTGGCGGACGACGAGCGGCCGGTCATCGAGAGCATCTCCCTGATCGTGAAGCGGGAGCTGAGCGGGCAGTTCGAGATCGCCGGGCACGCCATGTCCGGGAAGGACGCCATCGAGCGGGCCGCGGCCCTCTCGCCCGACATCATCCTCATGGATGTGCGCATGCCGGGGATCTCCGGCCTCGACGCGATCCGGGAGATCCGGAAGCGCGGTTCCGCCGCGGCCTTCATCCTGGTCACGGCCTACGAACGCTTCGACATCGCGCGGGACGCGGTCGAACTCGGCGTCATCGACTACCTCCTGAAGCCTGTCGCTAAGGAACGGCTGGCCCAGGCCCTGAAGCGCGCCTCCGATGCCCTCGAGCGGAGGGGAGAACTCGAGCGCGGGGAGATCGAGCACCGCGAGCGGGAGGAGACCATGCGGGCCTTCGTCGAGGCCGCCTTCCTGCACGGGATCATGCTCGGCGAGCGCTTCGGATCCGACCTGCCCAAGTACCGCGCCGTGCTCGGCCTCCCGGAGCCTTTCGCGATGGTGGCCGTGGCCGCCTTCCTGCCCTCCCACGGATCTCCCCGGCCGGACGACGAGATGGCGTCCCTCCACGGCCGCTTCCGGGCGACCGTGCGCTACAAGACCCAGGCGCTCGCGGGCCCCCTCGTGGCCGGGCACGCCCTGGTCCTGGTCCCCCTCCGGGACGTCGAGGCCGGCGCGGGGTCCCTGGAGGACTTCCGGTCGGTCCTCGCGCAGGCCCACGCCGAGGACCTGGAGAAGGGCCACCTCCGGATCGGGTTCGGAGGTGCGAGGCCTTTCGAGGACCTGAGCGCCTCCTGGACGGAGGCCATGGGGGACCTGCTCGGCTGCGATCCCCCCAGGAGCCGGGCCGCGGGGGACGACCGCCCCTTCGAGCTGGACGAAGCCTTCCTGGAGGCGCTCCTGGAGGGTTCCCCCGAGCGGGCTCGCCTGTCCCTGGAGCGCCTCCTCGGGCCCATGCGGGACCAGCCGGCGCTGCGGTCCGCGGAGCGCTGCCGCTTCATCGCCCTGTTCGGGGCGGCCGGCCGCACGCTGGCGCGGAAGGGCCTGCTGGACGAGGCAGAGGCCATGGCCATGCTGGACATGGAGGACCTGCGCAGCGCGGAGGCCGGGCCGGCCTTCGCCCTGGCGGTCCACGCGCGCTTCTCGAGACTGGCCGCCGGCATCGGGCGCGCTCCCCGGTGGTCCCCCCTCGTCTCGCGCGCGGTCGCCTTCGTGCGGGAGAACTACGGGAAGCCGATGAGCCTGGAATCCACGGCCTGGTCCCTGGGCATCTCCCCCAACCGGCTGTCCCGGCTTTTCGGGGAGGAGATGGGAAAGGGCTTCTCGGACTACCTGATCGAGTACCGCATCGACCGGGCCAAGGAACTCCTGGTGGTTCCCGGCGCCAGCATCAAGCATGTGAGCTTCTCCTGCGGCTATCCCGACCCCAACTACTTCTCGCGCCTGTTCAAGAAGGTGACCGGACTCACCCCCACCACCTTCATCAGCGGATCTCCGGAGGCCCCCGATGGGAATGGATGAGTCTCCGCGCCGCGCGCCGTTCCCCCTGGCACGCTGGCTGATCCTGGCGCTGGCCGCCGTGCTGCTGTTCGCGGGCTGCCGGTCCAGGCAGCGGCGAGCCAGGCCCGGCCAGGCCCCCGTCATCGGGTTCTCCATGGACTCGCTGGTCGTGGAACGCTGGCGGCGGGACATCGAGATCTTCACCCGGTCGGCCAAGGACATGGGGGCCGAGGTCCTGCTCGAAGTGGCGGACCAGGATCCGGTGGTCCAGGAGCGGCAGGTCCGGGATCTCCTCGACAAGGGCATCGACGTGCTGGTGATCGTGCCCAACGACTCGGAGAAGCTCAGCGCGGTGGTCGCCGAGGCCCGGCGGGAGGGCGTTCCGGTGCTGAGCTACGACCGCCTCGTGCGGAAGGCCGGCGTGGACCTCTACGTGTCCTTCGACAACGAGAAGGTGGGAAGCCTCATGGCCGAGGCGGTCTCCCAGGCCGTCCCTTCCGGAGGCTACGTCGTCATCAACGGGGCCCGCAGCGACCACAACGCGGTCATGCTCAACCGGGGCATCCACAAGGTCCTGGACCCGCGCATCGCCTCCGGGAGGGTCCGGCTCCTGGGAGAGATCTGGCCGGACGCCTGGGACAGCGACAGGGCCAGGACCGGCCTCGAGGCGATCCTCGCCTCGGACCGCGGGGTCGACGCCGTGATCGCCGGCAACGACATGCTGGCCGACGCCGCCATCCGGGTCCTCTCCGAGAACCGCCTCATGGGCAAGGTCAAGGTGGCCGGACAGGACGCGGACCTGGCCGCCTGCCAGAGGATCGCCGAGGGCTCCCAGCATGCCACCGTGTACAAGCCCATCGACCGGCTGGCGCTCAAGGCGGCGGGGTTCGCCGTCATGCTCGCGAAGGGCGAGGCCATCAGGACCGAGGCCACCCTCGACGACGGCACGGAGAAGGTGCCCTGCGTGTGGCTCGAGCCCATCCTCGTCACCAAGGAGCTCCTCAAGCCGACGGTGATCAAGGACGGTTTCCACGCCGAGGCCGAGGTGTTCCGGAACGTCCGCCGCTAGGGGCCTCTGGACTTTCCCTCCCCCGTCCCGTGCCCAAAGTGCTATCCGGGGCCTCCGGGGAGGGACGGCGCCCTGAGTGCGGTCGTTCGCGGGATCTTTCCTGATGTGGCCCGCCCCGGCGGGCGTGAGGATGGCGCTGCAACGGCCCAGCATCCTGCGCGGCCGGTCGGTCGTGCCGATCATTCAGAGGAGGAGTACCCATGAAGTCCGCTCGAGTTCTGTTCTCCGCTGCGCTCCTGTCGGCGTCCGCGTTCGTCTCCCAGGCCGCCGGCCTGCAGGTGGGCATCGTGCTGCCCACCAAGGACGAGCCGCGCTGGATCCAGGATCAGACCCGGTTCCAGGACGCGCTCAAGACCGCCGGCTACAAGGTGGAGATCCTGTTCAGCCAGGGCGACTCCGCCAAGGAGCGCTCCAACGTCGAGGCCCTCGTCACCAAGGGCGCCAAGGTCATCATCATCTGTCCCCAGGACGGCGCCGCCGCCGCGGCCGCCGCCAACGAGGCCCGCCGGAACAAGGTCAAGGTCATCTCCTACGACCGCCTGATCCGCGACACCGACGCCGTCGACTACTACGTGACCTTCGATTCCGTCCAGGTGGGCGCCGCCTGGGGCAAGTTCCTGGCCGGCAAGGCCGCGGGCAAGGGCAACAACCTGTACCTCTACGCCGGCGCGGCCTCCGACAACAATGCCTTCCTGTTCTTCGAGGGGGCCTGGAGCGTCCTGCAGCCCAAGATCGCCGACGGCACCTTCGTTGTGCGCAACTCCAGCGAGGCCGTGGCCCTCAAGGGCAAGGCCAAGCTGAGCCGCGACGAGATGGCCAAGATCATCGGCCAGGTGACCACGAACTGGAACTTCAGCGATGCCAAGAACAAAGCTGAGGCCGACCTGACCGCCGCCGGCAAGGAGATGAAGGGGACCGCCTACGTCTGCGCCCCCAACGACGGCACCGCCCGCGCCATCGCGGACGTCTTCGCCGTCGACAAGGACGTCAAGAAGTACTACATCACGGGCCAGGACGCCGAGAAGGCCTCCATCCAGTACATCATCGACGGCAAGCAGTCCATGACCGTGCTCAAGGACGTCCGCACCCTCGTGAACGACGCCATCGCGGCGGCCGTGGCCTACATGAAGGGCAACGCCCCTTCCAAGACCACGACCTACAACAACGGCAAGATCGCGGTGCCCGCCAAGCCGACCGCCATCGTCACCGTCACCAAGGAGAACGTCAAGGCCGCCATCGTCGATTCTGGCTACTACCCCGCCAGCGAGTTCAAGAACCTGAAGTAGGCTGTCCGGTCCTGCACGTTCCGGGCGGGAACGGCCGCGGCGCCGCGGCGTCCGTTCCCGCCCCCGGAGCGGGCGCCGCGCGATTCGAGGAGCCGGAGCTGTCATGAGCACATGCCTGCTGGAGATGAAGGACATCACCAAGACGTTCCCGGGGGTCAAGGCCCTCAGCAACGTCAGCTTCCAGGTGGCGGAGGGCGAGATCCACTGCCTGGTGGGCGAGAACGGGGCGGGGAAGTCGACGCTGATGAAGGTGCTGAGCGGCGTGTACCCGCACGGGACCTATTCGGGCGACATCCTGTTCGACGGGAAGATCCAGCGCTTCCGGAACATCGGCGACAGCGAGAAGGCCGGCGTCGCCATCATCTACCAGGAACTGGCCCTCGTCCCCGAGATGACCGTCTACGAGAACATCCTGCTTGGGCACGAGATCCGGAAGGGCCTGACCATCGACTGGAACGAGACGATCCGGAAGGCCGAGGAGATGCTCCGGAAGGTCGGGCTGGACATCAATTCCGCCACCCAGGTGAAGGACCTGGGGGTCGGCAAGCAGCAGCTCGTGGAGATCGCCAAGGCCCTGAGCCGGCACGTGAAGCTGCTGATCCTGGACGAGCCCACCGCGGCCCTGAACGAGGACGACTGCCAGAACCTGCTGGAGCTGATGCGCGGGCTCAAGCGCGGCGGCGTCACCTGCGTGCTCATCTCCCACAAGCTGAAGGAGGTGATCCAGGTCGCCGACAAGGTGACGGTCCTGCGCGACGGCCAGACGGTCTGCACCCTGGACGCGCGGGCAGGGGAGGTGTCCGAAGGCGTCCTGATCAAGCACATGGTCGGCCGGGAGATCAACGACGTCTTCCCGAAGCGCTTCCACGAACGCTCCGAGGAAGTCGTCTTCGAGGTGAAGGGCTGGGAAGCCAAGGACCTGAAGTCGGGAAGGACCGTCCTGAGGGACATCAACTTCACCGTCAAGAAGGGCGAGATCGTGGGATTCGCCGGGCTGATGGGCTCCGGGCGCACGGAGCTGGCCCGCAGCCTCTTCGGGAACCCGGACGGGTACCGGCTGGCCGGCGAGATGCTCGTCAAGGGCGCCAGGCGCAGCCTGAGGCACCCCCGGGAGGCCATCCGGGCGGGGCTCGCCTACGCCTCCGAGGACCGGAAGGGGAACGGCCTCGTGCTGATCCAGGACGTGAAGCAGAACATCACCCTGGCGAACCTGCGGGCGATCTCGAGCCAGGGCGTGGTGGACGCCAACGCCGAGGTGAAGGTGGCCAACGAATACCGGACCGCCCTCAACATCAAGACGCCCTCCGTCGAGCAGGTGGTGGTCAACCTCAGCGGCGGAAACCAGCAGAAGGTCTCGGTGGCGAAGTGGCTCTTCGTGAAGCCGGACGTGCTGATCCTGGACGAGCCGACCCGGGGCATCGACGTGGGGGCGAAGTACGAGATCTACACCCTCATGAACAAGCTGGTCGAGGAAGGCATGAGCATCGTCATGATCTCCTCCGAGCTGCCGGAGGTGCTGGGCATGAGCGACCGCGTCTACGTCGTCTCCTCCGGGAGGATCGCCGGCGAACTCCCGGTCGCGGAGGCGACCCAGGAAAAGATCATGCGCATGGCCACGAGCTTCTGAGGAGGAACGAACCGTGATCGTCAAGGACTTCCAGAAAGTGATCCGGGCGAACATCCGCGAATACGGGATGTACATCGCCCTGTTCGTCATCATGGCGATCTTCGCGATGCGGACGGAGGGCGTGTTCATCTCCTCCAGGAACATCGCCAACCTGATGAACCAGACGGGCTACATCGCGGTGCTGGCAGTGGGCATGACCCTGGTCATCGTCATCCGCCACATCGATCTTTCCGTGGGCTTCCTGGCGGGGTTCCTGGGCGCCATCGCGGCCATCGCCATGGTGAACTGGGGATGGTCCGTGTACGTCGTGATTCCGGTCGTGCTGGTCCTGGGCGTCGGCGCCGGGCTGGCGACCTCCTTCCTGGTGGCCCAGCTCGGGATCCCCTCCTTCGTCGCGACCCTGGCGGGGTGGCTGATCTACCGCGGGGCCCTGCTGCTCGTGACCCTGAAGACCGGCACGATCATCATCCCGGACGCCTTCTTCAACGCCATCGGCAACGGCTACGTCCCCGATCTCCTGGCCGGCCTGGGCTTCTTCGAGGGCGTGCACAAGCTGACGCTCCTCCTCGGGCTGATCGCCATCGTGTGGTTCAACCTCGGCCAGGTGAGGAGCCGGCGGAACAAGCTCGCCTACGACTTCGACGTGATGCCGATGGACATCTTCGTGCTGAAGCTCCTGTTCGTCTCCGCGGTGATGGCCTGCATCACCTGGGTGCTGGCGGGCTACAACGGCATCTCCTGGACCCTCGTCATCGTGCTCGCCGTGGTCGCGGTCGCCGACTTCGTGGCCTCGAAGACCGTGCTCGGCCGGCACATCTACGCGGTCGGCGGGAACCCCGAGGCGGCGGAACTGAGCGGCATCAGCGTGAAGAAGATCACCTACGTGGTCTTCGCCTCCATGGGCTTCCTGACGGCCCTCTCCGGCATCCTCTTCGCGTCCCGTCTGCAGTCCGCCACGACCACCGCGGGCACCCTCTTCGAGATGGACGCCATCGCCTCGGCCTACATCGGCGGCGTCTCGGCGGCGGGGGGCGTGGGCAAGATCACGGGTTCCCTCGTCGGCGCCCTCGTCTACATGTCCCTGATGAACGGGATGAACCTCCTGGGCACGGACATCTCGCTCCAGTACATCATCCGCGGCGCCGTGCTCGCCGTCGCCGTCATCTTCGACGTGACCACGCGGCGCGGAGGCAAGTAGGGGCGCCCGGCCGGACCTTCCTCCGTCAGGACTATCCCTCCGGACGCAGCCAGGGGAGGTGCCGCCTGGCAAGTTGCCGTGGGCAGGTGCGGATGCGCCGCAGTTGTTCCCAGAGCAGGGCCTGCCTCCTGCGTTCGGGAGGGATGTCCCACTGGTGGCCGAGCCAGTGGTTGAACACCGGGCAGTGAGTGGGCGTGCCCTCCGAGCCTCCGCTGGGGTAGACCGTCATCTCGCCCAGGATCACCCCCTCGGTCGAATCGTAGAGGTCGATGCGGACGAAGTCGATGCCCGCCCCGAGGCGCCCGGCGATCTCCAGCATCTCCGGCAGGCGGTCCGGCCTCGGAGGGAGCGGATCGGGCAGGCCTTCCTTGTACCGGGTCAGCTCGAAGGGACGCCAGGCATGGTCGAAGAAGACGTTCTGCTGCCTGCGGCGGTAGAGGCAGGAACCGATGCTGATGGCCCGCACTTCCCCGCCGAAGGTGTAGAAGCGGTAGTCCTGCAGCACCCCGCCGCCGGGCGCCTCCAGCATCGCCTCGACCACGATGCGGGGCTTGATCTTCTGGTAGGCCCATTCGCGCCTGCGGTGGCGCATGGCCAGCCACGCGCGGCACTGCCGGACGGCTCCAGCCCGGTCCAGCTGGAAGGAGGATGCGGCGGCCTTGTCGAGCAGGCGTCCATCGGGCCGGACGAGGGCGCGGCCGTCCCGGAAGTGGTACAGCCCGCCGTCGAAGCCGAGGATGTTCCATCCGCAGCCGTGGTTGGCCTTGATGAGGTAGCGGGCCGGGAAGGAATCGAAGGGGAGGGATTCCGGATGGTCCGTCTCGTGCAGCAGCGGGGCGGTCCGCACGCCGCGCGCCCCGGCGTAGGCACGCACCGACCACTTGTCCTGGATCTCGATGAAGAGGGGGTTGTGGTCGAAGCGCATGCGCCAGCGGACCTTGGCGGCGAACTCCAGGGAATCCGGGACGAACCAGGGGTGGGCGCGGTGCATGAAAAGCCGACATGTATTGAATGGTTCACGCATTCCCGGATCTCCGCCCCGCGGAAACGCGACGAGCCGTTTCCCCAGGGGCCATGTCCATCTTCAGGGTTGACAGAACGATCCCCAAGAAGAATATTCCTCTGGCATCCCCGCTGTTCCGGACGCGTGCAGGGCAGGGTGTGGATGTAGACTTCATCACGGGGTGATGTCCATGATGCCCAGAGGCTTGATGCTTTGTTCCTTGCTCGTCCTGTGGGCTCCGGGAACCCTGGTTTCGGCCCCCCCTCCCGCCCGGCTGAGCGTGCAGGTCCAGAACGGTCAGCTCCGAGCCACCCCCGCCTTCCTCGGGAAGATCGTGGGGACGGTGGCCTACGGAGCCCAGGTGACGGCGCTCCAGTCGAAGGGGGACTGGACGCAGGTGAAGACGTCCTCCGGCCAGCAAGGCTGGATGCACAAGTCCGCCCTGACCACCCGGAAGATCTCCATGAGCTCGGGTGCCTCGGCCGCCAGGACGGGCGCTTCCAGCGGGGAACTGGCCCTGGCCGGCAAGGGGTTCAACGCCGACGTGGAACGGGAGTTCAAGGCCAGGAACAAGGCCCTGAACTTCGCCGCCGTGGACCGGATGGAGGCGGTCAGGATCCCGGTGAAGGAGATGTCGGCCTTCCTCCAGGCGGGTGCCGTGAAGCCCGGGGAAGGAGGTGCGCGATGAGGATGCGCACGGCGGGAATCCTCGCGGGCCTCGCCCTGGTCCTCGCCGGGTGCGCCGAGGTGACCAAGATCGGGACCAGCGTGGGGGTCGCCACCGGCAGGATCACCGAGGAGCAGAAGCAGGCCCTCGACCTGTCTTCCGAGAAGGCCTCCGAACAGATCACGCCGGAGCAGGAGTACTACATCGGCCGTTCCGTGGCCGCCACGATCCTGGCGTCCTACAAGTCCTTCGACCAGGAAGCCGCCACGCGCTACGTGAATGTCCTGGGACAGACCCTCGCCCTGGCCTCGAAGAAGCCCGAGACGTTCGGGGGCTACCACTTCGGCATCCTGGACACCGACGAGATCAACGCCTTCGCGGCGCCGGGGGGGCTGATCCTGGTCTCCAGGGGCCTGCTCCGCTGCTGCCGCAGCGAAGACGCCCTGGCCGCGGTCCTGGCCCACGAGGTGGGCCATGTGGAGCGCGAGCACGGCCTCGGCGCCATCGAGAAGAGCCGCAGGACGGCCTTCGTGACCACCCTGGCGGTCACGGCAGGCAAGAGCCTGGGCAAGGCGGACCTGGCCGATCTCACGAAGGCCTTCGAGGGCACCATCGGCGACATCACCAGCACCCTGGTGAATTCCGGCTACTCCCGCCAGGCGGAGTTCGAGGCGGACGCCGCCTCGGTCCGGATCCTGCGCAGCGTCGGCTACGACCCCGAGGGGCTGGTGGACATGCTCGAGCAGATGGAGAAGGCGATGAAGCCCGGAAGCCGGGGCTTCGGAGCCACGCACCCCGCGCCCAGGGACCGCATCGACGCCGTGCGGAAGCTCATCGGGGCCCCGGCGCCCCTTGAGGAACCGTCGGCCCGCAGACAGCGCTTCGCGGCGGCGCTCGGCCGGATCTGAGCATGTGGAAGAAGGTCCGGCACGGGCTGCTGGTGGGGGCCGGGGCGGCCGGGGTGGCCCTGGCGCTCCACCTCGGCGGCGCCCTGGGGGCCTGGGAGGACGCCACCTGGATGATCCGGGTGCGCCGCATGGCCAGCCCCTCGCCCGCCACGGCCCGGATCAAGCTGATCCTGGTGGACCAGCCCAGCCTCGACTGGGGCCGCAGGGAGAACCAGTGGTCCTGGCCCTGGCCCCACGAGGTGCTGGGGGCCGTCCTGGACTTCTGCCGGCGGGGCGGAGCCAAGGCCGTGGCCTTCGATGTGATGTACACCGAGCCCTCCCTCTACGGGGTGGACGACGACCGGGTGTTCGGCGAAGCCATCCGTCGGGGTGCGCCCTTCGTCGCCGCGGTCCTGGCCGGCGGGGACCAGGGGGAGACGACCCGCTGGCCCGAGGGGGAGGGCCCAAGCCCCCCGGCGGTCGAAGGACTGGAGCGCTGGCGCTCGAGGGCACCTGCCTCGCGCGCCGTCTTCCCGGTCCAGGACGTGGCGGCGGGCGCCGCGATGTTCGGGAACGTCCGGGGCCTGCCCGATCCCGACGGGGTCTACCGGCGCGGTCTCGTCTTCCAGGAGTTCGACGGCCGCGTCGTGCCCTCCCTGGGGATCGCCGCCTACCTCGCCGGCCGCCGGGCTCCTTCCCGCCTCGAGCTGGAGCCCGGCGGGCTCCGGGTGGACGGCGCGCGGATCCCGCTCGACGGCCGGGGCCGGACGCTTCTCCGATTCTGCGGGCCTTCAGGGACCCACCAGGCCTACAGCGCGGCCGGGATCGTCCAGTCGGAGCTCGCTCTGCGCGAGGGGGGCACTCCCCGGATCGACCCCCAGGCCCTGAAGGACTGCTATGTCTTTTTCGGCTACAGCGCGCCGGGCCTCTACGACCTCCAGCCGACCCCCGTCGGCGACAAGTACCCCGGCGTGGAGGTCCACGCGACCATGCTGGACAACCTCCTTGCCGGCTCCTTCCTGCGGGACGCGCCGGGAGTCCTCGTGGCCGCAGGGCTGCTGGTCCTGAGCGCGCTGGCCGGGATCGCCGGAATCCTCAGCCGCAGGCCCTGGCAGAGCGTGCTGGGATTCCTGGTCTTCCCCGTGGTCCCCTTCGGGCTCGGCTTCCTCGCCTACGCCCACGGCTTCTGGCTGCCCGTGGTGGCGGGCGAGGTGGGCGTCGGCCTGGCCCTGGTGGGCGCGGGTGTCGTGAACTATGCGACGGAAGGGCGCCAGAAGGCCTTCCTGAAGAACGCCTTCCGCTACTACCTCGGGGCGGAGGTCATCGAGCAGATCCTCGCCGATCCCTCGCGCCTCAAGCTGGGGGGCGAGAAGCGCGAGCTGACCATCTTCTTCTCGGACATCGAGAAGTTCTCCAGCTTCTCCGAGCACCTGGACCCACCCGCCCTGACCCTGTTGCTCAACGAGTACCTGTCGGACATGGGCGCCATCATCCAGGAGGAGGGCGGCTACCTCGACAAGTACATCGGGGACGCCATCGTGGCCTTCTGGAACGCTCCCCTGGACCAGGCCGACCATGCCGTCCGCGCCTGCCGCGCGGCGATCCGGTGCGCGCGGAAGCTGGCCGAGAAGCGCCCGGAACTGGAGGCCCGGACGGGGGCCGTCGTGAAGGCGCGCATCGGCATGAATACGGGTCCCGTGGTCGTGGGCAACATGGGCTCGTACGAGCGCTTCAACTACACGATCCTCGGCGATGCCGCCAACCTGGCCTCGCGCCTGGAGGGCGCCAACAAGGTCTTCGGCACCTACGCCATGGTCTCGGAGAGCACCTGGGAGCAAAGCGGCGGGCGGTTCGTCGGCCGAGAACTGGGACGCCTGCGCGTGGTGGGCCGAAAGGCTCCGGTGCGCGTCTTCGAGCTGGCCGGCCTGCCCGGGGAACCGGCGCCCGCCCCTTTCGCCCCGTTCGCGGAGGCCTTGGCCCTCTTCTACGAAGGGCGATTCCAGGAGGCCCTGGAAGGATTCGAACGGATGCCGGAGGACCCGGCATCCAAGACCTATGCCGTCCAGTGCCGGGAGCTGATCCTGCACCCGCCCGCGGAATGGGACGGCGTCCTGAACCTCACCGAGAAATAGGAGACCCATGCACCTGAGGCCCGGCATCGTCATCACCCCCTGGATCGATCCCCGCATCGAGATCCGCGCCTCTCCCCTGCACGGCCGGGGCATGTTCGCGCGGGAGTCCTTCGGCAGCGGCGAGATCGCGCTGATCTGGGGGGGCACGATCTTCTCCGAGAAGGACATCCAGGCAGGGAAGGCGAATCGCCAGTCCATCACCCTCGTGGAGGAGGGCCTCTATCTGGGCGATCCGGCGGGCACCGGGGAGGGCGCGGACTACTACCTGAACCACAGCTGCGACTCGAACCTGTGGATGCTGAACGCCCTCACCCTCGTCACCCGGGACGTCGTCGAGGAGGACGAGGAGCTGACGATCGACTACGCCCTCTGGGAAACGGATCCCCACTGGGTCCTCTCCCCCTGCGCCTGCGGCTCCCCCCGCTGCCGCGGAAAGGTGACGGGCCAGGACTGGCGTCTCGCGGCACTGCAGGAACGCTACGGAGGGCACTTCTCGCCGGTCATCGAACGCTGGATCGGGAATCCGCATGCCGGGCAGGGAGACGAGCGCGCCTGATCCCTGGCCTCGGGATTGGTTCCGCGAAGTCCCCGGGTTCATGAACGTCGGCCTGTTCCGGCGGGGCCGGTCTGGTACAAACTGGACCCATTCCGGAGGAGACCGCCCATGAACCTGGAGGAACTTGTCCGCAAGACCCGCAGCTACCGGCGCTTCCATGAGGACCACGCCATCGGGACGGAGGTCCTGAGGGGCCTGGTGGACCTGGCCCGGCTTTCCGCCTCGGGGCGCAACCTGCAGCCCTTGAAATACTTGCTCTGCAACCAGAGGGCGATGAACGAGCGGATCTTCCCGGAGCTGGCCTGGGCCGGCTACCTCAAGGACTGGCCCGGCCCCGTCCCCGGCGAGCGTCCCTCCGCCTACATCGTCGTCCTGGGGGACCAGCGCATCGCCAAGGACTTCGGCAGCGACCCCGGGATCGCCTGCCAGAGCATCCTCCTGGGCGCCACGAGCCAGGGGCTGGGGGGCTGCCTCATCGGGTCCGTGAAGCGCGAGCGCCTGCGGGAGATCCTCGGCGTCCCGGCCCACCTGGAGATCGTGCTGGTGATCGCCCTCGGGAAGCCGAAGGAGGTCGTGAAGATCGATCCGCTCGGGCCCGAGGGGGACGTCAAGTACTGGCGCGATGCGGAGGGCGTGCACCACGTGCCCAAGCGGACCCTGGAGGAGATCCTCGTCCCGCTGAAGGACTCGCGGGGGACTCCCGCTACGGGAGCTCCTGGAGCTTCAGGAGCTCCTTGAGGGCGGATCCGGGCTTCTTCAGCTCCCGGGACCCGCGGGTGATCTTGCACAGGCTCAGGCCGAGCTCCTTGGCGATCCGCCGCTGGGTTTCCCCCCGGTCCAGGCGCTTCACCAGCTCCCACCGGGCGCTGAGGTCCTTGGCCTCGGAGGGGGTCAGCAGCGCGCAGAGCGCCTCCTCCACGAGGTCAGGGTCGTCGGCGAGGGCGAGGAGTCGGGCGAGTTCGGTGAGGGAGGTCATGAGGCTTCTGCGCGCAGAAACGTACCTGGATTCGGGGGGGCGTGTCAACCCCGCGGCCGGCTGGGCCATACTCATGGGATGCAGGTTCCACTGACGCGATCGATCCGGAGGTTCTCCCGCACGGGCCTCGTCCTCCTCTGCTGGTGCGTGGCTCTGTGGGCCTTCCACCTGGCGCTCGGGGAGGGAGGATTCGGCTGGAGCCGGGGGAAGGCGTGGGCGGGGGCCTTCCTGCTGGCCTTCGGGAGTTCCTGGGCGGGCTGGGCCGTGCGCCAGGCCTGGATCCATCCCCGGCGCCTCAAGCGGGCCGAGGCGCTCTGGGCCGCGGGGGGCTTCGCCTCGGACGTCGTGGATCTCCTGGCCGGCGTGCACCTGGCCACGGGGGAGCTGGGGCACCGGGTCTGGCTCCTGCGCTCCAGGGCCAACCTGGCGCTGGGCTACCGGAATCTTGCCTGGGCGGAGAGCGAGGAGGCGCACCTGGCCAGGGTCCCCTTCTGGCTGCGATGGCTCCTGCGCCTCTACCTCCGGTCCATTCCCGACCGCTCGGAGGCCTTCCTGGACTGGACGGGCCCGCTGTGGATGCGGCTGGTCCCCCACATGCCGAGCCTGCAGTGGCGGCTGGCGATCCACCACCTGAGGCGCGGACGGCCCGGGAGCCGGGAGAAGGCCTGGGAGCTGCTCCTGGCCGCGATGCCGTACGCCACGGAGGATCCCGCCCTCCTGGAGGATCTGATGCTGGCGCTGCTGGGGCGGCTGCAGGAGCGGGACCCGGAGGCGGAGCGCCTCGGCCCCCAGCCCGGAATGCCCGAGTTCCAGGCGGCCTTCGAGCGGGCCCTGGACCTCCTGCTGCACCGCCACGGCTACCCCCGGACCGGCTGGGACCGGGTGGCCCCGGCCATGCACCTCCTCCAGCGCGGCCGCTACGACGAGGTGCTGGCCATCAGCCGGACCCTGCCCCTGGACCGGTCCCCGGAGGCGCTCTGGATCGCCACCGTGGCCGCCCAGAAGGGCCTGGGGGACCTCAACGGGGCCTGGAATTCCGTGGAGCAGGCCCTGGCCCAGGAGCCTGGCTCCTTCAGGCTCTGGATGATGCGGGAGGACCTCGCGCTGGACCTGCGCAAGCATCCCGAGGCCCTGGAGTCCCTGGAGCGCGCCTTCGCCTTGTTCCAGGACGGCGGTCCCATGGAGCAGCTCCGGGAATGGCACACCCGGAGAGCCGAATACGCCTACTGGATCGAAGAGGATCCGGACGAGGCCGGGAAGCACCTGGACTTCCTGCCGGCCGCCCTGGATCCCAGGGGCCAGCCGCCCCTGAGGCTCTTCGTCCTGCTCGACCTGGGACGCTACGACGA
>DAOPZL010000048.1:0-12926 GCA_035353395.1 Holophaga sp.
ACTTCTGGACACTACTCTGCCTGGAGCATCAGACTACGAATCTGAGGGTCGGGCGCCTTGGTGCCCCCACAGGGATTCGAACCCTGGACCAAGCGGTTATGAGCCGCCAGCTCTGACCTGATTGCCAAGTACAAATTGACGCCGTGGGCCAGGAGGAAGCTGGTCGCATGGCTCCGTCGTGGGCTGGCTCCCGGAGATAGGAAGCAGCTTCTCGTCGGGGCTCTGCGTCCCCCCTTTTCATCCCGTTGGCCGCAATGAAGTTGCGGGCTGGGAATATTCATTGAAATGGTATTGAAAAAATCTTGAATATCTATTCGATTGAATTATGTTTTAGGTGCTTACATTCGCATGTAATTCATCAAGATGAATTAGAAAAAATATGTATTATATTGTTTATAAATCAATAAATTCCATATCTGATAGAGATGTTTTGCTGAATGAACATTGATTCCGTCAATCAACCCTGGCCGTCGTCGTCAGGGAACGTAAATCCCGCTTTCATATGGAGGCTGAAATGCGACGTTCATATCCGGTTCTTGGCCCCAGATGCGGTGTTTTGGGGCGTGTCATCGCCTTTTCCCTGGTCGCCCTGGCACCGACCGGCGGGGCCCGAGCGAGTATCGATACGACGCCTTTTTGGGACGGATCGAACTTCATAAGCTCGTGGGGGTTGCCGAACACGGCCACGTATGGCCAGACGTTCACCGCCTCGGACCTCCAGTGGCAGGCCAGGAGCTTCACTTTCTACCTGCAACTGCGCTCCGCCACGGAGATTCCTCAGTACCGGGCTTATGTCTACGAGTGGGACAGCGTCAATCAGCACGTCACGAGCACGGCACTCTTCGTCTCGGACGTGATGACCGCTCCCAACAGCGGCGAGTTTACCGCCGTGACGATCAACACTGGAAGGACAGTGTTGACGCCGGGGAAGCAGTACGTCGTGCTCTTGACCACCTCCTCGGTCGCGCAGGTGGGCACTTCGGAGTACAGGTGGGGGAGTGTGGCCGATGCCGCCTATGCGGGCGGGAATTTCGTCTTCAACAACAACATGACCGATTTCGACGCGCTGGGCACTACCCCCTGGAACGCTATCGCAGGTGACTTGGCCTTCACCGCCAGGTTCATTCCGAACATACCGGTCATCGTGCAGTCGCAAGGGAACACGCCTGCCCTGGGGGCGGCCGCCGTCCTGGGTGGCCTATGGGACGGCGGCGCCAGTGCCGACATGCAGACGGTCCTGGACGCCTTCTGCAACCTGACGACGGAGCAGCAGGTTTCCAGCGCCGTGAGCCAGACCTTGCCGCTGCTGTACGGAGGGATGTCGCTGGCGACGCTGGATGTGATGCACGACCTGAACCGTGTGGTGGAGACGCGCCAGGATGGAACCCGCGCATGGACGTCCGGGGACGAGACGACTCGCAACGCGATCTGGATCAAGCCTTTCGGTTCCTGGGCGCGCCAAAGCTCCCGAGGCCGGGTTCCGGGCTTCACGTTCGACGGATTCGGCGTGGCGGTCGGCGCGGACCACAGCTTCGCGGAGAACGACCGGGTCGGCCTGGCGCTGGCCATGGGAACGATCGACCTGGATGGGAAGGATTCGGAAGGGAAACACGAAGGCACCATCCGGACGAAGCAGTTGATCTTCTATGGATCCCACAGCTTCGATGGCCGGGCGGATCTGGACTGGCAAGTGGACGTCGGGAATGCAAGCAACGAAGGGACCCGGACGATCGACTTCGGGGGACTCTACCGGATCGCGCGCGCGGATTACCGCAGCCAGTTCGAGCACGTGGGGCTGAGGCTCAGCAGGACGTTCGCGAAGAGCGAGCGGGCAGAGTTCTCGCCGTATGCAAAAGTGGACTATGCCCGAGTGCACTCGAACGACTATTCAGAGCGAAACGCGGGTGCGCTGAACCTGGATGTGCAGGCGGACACGATGCAGGAACTGATCCCGTCGGTGGGCGGGAAAGCCAGGGTCAAGATGAGCAACCGGACCTCGCTGACAGTGGATCTGGGGGTCGGATATGACCTGAAGCATGATCGGGCAACCCTGGACGCGGCCTATGAAGGAGGCGGGGCAGCCTTCACGACGCGAGGCTTGGAACCTTCGTCCTTCCTGTACAAGGGCGGACTGGGACTGTCCGTGATCGACTCGAGGACGGCCTTCGAGCTTCGGTACGACATCGAGGGGCGCAGTTCCTTCACGAACCAGGCTGTCTCGCTCCTGTACCGCGTCGATTTCTAGGCCGGACAGGCGTCAATCGCGCGCCAGCGGAAGCAGAGGGGGCCGAACCCCCTCTGCTCGATCAAGTTGATTCAGGGCCACGAACTCTCTTCCGTTCCCCTTCACGCCTGGGCCACGCCGACCTGGTTGCGGCCGGCCCGCTTGGCGATGTAGAGGCCCTGGTCGGCGGTGTTGATCAGGTCGTCGGGGCTGACGGTGCGCTCCTCGCGCTGGGCCACGCCAAGGCTCAGGCTTCCAAGCCACTCTCCAGAACCGGCCGGGATGCTCAGGCCCGAGATCCTGGCGCGGAGGTTCTCCGCCAGCACCAGGGCGCCGGCCTTGTCGGTCGATGGACACAGGACCAGGAACTCGTCGCCGCCCAGGCGACAGACCACGTCCTCGTTGCGTGCGGAGGCCCTGAGGACGCGGGCCAGCGCGCGGAGCACCGCGTCTCCCGCCTCGTGGCCATAGGTGTCGTTGACCTGCTTGAAACCGTCGGCGTCGATCATGATGCAGGAGAAGGCGGTGCCGTGCCGCAAGGACTCGGACCAGAACTGGCCGAGTCGCTCCATGGCGTTCCGGCGGTTGGGCAGCCCCGTGAGGACGTCCGTCAGGGCCGCGCGCTGAAGGCTCTCGTTGGCCCTGGCCAGCTCTCCGCCGAGCCGCTGGGACACCGCCATCTCCTTCTCCAGCCGGGCCACGGCCTCCTGCAGGGCCTTGGTCCGGTCGAGGACTCGGGTCTCCAGGGTCTCGTTCAGCTGGGCCAACTGGCCGTTCCTCGCCATGACTTGTGCCAGCATGGCGCTCATGACGTCCAGGAGAGGATCCGCCGGGCCTTCCGGGCCGGGGAGCTCCCGGGCGAAGGCTTCGCTGGGAGGCGTGCCCGAACGGATCGCGGAAACCTGCCTGGCCATGCTCAGGTCGCAGCCGAGGATGTGGTAGACCAGCCAGTGCCCAAGGAACTTGAGGAGGGTCCGCGCTCCCGCGGGGTCCTCGACGATCTCTTTCTGGTCCCGGTGGAGTTCGCGGATGTAGGCCTGATGTTGCTGCTGGTGATGGTCGAAGTGGCGCTCATCGATGCCCACCTCCCGCATCAGGGTCTCCTCGTCGTTGAAATGAGTGTTGGCGTAGTCGAGCAGAAGGCCGAAGACCCGCTGGACTTCCGCCGCCGGGGGCCTGTCCGCGCCGGCGAGGAGAGCCGTGAACTCGTTCATGAGACCCACGAGCCAGCGATGCTGGTCGTCCACTCGTGCAAGGCCGGTCGCGTAGCATGCTTTCCACTTGAAGAATTCCATGGCTGCTCCAGGCTCGTTCCAGAAATCCACCGACAGTATCCCGCCGGGGCAGGGAAGCGGCCAGACCGTTTCGGTCCGCGCGGTGTCGAATCCTCGAGAAGGGGGGGCCGGCCGCACCCGCCCTCGCGGCCAGGGGAGAGCACGGCATGAAAACGCCAAGTTTCCATGCGTGGACATGGATTGTCCAGATAGAGGTTATGGATCCGGTGAAAGGGGGAAATATCGAGAGGGGGACGCGGTGAGATTAATTAAGATTTTAATGAAGTTATCGTTTACTCTTGTCGGTTTCGTATTAGTAAAATAATTCAATAAACTGAATTTAACAATCGTAACCTGCGTGCCGAGTTTCCTCTACTTGAACAACTCCAGCATTTTCATCGCAGCAGGGCGACGACGGTCTGTGGAAATGCGCACAACCGGCCCCTCGCACCCTGAACGGATGCGGTAGTACTAGTCATCCCGATCTTCTACATCTTCCTGGAGTCCGCCATGTGCGAACACCTGTTCTACGAGCACCCCGCTCTTCCCGGGGGGCGCATCCTCCATGTCCACGAATGCCGTCATCCCAAGACACCCGACGGAGTCTGCCCCTATCCGGCCATGGGCTCCTCCCAGGGAAGCGACAACTGCCCGCTGGGGCGGGACAACAACGTCGAGGTCTTCCGGCAGCAGTTCGACGCCCGTCGCTGACCGGGGGCGGCCGGCGGTGTTGCCGCCCCGGGGAGAGGCCCCGAGGACGACCGGGCCGCCCAGGTCTTCGGGAATTCCCGCCCGGCCGGGAATCTCGAACCCTGACCCGAGATCCACTTCTCGCTGGCGTTTCCCGCGCAGGCGCCTATCGTGGGGAACCACGGGAGAACGTGCGTGGAGAGCAGGGCCTTGGCGCGGGATGGATCGAAGGGCTATTCCGCCTTCAGGTTCGCCCTGGGGGGCATCCTCGTCGCGGCTTCCCTGGCGGTCTTCGTGCTGGCGGGGCTCTTCCTGGCGAGGAGCCGGACCCAGCACCTGGAGGAAGCCGAGGCGAATGTCCAGAACCTGTGCTTGGTCCTCGGCGAGAACCTCACCGATGCCTACTCGCAGATCGCGCTGCTGCTCACGGCCGTCCGGAACGAAGTCCAGCGGCAGTTCGCCTCCGGCGTCCGCGACGATTCCCGGCTGGAGGCCTACATCGAGCGCACGCGCGCCCAGATGCCCCCCCTCGAAGGGATCCTGGTCTCGGATGCCGACGGGATCCTGGTCCACGGATGGAACGTCGGGCCGGCCTCCCGCATCAGCATCGCGGACAGGGACTATTTCGTGTGCCTGCGCGACGATCCGGACGCCGGACTCGTGACCTCCGAGCCCGTCCTGGGGCGGGTCAGCGGGAAGTGGGCGATCGTCCTGGCGCAGCGCCTCAACAGGCCCGACGGCTCCTTCCTGGGCGTGGTCGCCGGCACCATCTCGCTGGACTACCTGACGCGGCTGTTCTCCGGCCTCGACCTGGGACCGGAAGGCGTCGTGGCCCTTGCCGGGGCCAACCTCCGGATATACGCCCGCCATGCGGGCCCGAAAGGGCCGGTCATCCAGCCCGGGCAGGTCATCTCCTTCCCGCAGCTGCAGGCGCGCCTGCGGAGCGGGGACACGCGCGGCAGCTTCCAGGCAATCTCGCCGGTGGACCGGACCTCGAGGGTCTACGCCTTCCTGTGGCTGAAGGGGAATCCCCAGTATGTCATCGTGGGGCTTGGCATTCACGACGTCCTCACGCACTGGTACCACGAGGTCCACCTGAGCGCCGCGTTCGTGGGCGTCTTCCTGATGCTCATCGGCGGCTGCGGCTGGCTGGTCCATCGCGCCTGGCGGGCGCAGCGGGAGGCGGTCGAGGCCCGGGTCCGCGAGGAGGCCAAGTTCCGCTACATCTTCGAGAACGCCATGGAAGGGATCTTCCGGGTCGACCTCGATGGTTCCATACGCCATCTCAACCCGGCCTTCGCCAGGATGTGGGGCTACGCCGGCCCGGAGGAGATGCTGGCCGATGTCCGGAACATGAACAGCCTTCGATGGGTCCGTCCTGGACAGGCGGATGCGATGAAGGAGACCCTCCTCGGCACGGGGAGGATCTCGGACTTCGAGGCGGAGTTCTGGAGGAAGGATGGCTCCACCGTCTGGCTGCTCGCCCATGCCCACCTCGTTCCGGAAGCTCCCGGCAAACCGATGATCTGCGTGGGCACGGCCATCGACATCACGGAACGGAAGCATGCCGAGGAAGTGAGGGAACACTTGATCCTCGAACTGCGGAAGGCCCTGGCCGACGTGACGACCCTGAGCGGACTGCTCCCGATCTGCAGCAGCTGCAAGAAGATCCGGGACGACAAGGGCTACTGGAACCAGCTGGAGCACTACATCTCGTCGCATTCGGAGGCCAGTTTCACCCACGGCATCTGTCCCGATTGCGCCAAGGCCCTGTATCCCGAAGTCTTCTTCCCGGAGGGTGGGAAACGGGGACCGGGAGATGCTTCCGGGACCGCCGAAACCCGCTAGGCAGGCTAGGTTCCCTGTTCGGGCCTCGCTCCGATGTCAGGGACGGTGGCCCGCCAGAACGGGTTCCAGGGCCTTCTGCAGGTCCTTGAGGCTGAAGGGCTTCGGCAGCAGCGAGACTCCGGGGTACGTCTCCACGAGATCCTGCGCGGCCTGGTCCGGGCGCCCCGTGGCCAGGAGGACGGGGACCTCGGCGCGCAGGGCGCGCAGGCGAGGCAGGGTCCCGGCGCCACCCAGGCCCGGCATGTTCATGTCCAGGATCACCACGTCGGGCTGGAAGCCGGTCTCCAGTTTCGCCAGGGCCTCCTCGCCGCTCGAGGCCGGCGTGGCGACGTGGCCCTTGGCCGCCAGGAGCGCCTGCATGGAACTCTGGATCAGTTCGTCGTCATCCACCAGGAGGACGTTCAGGAACCTGTCGGAGGGCTTCCCGGGGGCGTCCTCGGCAGGCTTCGCGGAAGGGCCGGAGGGCGCGGGGATGCAGGCCGGGAGGCGGATGCTCACGCAGGTGCCCTTCCCGGGTACGCTCTGGATCTCCATCTGTCCTCGGTGCGCTTTCACGGTGCTGTAGACCATGGACAAGCCGAGCCCCGTGCCCTTGCCCTGTTCCTTCGTGGTGAAGAACGGGTCCAGGGCCTTGTCGAGCACGTCCCTGGACATGCCCGACCCCGTGTCCTGCACCTGGATCTCGATGGAACGCTCGTCCACGTTGCGGCTTCGGAGGGTGAGGACTCCGTTCTCCGGCATGGCGTCGACGGCGTTGACACACAGGTTCATGAAGGCGTGGACCAGGCTGCCCGCATCCCCCCGGACGGGGGCCAGATCGGGGGACAGGTCCATGTCGAGGCGGATCTTGGACAGGGTGGCGCGTTCCAGGAGGCCGGCCGTCTCTCGCAGGATCCCGTTCAGGTCCAGTTCGTCCTCCTGGACCGGGCTTCTGCGCGCCAGGTTCAGCAGTCGCTTGACCATCTCCCCGCCCCGCACGGCTGCCCTGGAGATGGTCTCGAAGTCCTGGCGAAGGGGGCTGCCCTCGGCCTGGGCTTCCGTGTCGGCGGAAGAGATAGCCAGGATGGCGCCCAGCACGTTGTTCATGTCATGGGCGACGCCTCCCGCAAGCCGGCCGAGGCTTTCCAGCTGCTGCACCTGCCGAAGCTGGGCCTGGAGACGGTGCCGTTCCTCCAGTTCGCGCTTGTGCTCGGTGATGTTGACGACGTAGCAGGTCAACCCGATGATCTCGCCCCCCTCCGTCCGGATCGGACCGTAGAAATCCTGCCAGTAGTTCCGGGAGAGTTCCTCGTCCCCGTAGACTTCCAGGCGGTCGAAGCTCTCGCCCGCCAGGGCGCGGTCGAAATGCCTCCTGGCGGTTTCCCGATCCGCATCCCTCCCGATCACTTCCAGCATGTTCATTCCCGGGGCGATTTCCCGGTTCCAGATGGCCCTGATCGTCTCCTTGTGCCTGGCGTTGAAGGCCAGGTAGCTGTAGTTCCTGTCGAGGGCGAAGGCGATCATGTCCGGGGAGCTTTCCATCATGGCCCGCAGCAGCGCCTCGCTCTCCCGGGCCCGCCTGGCGATGGCCCGCTCGCGTCCCAGGGCCCAGCGGAGACCCCCGTGGAGCAGGGCGGCTGTGACGATCACGAACCCGAAACCCTTGTAGGAGGAGATCGCGCGCTGGCGTTCCATGGAGCCGGCGATGGCCGCGACGAGCGTGTCCGATGTGTAGATCCACAGCCCCGCAACCGCGGCGTAGGCGGCCGGGATCCACCACTCCAGGCTCCATCCCCGTCGGTCGTCCTTCCCCATCGCGCCTCCGACTTGATCCCTGCACGACCGTCACGCCCATGGAGCGTCATCAAATGGATAGAGTGTCGCACAGGTCCGACTTGATTTTCATGCCGTATATAGATGATGGAAACGATCGCGAAAGGCCATCGATGGGCCTCCGCCTGGGGGAGATATCGGTCGTCTCCTCCGAAGATCTTGAGAATTTCCCTGGGACACGACATTCGCTGGCGGTGGCCCTTGGCCTGCCCCGGATGCCCCGAGGTCAATCCAGGCCGATCGTGGGGCTCCGCCTTTCCGAGACGAGCGTGTCCCGCCAGACGCCGTTCTGGCGGGCGATCCGTTCCCGCTTGCCCACCACCCGGAATCCGCAGCTCGACTGGAGATGGAGGCTGGCGCTGTTCTCGGGGAAGGTGGTTCCCTGCAGGGTCCAGATGCCGTGTCGCTCCGATTCCTGGATGAGGGTGTGCAGGAGGATCCTGCCGACCCCCTGGTTCCGTGCGCCCGCCGTCACGTAGATGCTCACTTCCGCCACGCCGGCGTAGCAGGAGCGCCGCGAGACGGGGCTCAGGGCGGCCCAGCCGGCGATCTGGCCGTGCCGGCGCGCGACGAACCGGCAGCTCGACAGATGGTTCGCGTCCCATTGTTCCCAGGTGGGAGCCTCCACTTCGAAGGTCGCCTGGCCGGTGGCGATCCCCTCCATGTAGATCGCCTCGACGCTCTTCCAGTCGGCCCGCGTCATCGATTCGATCGTGATGTCCATGTGACCTTCCTTTGCTGAGGGGCATTGCCCGGCGTGGATGGCGCGGAGGCTGGCTGCAGGCAGCCGCGCGCCGGGTGAAGACGAAGAACCCGGAGGGGGGCGTCCAGATGGAGCACGGAATTTGCGCCACTGTAGCACGTCTCGTCTTCGGCGGGGTCCCGGGAGGCGCGATCGGTTCCAGTGGGTGGGAGTCCTGCCCCCAAAGTGCGGGATAGTAGAGGCTGATGTCCGAGGATTCCCCGTGCGCATTCTCCTTTTCCAGCCCAGGGGCTACGACAACGCGGATGGCCAGGTCCGGATCGGGAGCCTCGCCGCCTGCGTTCCGCCCGTCGGCCTCCTGACCCTGGCCGCGGTGCTCCGGGAGGACGGCCATGACGTGCGCTTCCTGGATGCGGCCCGGCAGTTCCGGGTCACGAACGGGGAATGGGCGAGGCGCATCCAGGCCCACGCCCCGGACTTGGTGGGCTTCTCGGCCATCACCCCGGCCTTCCTCGACGCCTACGACGTCTGCCGCCGCGTGAAGGACCTGCTTCCGGACGTCCGCACGGTCTTCGGAGGGGTCCATGTCTCCTGGGGCAGGGAACGCATCCTCCGGGACTACCCGGCCATCGACGCCCTGGTCGCGGGAGAAGGGGAGTCCGCCCTGCGGGACCTGGCGAGGGGCGGAGATCCCTCGGACATCGCCGGATGCCTGTGGCGCGAAGGCGCCGGCGTCCGCTCGGGGCCGGTCCAGACCCGGGACACGCTCTGCCGCATGGACGATCTGCCCTTTCCTGCCTACGACCTGGCCGAAGGCTTCCCGGAGCGGTACCATCTCCCGCTGTTCTCGTCCCCCCGGGGGCCGGGCGCGAACATCATCTCCTCCCGGGGCTGCGTCTACCGCTGCTCCTACTGCGACCGGTCCGTCTACAGCCATTCCTACCGCTGGAACTCCCCCGAGTACACCTTCGAACAGGTCAGATGGCTGCGGAAGGACTTCGGGATCCGCCACGTCACGTTCTACGACGACCTGTTCACGCTCAACCAGGACCGCGTCGCCCGGCTCTGCGCCCTGCTCCGCCGGGCCCGGCTGGGCGTGAGCTTCAACTGCATCGTGCGGGTGGGGCACCTCGGCGACGAGCTCATCCGGGAACTCAAGAGCGCCGGCTGCTGGGTCGTCCACGTCGGGATCGAGTCCGGGGACCAGGAGATCCTGGACCGGCACAAGGAAGGGCTCTCCCTGGACCTCATCCGCCGCGACGTGAACCGGCTCCACGAAGCCGGCCTCTGGGTGAAAGGGCTCTTCATGATGGGCTTTCCCGGGGAGACGGAAGCCTCCATCCGCCGCACCATCGACTTCGCCTGTTCGCTGCCGCTCAAGGATGCCAACGTCACGGCTTTCACGCCGTACTTCGGGGCACCCATCCAGCAGGAGATCCAGACGCTCGGCAGTTTCGACGCGAGTGACGGGAACTGGCCGAACCTCGACTGCCAGACCTTCGTGTTCCAGTCCAAGGGGGGGCCGGACAAGGCGACCCTGGAGAGCCTCCAGGCCGACTTCCTGGGACGCTTCTACCGGAGGCCTTTCGCCAGGAAGGTCTGGCGGCGGATGCTGATCGAGTCGCCCCACAGCTATGCCAGGTTCCTCAAGGACCTCCCGTCCTACCTGGGTTTCTGGTTCTCCCTCACCGCTAGGCGAGGTCCGCGTCCTTCCTCCTGAGCCGGAGCCTCGATTCCCGGATCGTCCTGTCAAGCTCGGCGACGACGACCGGCTTCGGGAAGAGCCGGAGGATGCCCAGTTCGGCGAGCACCTGCTCCTCGATGGGCCCCGTGTAGCCCGAGACGAGGAAGACGGGCATGCCCGGGAACCGTTTCGCGATCTCCGCGCCCAGGTCCACGCCGGACATCCCGGGCATGATCTGGTCCGTCACCACGGCCGCGAAGGTGCGTGCTTCCTCTTCGAGGATCTGGAGGGCCGAGACGCCGCCGGGAGCCTCCGTGACGGCATGCCCGGCCTTGCGGAGGCCTTCGGCCAGGGTCTCGCGCGCATGCGGGTCGTCGTCGACCAGGAGGATCTTCAACGGACCGACCGAGGCAAGGTGGGGGGGCAGGGAAGGGGTGTGGTAGCTCGGCAGGTGGATGTTGAACGTGGTCCCCCCGCCGGCCTCGCTCTGGACCCCCATGGAGCCGCCCAACTGGGCGACGAACCGCTGGGCGACCGCGAGGCCCAGTCCGGTGCCCGACCCGACCGGCTTGGTGGTGAAGAATGGATCGAAGATCTTGTCCTGGATTTCCCTGGGAATGCCGGGCCCGTTGTCGGAGAAGGCGAGCCGGATGTATGCGCCGGGCGGCAGGGTGACCGTCTCGGCGGGGGCGTCCAGGTCCGGGAGATTCACCCCGACGAGGGTGACTTCGATGCGTCCGTCGGGTTGGCCGGCCATGGCGTGGGAGGCGTTGGTGGCCAGGTTCATGACCACCTGCTGGATCTGGGTCACGTCGGCCAGGACGACGTCGTCCAGGGCATCGTTCTGGAAATGGATCGCGAGGTTCTTCGGGAGGCCGGCTCGCGCGAGGCGGAGGACATCCGAGACCGCGTCGCCCAGGTGGATCGGAACCTTCTGGGCTGGATTGCCGCGGCTGAGGTTGAGCATCTGCCGGGCGAGGGCGCAGGCGCCGGTGCCCGCCTTCTGCATCCGGGCGAGGTGCTTGTGGGACGGATGCCCGGGCGGAAGTTCCTCCTGCATCAGCTCGATGGAACCCATGATGGCCGAGAGGCTGTTGTTGAAGTCATGGGCGATGCCTCCCGCCATGGTGGCGAGGGCCTCGAGCTTCTGGACCTGCGTGAGCTGGTCCTGGAGGCGCTGCGAGCGGTGCTCCGACGCGTCCCGCTGGCCCTGGGCGGTCTCGAGGGTGTCGAGGGTCTGGTTGATGCTGACGGCGAGCGCGTCCAGTTCGTCGCCATCCTTGGCCGGAAGGCGTTCCGTGAGGGTCCGCTTCCTGCCCAGCATGGTCATGAACCGGTGGATCTGTTCCAGTCGTCCCAGCACGAGCCAGCGGATGGCCAGGGGCCACAGGAGCGCGGACGTGGCCAGGGTCGCGAAGAGGGCGATCCAGGCGAGCAGGATGAAATGACGTGCCTGCTGCTGGATGGTGCGCGGCAGGACGATATCCACCACGGCGGCGGGGCGGCCGGTGACGCTCTCGACGGGAATGCCGATCCGAAGCCTCTCGGGGGCGGCCTCCCGAATGAAATACCAGGAGGCGGGTCCCGCCGGCAGAAGGTCCTGGACGTCCGTCGAGATGAAGAGACCGACGCGCAGCTGCCTGGAGAAGTCCTCGATCTGGCGCTTCTCCACTCGCCTCATGTGGACGAAGGTCCCCGCAGGCGGAGGGCCCGGTTTCGTGGGCAGGATCCGGCAGGCACCGACCAGGTAGATTCCGTCGTCGAGCCCGAGGACGCCCGAGGAGGAGAGCTTCCCGCTCCTGGCCAGGGCTTCGACCATGGGAGCGATCTGCCGCGCGAACCTGGCATCGGTTTCCTGGAGGTTTCCGGTCCGGGGATCCAGGCTCCGCCCGGCCACGAGTTCATGGTCGTTGTCGAAGACGAGGATGTGGGTGAGCTGGAGGTTGGCCAGGACGTCCGCGTTGAAGTTGTCCGCGATGTATCTCGGGCCCGGGGAGGCGACGAAGCGGTAGGAGTCCTCCCAGACCGCATAGTCGTGCGCGCTCCGCTCCAGTCCTTGCGCCGACCGGTCGATCACCTGCTTCAGGCGCGCGACGTGGTCGCGGAGGTACTGGTCCTCGACCTGGTCGAACCCCCTCTGGACCAGGAGCTGGATGCCCATCCCCAGGACCACCATCAGCAGGACCTGCACGCCCATGGCCACGAGGAGGCTCTTCGCGCGGAGCGAAAGGCGAGCGAACCAGCGCCAGGCGTAGGGGCCAGGGCGGGTGGGCGGAAGCGGCTGGGACATGGCTGGCTCGGGGGAACGAAGGAGGCCTACCCTTCCCGCATCGTCAAGTTGTCCAGGTTCCTGAACCGGGGATCCAAAGGAACCGTGGGCCAGGGGGCGATCGTGCCGGGGCCGGGGAGGGGTTTCTCCGATCAATTGCCCTGAAGGCAGAGTTTGCGGATTTTTCTTGAATTTCCAAATTGGTTATATAGGATAAAACTTAATTGGTGATCGGCGCCGGAACAGGGCGCGGACTGGAGGAAACATGAACCGGATCCTGATCGTGGGTGGCGTGGCGGGCGGGGCTTCCACGGCCGCGCGGCTGCGCCGGCTGGACGAGCACGCGGAGATCGTGGTGTTCGAGCGAGGCGGGCACGTCAGCTACGCGAACTGCGGCCTGCCCTACTATGCGGGGGAGGTGA
>DAOPZL010000048.1:13026-16163 GCA_035353395.1 Holophaga sp.
GGCGGGCACGTCAGCTACGCGAACTGCGGCCTGCCCTACTATGCGGGGGAGGTGATCCAGGAGCGGGACCGGCTCTTCGTGATGACTCCCGAGAAATTCAAGGGCTGGCTGGCGGTGGACGTGCGGACCGGGACGGAGGTCGTGGCCATCGACCGGGCCCGCAAGGTCGTGGTGGCCAAGGACCTGGACACGGGCCGCACCCGGGAGGAACGCTATGACCGGCTCGTGCTCTCCCCGGGGGCCGAGCCCCTGCGGCCGCCGATCCCCGGTCTCGGCCTGGAGGGCGTCTTCACGCTCCGGTCCGTGCCGGATGCCGACCGGATCAAGGCCTGGATCGACACCCGGAAGCCCGAGCGGGCGACGATCGTCGGGGGCGGGTTCATCGGCCTGGAGATGGCCGAGAACCTGCACGGCCGCGGGGCCGCGGTGACGGTGGTGGAGGCCCTGGACCAGGTCATGGGCGTGCTCGATCCCGACATGGCGTCCATGGTTCACGCCCACCTGAGGGCGAAGGGGGTGGGACTCGTGCTGGGAGATGCCGTCCGGTCCTTCGAAAGGCGGGACGGCCGGCTCGTGGCGGCCCTGGCCTCGGGGACCGAGATCGCGGGCGACATGGTCGTCCTGTCCGTCGGAGTCCGGCCCGACACGGCCTTCGCGCGCGAGAGCGGCATCGCCTGCGGCGCTTCCGGCGCGATCCTCGTGGACGCGGCCATGCGGACCTCGGATCCCGACATCTTCGCCCTGGGAGACGCCGTGGAGGTCCGGAGCCCCGTGCTGGGGAAGGACGTCCACGTCCCGTTGGCGGGGCCGGCCACCAAGCAGGCGCGCCTCGTGGCGGAAAACCTCCTGCTGAGCCTGAAGGACCCTGCCGCGGAGGGAAGATCCTACGGCGGCGCCCTGGGCACCTCCATCGCCAAGGTCTTCGACCTCGCCGCGGCCGCGGCGGGCGCCAACGAGAAGGCCCTGCGGAACGCGGGCATCCCGTACGAGGCGGTGGTCATCCACGGCTCCAGCCACGCAGGCTACTATCCCAGGGCCCTTCCGCTCACGCTGAAGGCCTTGTTCGATCCGGCCTCGGGCCGCCTCGTCGGAGCCCAGGCCGTGGGATTCGACGGCGTGGACAAGCGGATCGACCTGCTGGCCGAGACGCTCCGCCGCGGGGGGACGGTCTCGGACCTCGCCGGGATCGAGCACGCCTACGCCCCGCCGTTCTCCTCCTCGAAGGATCCCGTGAACATCCTGGGCATGGTCGGCGAGAACGTGCGCGCGGGCCTCTCCCGGGTGGTCCACTGGCACGAAGTGGCCGGGTGGCAGGCGAGGGGGGCGTTCCTGCTGGACGTGCGTACCCGGGAGGAATTCGCCCTCGGCAGCATCCCGGGTGCCCGCAATATTCCCAACGATGAAGTGCGCGCCCGCCTCCAGGAGATCCCAAGGGACCGGCCGGTCCTCGTCCTGTGCGGCGTGGGCCTGAGGGGCTACCTGGTCGAGCGGATCCTGCGCCAGTCCGGGTGGACCGACGTGGCCAACCTGACCGGGGGCTACAAGACATGGGCTTCGGCCACGGCCGGGCAGGCCGGGCCGGGCGAATCCCTCGCGGCGCCATCCCAGGGGACGGTCGAAGGGACGGCCGACGTCGTCAGGGTGGATGCCTGCGGCCTGCAGTGCCCGGGGCCCATCATGCGCCTGAAGATGGAGATGGACAGGGTTCCGGAGGGGGCGCAGGTCCTCCTGAGCGCCACGGACCCGGGGTTCGCGCAGGACGTGGCCTCCTGGTGCCGGGTCACCGGCAACCTCCTGCACGGCGTGGAGGCGTCCCAGGGTGTGCTCACGGCCACCGTCGAGAAACGGCCCCGGAACCCGTCCGGCCCAGTGGCTCCCGGGGAGTCGAAGGGGGCGACCTTCATCGTGTTCTCCGACGACCTGGACCGCGCGCTCGCTTCGTTCATCCTGGCCAACGGCGCCGCGGCGAGCGGCAAGGCCACGACCTTGTTCTTCACGTTCTGGGGGCTTTCCGTCCTCAAGCGCCGGGAGAAGGCCGCCGTCCGGAAGGACTGGATGGGGCGCCTGTTCGGCTGGATGCTGCCCGCCCATCCGGGACGTCTTGCCTTGTCCAAGATGGATTTCCTGGGCCTGGGACGCGGCATGATGAAAGGGCGCATGAAGGCCAAGGGCGTGGACGACCTCGAGACCCTGATCGCCAGTGCCCGCAAGGCCGGGGTCCGGCTCGTGGCCTGCCAGATGACCATGGATCTCATGGGCATCGCGCGGGAGGAGCTGGTGGACGGCGTCGAGATCGGCGGCGTCGCGACCTACATGGAGGCGGCCGGGGGCTCGGACGTGAACCTGTTCATCTGACGGGCCTCCGGGGCCTCCCGCTCCATCCCCCGCCAGGCCGGGAAGAGGAAGGGGGCGAGCGCCGCCAGCAGGTAGAGCGCCCCGCACGCGAACAGTACGGGGCGCAGGCCGAACCCATCCGCGAGGCCCCCGCCGAACAGGCCGCCGAAGGGAATCCCGGCCCAGGCCAGGGCATTGAGGGTGCCCAGGACCCGGGCCTGGAGGCGGGCGGGGATCCGCTGGTACTCCACCGCGCCCAGGACCGGGTTGATGCCGCCGGCGCCCAGGCCGCAGAGGAGGGCCGCGGCCAGGACCGGGGACTGGCGGAAGGCCAGGGCCAGCACCAGGAAGCGCGGGGGGCCGCAGAGCAGGCAGCAGAGGGCGAAGGGGAGGCGGCGCGGCAGCCGCGGGGCCAGCCAGGCCATGAGCGCGTTGCCCGCCACGGCGCCGATGCCGAAGAAGCCCGTGATGACGCCCAAGGCGAGGGGAGAACCCAGTTCCCGGCGCACCCAGGACGGGAGCAGGACGGCGGCGTAGGCCTGGTCGAGGAGGTTGGTGGCGGCCACCATGCCCACGATCCCAAGGAGCAGGCGGTCCCGCCGTATGAACGCGATTCCCTCGGCCAGGTGGGCCGCATAGGAGACGCCGTCCTGGGCCCGTTCCGTGGTTTCGGGGACCGGCAGGGTGGGGCGGACGATCCCGCCCATGAACAGCGCCGACAGGAGGAAGGCTGCCGCGGTCACGGCCAGCACGCCGGGGGCCGAGGACACCGCGAGCAGGACCCCCGCGAGGGGGCCGCCCAG
>DAOPZL010000048.1:16263-21477 GCA_035353395.1 Holophaga sp.
GCACGCCGGGGGCCGAGGACACCGCGAGCAGGACCCCCGCGAGGGGGCCGCCCAGCCCCTGGACGAGCACGTAGGGCAGCATCTCCGCACAGGTCACCAGGCCGGTGGTGGTGGCGCTGCCGGTGGCGGCGAGCACGAACCACGGGATGGCCAGGAACGACATGCAGGTTCCAAGCATGGAGAGGCCGTGGGCGGCCAGGAGGCCCAGGAGCCCGTCGTTCCTCGGGGCCGGAGGGATCATCGCCCGGTCCCCGGAAGCCTGGGCAGGACCTGGATCTGTACGGCCACGAAAGCGGAGCCCTCGCCGCCCGGCTCTTCCGGATCGAAAGCGGGGTAGCGCCGGACGACGGCCGCCAGCTCCACCGCCAGCTCTCGCGCCTGCGCGGGAGTCAGCCGCAGGGCCCAGTCGCTCATGTCCCCGGCGTCCGCCCAGTCTCCGGGGGCGCCGGGGAGGGCGTCGATCCATCCCAGCATGCCGGACGCGCAGTGCCCGGCAACGGCCCGGAGGTATTCGGCGCCGAGCAGCGCGGTCGCCGGGTCCCTGGCGAGGGAACCCTCGTCGAAGCGCGTGTTCCGGTGGGCCGCGCGCCACCAGCGCTCCCGTCCGGACCCCCGGGAGGCGTCCTCCGTGATGAACCCGAATCCCTCGAGTTGTCGCAAGTGATAGCTGGTGGCGCCGCTGGATTCCCCCAGCCGCTCGGCCAGCATGCTCGCCGTGGCGGGGCCTCCCTCCCGCAGCGCGCCCAGCAGCCTGACCCGGAGCGGGTGGGCCAGGCCCTTGAGGTTCCGGGGATCGAGGAGGACGTCGGGCTTGGGAACGGGGAGTTTCATCATAATGCAAAGATATATTTGCAAAATTATCTTTGCAACAACGAATCCCAGTCCGTCCCTATTCCTCCTCCGTGGTGTTCTCCTCCTCGGCCTCCTCGAGGGCGGAGAGGGACACTGGGTTGCCCAGGAGGTCCAGGGCGGGACCCTCGTCGGGGATGAAGACCCGGTGTTCCGGATCCCACCGGCCCTGGATCTGTTCCCCTTCCGAAAAGAGCAGGGCCTCTCCGGATTCCGGGAATCCCAGCAGCCACCGGACTTCCTCGACGGGACCTCCATAGGCCATGAGGACCCACCACGCGTCGCCCCGGACCTCGATCTCCTCCAGGAGGCCCAGGAGCCCGAAGGGGGGCTGGAAGGCCTGGGTGTGCATCTGGTCCAGGTCCTTGATCAGTCTGGTCCGCAACATGGCCGCCCCCGCCGATGCGATCTGCCCGAAACATACGCCTCGCGCCTCGTCCGCGCTCCTCCTTCCCGCCGGAAAGCGTTCAGCGGCACCTGGCGCAGAGCCGGAGCGCCGACGGGGCCAGCGCCAGGCCTCCCTTGGCCGTGCACCGCAGCTCGGGCGGCAGCATGCCCCCCACGGCCATGACGGCATCGAGGGTCTCGTCCAGGGGAACGGGATTGCGGTAGCCCCCCAGGACCAGGTCCGCACAGACGAAGGCGGCGGAGGCGGCCAGGGCGTTCCGGGTATGGCAGGGGATCTCCACCATGCCCTGCACGGGGTCGCAGACGGATCCCATGGTGTTCTGGAAGGCGACGGCCGCCGCGTCCGTCGCCTGCCGCACGGTTCCCCCCGCGGCCTCCACCACCGCGGCGGCGGCCATGGCGCCCGCGGCGCCGATCTCGACCTGGCAGCCGGCCACTTCCGCGGCGAACGTCGCCCGGTTCGACACGAAGACGCCGATGAGTCCCGCGGCCAGCAGCAGCAGGGCGGCTTCCTCGTCCCCGAGGTGCCGCTCTTCCGCCAAGGTCGCCACCACGCCGGGAAGGGTGCCGGCGGAACCTCCCGTGGGCGCCGCGCACACGACCCCCATGGCCGAATTGACGTGCATCACGGCCAGGGCGCGGGCGGCCGCCCGGGTGTGGAGCCCGCCGGCGGCGAGGCGCCCATCCCGGCAGGCCTGCATCACGGAGCCGGCGCTCGGCGCCAGGAGCTGCATCCCGTCCATGTCCGGCGCCAGGCCGCGCTCGGCCGCCTGCATCATGATGCGGTAGCGTCGGACCATCTCGGAGACGATCCGGTCCTCGCTCAGATCCAGCCTCCGGGACTCGTAGGCGAGGGCCATCCGGCCCAAGGACAGGCCGCGCCGTTCCGCCAGGGCGGTCATCTCCTCCGCGCCGTGGAACAGCGGGGCGCCGGTCTGAAGGAAGTAGACGGGCCGGGCTTCGCGCCAAGTGCAGCCGGGGAGGGCGCCGAGCTCCCGGCGGATCCCGTCCGGGAGCGGAGCCTTCCGGTGGGCCTGGACCATGGCGCGCTCCCTCCTGCCTTCCACCGAGGGCGGCTCCAGGCACTGCCCGTCCGACGCGAGCAGCTCCCCGAGCCGTCCGGAGAACGCCGCGGGAGCCTCGGCGAGGGCCTCGCAGGCCGTCCCGCAGAGGTGGACCGCCCAGCCGTCGACCTGGAGGAGTTCCACTTCGCCTCCGCCGACGGACCGCGCGCGGACCTCCAGCTCCCCCCCGTCGGGAGCGGTGAGCCGCATGCGAACGGCGTTCGGGTGATCGTCCTCCGGCAGGTCCCCCGCCTCGAAGCGCATCTCCAGGCAAGGCTCCTGGAGGCAGGTGAAGAACGATTCATCAGTGAGGGGACGGCCCAGCAGCCCCATGGCGAAGGCCCGGTCCGCGCCCTGCTGGACGTAGGTGTGGGCATAGGACCCTCGCCGGTCGAACAGGAGGCGCGCCCTGGCGGGGGCCGATCCGAGCAGGTCCCTGGCCAGGGAGGCGATGTGGTGGGCGCCAGCCGTGTGGGAGCTGGACGGGCCGCGCATCACGGGTCCGAGGACGTGGTTGAGGATGCTGGCTGCCTTCATGGTCCCACCCGCGCGACAGCCCCCATGGTGCCCGAGTGCCCCGGGGGAGGGTAGCCGTACGGAAGGCCTCAGCGGAGGATGCGAAGGGAATCCCACCGTTCGGGAGGATGCAAGCGCCACCGCCAGCCGGCCCAGCTGGCCCTCTGGAAGCTGATGCGCCCGGGCCAGGGCACGCGGTCCAGGTAGCGGCCGAGCGCCAGCTGGAGGCGCATCCTCTGCCCGACCGAGAGGGCCGTGTCCGCGGCGGTCCAGCTCCCGGGGCGCCTGGCCTTCACCTCCAGCAGCCTCAGTTCGTTGCCCCGGGTCATGATGAGGTCCATCTCCCAGCGCCCCAGCTTCAGGTTCTCCGCGACCAGGTCCCAGCCGCGCAGCCAGAGCAGCCAGAGGGTGGCCCGTTCGGCGAGACGGCCGTAGCGCCTGGCGCGGATTCCCGTGGCTTTCTGTCGGGGCATGGCTCCAGCTTACCGGATCTCCGCGCAGGAGGGCCGTCAGCTGGCCGCGGCGGGGTTCCGGGACTCGACGGCCGTGGCCAGGTAGACCCCCGCCAGGGTGACCGCGGCGCCGATCCACTGGACGAGGCTCATCCGGTCGCCCAGCAGGAAGAAGGCCGCCACGACGGCCACCACCGTGATCAAGTTCACGAAGACGCTGGCCTTGCCGATGCCCAGGTGGTCCATCGCCGCCATGTAGAGCCAGTAGCCGGCGGCTGAGCAGAGCAGCCCCAGGTAGAGGACGTTGAGCACCACGGCGCTGCCGGGTGCCTTCCAGGCCCGGGCTTCCAGCAGCGCGAAGGGGATGCAGCCGATCAGCCCGAAGAAGCTCTGCCAGAAGGTGACGCTCAGCCGTCCGTAGCGGAGCGAGACGTTGCGCGTGGCGAAGGTGTAGGCCACCCATGCCGCCACCGCCCCGACCATGTAGAGGTAGCCCAGCGGGGAGGACGAGCTGCCCGAGGGACGCAGGACGATGAGCGCGACGCCCGCGAAGGACAGGATGGAGCCGGTGTAGACACGCCCCGGCAGCCGGGTTCCGAGGAAGATGCGCTCGGCGATGACGGAGACCACAGGGATGGTCCCGATGATGATCGAGGATTCGGAAGCCGAAAGGAGGAGGATGCCGTTGTTCTCGAAATAGAAATAGAGCGTCACGCCCAGGATCCCTCCCAGGACCAGGACCGGTACGTCCCGGCGGGCGATCCTCAGGTCCTCCCCGGCCAGCCAGGCTATGACCGGGAGCACGGCGCAGGCGACGATGAACCTGGCGGCCGCGAGGGTCATGGGAGGCAGGACCGTCACCACGACCTTGATGCTCAGGAAGGACAGGCCCCAGAGGATCGCGACGAGAATTCCATAAAGAAAGGCCATCCGCTTCGTGTGCATCGACCCATGTTAGCGGAGGCGGAGGGCTTCCAGCATGGGGGCGGCGGAACGGTCGCCTCCAGCGGTCGAGGGGAAAAACGTCGCGAGCTATTCCCTTTGTTCACAAGGAATGCAACATGCGTGATGTGCCGGTCCCGAATGGATGCCGTGCCGGGATGGCCGAAAAATTCATAGCAATATGATACGGGTCACATCCGGAAATGCCATGAAGGATGAAGTTGCGTTCAAAAGGAGGAAGGTCCCATCATGGTCCGGGGGGAAGGCATGAAACAGGCTGAAGCCGCGCCCGGGCTTCCGGAACTCGACCAGATCGTCGTCGCGCGGTGGGCCCCCGAGGCTTTCCGGCGGTTCCAGTGCGTCTGGCTCACGCACACGCTCAAACTGCCGGCCCGGGAGATCGCCAGGGCCCTCGAACTGAACGTCTCCACCGTCCGGCGCATCCGGTCGGAATTCGCCCGGGACGGGATGAAGGCCATCGACGGGAAGGGCAATCGAGGCGGACGGCGGAACGAGTGCATGAGCCTCGAGGAGGAAGAGGCCTTCCTGGGCAGCCACGCGGACCTCTTCGACCGCTCGGGGGCCGCCGACATCAGTGCCCTCAAGGCCGCCTTCGAGGCGCACGTGGGAAGGACCGTGCACAAGACCACGATCTACCGCCTCCTGGAGCGGCATGGACGGAAGAGGATCCGGCGGCGATGAGGGGCCTTCCTGGAGGCCGGATGATCCTGGCCGGCGCTTGTTTGAACGCAACCCCGGATGACGATTCTCATTGACTGGGGCCTTGGTGGATCTACGATAAGGCTCCATTCTGTTCCCCATAGGAGGCAACATGACGAGGTTGACGAAGGTCGCCGCTGCGATTGTGCCAGTGACGATGTTCTTTGCAGGATCCAGTGCCTTCGCCCAGGCGAAGTTCCACGTGGGTGTCGTGACCGGCACCGTTTCCCAGTCCGAGGACGACCTGCGCGGGGCCGAGGCCC
>DAOPZL010000049.1:0-17077 GCA_035353395.1 Holophaga sp.
CCGGCCGCGGACGACGGCACCCCCGCCGTGCAGACGGGCATCTCCATCAATGACCTCCGCAAGAACCTCCGCGACATCAACGAGCACATGGACCAGGAGTGCGCCTCCTCCGCGGCCCGCTACGGCATCCAGCTCGACGCCTCCCTGATCACCAGCATCGATCCGCCCCCGGAGGTGGAATCCGCCCTGGCGGCCATCAACACGGCCCACAACCAGGTCTCCTCCGACATCAGCCTGGCCCAGGCCTCCGCGGACCAGAAGATCGTCCAGTCCAAGCGTGCCGTGGAGATCGAGACCCTCAAGGCCCAGGCCGAGGTGGAGCCCCTCACCCTCATGGCCTACCAGCTCTCCGAGCTCAAGGCACGGGGAGGCCAGGAGGCGCTGGATGCCTACATCCGCAACGTCCGGCTGGGACTCTACGCCCAGGCCGGCCGCATCGTCATGGAGGTGAAGTGATGGGCACCCTCGTCATCGCCTTCGCCACCTTCCTGGTCTGCCTGATCGCCGTGCCGATCCTGCTCTGGTTCGCCCGGATGTTCGGCTTCTACGTCATCGTCAACGAGCGCCGGTGCCTGGTCTACGTGCTGTTCGGGAAGGTCGTCGCCGTGCTGGACGAGCCCGGCCTCCACTGCCTCTGGCTCGAGATGGGCCTGCGGGCGCCCATCATCAACTGGTTCGGGCGCCGCTACGAGATCGACCTCCGCCTGGACCAGGAGTACCTGCGCAGCCAGCCCGTGAATTCCGAGGAAGGCGCCCCCATGGGCATCGGCATCTGGTACGAGATGTACATCAGCGACCCGGTCGCCTACCTCTTCAAGAACACGGACCCCCGCGGCTCCCTGGCCGCCAACGTGAGCAACTCGACGGTGCGCTGCCTGAGCAACATGCCCCTGGCCGACATGATGATCAACCGCCACAACATGAGCCAGACCGTGCGCAACGAGGTCTCCCCCCAGTCCAGCGAGTGGGGCTACAAGCTCGGCTCCGTCTACATCCGCAAGGTCCACTTCCGGGACGCGGACATGATCCGGCAGATCGAGAGCAAGGTCGTGAACCGGCTCCGGCAGGTGACCTCCTCCATCAAGCAGGACGGCACCAACCAGGTGAACATCATCACCAGCACCGCCGAGCGCCAGGCCGCCGTGGAGTTCGCCAAGGCCGGGGCCACCCGGCCCCAGATCGTGGGCGCGGCCCTGAACCAGATCGCCCAGGATCCGGCCGTGGCCGAAGCGATGTTCACCCTCCTCGAGACCCAGCGCGTGATCGACGGCGGCGCCTCCATCACCCTGATCCCGCCGGGCTCGTCGCGCCTGGCGGACCTGCTGGCCGCGGCGCCCGGAGGGAAAGCTCCGGGCGCGAGGCCGGCCTAGCTAGCGGATCGCCCACCGCAGTTTCGCGCCGGAGGAGCGCGGGTTCGCCCGCTGTTCCTCCGGCGAGGGGCGGACGGGCTCCGGGGCGGCGTCCCGGTAGAGGCCCTCCCGCCGGCCCGCCTGGAAGGCCTTCTTGACCCGGCGGTCCTCGCCGGAGTGGAAGGTGAGGATCGCCACCCGGCCCCCCGGCTTCAGGCACCGGGGAAGCAACGCAAGGAACTGGTCCAGCACCGTGAACTCGTCGTTCACGGCAATGCGCAGGGCCTGGAAGGTGCGCTGGAGGACCTTGCGCAGCTCCCGCTGCCGCTCGGCCTCACGGAACGCTCCCCGCAACGCCTCGCGGACCAGCCCGGCGAGCTGGGTCGTCGTGGCGACGGTCCGGCCGTGCAGCGCCCGCGCCAGGATCGCCGCGTTGGGCTCGTCCGCGTTCTCCCGCAGGATCTCCTCCAGATCCTCCTCCGAGGCCGCCTGCAGCAGCGCGGAGGCCGGCCTGCCCCGGCCGGGGTTCAGGCGCAGGTCCAGCGGCCCCTCGGCCTTGTAGGTGAAGCCCCGGGTCGGATTGTCGATCTGCATGGAGGAGACGCCCAGGTCCGCGAGCACACCGTCGAAGCCGCCGGCTTCCGGCAGCAGCCCCGCGATCCCCGCGAAGTTCATGCGGCGCACCGTCAGCACGTCATCTCCGAAGCCGAGGGCCCGCAAGCGGGCCTCCGTGCGGGGCAGTTCCAAGGGATCCACGTCGAGGCCGAACAGCCGTCCCCCGGGCAGGAGCCGCGGCAGGAGTTCCTGGGCGTGGCCGCCGTAGCCCAGCGTGGCGTCCAGGAAGGTCTCTCCGGACTTCGGCGCCAGCGCCTCCAGGATCTCGCGCACGCAGATCGGGCGGTGGGTTCCCGCGGGCGTGTGCCCCCGCTCCATCACCTTCCGCAGCTCCGCCGCGTGGGCCGCAGGATCCAGTTCCTTGTACTTGTCCTCGAAGCGCCGCGGGTGGGTTCCCTTGTAGCGCACGCGGCGTGTCCGCGGCAGGCCCTCGTCCCCGGCCGTCACGCCGTCCCCTTCTCGAAGCGCCTCCGGTGGGCTTCGAAATCCGGGAGGGCCCGCAGGTAGCTCGAGGACATGAGGGGCGAGGAGATCATGAAGTCCGCCGTGGCCAGGTTGCAGGCGACGGGAATGTTCCAGACCGCCGCAATCCTGAGCAGCGCCTTCACGTCGGGGTCGTGGGGCTGGGGTTCCAGGGGATCCCAGAAGAAGACCATCATGTCGATGTCCCCTTCCGAGATCTTGGCCCCGATCTGCTGGTCGCCCCCGAGGGGGCCGCTCTGGTACTTGAGCACCGGCCTGTCGAGGACTTCCTCGAGCAGCACCCCGGTCGTGCCGGTGGCGCAGAGGTCGTGCCGCGCGAGCATGTCGCGGTTGGCATCGGCCCAGGCGAGCAGGTCCTTCTTCTTGTTGTCGTGGGCCACGAGCGCGATCCGCTTCCGGATGGGCAAGGCCTCCTGGATCATGGGTTCCCCCTTTCGATGGAGTCTATCCCATCCCGCCGGTCCGGGTGTTCGAGGGCCTCGGCCATGAACCGGAAGAGCCGGTCGTTGTCGCAGTAGACCACGTTGAAGCGGAGCCAGGGGCTGGGGGACAGGCCGGGGCTGAAGAGGTGCCCCGGGGCGAGGAGGATCCCCTGCTCCAGGGCGCGCTGGGCGAGCTGGAGCGGGTCCAGGCCACCGTCCCTGGGCCTGGCCCACACGAACATCCCCGCGCCCGGCTCGAAGAAGCGCGTGAAGCCGGCCGCCTCGAGGCGGCGGCAGGTCCGTTCCTGGGCCTTGGCGAGCCGGTCCCGGAGCTGCTCCAGGTGCTTCCGGACGTGGCCTTCCATGAAGATGGCGTGCACCAGCCGCTCGTTGACGCCCGGCGTGGACATGCCCGAGACCAGCTTGAAGTAGACCAGCTCCTCCAGCAGGCCGGGCTCGGCGACCACGAAGCCCACCCGCAGGCCCGGCGCGATGGACTTGGAGAAGCTGCCCACGTAGACCACGCGCCGGAGCTGGTCCGCCCCCGCCAGGGTGATGGACCGGCCCGGCACCAGGTCGGCCGAGACGTTGTCCTCGACCACGAGGAACTGGTGGCGCTCCGCGAGGCGCAGAACCTGGAAGGCGTTGGAGGCGCTGTAGCTGGCTCCGGTCGGGTTGTGGAGCTGGGTGTTGGTGAAGTAGAGCCTCGGCTGGTGCTGGGCGAGCAGTTCCTCGAGCACCGCCACGTCCGGCCCCGTGGGGGTCATGGGCACGCCCACGAGGCGGAGCCCGCGCAGGCGCAGGGCCGAGAGCAGGTTGCTGTAGCCCGGGTCGTCCACGAAGACCGTGTCCCCGGGCTGCGTCAGGCGCCGCGCCAGGAGATCCAGGCCCTGGCTGGCCCCGTGGGTCAGCAGGATCTGGGAGGGCGGCGCCTCGATCTCCAGTTCCGCGAGCTGCCGCGCGAGCTGCTGCCTCAGCGGCTCGTGGCCCTTGGGACTCCCGTAGCCGATCAGCCCCCTGGGATGCACCGCCAGCCGCCGGAGCCCCTTGCTCACCGCGTCCACGTCGTGCCAGCTCTCCGGCAGCCAGCCGCATCCCGCGTTGATGCCCTCCTCCCCCTGCTCGTAGACGTTGCGCAGGAGCCAGTCGCCGTCGATGGCCGTCTTCGCGAGGTGGGAGACCGGACGGGGTTCCCCGCGGGAAGGCTCGGTCACGAAGAAGCCGGCCCCTCGCCGGGCGGTGAGCAGCCCCGCCGCCACCAGCCGGTCGTAGGCCTCCACGACCGTGGAGGTGGACACGCCATGGGTGCGGGCGAACTCCCGGATGCTCGGGGTGCGGCTCCCCGGCCGCCAGCGCCGCGACAGGATGCACTGGGTGAGCCCCTGGACGATCTGCGCCACCAGGGGCTCCGAGGAGTCAGGATCCAGGGTCAGCAAGGTTTCCATGGGGCGTTCTCGATTGTGAGGTTCCTGGGTTCAGTACAGTTCAGCGGTGTCTTCAAAACAGTTCGGCCAACAATGAAGAAAGTGTACATGTATCTGTACTGGCGGCACGCTCACAGTTGCTCCATCTCCAGAAAAGGACATCCCATGAGCGAAGCCCCACGCAAGCTGAAATTCTTCGTCGACGGCGAGTGGCGGACCTCCCGCACGGACCGGTACATGGACTGCTTCGACCCCTCCACGGGCGAGGTGATCGCCCAGGCGCCCCAGTGCACCGCCGAGGAGGTCGAGGCCGCCGTCCAGTCCGCCAAGCAGGCCTTCCCCGCCTGGTCCGACACGCCCCCCAATACCCGCGTCCAGGTGCTCTTCCGCATGAAGGGCCTCCTCGACAAGCACCTGGACGAGCTGACCTACCTCCTGGCCCGGGAGAACGGCAAGGTCTGGAACGAGGCCATGGGGGACGTCCTCAAGGTGACGGAGGTGGTCGAGTTCGCCTGCGGCATTCCGCACCTGTTGAAGGGCCCGGCCCTCATGAACTGCACCCCCGGCTTCGACACGACCCAGGTCCTCGAGCCCCTGGGCGTCTTCGCCGGCATCGCCCCCTGGAACTTCCCGGCCATGATCCCCATGGGCTGGATGGCGCCGCTCTGCATCGCCACCGGCAACACCTTCGTCCTGAAGGCCGCCAGCTTCACGCCCCAGACCGCGATGCGCATCCTGGAGCTGTGGCAGGAGGCCGGCCTCCCGAAGGGGGTCATCAACCTCGTCACCTGCGGGCGCAACGAGGCCGAGTCGCTGCTGAAGCACCCCGACATCAAGGGAGTCTCCTTCGTGGGGTCCACGTCGGTGGGTCTGCACGTCTACGGCACGGCCGCCGCGCACGGGAAGCGGGTCCAGGCCCTCACGGAAGCCAAGAACCACGCCCTGGTCCTGAAGGACTGCGCCCTGGAGCGCACCGCCCGCGGCATCGTCAACGCCGCCTGCGGCTGCGCGGGCGAGCGCTGCATGGCCCTCCCGGCCGTGGCCGTCGAGGAGGCCGTGGCGGACCGCCTCGTCTCGCTCCTGAAGAAGTTCATGTCGGAGCTGAGGATCGGGCCGGCCTACGACAAGGCCTCCCAGCTCGGCCCCGTGGTGAACGCGGGCCACCGCGCCTTCGTGGAGGGCTGGATCCAGAAGGGCATCGAGGAGGGCGCCCAGCTCGTGCTGGACGGCCGAGGCGCCAGGGTGCCCGGCTACGAGAACGGCTTCTACGTGGGGCCGACCCTCCTCGATCACGTCAAGCCGGGCATGTCGGCGGGGGACAAGGAGATCTTCGGGCCGGTCCTCTGCATCAAGCGGGTCCAGGACTTCGAGGAAGGCCTCGCCCTCATGAACGGCAACGAGTTCGCCAACGGCTCGGTCATCTATACCCAGAGCGGCTACCACGCCCGCGAGTTCACCCGGCGCACCCATGGCGGCATGGTCGGCGTCAACGTCGGCATTCCGGTCCCCCTGGGCGTGTTCGGCTTCACGGGGCACAAGCACTCGTTCTTCGGCGACCTCCACGCGATGGGCACGGACGGGGTCCGCTTCTTCACGGAACAGAAGAGCATCACCACCCACTGGTTCTCCGACGCCGAGGCGCAGGCGGGCCAGGTCGCCAATTCCTGGGACGGCATGATGTCCATGCCCGACGACAAGCGATAGGAGGAACAACCCCATGAACACTCAAGAAAAATACGAGAAGTACGTGAACACCTCCTGCGTGAAGGCGGTGGAGCCCGTGGTCATCGCGTCGGCCAAGGGGGCGCAGGTCACCGACGAGGCCGGGAAGACCTATACCGACCTCTTCGCGGGCATCTCCGTGGTCAACGCCGGCCACTGCAACCCCACCGTCCTCGAGGCGGCCAAGGCCCAGATGGACAAGCTGGTGCACTGCTGCTCGATCGCCTACCACGTGCCCGCCGTGGCCGACCTGGCGGAGAAGCTGGCCCAGATCACGCCGGGCCGCCTCCAGAAGAGCTTCTTCGGCAGCGGCGGCGCCGAGGCCAACGAGGGCGCCATGCGCCTGGCCAAGCAGGCCTCGAAGAAGCAGGAGTTCATCTCGCTGCAGGGTTCCTTCCACGGCCGGAGCCTGGCCACCCTCTCCATCACCGGCAACTGCGGGCGCAAGCGCGGCGGCGGCCCCTACCTCACCGGCTGCACCTACCATCCCGCCGCCTACTGCTACCGCTGCCCCTACGACAAGGCCTATCCCTCCTGCGACCTCCACTGCGCGAAGGACCTGGCGCGGACCATCCAGTTCAACACCTCGGACAACGTGGCCGCCTTCGTCGCCGAGCCCGTGATGGGCGAGGGCGGCATCGTCACGCCGCCTCCCGGCTACTTCGAGGAGATCAAGAAGGTCCTGGACGCCCACGGGATCCTGTTCTTCGTGGACGAGGTCCAGTCGGGGTTCGGGCGCACGGGCAGGCTCTTCGCCATCCAGCACTGGGACGTCGAGCCGGACATCATGACCATGGCCAAGGGCATCGCCGACGGATTCCCGCTCTCGGCCTTCATCGCCCGCAAGGAGATCGCGGATTCATTCAGGCCCGGGGACCACCTCTCCACCTTCGGCGGCAATCCCGTCTCCTGCGCCGCCGCCCTGGCCAACATCGCCTACTTCGAGCGGGAGAAGCTCCCCGATCAGGCGGCGGAGAAGGGCAAGATGCTCATGGGCGCCCTGAGGGAGCTGATGAAGACCCAGCCCCTCGTCGGCGACGTGCGCGGCCTCGGACTGATGGTCGGCGTGGAACTCGTCCGGGACGCCCACAAGACCCCGGCTCCCGAGGAGGCCGCCAAGGCCAGGGCCATGCTGCGGGAGCGGGGCTTCCTCATCGGCGTGGGCGGCACCTGGGGCAACGTCCTCCGGATCCAGCCGCCCCTGGTGATCGGCAGCCAGGACTTGCAGCGCGCCGTGGATGCCCTGGCCGACTGCCTGAAGGCCCTGTAGCCTCCCGTCGACCCCCCCTCGGGCCCGCGGCTCCCGCCGTGGGCCCGATTTCTTGCAATGCGGAGCCTTGCCCTGATTCCCGCAAGCCCCGAATTCATGTTGAATATTTTTCATACCTTCTATGAATTAGTACCCCAAAAAACACTCGCTATCGACCTCCTGCACTCAAGTCGTTTCGGTCGTTCCAGGGAGGCCCGGAGCTGGTTCGCGGAATGAATCCACACACAAGCCTTCAATTGATATAAAATACACCGTCAACACAGTTCTGGTATTTTTATTACCACTCATTGCATGAATACATGTGGATTTCGACACGATCCATGTTGAGCATGCCAGGAAAACATGCCGGAGGACCTGTCCAGGTTGCCTCAATAAATATTGAAATAATATAATTATTTGAAAACAAACATGATATTACCCAGGTCGCTCGACTCAAGAAGCCAGCTTGCCATTGAGATCTCATTGAAAAATATCCGGGAATGGATCTATCACCACCCCGCAATTCGAGGTATAAAGAACCCACTTTCCCCGACAACCTTACAACGATCCATGGAGGTGGATTCATGCGCACGAAGTGGGCAGTAGCTCTATCTCTCGTCATGGGGTTGGCCATGGCTCCGGCTGGGTCCGCCCAGGACAAGGTCATCAAGATCGGCACCATCTTCCCGCTCACCGGCCCCTGCGCGGTGGCGGGCGAGCGGTGCAAGGCGGCCGTGGAGACCATGGCCGAGGTCATCAACAACAAGCACCCCGAGATCAATATCCCCCTGGCCAAGCAGCAGGGCATCCTCGGCGGCTACAAGATCGTCCTCGTCAACGCGGACCACCAGGGCAAGCCCGATGTCGCCAAGTCCGAGGCCGAGCGGCTCTTCAACCAGGAAGGGGTCTACGCCATCATCGGCTGCTACAACAGCGCCTCCACCAAGCCCGCCAGCGCCGTGGCCGAGCGCATGAAGAAGATCTTCCTCTCCGGCTGCTCCAGCTCCGCGGCCCTCACCGAGCGCGGCCTGAAGTACTTCTTCCGGCTGGCCCCGACGGACCGCACCGAGTCCCAGGAGTTCGTGGAGTACTTCCAGGAACTGAACAAGGAACAGAAGGCCGGCATCAAGACCGCCGGCATCATCTACGAGAACACCGAGTTCGGCAAGCACGCAGCCGACGAGGCCAAGACCGCCTGCAAGGCCGCCGGGTTCGAGGTCGTGGCCGACGTCCCCTTCAATCCCGGAGCGACCAACCTGAACAGCGAGATCCAGACCCTCAAGGCCAAGAATCCCGACGTGTTCTTCGGCGCCTGCCTGGGCGGCGACTATACGCTCTTCGCCCGCACCATGAAGCAGATGGGCGTGGCCCCCAAGGCCGCCATCAACTACTGCACCGGCTACCAGGATCCCATCATCGCCAAGCAGCTCGGCCCCGACGGCGACTTCTACATGGGCGGCACGGGCTACTCGCCCGAGCTCGGCAAGAAATACATGAAGGAAGTGGCCTCCGTCGAGGCCATCTACCGCCAGAAGACCAAGGTGGAGTTCGACAGCGATTCCATCCAGGAGGCCGTGGCCCTGCACGTCCTGGCCCAGGCCATCGAGAAGGCCAAGACCCTGGAGGTCGACAAGGTCGTCGAGGCGCTCCGCACCACCACCTTCGACTCCCCGCTCTCCCTGGGCGGCAAGGTCCTCTTCGCCGCGGACGGCCAGAACAGCAAGGCCACCAGCGTGATCACGCAGCTCAAGAACCTCGTCTACTTCCCGGTCTTCCCCAAGTCCTACGCCGAGGCCAAGGTGGTGTTGCCCTTCACGCCCTGGAACAAGCGCTAGCCCTTCGCTCTCCACGCAGCCGGGAGGCCTTCCGGAAGCCTCCCGGCGGGCGCCTATCCACGTCACGCCGGACACACGAGGAGGCGGTCGAGCGATGACCACGTTCTTCCAAGTCGCCATCGACGGAATCCTGGCGGGGATGCTCTACGCCATCGTGGCCGCGGGGCTCACCCTCATCTGGGGCGTCATGGACGTCATCAACTTCGCGCACGGCGACTTCCTGATGGTCGCCATGTACGTCAGCTACTGGCTGGGCTTCCTCTGGAAGGTCGACCCGCTCGTCTCGTGGATCGCCTCCGCGGCGTTCATCTTCCTGCTCGGGGTGGTCACCTACAAGCTCATCGTCTCCCGCTGCATCGGGGGAAAGTCGGCCATGGCGCCGCTCCTGGCGACCTTCGGCCTCTCGATGCTCCTCAAGAACGTCTGCCTCAACCGCTTCTCGCCGAACTTCCGCATCCTGTCGGGGACGTGGCTGGACGGCAAGAAGTGGGAGGCGGCGGGCCTCGTGTTCTCCATGCCCCAGGTGGTCACGAGCCTGTTCTCGCTGGCGGTGATCCTCGTGCTCTGGCACCTGATCCGCAAGACCCGCACGGGCTGGTCCATCCAGGCGACGAGCATGGACCGGGAGGCCGCCGAGTTGATGGGGATCAACACGGAGCGCGTCTACGTCCTGGTCTTCGGGATCGGCGGGGCCTGCCTGGGCGTGGCGGGCGGCCTGATGCCGAGCTACCTGGCCACCCATCCCGAGGTGGGCTCCCTCTTCGGGCTCATCGCCTTCGTCATCGTGGCCCTGGGGGGGTTCGGCAGCATCCCGGGCTCGCTCCTGGCTGCCCTCCTCATCGGCCTGGTGGAGGCCTTCGCCGGCTTCTACATCGCGCCGGTGTTCAAGTACGTCGCGGTCTTCGCCGTCTACCTCGCCGTGATCATGGTCCGCCCCAAGGGCCTCTTCGGGTGGTGATGCCATGAACAGAACCTTCAAGCCCACCGATCTCCTCTGGTACGGCCTGCTGGCCGCCCTCGCCCTGCTGCCCCTCGTGCCCAGGCTCCTCGCCAATTCCTTCACGGCGCACGTCTGCATCCTCATCCTGCTCTTCGCGAGCATGGCCCAGTCCTGGAACCTCCTGGGGGGCTACTGCGGGCAGGTGTCCTTCGGCCATTCCGTCTTCTTCGGCATCGGCGCCTACGGGGCCGGCATCGCGATGGTGACCTACCAGTCGACCCCCTGGATCGGCATCCTGGTCGGCGCGCTCGCGGCCGCCGCGGCCTCCGCGCTCATCAGCTACCCCTGCTTCCGGCTCAAGGGACACTACTTCGCCATCGCCACCTTCGCCATCGTGGAGATCTTCAACCGGCTCTTCATGGTCTGGGACTGGATCGGCGGCGCCATGGGCCTGGACTATCCCATCCTCGACGACAGTTGGAAGCACTTCATGTGGTCCACGAACAAGACCGGCTACTACTATGGGGCCCTGGCGCTGTTCGTGCTCGTCTTCTCGCTGGTCCGCTGGATCGAGCGCCACCGGCTCGGCTACTACCTGCGGGCCGTCAGGGAGGGCCAGGAGACCGCGGAGTCGCTGGGCGTGGACAGCACGCGGGTGAAGCTCTCCGCCATGGCGCTCTCCGCCTTCCTGGCCGCGCTCTGCGGGGCCTTCTTCGCCCAGTACAACTACCGCGTGGACCCGCCCATGGTCATGTCCCTGGACATGTCCATGCGGTTCGTCCTCATCACCATCCTGGGGGGCGTGGGCACCTTCTACGGTCCCCTGCTCGGGGCCGTGATCCTGATCCCCCTCCAGGAGTACACGCGGGCCTACATGAGCCACCTCGGCACGGGCGTGGACCTGATCGTCTTCGGGCTGATCATCATCCTCATGATGGTCAAGCAGCCCAGGGGCATCATGGGCGTCCTCGCCGACCTGAAGCGGCTCTCGGGCCCGGCCCGTTCCGCGGAGGTGAAATAGCATGCCCCTCCTCGACGTCCAGAACCTCACCATGCGCTTCGGCTCCCTCCTGGCCAACTGCGAGGTCTCCTTCTCCGTGGAGCCGGGAACCATCGTCGGCCTCATCGGCCCCAACGGGGCGGGCAAGACCACGCTCTTCAACTGCGTCGCCGGGCTCTACAAGCCCAGCGGCGGCAGGATCCTCTTCGACGGCCGCGACGTCACGGGCCTCCCCTCGCACCGGATCGCGCGCCTGGGCGTGGCCCGCACCTTCCAGGTGGTGCGCCCCCTCAAGGAGATGACCGTCCTGGACAACGTCCTGGTCGGCAGCTACCTGCGCCACCGCAATCCCAGGAAGGCGCTCGCCGTGGCGGAGGAGTGCATCGAGCGCTGCTTCATGAAAGCCTGGCGGGACAAGCCCGCGGGCGACCTGACCATGGGCAACAAGAAGCGCCTGGAAGTGGCCCGCGCCCTCGCCACGAACCCGAAACTGCTCCTGCTCGACGAGAGCGTCGCGGGACTCACCTCCACGGAAGTGCGGGAGATGGTGACGCTCATCCGGGCCATCCAGGACTCCGGCATCACCATCCTCATGGTGGAGCACATCATGGAGGCGATCATGCCCATCGCCGACAAGATCGTGGTCCTGAACGGCGGCGTCAAGATCGCGGAGGCCCCGCCCGGCGTGGTGGTCGAGGACGAGCGCGTGATCACGGCCTATCTCGGCGAGAAGTTCAGCCAGCGGCTCAAGGCCCGGCGGGAGGCGAACGGGAATGCTTAGGGTCAACGACATCCACTGCGCCTACGACAACGTTCCGGTGATCTTCGGGGCCTCCCTGGACGTGAAGGAAGGGGAACTGGTGGCCATCGTGGGCGCCAACGGGGCCGGGAAGTCCACGATCATGCGCTCCATCGCGGGGCTCATGCATCCCGCGAAGGGCTGTATCGAGTTCCGGGGCGAGGACATCTCCAGCACCCCCGCGCACGCCACCCTCGCCAAGGGCATCAGCTACGTCCCCGAAGGCAGGCGGCTCTTCTCGAAGCTGACCGTCCGCCAGAACCTGGAGCTGGGCGCCTTCATCCAGAAGGACCGGCGTGTCATCGAGGAGCGGCTCCAGGAGATCTACGATCTCTTCCCGATCCTCAAGGAGCGTTCCGGGCAGACGGCCGAGACCCTCAGCGGCGGCGAGCAGCAGATGTGCGCCATCGCCCGCGGGATGATGTCCAGGCCCCGGCTCCTGCTCCTCGACGAGCTCTCGCTGGGGCTCATGCCGACCCTGGTCGAGAAGGTGCTCGACGCGGTGGTGAAGATCAACAAGCGGGGAACCACCGTGCTCCTGGTCGAGCAGATGGTCCAGGAGGCCCTGGAGGTCGCGGACCGGGGCTACGTCATCCAGACCGGTCGCGTGGTCCAGCAGGGCCCCGCCCGGGAGCTGCTGGACTCCGAGGACGTCAAGAAAGCCTACATGGGCCTGTAGCTTCCACGCCGTCGAGGCCTATCCTGGGGTCATGAGCCAGCCCGAGGACGAAGGCCTGGCGATGGCCAGGGACTACATGGTCAGGACCCAGATCGAGGCCAGGGGGGTCTCCGACCCCAGGGTGCTCGAGGCCATGCGGCGGGTGCCCAGGGACCGGTTCGTGCCGGAGATCTTCCGGCTCCACGCCCACCAGGACCACCCCCTGCCCCTGGGGCTGGGCCAGACCATCTCCCAGCCCTACATCGTGGCCTACATGGCCGAGGAGCTCCGTCTGGCGGGCCACGAGCGGGTCCTGGAGGTGGGCTCGGGCTGCGGCTACATGGCCGCCGTCCTCTCCCTGCTGGCGAAGGACGTCTACGGCATCGAGCTGGAAGCGGAGCTGCACGAGCGGTCGGAAGCCGTCCTCCAGGCGCTCGGCTACGACAACATCCATCTGCGCCGAGGGAACGGCCGTGAAGGCTGGCGGGAGAAGGCTCCCTTCGACGCCGTCCTCGTGAGCTGCGCCGCCGAAAGCGTCCCCAAGGTCCTCTGGGAGCAGCTGGCCGAGGATGGCCGCCTGCTGGTGCCCCTCGACACGGCCTTCGGCTACCAGCAGCTGGTGCTGATGGCGAAACGTCCGCACGGGCGGGAGATCCGGGAGCTGATCGCCGTGTCCTTCGTGCCCTTGCGGTGAAGGGCCGCCGTCACCGGTCGAGGATGAAGGTGACGGGGCCGTCGTTCAGGAGCTCCACTTCCATGTGCTCCTGGAAGAAGCCCGATTTCGTGCGGGGATGGGCGGCCTTCAGCTGTTCCAGGAACCGCCGGAAGAGCAGGCGTGCGGCCTCGGGGTTCATGGCTCGGTCGAAGGAGGGGCGCCGTCCCTTGACGACGCTGCCGGCCAGGGTGAACTGGGAGATGGCGAGGATCTCTCCCCCCACGTCCTCCAGGCCCAGGTTCATCTTGCCGCCCGCGTCCTCGAAGATGCGCAGGCTCGCGATCTTGGCCGCGGCCCAGGCGCAGGTGTCCTCGGTGTCCTCCGCTTCCAGCCCCACCAGCACGAGCATCCCCGGGCCGATGGCGGCCTGCTGGTCCCCGGCCTTCACGCTGGCCCGCTTCACGCGCTGGATGACGGCTTTCATGGACGCTCCTCGACTGCCAGGATAGCCCGCCCCAAGGGACCTCGCCGAGGTTGGTTTTCACAATCGACGCGATTTCTTGAATTGGGCACGAGCCGGGAGTAGCTTACGGGGAACCCGGCCCTCACAGGTACCCCATGCAGCACGCGAGACATCACGCCCTGGACCATCTGCGCGTCTTCATCATCTTCCTCGTGGTGCTGCTGCACGCGTCCCTGTCCTACATGGCCTATGCGCCCGAGTGGTGGTACGTCCTGGACCCCGGCCGGAGCCTCTTCTTCACGGGCGTGGTCCTGGTCGTGGACGCCCCGATCATGCTCATCATGTTCTTCCTCTCGGGCTACTTCACGTATCCATCCCTTTCCAGCCGCGGCGCGGGGCGCTTCATGCGGGACAAGCTGGTCCGCATCGGGATCCCCTGGGTGTTCGGCTCCCTCGTGCTGGCGCCGCCGACGGCCTACATGATCTACTTCTCCCGCAAGGTCCCGATGACGCTGGGCACCTTCTGGCGCACCGACTTCTGGGGCAAGGCCTACCAGCAGTCGGTCTACTGGTACCTCGGCGTGCTGCTCCTGCTCTTCGCCCTCACGGCCCTGGTCTTCGCCTGGAGCCGGAGGTTCGCCGCCTGGCGGCGGGTCGTGGCCCGGCCTTCCGCCCTCTTCTTCGCCCTGTTCCTGCTGGCGATGACCGCCGGTTCCCTGGCCATCGGCCTGCGTCATCCCCTGGACGAGTGGTCCCACAACTACCTTTTGGTCTACCAGCCGGTCCGGGCGCCGCTCTACCTCGGATATTTCGCCCTGGGGATCTTCGCCCAGCAGCGAGGCTGGTTCTCGCCGGAAGGCTACACGCCGCCCCTCGCCCGCTGGCTGCCCGCCTGCCTGGCGTCCGGCCTGCTCTACCTGGGCTGGAGGCTCGTCCTGGCGCCGTCCGTCCGGCCGGTCCTCGCCGCGGCCGTCATGATCCTCCTCTTCAACCTCTTCTGCTTCTCGTCCCTCATGGCCGGCATCGCCCTGTTCCGGGCCCACGCCGCCGGGGACAGCGGCTTCTGGAGGAGCCAGGCCAGGAACTCCTACGGCATCTACTACCTGCACCCCCTCGTCCTCTACCCCCTGGCGCTCGTCTTCGTGCCGTTCGCCGTCTCCATCTATCTGAAGGCCGCCGCCATCACGCTCCTCGCCTACCTGGCTTCCTGGGGCCTCAGTGCGGGGATCCTCACCCGCCTTCCGGGGCTCCGGCGCATGTTCTAATGGTCCCGGGTGGGACATGAAGATCGGGATTTTCGACTCAGGGGTCGGCGGGCTGTCCGTATTGCACGAGGCCAGGAAGATCCTGCCCGGCGCGCGCTATCTCTACTACGCGGATACGGCCCACGTGCCCTACGGCATCAAGCCCAAGGCGGAGATCCGGGAGTACATCTTCGAGGCCGTCCGGTTCCTGCAGGACCAGGGTTGCGATGTCGTCGTCCTGGCCTGCAACACCGCCACCAGCGTGGCCGTCGACGACCTGCGCGCGACCTTCGGCCTGCCCATCGTCGGCATGGAGCCCGCAGTGAAGCCCGCGGTCCTGGCCGGCGACCACAGGCGGGTGCTGGTGTTCGCCACGGAGACGACCCTCAGGGAGTCCAAGTTCCACGACCTGGTGGCCAAGGTGGACAACGAGGGCCTCGTGGACTACCTGTCCCTCCAGGAGCTCGTCCTCCTGTCCGAGCGGTTCGAGTTCGGCGAGGACCGGGTGATGCCCTATCTGCGCGCCCGCCTCGCCCAGGTGGACGCGACCGCCTACGGCCACGTGGTCCTGGGCTGCACCCATTTCATCTATTTCAGGCCCCAGATCCGGCGCCTCTTCCCCGAGGGCACGGTCATCCTGGACGGCAACGCGGGGACCGTCCAGCACCTGAAGCGCCGGGTGGCGGGACTCCGGCCTGAACCCCGGGGCGCGGGGGGCGTGCAGTTCTTCCGCTCGGGGACGGCCGCGCCCGCGCCGGAGTTCGAGCGCTACCTCGAGGTGCTGGACCGGCAGGACGGGGATTGACCAGCGGCCTCCCCCGGCTTGAATTATCATGGAAGGGATGCCAGACCTCCCCCCGATTGAATCCGCGAGCTCCCTGCCGGCCGATGGGCCCCGGGTCTTCGATCCCCCCAAGGGCTTCGAGACCAGGTTCAAGGACCTGTCCGTCCATCTGGCCTCCTTCGAGGGCCCCCTGGACCTGCTGCTCTACCTGATCCGGGAACAGAAGCTGGACATCACGAATCTGCCGATGGCGGAGGTGACGAAGCAGTACATGGACTCGCTGCTCCTGATGGAGGAGCTGAACCTGGAGATCGCCGCGGAGTTCGTGGCCATGGCCGCCCAGCTCCTGCAGATCAAGTCGCGGCTCCTGCTGCCCCGGCCTCCCGTCGAGAACGAGGAGGAGGATCCGCGCGAAGAGCTGGTGCAGCGGCTCCTGGACTACCAGGCCGTCAAGGAGGCCTCCAGGGAGCTCACGGCCAGGGAGAGCGAATGGCAGGGCGTCGTCTACGCCCGGGGCCTGGATATCCAGGAACACGCCCGCGTGGAGGACGAACCCATCAAGGCGGGCCTCGTCGACCTCCTGGGCGCCTATCGCGAGGCCCTGAAGCGCCTTCTCCCCCCTCTCCCCGTGCAGGTGCGCACCGCGCCCAAGACCCTGGAACAGCGGATCGCGGAGGTGCTGGGGAACCTCCAGGACGAGCGCTGGGTGGCCTTCACCAGCCTCCTGGGAGGCGTCCGCACCCGCGAGGACCTGGTGCTCACCTTCCTGGCCCTGCTGGAACTGGTCCGCCTGGGCCGCATCCACCTGGTCCAGACCGACACCTTCGGCGAGATCCGGGTCCAGGCGGCCTAGGACATGAACGAGCCCGGACCTGACCCATCCAGGACCTTCCGCCGAGCCTTCCTGGGTGCCTATGGCCTGGGGCTGCTCCTGTGCGTGGCCTGGCCCCTGGTCCTCGAAGGGCTGCTGGGAGCGCTCCTGAAGCCCGGCGTCCTGGGGGCTCCCGGCCTGGCGGAGGACCTCGGCTACACCTTCACCGGCCTGGTGATCCTGGGGGCCCTGTTCGTCCGGGGGCGCTCCAGGCGGGTCCTGGCGGGCTTCGCCGCCCTGGACGCGCCCCGGCGGCCCTGGGCGATGGCCCAGGAGATCCTGCTCTATTCGGCGGTCTGCGCCTCGAGTTCCCTGTTCGGCCTCGTCTATCACGGGCTCGGGGGGCCCCGGGCGGATCGGTATGCCCGCACCTTCATCGCCCTGGCGGCGCTGATGTTCCTGGTGTTCGTGCCCCGCTTCTCCGCCTGGAGGCGGGCCTCGGGAAAGCCGTGAGCGCCTCCGGCATCTCCCGCCGGAAGTCACCTCCGTGCGAGGAACGTCCGATCCAGGGAGGAGGAGTCCTCCGGCGAGCCGCGCACTCATGAAGAACCCACTCCCTCCCCC
>DAOPZL010000049.1:17177-20760 GCA_035353395.1 Holophaga sp.
CTGGACCGGGCCGCCAGGGGCGACGCCCAGGCCATGCACATGATCGCGCTCATGTACTGGAACGGGCTGAACGTGAAGCAGGACCGGGTGAAGGGGCTCGCGTGGTACCGGAAGTCGGCGGAGGCCGGGGACAAGGCCGCCCGGAAGGAACTCAGGGTCATCGAGGGCCGGTAGCCTCGCCGGCCGACCGCCAGGCGAGGATCTTCCGGGCCGTGGCCGCGCCCGCCTTCTCGACCAGCTCGGCTTCCGGGACCTCCCGCAGGGCGCTCACGCTGCCGAAGGCCTGGAGCAGCTTCCGGGCCGTGACCTGGCCGATCCCCGGGATTCCTGTCAACTCGGTCTGGAGGGTCCGCTTGGCTCTCAGCGACCGGTGGTAGGTGATGGCGAACCGGTGGGCTTCGTCCCGGATCCGCTGGAGGAGCTGGAGCACGGGGCTGTTGCGGGGGATCCGCAGGGGATCGTCCACGCCCGGCCGGAACACCAGTTCCTCCTTCTTGGCCAGGGCGGCTCGTTCCTGCTGCTCCAGCCCCAGGGAGGCCAGGGCCGACTCGGCCGCGTGGAGCTGCCCCACCCCGCCGTCGATGAGCAGGAGGCCCGGCAGTTCCCTGCCCTCGTCGCGCAGCCGCCTGAAGCGGCGCCCCACGGCCTCGGCCATGTTGGCGAAGTCGTCGTTCTGGTCGTTGGTCATCTTGAAGCGCCGGTAGGCCTGCTTGTCGGGGACCCCGTCCGAGAAGACCACGCACGAAGCCACCACTTCCCGGCCCTGGCCGTGGCTGATGTCGAAGCACTCGATGCGCCGGGGGAGGTGCGCCAGGCCCAGGAAGGCCTGCAGTCCCTCCAGGACCGCCTGGTTGAGGCGGGCCGGCTCGAACTTGCGCTCCAGCGCCAGCCGCGCGTTCTCCTGGGCCATGGCCAGGAGTTCCACCTTCTCGCCCCGCTGGGGCACGTGGATGACGGGCCTGCTGCCCCGCATGCCGCCCAGCCACTCCCGGAGGACTTCCACCTCCTCGGGCTCCTGCTCCACGAGGATCCGGACGGGCACCGCCTCCTCGGCGTAGACGCGCTGGAGCACCTCCGCCAGGACGGTGCCGTCGAAGACCTCGACCTCCTCCAGCACGTACTCGTGGCGGCCCACCATGCGCCCCCCCCGCATGACGAGGCGGTGGACGCAGGCCCGGCCGTCCAGCAGGGCGCTCCCGTACAGGTCCATGTCCTCCAGATCGACGGTCGCGGCCTTCTGCTTCGTGAACCAGGCGTCCACCTCCTGCAGGGTGTCCCGGAACTGAGCGGCCCGTTCGAAGGCGCTGTGCTCCGAGGCCTGCCACATGGCCGTCTCGAGGCGGGATTTCAGCTCGTCGCGCTTCCCCTCCAGGAAGAGCCGGGCGCCCTTGGCCTGTTCCCGGTAGGCGGCCTGGTCCACGGCGGCGATGCAGGGCGCCGTGCAGCGGTGGAGCTGGTACTTCATGCAGGCCCGGCCCCGCCTGCCGTCGATGTCGACGTCGCAGTCCCGGAGCTGGAAGAAGCGGTAGACCAGCTCCGCGGTGCGGTAGGCCGTGGAGGCTGGGAAGAAGGGCCCGAAATGAAGGGAGCCGTCCTTCCGGACCTTGCGGGTGACGAAGACCTGGGGGAACGGATTCTTCCACGTCAGTTTCACGTAGGGATAGTTCTTGTCGTCCTTGAGCAGGATATTGAAAGGAGGGAAGTGTTCCTTGATGAGGTTGTTCTCCAGGACCAGGGCTTCCAGCTCCGTCTCGCAGACGATGAACTCCAGGTCCCAGATGCGCGCCACCAGCCGGCGGGTCTTGGCGTCCAGGTGCTTGTTCTGGAAGTAGCTCTTGACCCGGTTGCGCAGGACCTTGGCCTTCCCGACGTAGAGGAGGTTCCCTTCCTGGTCCCGGTACAGGTAGACGCCGGGCCGGGTGGGCAGGTCCGCCAGCTTCCGCCTCAGGGCGGGGCTGCGGTCGAGGTTGGAACGCCGGGAGGCCATCGGACCAGTCTATGCCGAAATCGCCTCCGCTCCCGCCGCACGGGCCGCCCTTCCCAGGTATCCTTGTCTGGTTCAAGTCTTGCCGGCGGACGGGACCTCCTCGGCCCCCCACGGTCCGCCGGACAGTCCAGGCAGCTTGAGGTCGGGATCGAGCCATGACGAAAACGGGACAGAGACATCGGGACACGCCTCCCGCCAGCCACGAGCCCCTTCCCCAGCAACCCGCCGGCAGCTGCCTCTCGGGACTGGACTACTTCCACCTGGCCCAGAGGATCTCCGACGAGAACGTCTGGCACTGGGACCTGGCCCGCGGAGCCCTGCACTGGTCTCCCCGCATCGCCGCACTGCTCGGGATCGACAAGGCCATCTGCGTGCTGTCGGGAGATCCCTTCCAGACCTTCGCCCATCCCGAGGACCTGCCCCGCGCCACGGCCACCCTCCAGGCGCACCTCAAGAAAGGCACGCCCTACCGCGTGGAGGAACGGCTGATGACCAAGGCCGGGACCTACACGTGGTTCCTGGTCCGCGGCAAGGCGGTCAGGGACAAGGAGGGCCGCCCCCTCCACATGACCGGCTACGTCACGGACATCAACCGGCTCAAGCAGGAGGCCCTGGATCGCGAGAAGGAACTGGTCGAGACCCGGGACCTGGCCAAGGAGATGGCCGTCATCAACGAGCTGAGCCGGGCCCTGACGAGCCGCCTGGCGGTCGAGGAGGTCGTCCAGGAGACCTACCGCCAGGCCTCGCGGCTCGTCGACACGCGCAACTTCGCCATGTCCCTCTACAACCCGGCGAAGGGCGAGCACGAGTTCGTCCTGAACATCACGGAATCCGAGCTGGACAAGGAGGCGCTCACCCGCCTGCCCGCGAACCTGGGCATCTCGGGCTACATCATCCACAACCGGACGCCCGTGCTGATCAAGGAGAACGCGATCCAGTGGATGGCGAGGCTGGGAGTCCAGCCCGTCGGGGATCCTGCCGCCCTGTCGTGGCTCGGGGTTCCTCTTCTCCTCGGAAACCAGGTCCTCGGCGTGATCATCGTCCAGAACCACCACAAGGAACGGGTCTACGACGAGCACGACCGGGACCTGCTGATGACCATCGCGAGCTCCGCGGCGGTGGCCCTGCAGAACGCGCGCCTGTTCTCGGAAAAGCGCGCGTCCGAGCTCGAGGCCGCGGAACGTTCGGAACGGATCAAGGCCCTGCTCGCGCCGGTCCTGCATTCCCTCAAGACGATCGAGCGCATCTCCGGCCATGCGGGTCCACCCCAGGGCGGCGATCCAGCGCTCCAGGAGATCTCCCGGCACATCTCCGGCATCCAGCGGGATCTGGCCGGCATCATTTCGTTGGTCGACGCGCCGCCGGCAATGATGCGCGGATGAACGGGAACCGGCGCCTTGCGGGCGCCGGTTCCAGTCTTCTCGTGCCGATCCAGGCTAGGGGGCCGGGGGCGCTGCGGGCGCGGCAGGCGCGCCTGGCGCCGGAGCAGCCGGGGCCGGGGCGGAGAACTCGTTGCTGTTGCCCGAGTTCGACTCGTCCGCCGGGGCGGGCTGGTCCTTGGGGACGAAGGGCGTCACGAAGGGCTCGCGGCCGGCC
>DAOPZL010000050.1:0-20247 GCA_035353395.1 Holophaga sp.
TTGAAGTAGGCGGGCACCGTGATGACGGCCTTGGTGACCTTCTCGCCCAGGTAGGCTTCGGCGGTGTCCTTCATCTTGGTGAGGATCATGGCGCTCAGCTCTTCGGGACTGAGATGCTTGCCGGCGATGTTCACCGCGCAGCTGCCCTTCTCGGAGCGCTCTACGACGTAGTTGACGAGCTTCTGCTCCTTGTCGGAATCGGCGAAGGGCAGCCCCATGAAGCGCTTGATCGAATAGACCGTGTTCTTGGGCTGGGCCACCGCCTGGCGCTTCGCCGCGGCGCCCAGGAGGCGCTCGTTGGTCTTGGGGTTGAAGCCGATGACCGACGGGGTCGTGTTGGTGCCTTCCGCGTTGGGAATGACCTTCGGCACCCCGCCTTCCATGACCGCCACGCAGCTGTTGGTCGTTCCGAGATCGATGCCAATGATTTTCGACATGGTGTCCTCCGTTTCCTGGACCGTTGCGAGGGCCCGACGGGGCCATCCAGGAACCAGTGTAGGCAAGTCCATCTTCCTGTCAATCAAATCTTCTAATTTTGACTAAGATTTTTTGTTGTTTAATTGATCACATTCGAAGGAATCCCCATCTTCTCCTTTGCCCGTCAACGAAACCACCGGGATCCGCTATGATCCCGACATGACCGTCCGTCCCTGCCCGATCTGCCGGAAACCCGTTTCCTGGGGCGCCAGTCCGTGGAAGCCTTTCTGCTCGGAGCGGTGCAAGATCCTGGACCTCGGCGCCTGGGCCTCCGGGACCTACAAGATCCCGGACTCGCTGTCCGACGAGGAAGACCGGTTCTCGGAAGGCATGGACCCGCCGGAAGAACGGGACTCGTGAGACTTTCGCGGGGCACCTTCCGGCGAGGCCGCTTCATCCGTTCAGGCTCCAGGCGGCTCGGGCGCATCCAGGCCGCGCTGAGTCCGGTCTGGGCGGCCCTCCCCCGCCTCGAACTCACCAGGATCCAGCCCGGGGGCCAGCGCCCCTTCTTCACGAGGCTCCACGGGCTGCTGGACCGCTACCCGGTCATCACCATGGGCCAGCTCGTCGCGGAGGCGGGCGAACAGGTCTGGGGCCTCACGGTCCTGCTCCTGGCGCTGTGCACCTTCGTTCCGGGCCTGGCCAACCTCCTCAGCCTGGTGACGCTCCTGCTCGGGGTCAGCATGATGCGGGGCGCGCCGCAGCCCTGGCTGCCCGGCACCGTCCGCAGGATGGTCCTGCACCGGGGCAGGATCAAGGACCTGCTCGCCAAGGTGGAGGCCCGCATCGCCTGGCTCGCCGAGCGGCGCGGGCCCCGCAAGGCGCCGAGCCGCAAGTTCCTGGGGTTCCTGGTGGCATGGACGGCCTTCGTGGCGGCCCTGCCCGTCCCCCTTCCCTTCGCCAACCTGCTGCCGGCGATCGCCTTGATCCTCTATGGCGTGGCCCTGCTGGAGGAATGGCCCTCCATGGCCTGGCTGGGGGCCGCGATCACCCTGGCCACCACGGTCTACTTCGCCTTCTCCATCCACGAGATCCTGGTCATGTCCGCCGGCATGCGACACTGGCTCGCGAGCACCTTCCATCCGGGATGGTCCTGATGCGCTTCGATGTCCTGACGCTCTTTTCCGAATACTTCGAGACGGCTCGCCTCGGCGTCACGGGGAGGGCCTTCCGCGAGCTGGGGCACGAGCTGCACACCCATTCCTACCGTCCCTTCTCGGGCAACACCTTCGGCCACGTCGACGACGCGCCCTTCGGCGGGGGGCCGGGCATGGTGCTGCGGCCGGAGGTGCTGAAGGACGCCCTCGCCGCGCTTCCGCGCTCCGGATCGAGCCGGGTCGTCCATTTCACGCCTGCCGCCCCGGCGCTCACCCACGCCAAGGTGCTCGAGCTGGCCGGGCTGGACCAGGTGATCCTGGTCTGCACCCGCTACGAGGGCGTGGACCAGCGCGCCGTGGACCTCTTCGTGGACGAGGAGTTCAGCATCGGGGAGGCCGTCCTCTCGGGCGGAGAGCTGCCCGCCCTCTTCCTGATCGACGCCGTGTGCCGCTGGCTGCCCGGCGTGCTGGGCAACCAGGACTCCGCGGAACAGGACTCCTTCGCGACGGGCCTGCTGGATCACCCGCACTACACCCGGCCGGAAGTCTTCGAAGGCATTCCGGTGCCCGGGGTCCTGCGGGGAGGCAACCACGAGGCGATCCGCCTCTGGCGCCTGCGCGAGGCCATGTCGAGGACCCGGCGCCTGAGGCCCGACTTGTGGGCCCGGTTCCTGTCGGACCGCGTCCCCTTCCTGACGCGCCCGGAACAGTGGTGCGCCTGGCAGGCGGAGCACCCGGCGGACCAGGACCGACCCAAGCCGAAGGGCTGGAAGGGCTTCCCGCGGCCCTGACCCGGGCTCCGCGTTTTTCGCGCTTGGTCCCCCGGGGAATCCAGGCTACACTGGTCAGTCCCCGAACCAGGGGTTGCGTGCGCCATGTCCCTTCCTCCGCGGATGTACGGACCGCTGGCCCCACAGGAGCCATCATGAACATCATCGATCGTCTCGAAGCCACCCTGATCCGGAAAGATCTCCCCAGGATCTCCCCGGGCGACACCGTCAAGGTGCACGTCAAGGTGAGGGAAGGCGAAAAGGAGCGCATCCAGGTCTTCCAGGGCGTGGTCATCGGCATTCGCGGCGGCGGTCTCCGCACCTCCTTCACCGTCCGCAAGATCAGCGAGGGTGTCGGCGTCGAGCGCATCTTCCCCCTGAACAGCCCCTCCATCGACCACATGGACGTGGTCCGCAGCGGCAAGGTCCGCCGCGCCAAGCTCTACTTCCTGCGCGAGAAGCTCGGCAAGGCCGGCCGCCTCAAGGAGCGCCGGCGCGTGGAACTGTCCGCCGAGTAGGTTCCGCAAGCCTTCCGGAAGCGCCCTTCGGGGCGCTTTTTCGTGCCGCCGGCTAGACCGGCTCATGTTCGCAGCTCCCGGAGCCGATCAGGAATGGTAAGGCGAGTTCCGCCTCATCTTGAACGGCTTCTCCTCCATGGACGACTCGAGCAACCGCCGCCGCTACCCGCGCGCCAATGTAGACGAAGACCATACCGTCCGGTTCCACCTGGGAGACAAGGCCTACACGGGTCTGGTCATGACCAACCTGAGCGCGGGAGGGTGCTGCATCAAGGTGCCGGCGGAGGAGGCCGAGGGGATGGCCAAGGGGACCTTGGTCCACACGATGTACCTGGTGCATCCGCGCATTCCCAGCACCCCGCTGCAGGCTTCCATCAGCTGGCTGCTCGGCAGGCAGCCCGGCAGGAACGAGGGGGTCGTCCTCGTTGGCCTGGAGTTCGTCGACCTCAATCCCTATTTCCAGGCCACGCTGGAGCGCTACGTGCAGGAGATCCTCGGCTGAGGAGGGCCGGGGACGCGGAAGCGCCGATCCCTTCCCGCGCGTGGCGTTCAGCATCTTCCGTCGGTTGTGCTCCGCAGCGGGAACTCCGGGTGGGAAACTGGACCCTGGAGGGCACCATGGCCCGTGATTTCCAGTCCTTCCTGAAACAGCTCGAGGCCGCCGGCGAGCTGAAGCGGGTCAAGGCGGAAGTCGATCCCGGACTGGAGATGGGCGCCATTGCGGACCGCGTCTCCAGGCAGGCCGGGGGGGGAAGCGCCCTGCTCTTCGAGAACCCCAAGGGCGCGACCATGCCCGTGGTCATGAACGCCTACGGGAGCGATCGGCGCATCTCCATGGCCCTGGGAGTCGAGGACGACCCCTGCGGCCTGGACGCCCTCGGCGACCGGCTCGAGCAGCTTCTCCAGGGCTCCCTTCCGGAGTCCGCGGCAGGCTTCTTCCATAAGCTCTCCAGGCCGCCCCTGCACGCGCAGGTCTCGAGCTGGAGACCCCGGACCGTGCGGAAGGGGGCGTGCCAGGACGTGGTCCTCAAGGGCGCGGCGGCCAGCCTCGCCCGGCTTCCGATCCTCACCGCGTGGCCGGAGGACGCCGGGCCTTCCATCACGATGGGCATGTGCCACGTGCGGCACCAGGACGGGCGGGGCAGCATGGGGCTCTGCCGGCTCCAGGTGCACGATGACCTCACCCTGGGTCTCCAGGCATGCCTCCGGGACCAGGCCGGGGCGAGCGGGCGCATGCCCGTGGCGGTTGCCCTCGGCGGGGATCCCGTCCTCCTCTACGCGGCCTCGGCGCCGCTCCCTTCCTGCATCCCGGCGCTCCTGTTCGCGGGCTTCCTGCGTGGGGACGGGGTGGAGATGGCGAGGTGCGTGACCCAGGACCTGGAGGTGCCCGCGGGATCCGAGCTCGTCATCGAAGGCTGGGTGGACCCCGCAGAACGCCGCAGGATGGGCCCTTTCGGGGATCGCAGCGGCTGCTACGCCCCGGCGGACGACGCCCCCGTCATGCACGTGGAAGCCCTCACGATGCGCAAGCATCCCGTCTACCCCGCCGCCATCGCGGGCCGCCCGCCCCGGGAGGACGGCCACCTGGGCCTCGCCACCGAGCGGATCTTCCTGCCCCTGCTCCGCCTGTGCCTGCCCGAGATCGTGGACATGCACTTCCCCGCTGCGGGCGCCTTCCGCAACCTGGGGGTGGTGGCGGTCAAGAAGGAATACCCGGGACAGGTCCAGAAGGTCATGAACGGCCTCTGGGGGCTGGGCCCCAGGATGATCGCCAGGACGATCATCCTGGTGGATGCGGACATCGATCCACGGGACATGGACGAGGTGCTGTTCAGGGTGACCTCGAACGTGGATCCCCGCCGCGACATGCTCTTCACGGAAGGTCCCCTGGACGTCCTGGACCATGCCGGCGAACGGGCGGCCTTCGGCAGCAAGGTGGGCATCGACGCCACCCGCAAGAGCAAGGCCCTCGACGATTTCCAGCGGGAATGGCCGCGGGATCTCGCCTTCCCCGAGGACATCCTGGCTCGGATCACGCGGCGCTGGACGGAATACGGTCTTTGATCGACAAGGAGGCATGAACCATGAACGACGCTCTCCTCGACCCCGTGGAACAGCGGGTCCTGGGCTGCCTCATCGAGAAGCAGATGGCGACGCCCGACTACTATCCCCTGACCCTCCACGCCCTCGTGAACGCCTGCAACCAGAGCACGAACCGCGATCCCGTCACGGCCCTCGGCGAGGCCGCCGTGGCCGCCGCCCTGGAAGGCCTCCGCGACCGGCAGCTCGTCTGGATCGTGGACGGCCCGGGCTGCAGGGTCCAGAAGTACGAGCACCGGATCGTCGAGGCGATGGGCCTTTCCGTCCAGGAGGCCGCCGTCCTGGCCGAGCTCCTGCTGCGCGGTCCCCAGACGCCGGGGGAGCTGCGCGGCCACTGCACCCGGATGTACTCCTTCCAGCATCTCCAGGAGGTGGAGACGGCCCTGGAGGTGATGCGCGAGTCGGCGCCTCCCCTGGTCGCGCCCCTGCCCAGGCAGCCGGGCACCAAGGAGACTCGCTACGCCCACCTGCTGGGGGACGTCCCGGAGGGCCCGGCCCCCGCCGCGGCCCCCGCGCCTTCGCGCGCCGTGCCACTGGAGGCGGAGCTGGCGGCCTTGAAGGAGGAGTTCCTGAAGCTGCGGGACGAGTTCGAGGCGTTCAGGAAGCAGTTCGAGTAGGGCGATCCCATGACTCTCCTTGAGCTTGTCCGCCGAACCCTCCCCCCCCAGGCATGGGCCGAGGGGGAGAACATCCCCTGGAGCGATCCGGCCTTCAGCCGGCGCATGCTGCGCGAACATCTCGACCAGGCCCACAACCTGGCCAGCCGGAGCTTCGAGATCATCGACCGGCAGGTCGCCTGGATGCATGCCCAGGTTCTGGAGAGTCGACCCTCCCGCGTTCTCGAGCTGGCCTGCGGGCCGGGGCTGTATCTGGAACGCCTCGCCAGGCTGGGACACGAATGCCACGGCATCGACTACGCGCCCGCGGCCGTGGAACATGCGAAGGAAACGGCCCGGCAGCAGGGGATCCGGTGCGCATACCAGCTGGAGGACATCCGCACGGCCGGCTATGGAGCCGGCTTCGGCCTCGTGATGCTGCTCTTCGGCCAGCTCAACGTGTTCCGCCGGGAGGAGGCGCGCGCGATCCTGGCCCGTGCATTCGCGGCGCTGGCGCCCGGAGGGGCCATCCTGCTCGAGCCCCAGCGGTACCAGATCGTCGAACGCTGCGGGCGATCCGGAACCTCGTGGTACTCCCGTGGCGAAGGAGGGGGGCTCTTCTCCGACAGGCCCCATCTCTGCCTCACCGAGGCCTTCTGGGACCCGGAAAGCCGCACGGCCACCCAGAGATTCTTCGTCGTGGAGGTCCCCGGCGGGACCACGACCTCCTGCGCGATGAGCATCGAAGCCTACGACGACGGCCAGTACCTCGACCTGCTCCAGCAGGCGGGCTTCCGGGAGATCCGGTTCCATCCCTCCCTCGTCGGCGAACCCGTCGCCGAGGAGAGCCAGGCCGCCAATCTCGTGCTGACCGCCCGAAAGCTCGGCTGAACGGCGGCCTCCCCGAGGTTCACGGCACCAGGATGCTGGCGCCGTGGGTCAGCCGGCCCTCGAGGTCACGGTGGGCCTGGGGGGCGTCGGCCAGGGCATAGCGCCGCGCCACTTCGATCCTCACCTGGCCGGAGAGCACGATGTCGAAGAGATCCTTCGAGATCGCCTCCAGGTCCTCCCGCCGGGCGATGTGGGTGAACAGCGTGGGCCGCGTGAAGTAGAGGGAGCCGTTCTGCGCCAGCAGGCCGGGCTCGAAGGGGGCCACCGGGCCCGAGGCGTTCCCGAAGCTCACCAGGAGTCCGAAGGGCCGAAGGCTCTTGATGGAGCCCAGGAAGGTGTCCCTGCCCACGGAATCGTAGACCACGGACACGCCTTCGCCGCCCGTGAGGGCCCTCACCCGCTCCGTGAAGTCCTCGGCGCGGTAGTTGATGCAGTGGTCCGCGCCGTGCCTCCGGGCGAGCTCGCACTTCTCCTCGGAGCCCGCGGTGCCGATCACCGTGGCGCCGAGCGCCTTCAGCCACTGGCAGGCGATGAGCCCCACGCCCCCCGAGGCCGCGTGGAACAGCACGGCATCCCCGGCCTTCACCCGGTAGGTCCGCCGGATCAGGTACTGGACCGTCATGCCCTTCAGCATCATGGCGGCGCCCTGTTCGAAGGAGATGCCGCCGGGCAGCGCGCACAGGCGATCCTCGGGCAGGTTGCGCGCCTCCGCATAGGCGCCGACGGGTCCCCCCGCGTAGGCGACCCGGTCCCCTGGCCGGAACCGCGAGACGCCGGGACCGGTCTCCTCGACGATCCCCGCCCCCTCGTTGCCCGCCCCCGAAGGCAGCGGCACCTTGTAGAGTCCGCTCCGCTGGTAGGTGTCCAGGAAGTTGACCCCGCAGGCCTCCTGCCTGACCCGCACCTCCCCGGGACCGGGGGCGCCCAGGGGCACCTCCTCGAGGCGCATGACCTCGGGGCCGCCGCATGCGTGGAACCGGATCGCCTTCGCCATGATCACTCCTTGTCTCCCAGGGATCTTCGATGAACGGGCTCGCCGAGTATGACGCGGCGCGGCGTTCACGTCCTCTCCAATTCGGCCAGGCGCGCCTGGGCGCACTCCCAGCCGGCCTCGGAGAAGACGTCGATCCCGCCGGCCCTCAGGGCGGCCGCGGCCACGCCCTGCCCGGGGACGAGCCGCCCCGAGAAGGTCCCGTCGTGGATCCATGCGCTTCCGCAGGACGGGCTCCGCTCCTTCAGGACCGCCACGCGGATGCCCCGGCGCCGGCACAGCGCCACCGCCGCCAGGGCGCCCGCGATGAACGCGGCCGTCACGTCCTCCCCTCCGGCTCCCCCGACCCTTGCCTGGGCCTCGAGCACCGCCTCGCCCCCGCCGCCGAGCAACTCGACGGGAGGTCGAGGAATGCCGAGCCCCCCCGCCCGTTCCGGGCAGAAGGACACGACCCGTCCCTCCGCCAGCCACCGGTCCATCACCGGATGCCTGGAGGGGGCCGAGCCGCCGTCGTAGCGGACCGGCTCGCCAAGCAGACAGGAACTGACGAGGACCATGGACATGGCTTCCAACCTACCCCAGGCGGCCCATGCGGGGGAGCCTTTCCTTCCGCGGGGTGGCGGTAGAATGGCCGCGGGAGGCCAGCATGGAAATTCCGGAGGATCTGCGCGAGCTCGTGGACCGCCTCGGCCGGGCGCTCGTCCAGGCGCTGGTGACGGACGAGCAGTGCCGGGACCTGGCCCGGCAGATCCAGGAGCACGGCTACGAGATCGGCCTGATGATCGAGGCGACGCTGGCGCTCCAGCGCCGGGAGGAGCCGGCCACGGACCAGGATGCGGCTCCGGGCGCCCCGCCTCGGGTGCCCGAGGCATCGCCGGCGGCGGAGGCCCCCCAGCCCGAGACCCCCTCGTGGTCCGAGGAGGACCGGGCATTCCTGCAGAAGTTCAAGATCTCCCTGGACTGAGGCTTCCCGATGAGCGCGATCGAACTCCCCTGGGACCGCCCGGCCCCGGAACCTGGCGCGGATGCCCGCCCCAACGCCGCCGGCATGGACCGGGCCCAGCTGGAGGACCTGGTGGGGGCCCTGGGCGAGAAGCCCTACCGGGCCCGCCAGATCTTCGAAGGGCTCTACCACCACCGCTGGACCGGCTGGTCCTCCTTCACCTCCCTGTCCAAGGAGCTGCGCGCGAGACTCGAGGCGTCGGTGGACCTGGCCTGGCCCGGGATCGTGGAGAGCGCCGCCAGCGAGGACGGCTCGACCAAGCACGCCTTCCGCCTGCAGGACGGCCGCCTGGTCGAAGGCGTCCACATGCCCTACGAGGACCGGACCACCCTCTGCCTCTCCAGCCAGGTGGGCTGCGCCATGGGCTGCACCTTCTGCGCCACGGGGAGGATGGGCATCCAGCGCAACCTCACCAGCACCGAGATCGCCGGGCAGGTGGTCGCCATGCTCAACCACCACGGGCATCCCGCGGGAAAACCGGTGAACCTGGTGTTCATGGGCATGGGCGAGCCCCTGCACAACCTGGCCCACGTCATGCGGGCCTTCCGGCTCCTGAACGATCCCGACGGCCTGGCCGTCCCGGCCCGCCGGGTCACGGTCAGCACCTCCGGCCTCGTGTCCGGCATCCGGCGCCTGGGCGACTTCCATCCGCGTCCCCGGCTGGCGTTGAGCCTCAACGGCACCACGGACGAGCACCGTTCCCGCATCATGCCCGTCAACCGGGTGTGGAACCTGGCGGCCCTCGCGGAAGCCCTGAAGGCCTTCCCCCTCGAGAAGGGGGAGCGCATCACCCTGGAATACGTCCTCCTGAAGGGCGCGACGGACAGCCTCGAGGACGCCCGCCGCCTCGCGGCCTTCGCCAGGAAGTTCCCCTCCAAGATCAACCTCATCCCCTTCAATCCCCACGAAGGAGGCGGGTTCGAACCCCCGGACGAATCCCGCATCCGCGAGCTGGGCGGCTACCTGTCGGGCCAGGGCCTCACCGTGAGCGTGCGCCGCAGCAGGGGCCAGGACGTGGCCGGGGCGTGCGGACAGCTGGCGAGGAGCCGGGGAGCGCGCGAGGCCGACGAGGAGGACTGAGCTGCTTCGTCCCGGCCCGGGACCTCGGTGCATGCTGCATAATGCTCATGGGGGGACCTGAGTCATGAAACGTGTTGCCAGGCTTGCCGCGGCCTTCCTGCTTGCCCTTTCCGCCTGCGCCGCCGGAGGCGTGGCCGTCCGCGTGGGTGCCCTGAAGGGTCCCACGGGGATCGGCATGGCCAGGCTGTTCGAAGCTCCTCCCGGCCTCCCCGGCGGCGACACCCTGGCCCTGGAGGCCGTGGCCTCCGCGGACGCCATGGCGGCCAGGCTCGTATCCGGCGAGCTGGACGCGGCCGTCCTCCCCGTGAACATGGCCGCGAAGCTCCGGACCGCCGGCCTGCCCTACCGGATGGTCGCCGTGGTGGGCATGGGCATGGTCTCCGTCGTCACCACCGATCCCGCCGTCAAGACCTTCGAGGACTTGAAGGGCCGCGAGCTGCACGTCGCGGGCCAGGGGGCCACGCCGGAATACCTCCTGCGCGCCATCGCCAGGAAGAAGGGACTGGACCCGGACAAGGACCTGACCCTCGCCTTCCACCTTCCGCCCCCCGAGATCGCCGCCTCCCTGGCGGCCGGACGGATCTCCGCGGCGGTCCTCCCCGAACCCTTCGCGACCCAGGCCCTCAAGGGCAATCCCCAGGCGCGCGTCCCGTTCTCCCTGGAGGCTCTCTGGAAGGAAACCACCGGCCGCCCCGGCTATCCCATGTCCGTCTTCGTGATGCGGGACGCCCTCCTCCAGGAACGGCCGAAGACTGCCAAGGCCCTCGCGGGCGCCTACGAGGCCTCCATCGCATGGGTCAAGGCGCACCCCGCGGAAGCGGGGACCCTGGCGGAGAAGCACGACCTCGGGATGAAGGCGGCGGTCGCGGCGGCCGCAATTCCGCGGTCCGCCTACGTCTTCACGCCCGCGCGCGCGGCCAGGGCGGACATGGAGGCCCTGCTCTCCGTGTTCCTGGCCGTCTCCCCCAAGTCGATCGGGGGCAGGCTCCCCGGCCCGGACTTCTATGCGGAAATCCCCCGGTAGCGGCTCCTCCGGGGGGACCCGGCCCGCGGTCTTCGCCTCCCTGGGAGCCCTGGCCGTCCTGGGGATCTGGGCGGCGGCGGCGCACTTCGTCGACTCGGAGATCGTGTTGCCCTCCCCGCTCCGGGTCGCCCGGTCCGCGGCGGTGCTCTTCCCCACGGCCAAGTTCCTGCTGGCGCTGCAGGCCACGTTCCTCCGCGGCCTCGCCTCCTTCGGGATCTCCATGGCCGCGGGCATCGCGGTCGGCCTGGCCTGCGGCCTGTCCTCTCCCCTCGCCTACGCCATGGCGCCGGCCCTGACCATCACCCGGGCCACGCCGGTGCTGGCCGTCATCCTCCTCGCCTTGATCTGGTTCCCCTCGGGGACCGTGCCCATCTTCGCGGCGGTGCTCATGGCCTTCCCCGTTGTCGTGGGGGACGTGCGCCAGGGCGTCCGTTCGGCGGACCCGAAGCTCCTCGAGATGTCCCGGCTGTTCCAGCTCCGGAGGCGCGACCGGCTGCGGAGCATCTACGCCCCGGCCATGGCGCCCCACCTGGCGTCGGCTGCCCACGGCGCGCTGGGGCTCTGCTGGAAGGTGGTCGTCGCGGGCGAGGTGCTGAGCCAGCCGGCGCGGGCCCTGGGCACGGGCATGAACCGGGCGCGCATCGAGCTGGAGACGGCGGAGGTCTTCGCCTGGACCCTCGCGGGGATCCTGCTCTGCGCCCTGACCGATCTCGCGTTCAAGCTCATCCGGAGGAGGCGCGGTGGCGACGTACGGCCTTCGTGAAATCTCGAAATCCTACGGCGGCCTGCGCGTCCTGGACGATTTCTCCCTCGACTTCCCGGCCGGCAAGGTGACCGCGGTGCTCGGTCCCTCCGGATGCGGCAAGACCACCCTGCTCCACATCCTCTCGGGGCTGCTGTCCGCCGATGCCGGAGAGCGGGCCGGTTTCGAGGGCGCGCGCTTCAGCTGCGTGTTCCAGGAGCCGCGGCTCGTCCCCTCCTTCTCCGCCCTGCGGAACGTGGAGCTGGTCCTCCGTGCCGAACTCCCGCGCGAGGCTCGCCGCGAGCGGGCCCTGCGGTTCCTCTCCGCCGTGGGCCTGCGGGAAGCCCGGGCCCTGAAGCCCGCCCAGCTTTCGGGCGGCATGCGCCAGCGGACGGCCCTGGCCCGGGCCTTCGCCTACCCCGCGGACCTGCTCCTCATGGACGAGCCCTTCCAGTCCGTGGACCTCAGGACCCGCATCGGCCTGATGGACGCCTTCCTGGAACTGCAGGCCGAGGATCCCCGGACCGTCGTCTTCGTGACGCACGAGGTCCGGGAGGCTCTCTACCTGGGCGACACCGTCGTGGTCCTTTCCGACAAGCCGGCCCGGATCCTGGAGCGCAGGGAGGTGGGCCTGCCCCGGGAGCGCCGGCGCTACGGCTCCCCGGACCTGTCCGAGGCCGAGGCCGCCCTCTACCGGCTGATCCTGGGGGAACCGGCTACGCCTCCCGGCACCGCGGGCACAACCCGAACAGCTGGAGCTGGTGGCGGGTGATGCGGAACCCGGACTGGGCCTCCAGGGACTCCAGCACCTGCTTGATGGCGCAGCCCTCGACTTCCACCATCCGCCCGCACTTCTCGCACTGCACGTGGTGGTGGTGCCCCGGCGACTGGCAGCGGACGAAGCGCATCACCTGGTCGGGCCCGACGATGGGCTCCACCCAGCCCTGCGCCGCGAACTGCTGCAGGTTGCGGTACACCGTGGGGATTCCGGAACGGTAGCCCGCCATCCTCGAGAGGATCTCCTCCACGTTGAGGGGACGATCGGAATCGTCCAGTACCTGGAGGATGGCCTGGCGCTGGGGCGTGACCCGCAGTCCGGCGGCGTGGAGGGACGAACTCAGGGGGGTGCGCATGCCGAAGCTCTGCCTCCTAGAACCAGTGTATCCGCTGCCAGAACATCCCCCAGGCGACGCTCGTGGCGTAGAGGGAGGCGATGATCAGCAGCGTGTCGCGCCAGTTCTTGTTCTCCCTGACCAGCACGACGAGGCCCAGCCCGCCGCTGACCGAGAGGCCCGCCACCAGGGCGCCGAAACCAAGCATGCTCCGGGCGTAGAGTTCCGCCAGCAGGACCGAGGTGAAGCAGTTCGGGATCAGCCCGATCAGCCCCGCGACGATGGGCTGGAAGGCGCTGCCGTGCCGGAGCGCCATCCCCATGCGCTCGGCGCCGACCTGGTACAGGACGAAGTTGAGTGCCGCGGTCAGCACCAGGAGGTAGCAGAACACCTTCCCCGTATGGAGGAGCGGATGCTTGACCAGGGCCTTCAGCAGCGAAGGGCGGCTGGAGACTTCGTGGGCGCAGCAGGCCGCGTGGTGCAGGGCCTCGTCTTCCTCCTCCTCATGGTCCCCGGCAGGCTCCGGTGCTTCCTGGCGACGGCCGAACAGGCCGTCGAAAGCCAGTCCGGCCATGATGGCGATGGCCAGCTTGATGAGGATGAGCGGGAGCACGATCCTCGCCTTTCCGGGAATCGAGAAGAGGATCGGCACCGCCTCGTCGGAGGTGGCCAGGAAGACCGACAGCAGGGTGCCCGCGCTGACCAGCCGCTTGGTGTAGAGCGCCGCGGCCAGCACGGAGAATCCGCACTGAGGGAAACATCCGACCAGGGCGCCGATCACGGGGCCGCCCTTGCCGAGATGCGTCACGAAGTGCCCCATCCGGTCGCCGTAGCGGTGCTCCAGCCAGCCCACCAGCACGTAGGCCAGCAGCAGGAAGGGAATCATCTTCGTCGTGTCGATCAAGGCATCAAGCAGCAGGTCCATGTCTTCCGTCTTTCGGATCCAAACCAGTTTTCCAACATCTCATGAAATTTCATCGCAACTAGAAATGATTTCCACGATTTATTATAACTTATTTTTTATCATTATTTAACTTCACCCATTCATCTCCTGGCGCGAACGATCCAGGCCCCCGGAACGCCTTCCCGGAACCGGAGGGCCGGCACCCCGGAGGCCCCGGCGACCGGCCCCGGTCCTGGACAACGCCAGTCCTGATGCGGTTTCTCACCCAGTTCGGCGGTGCGACAGGGTATGATTCAGCGGATCGCATAAGGGACACGGATCATGGACCACGCCGAGAAGGAGCCGTTCAGGAAGATGCTGGAGCGCAACCGGGTGATCCCTGCCGTGAAGGACGATGCGGCGATGAAGAAGGCCCTGCACTCCTCCCACGACATCGTGTTCATCCTCTACGGCGACATCCTGACCCTGGACGACCACGTGAACGCCATCATCCGCAGCGGCAAGATGCCGTTCGTGCACCTGGACATGGTCAACGGCCTGGCCTCGAACCCCGTGGTGCTGGAGTACTTCTATCGGCATTTCAAGCGCAACTGCGGGGTGCTCACGACAAAGTCCAACATGGCCAAGAAGGCGCTCGAACTGGGCATCCGCGTGGTCCAGCGCTTCTTCATGCTGGACAGCCTCTCCGTGGAGAGCGCCATCGAGGGCATCGGCAAGATCCGCACGGACGCCATCGAGATCATGCCCGGCATCATCCCCAGGGTGATCAGCCACATCCACCGGCAGACCAACGCGCCCATCATCGCGGGAGGGCTCATCAACACGGCCTCGGACATCGAGAAGATCCTGGCCGGCGGCGCCATCGCCGTGTCCACGAGCAGGAGCGACCTTTGGCCCCTGAATAATGAACAGCCGGCCGTTCAGGACAGGCGCGCGCAGGAGTAGTAAAAACAAGTGGAAATTTTCAGACTTGACGCCCCCCGCAATTCCTTTCATGCTCATCACAAATTGAATATCGGAATCACTGGCACGAGACGGGAGAGCCACGAATAAACTCTTTCGGCTATCTCTATGTAGATCGAACGGGAGAGTTCTAGCGACTCTCCCGTTTCTGTGTACCAACTCATGAGGCAAGCCCCTTCAAGAAATCGGTCCGATGATTATCCGGAAATCGTTATCAGGCCGACGCCATTGATGAAAGTGAAGGTAACGATCGTCTGCAAGCACCCCGGAAAGAATGAAACACGATTGAAGCACCATACGAAAGCGAGTTTCCAATAACCCACTTGGGCGTTCCGCTCAATCACAAAAGGAGAGAGTTATGGGCAATCAATTCCTGGGCGAGCTCTTCGGCACGATGATCTTGATCCTGCTCGGCAACGGCGTGGTCGCCAATGTCCTGCTCAACAAGTCCAAAGGCCAGAACTCGGGCTGGATCGTGATCACCGCGGGGTGGGCCTTCGCGGTCATGGCCGGCGTGTTCGTGGCCAACGCAACGGGCAGCATGGAGGCGGACCTGAACCCGGCCGTGACCATCGCCAAGATGATCCACGGCGGGACGGACGCCGCCGCCGCCATGAACCGGATCGCCGGCGAAATGATCGGCGCCTTCCTCGGTTCCGTGCTGGTCTTCCTCGCCTACCTCCCGCACTGGGCCGAGACCACGGACCCCGGCCTGAAGCTGGCCTGCCACTCCACCGCCCCCGGCATCCGGAGTTCCTTCTGGAACCTCGTGTGCGAGATCATCGGCACCTTCGTGCTGGTCTTCGTGATCTTCGCGATCTTCGCGAAGACGGGCGGCACCGCTGGCGCTCCCGCTTCCGGCGTCGGCCCCTACCTCGTCGCCATGCTGATCTGGGGCATCGGCCTCAGCCTCGGCGGCCCCACGGGTTACGCCATCAACCCTGCCCGTGACCTGGGTCCCCGCATCGCCCACGCCGTCCTGCCGATCGCCGGCAAGGGCGGGAACGACTGGGGCTACTCCTGGATCCCCGTGGTCGGACCCATCATCGGTGGCATCATCGCCGCCCTGGTGGCCGTTTCCGTGGGCATCTAGGCGGCGGACCGAGTCCGACGCTTCGACGATCGTCCAACGAAACTGTTCGCGTCATAAAACCAAGGAGTGTTCGCTATGACCAAGAAATACGTACTGGCCCTCGACCAGGGCACGACCAGCTCCCGCGCCATCCTCTTCGACGAGACCGGCAAGGGCGCCGGCGTGGCCCAGCAGGAATTCAGGCAGATCTACCCGAAGCCGGGCTGGGTCGAGCATGATCCCATGGAGATCTGGGGCACCCAGAGCGGCGTGGCCCGCGAGGTGATCGAGAAGCTGGGCGCCAAGCCCGACGAGATCGCCGCCATCGGCATCACCAACCAGCGCGAGACCACCATCGTGTGGGATAAGGCGACCGGCAAGCCCATCTACAACGCCATCGTCTGGCAGTGCCGCCGCACCGCGAGCATCTGCGACGCGCTCAAGGCCAAGGGCCTCGAGGGCTACATCCGCGAGAACACCGGCCTGGTGGTGGATGCCTACTTCTCCGGCACCAAGGTGAAGTGGATCCTCGACAACGTCGAAGGCGCCCGCGAGCGCGCCAAGAAGGGCGAGCTGCTCTTCGGGAACGTCGACACCTGGCTGATCTGGAACCTCACGCGCGGGAAGGTGCACGTCACCGACTATTCCAACGCCTCCCGCACGATGCTCTTCAACATCAAGGAGCTGAAGTGGGACCAGAAGATCCTGGACGAGATGGACATCCCCCTCTGCATGCTGCCGGAAGTGAAGCCCTCCAGCTGCGTCTACGGGGCCACCGATCCCCAGACCTTCGGCGGCGCCGAGATCCCCATCGCGGGCGACGCCGGCGACCAGCAGGCGGCCCTCTTCGGGCAGGCCTGCTTCGCTGAAGGCATGGCGAAGAACACCTACGGCACCGGCTGCTTCATGCTCATGAACACCGGCACCAAGCGGGTTCCCTCCACCAAGGGCCTGCTGACCACCATCGCCTGGGGCGTGAACGGCAAGGTGGAATACGCGCTGGAAGGCAGCATCTTCGTGGCCGGCGCGGCCGTCCAGTGGCTCCGTGACGAGTTGAAGCTGGTGGACAACGCGGCCCAGTCCGAAGAGCTGGCCACCGCCGTCGCCGACACCCACGGCGTCTACGTGGTGCCCGGCTTCGTGGGCCTCGGCGCCCCCTACTGGGACATGTATGCCCGCGGCGCCATCGTGGGCCTCACCCGCGGCGCGAACAGGAACCATGTGGTCCGCGCCACGCTGGAGTCCATCGCCTACCAGACCCGCGACGTCCTCGAAGCCATGGAATTCGACTCCGGCATCAAGCTGAAGGCCCTCAAGGTCGACGGCGGCGCCGTGGCGAACAACTTCCTCATGCAGTTCCAGTCCGACATCCTCGGCGTTCCCGTCGACCGCCCGGTGGTCACCGAAACGACCGCCATGGGCGCCGCCTTCCTGGCCGGCCTCGCCGTCGGCTTCTGGAAGAGCAAGGACGAGATCGCCGCCAAGTGGGCGGTGGACCGCAACTTCAAGCCGGCCATGGACGCCGCGGTGCGCGAGAAGCTCTACAAGGGCTGGAAGCGGGCCGTCGAACGTGCCCTGAAGTGGGAAGAATAGTCGACACGCTGGACAGGCCCGTGGAAGCGGCAAGTCTGTGAGAAGGCCCGGGAAGACTTCCCGGAACAACTGAATCGCGAAGAGCGCAGAACGGGTTTGAGACTGGAGAGCCGTGCTCGAGGGGCGTCGCGGATGTGACGCTCCCTCGAGGACGGCTTCTTCGCGAATTGGGAAAGCTTGAGCAGGGAGGTAGCACTTGATCGACATCACCATCATCGGCGGCGGCGTCGTCGGTTGTCTCATCGGGCGCGAATTGAGCCGCTACAGGGTCAAGACGCTGCTGGTCGAGAAGGACAGCGATGTCGCCAACGGAACCACGAAGGCGAACAGCGCCATCGTCCATGCGGGTTTCGACGCGAGTCCCGGAACGTTGAAGGCAAGGTTCAACGTGGAAGGCAACGCGATGTACGACCGCGTGTGCGGGGAACTCGGCGTCCCGCTGAAGCGGAACGGATCCCTCGTGCTCGCCTTCGGGAAAGAGGAACTTCCGGAACTCTACACGCTGATGGACCGCGGGAAGCGGAACGGGGTGCCCTCCCTGGAACTCCTCAGCGGCGACGAGGTGCGCCGGCGCGAGCCCCGCATCTCGAAGGAAGTCGTGGAGGCCCTCTACGCGCCCACGGGCGGCATCGTGGGCCCCTGGGAACTGGCCATCGCCGCGGCCGAGAACGCCGTCGACAACGGCATGGAACTCATGCTGGACAGCGAGGTCACGGCCATCGACAGGATCGAGGGCGGCTACCGCGTGACGGCCGGAGGCCGGACCGTCGAAAGCAAGGTCGTCATCAACTGCGCGGGGCTCTATTCCGACCGGATCCACGATCTCGTCTCGGAACCCTGCTTCAGGATCATCCCCCGCCGCGGGGAATACTTCGTCCTGGACCGCAGCGAGGGGAGCTTCGTGAGCCACACGATCTTCCAGTGCCCCACGCCGAACGGCAAGGGCGTGCTGATCTCCCCGACGGTCCACGGCAACTTGATCGTCGGACCCAACGCCGAGCAGGTCGCGGGGCCCGAGCACGTCGAGACCACGGCCGCGGGGCTCAAGTCCATCCGGGAGGCCGCATCCAGGTCCTGCGACGGCGTGGTCTACAGTGCCGTCATCACTTCCTTCGCGGGCGTGCGATCCACGCCCGACACCCACGATTTCATCATCGGCGAGGCCAAGGGCGCTCCCGGCTTCTTCGACGCCGCGGGCATCGAGTCGCCGGGCCTGACTTCGGCCCCGGCCATCGCCGTGCACATGAGCGGTCTCGTGCGAGAGTACCTGGGCGATCCACCTCCCAGGCCCGACTTCAACCCTGTCAGGCGTCCCATGCTCCACTTCGCGCAGCTCAGCGGAGAGGCGAAGGCGGCATGGATCAGGAAGGATCCGCGCTTCGGCCGGATCGTGTGCCGCTGCGAGAGCGTCACCGAGGGCGAGATCGTGGACGCCATCCACCGCAACGCCGGCGCGACCACCGTGGACGGGGTCAAGCGGAGGCTGCGGCCCGGAACGGGCCGGTGCCAGGGCGGTTTCTGCGGTCCGCGGGTCGTGGAGATCCTCTCCCGCGAGTTGCACATCCCCATGAACGAGGTCCGGAAGGACCGACCGGCGTCCGTCCTGCTGACGGGCCTCACCAAGACCGCAACGGGGGAGTGATGACCATGAACACTTACGACATCATCATCGTGGGCGGCGGCCCGGCGGGCTTGGCCGCCGCCGTCGAAGCCCACAAGAGCGGCTCCCGCAGCATCCTGGTCCTCGAACGGGACCGCGAGCTCGGAGGCATCCTCCAGCAGTGCATCCACAACGGGTTCGGCCTGCACATCTTCAAGGAGGAGCTCACCGGCCCGGAATACGCCGAACGCTTCATCCAGGAACTGGAGTCCCTCGGCATCGAATACCGCCTGGACACCATGGTCCTGGAGATCCGCGACGACCGGACCCTGGACGTCATCAGCTCCAGGCACGGCTTCGAGATCCTCCAGGCCAGGGCCATCGTCCTCGCCATGGGCTGCAGGGAGCGCACCCGCGGCGCCCTAAGCATCCCGGGCACCCGCCCCGCCGGCATCTACTCGGCGGGCTCGGCCCAGCGCTACGTCAACATGGAAGGCTACATGGTCGGCCGGCGAATCGTGGTCCTCGGGTCGGGCGACATCGGCCTGATCATGGCGCGCCGCCTCACCCTGGAAGGGGCCAAGGTGCTCGCCGTGGCGGAGCTGCTGCCCTACTCGGGCGGGCTCACGCGCAACATCGTGCAGTGCCTGGACGACTTCGACATCCCGCTCTACCTGAGCCACACCGTCGTCGACATCGAGGGCCGGGACCGGGTGGAAGGCGTCACCATCGCCAAGGTGGACGACAAGCGCCAGCCGATCCCGGGCACCGAGATCCACTACGACTGCGACACGCTCCTGCTCTCCGTGGGCCTCATCCCGGAGAACGAGCTTTCGAAGTCGGCGGGGATCCGCCTCGATCCCGTGACGGGCGGTCCCGTCGTGAACGAGAGCATGGAGACGAGCGTGCAGGGCATCTTCGCCTGCGGGAACGTGGTGCAGGTCCACGACCTGGTCGACTGGGTCACGGAGGAGGCCCGCAAGGCGGGCCACAACGCGTCCCGTTTCGCCCAGGGCCAGCTGGCGGACCTCCCGGCGGACCTGGTCACCCGGGCGGGCCTCGGCATCCGCTACGTGGTGCCGCAGAGCATCCGCGTCGGCAACCTGGAAAAGGAAGTCGACCTGATGATGCGCGTGACCGAGCCGTGCAAGAACAAGTACCTGACGGTCCGCCACGGCGAGGACATCGTGAAGAAGGTCCGCAAGGTCCACCTGACCCCCGGCGAGATGGAATCCGTCAAGATCCCCATCGACAAGCTCCAGGGCCTGTCCGGGGAACTCCATGTGTGTCTCGAGGAGGTGGCCCATGAAGCGTGACCTCATCTGCATCGTCTGCCCCCTCGGCTGCCACTGCTCCATCGAGGAGGATCCGACCGCCCCGAAGGGCTACAAGGTCACGGGCGTCACCTGCAAGCGGGGCGAAGACTACGCCATCAAGGAGATCACCGAGCCCACCCGCATGCTCACCTCCACGGTCCGCATCCAGGGCGCACGGCTCCCGAGGCTCCCGGTGCGCACCAGCGGCGCGATCCCCAAGGAGCGCGTCTTCGACTGCATGCAGCTCATCAACGGACTGCAGGTCGCGCACCCGGTCGCCATGGGGCAGGTGCTCGCCAAGGACCTCTTCGGGACCGGCATAGACCTGATCGCGTCCAGAACCCTCTAGACGCGGCCCAACCGGAACATCCACGCGGCTCCCGCACGGGGGCCGCGGG
>DAOPZL010000051.1:0-11949 GCA_035353395.1 Holophaga sp.
TGCACCTCACGGAGCGCCACGACCACGTCCACGAGCACGAGCCGCTGGAGCACGAGCACGCGCACCTCCACGACGCGCACCACGCCCACGGCCACGCCGGGGCGGTGCAGGGGGTCCATTCCCACCGCCACCGGCACGAGCGGATGGTCCATGCCCATCCCCACTATCCGGACGCCCATCACGGGCACGACCACGGGGAGCGGCCGGGAGAGCCGGCCTGATCAGGCCCCGGGTCATGCGAGCGGACCTCAGCCAGGGCCCCGGCATCGGCGGGAAGGGCGTCTCGAAGGGGCATGGGCCAGTCTATCCGTGCCGGTGGAAGGATGGCCCGGAGAGGGGGTCAGTCCGCAAGCTCGATCGCGCCGATGTCGCCCGGAGTCTCCTCGGGGCGCGGGGCGCCGAGCTGGTCGACGAGGACTGGCGTCACATCCTGCCGCTCGCGCGTGATGATCACGGTGACGTGATCGAAGGCGCCGCTCGGGAAATCCGCCCAGAAATCGTCCCCCAGGACCGCCGTGCCGAGGGCCGTCCCGATCCGGGCGTCCAGGTCCCTCCAGAACTTGATCCAGCTTGCATTGTCGGGGCTGGTGACCCAGGTTTCCGAGGGGCCGTACCAGGTCACGCCGGTCATGTCCGGACACTCAGGCCAGAAGCCGCCGCCGAGGTAGGCCTCGGTTCGCAGCCTCGCCAGGACGAGGTTCAGGAAGTCGTCCGTCGGCTCGCCGTACCCCAGGTAGCCGCCCAGGATGGAATTCACCCTGTAGGCTTGGGCCGGCACCTGGTCCAGGGCGCTTCCCGCGGGTGGGTACCACAGGACGGCCTTCTCCCCTGCGTCCGTGCCTGCCGAGAGGAGGCTGGGGTGACGGTGAACGGCGCCCGCGTCCAGGACAGCGCCGAGGGTGAGGCCGTCGGCGTCTCCGGTCTTGGGCCAGTGCTTCCGACTGAGGTCCAGCCAGCCTGAATCGGGCGGCGGAACCGGCACCAGGATCTGGCTGAAGTCCAGCTTCCCGATGCGGTTGCAGCCGTAGCTGTAGAAGTGGAGGAGGGAGCCCGTGAAGACATCCTCGGCCGCGCCGTTCAACTCGTTCCCGACAATGATCGAATGCCAGATCTTCATGCTCTCCACGACATGCGCGTTGCCGATGGTGGCGCCCACGCCGCCCCCGCCCAGGTTGGGCTTCCCGGAGAACGGCTCGGCGACGCCGGTGACCTGGTTCTCCGCGAGGGTGCAGCTCTGGATGGCGAGGGAGCCGCCGCCCAGGTAGACGCCGCCCCCCCGGCAGTAGTGCTGCTGGCCGGAGGGGATGGACGGCTTCTCCTGGGCGAGGTTCCGGGCGATGGTGCAGTTCGTCAGGGTCATCGTCGCGGAGTGGCTCGGCCCCCCGCCGAGGGTGAAGAGCCCCCCGCCGTAGGCGTGCTGGGCGGTGACGCGGTTGCCGGTGACGGCGCACCGGGTGAGGCGGGCATCGATCCCCGACGCGCCGTCCCCGCCGCCCACGGAGTAGATGCCCCCTCCCGCGGCGCCGTAGCCGGTGGCCAGGTTCCCGCTCACGACGCAGTCGGCCAGCGCGACGGCGTTCGCGTAGATGCCGCCCCCATAGGTGCCCCGGTCCCGACTGCCCTCCAGGTCGCCGGAGGCCGTGTTGCCGCCGATCGTGCAGTGGTCGAGGGTGGCGGTTCCCCAGACCGCGAGTCCGCCCCCGCGCGCCAGCGTCCAGGGCTGGGCCGTGCTGTCGAGCGCCTCCGCCTGGGCGTAGCCCGAGGTGAGGGTGACGTTGTTCAGGGCCAGATCGCCGTAGACTGCCAGGACCCGGGCATGGCTCGCGTCGCCTCCCGCCCACGCCAGGGTGATGCCGGCCGGCAGGTTCGAGGCGTCGATGGCCAGGGACTTCTTCGCATAGAGGGCGGACCGTCCGTAGTCCCGGTCCTGGTAGCCGCCGAACTTGTTCTGGGGATAGACCTCGCCCGGAAGCGTGCTGTGAGGCTCGCCGACCAGGGTGAGCCGGATGGTCCCCCCGTCGAGGGCCGGGTCGAAGGTGATGGTCCCGCCCGCGGAGACCGCGGCCAGGGCGGATCTCAGGGTCACGGTCCCCGCCGGCGGCCGTTCGAGGTCCTCCAGCGAGTTGACCTCGGTGCGGCTCGACTCCGACGAGCCGCCCGAGCCGCACCCCAGGAACAGTCCGCACAGCGCGAGGGCCGCGAAGGCGAGACCTCGGCGGCTCCCGTTCCTCGGGCCGGTAGGGGCGTTCTGGACATCTGCGCGGACGGAACCTGGCATCGGATCCCCCTGGGTGCGGGACGGCTGGACGGCAGAAATTGTGAGGAGATGAGGCTGGACGGCATTGTCTCCGGCCCCGGCCAGGATGTCTACGGGGCAACCCCGCCGCCGGGGCGGCTGGAGGCCCGCAAGTCAGCTAAGCTGTGGGCCATGACCTCCGTCCAGCCTTCCCGGACCCCCGTCGCCCTCGTCACGGGCGCCTCCCGCGGCATCGGCCGGGCCATCGCGGCAGAGCTCGCCCGGAGGGGCTGCCGGCTGGCCGTGCACTACCAGAAGAACGAGGCCCTGGCCGGGGAAGTCCTCGCGTCCCTGCCCGGCTCCGGGCACAAGTCCTTCCGGGCGGACATGGCCTCGCCCGGCGAGGTCGAGCGGCTCTGGAGGGACGTGACGACAGCCCTCGGCCGGGTGGAGGTGGTCGTGAACAACGCAGGCATCTACGAGGAGCATCCCCTCGCGGGAACGGACTACGCCGGGTGGCAGTCGGCCTGGCGGCGGACCCTCGACATCAACCTGCTGGGGCCGGCCAATCTCTGCCACTGTGCGGCGAGTGCCATGGGGCGGGCCGGGGGCGGGAGGATCGTGAACATCTCCTCCCGCGGCGCCTTCCGCGGCGAGCCCACCGCCCCGGCCTACGGGGCGAGCAAGGCCGGCTTGAACGCCCTCAGCCAGTCCCTCGCCCTGGCCTTGGCGGACCAGGGGGTCTACCTCTTCGTCGTGGCGCCGGGCTGGGTGGAGACGGACATGGCGGCCGGACCTCTCGCGGGGCCCAAGGGGGCCGCCGTCCTCGCGCAGCACCCCCTGGGCCGGGTGGCCACGCCGGACGAGGTGGCCGGGGTGGCCGTCTTCTGCGCCCTCGATGCGCCCCCATCGATGACTGGAAGCGTGATCGACGTGAACGGAGCCTCCTACCTGAGGACTTGAATCCATCCAAAGTGTTAGATATTGACACATAATTCTTCGGAGCAGGCCCGGCATGGGGAAACTGGCTCAAAAACGGCACGAATTTTCTGAAAAAAACTCGTGCCCGGGGTCGAGGAAATGGGATAATCAATGAAGCGGCAAGGCAAGTGTAACAAATTGGAACACATCCGTAAAACCGAGGCGTGACGCTGCGGTTTCTCCCGATTCCTGTACGCCCCGGACTCCGGGGCCCCCCGTTCACCCACCAGCCTTCCAAGGGCTAGAAAAGGAGAGTTTTCATGAAGAAGCTCATCAACAAGCCTGAAGACGTCGTGAAGGAAGCCTTGCAGGCGATGGCGCTCGCCCACGCCGACCTGATCAAGGTCAGCTACGATCCCAATTTCATCTGCCGGGCCGACGCGCCCGTGAAGGGCAAGGTGGGCATCGTGTCGGGCGGCGGCTCCGGCCATGAGCCCATGCACGGCGGCTTCGTCGGCATGGGCATGCTGGACGCGGCCTGCCCCGGCGCCGTGTTCACGTCCCCCACTCCCGACCAGATGCTGGCCGCCACGAAGGCGGTGGACGGCGGGGCCGGCGTGCTGCACATCGTCAAGAACTACACGGGCGATATCCTCAACTTCGAGATGGCCGCCGACCTGGCCAAGGCCGAGGGCATCGAGGTGGAAGCCGTCGTCACGAACGACGACGTGGCCGTGCAGGACAGCCTCTACACCGCGGGCCGCCGGGGCGTGGGCGTCACGGTGCTGGCGGAGAAGATGACGGGCGCCGCGGCGGAACAGAAGCGGTCCCTCAAGGCCGTGGCCGACATCTGCCGCAAGGTGAACGCCCAGGGGCGGTCCATGGGCATGGCCCTGACCTCCTGCACCGTGCCGCAGGCGGGCAAGCCCACCTTCGACCTGCCGGAAGACGAGATGGAGATCGGGATCGGGATCCACGGCGAGCCCGGCCGGACCCGCATGAAGCTCAAGACCGCCGCCGAGATCACGGAGATGATGGTCAACCCCATCCTCGAGGACCTGCCCTTCAAGGCCGGGGATTCCGTGCTGGCCTTCGTGAACGGCATGGGTGGGACGCCCCTCGTGGAGCTGTACGTCGTCTACAACGAGATGGCCAGGATCCTCGGGGGACGGCAGATCAAGATCGCCCGCAACCTCGTCGGTTCGTACATCACCTCGCTGGACATGGCCGGGTGTTCCATCACCCTGGTCAAGATGGACGACGAGCTGATCAGCCTCTGGGATGCTCCGGTCAAGACGCCGGGGCTGCGCTGGGGCATCTGAACCACAGGCCCGAGGGGGGGCGGGACCTCCCGCCGCCCCTCTTCTTCCAAGGAGGAATCCGTGACGGTACTCAGGGACGACGTGATCGCCTGGATCCAGGCTTTCGCCGCGTTCATCGCGGAGAACAAGGACTACCTGACGCAACTGGACTCGGACATCGGGGACGGGGACCACGGGACCAACATGGACCGGGGCTTCCAGGCCGTGTGCGCCAAGATCCCCCAGCTCGCCGACAAGGACATCGGCTCCATCCTCAAGGCCGTCGGCATGACCTTGGTCTCCACCGTGGGCGGCGCGAGCGGGCCCCTCTACGGCACGTTCTTCCTGCAGGCGGGGAGCGCCGCCAGCGGCAAGCTCGAACTGTCCCTCGGGGACTGGGTCGCGGCGCTGCAGGCCGGGGTCGACGGGGTGATCATGCGCGGCAAGGCGAATCCGGGCGACAAGACCATGGTCGACGCCCTGGGACCGGCCCTGCAGGCCCTCAAGGACTCCGCCGCCAGGGGCTCCGGTTTCGCCGATTCCCTGCGCGAGTCTGCGGACGCCTGCGAGCGGGGGATGACCGCCACCATCCCGCTGGTGGCCCGGAAGGGCCGGGCCAGCTACCTGGGGGAACGGAGCGCCGGCCACCAGGATCCGGGCGCGACCTCCTCCCACCTGCTCCTGCGGGCCGCCGCCGAGACCTGGGCCAGGCAGGAGAACTGAACGCGTACGTCCGAACTCCCCTTCCGGAGTCCACGCTTGAATCCCATCGATCCCCACATCCGGTCGGCCGCCCCGTCCGATTGGGAAGCCGTCTGGGCTCCCTATGACGAGGCGACCTACAGCGCGGCCCTGGACTTCCTGGAGCCGGACGACGTCGTCCTCGACCTCGGGGCCGGGGACCTGCGCTTCGCCCGGAGGGCGGCGTCCCGCGTCCGGCGGGTGATCGCCGTGGAGCGGAACAGGCCGGTGCTGGAGGCGGGCCTCGACGGGCTCCCGGGCAACCTGAGCGCCGTCTGCGCGGACGCGCTGGCCTGGCCCTTCCCGGCAGGGATCACCGCGGGCGTGCTGCTGATGCGGCACTGCCGCCATTTCGCCGACTACGCCGCGCGCCTGCGGGCGGCGGGGTGCCGGCGCCTCGTCACCAACGCGCGGTGGGGCATGGGCGTGGAATGCGTCGCGCTCGATCCGCAGATGCCGTACTGGGCCGCGCCTCCCGGCTGGTACGCCTGCTCCTGCGGGGCGGTGGGGTTCAAGGACGCCCCCCCGGAGGAGATCACGGCCGGCATGCTCGCCACATCCCACTCCGTGGAGGACTGTCCGGCCTGCCTCGCGGGCCGGATGGCCTCCTCGCTGCAACCATGGAGTCGAAGGTGATCGGAATCGTCGTTGTTTCCCACAGCGCCAGGCTGGCGGAAGGCGTGCTGGAACTCGCCAGGGGCATGGCCGGAGAGGAGGTCCAGCTCGCGGCCGCGGGCGGCATGGCGCTGCCCGGCCAGCCCATCGGCACCGACCCGGGCCTCGTCCTCCAGGCGATCGAGCGGGTCTACTCCGAGGACGGCGTCCTCGTCCTGATGGATCTCGGAAGCGCCCTGCTCAGCACCGAGATGGCCCTGGACATGCTCCCGCCGGAGCACCGCGCCCACGTCGCGCTGTGCGAGGCCCCGCTCGTGGAGGGCGCCGTCGCGGCGGCGGTGCAGGCCCGGATCGGGAGCTCCCTGGAACAGGCGATGGCCGAGGCCCGCGGAGCCCTCGCCTTCAAGGAGGAGCACCTCCATCCCGGGACGCCGGCCCCGCCGGAAGCCCCCGCGCCCGTCGCCGCTGGGGCGCGCCTGCTGCGCCTCGTCATTCCGAACAAGCTGGGGCTGCATGCCCGCCCCGCGGCGCGGTTCGTCCAGACGGTGGGGCGCTTCTCCGGCACCCAGGTCCTGGTGCGGAACCTCGCCAGGGACCGGGGGCCCGTGGAGGCCCGCAGCATCAACGCCCTCGCCACCCTCGGGGTGATGCAGGGGCACGAGATCGAGATCCAGGCCTCGGGCCTCCAGGCGGACGAGGCCCTCGAGGCCCTGAAGGCCCTGGCCGACGAGAATTTCGGGGACCAGGACGAGGCGGCGGCCGCGAAGGCGCCCGCGGCCGCCGCGCCGACGGGAGACCTGCCCCCGAAGGCCCTCGCGGGCATCCCGGGCTCCGGCGGCATCGCCTCCGGGCCCGTCCGGCACTTCCGCCTGCACAAGCCGGAGATCCCCCAGCACACCATCTCCGATCCCAAGGAGGAATGGGAGAAGCTGGAGAAGGCCATCGAGCGGACCCGCCGCCAGATCGAGGCCACCCTCGAGGAGGTCGCCCGGCGGGCGGATCGCCATGCCGCCGGGATCTTCGAGGCGCACCTGCTGTTCCTGGAGGACGCCTCCCTGCGGGAGCCGGCCCACCGCTTGGTCCACGACGGCAAGCTCAACGCCGCCGCCGCCTGGGACCGGGCCGTGGAGTCCGTGGCCGCCGGCTACCGGGCCCTGGACGACGAGTACCTGCGGGCCCGGGCCGTGGACGTGCTCGACGTGGGCTGCCAGGTCGTGATGAACCTGCTCGGCCAGGGCCGTCCGGCCCCGGCGCTGGACGCTCCCGGGATCCTGGTCGCCTCCGACTTGGCCCCGGCGGACACGGCCCGCCTGGACCCGGAGCGGGTGATGGCGATCTGCACGGCCTACGGTGGGCCGACGTCCCACAGCGCGATCCTGGCCCGCACCTTCGGCATCCCGGCCCTCGTGGGGATGGGGGAGCGGATCCTGGACCTCGCGGAAGGGTGCCCCCTGGTCGTCGACGCCGAGCACGGGTGGGCGATCCCGGATCCGGACGCGGAGACGCTGGCGCGGTACGCGCGCGAGGCCGAGGCCAGGAAACGGGCCTCCGAGGAGGCCCTCGCGGCCAGCTCCGCCCCGGCGGTCACCCGGGACGGGAAGCGGGTCGAGATCGGCGCCAACATCGGCTCCCTCGCCGAGGCCAGGGCCGCGGTCGCGGCGGGCGCCGAGGGCGTGGGGCTCCTGAGAACCGAGTTCCTCTACCTGGACCGGGACACGGCGCCGGACGAGGAGGAGCAGTTCGAGGCCTACCGTCGGATCGCCGAGGCCATGCAGGGGCGTCCCGTCATCATCCGCACCCTGGACATCGGGGGGGACAAGCCCCTGCCGTACATCGAGCTCGGCCGCGAGGCCAATCCCTTCCTGGGCTGGCGGGCCGTTCGCATGTGCCTGTCCCAGCCCGAGTTCTTCAAGGTCCAGCTCCGGGCCGTCCAGCGCGCGGCGGCCCTCCATCCCGTGAAGGTGATGTTCCCGATGATCGCCACGGTGGAGGAGGTCCGGTCCGCGAAGGCCCTGCTCGCCCAGGCCCGTGAGGAGGTCCTGGCCCGCGGCCAGAGGGCGCCGGAGCGGCTCGAGACGGGCATCATGGTGGAGATCCCGGCCGCGGCGGTCCTGGCGGACAAGCTCGCCCCGGAGGTGGATTTCTTCTCCATCGGGACGAACGACCTCACCCAGTACACCATGGCTGCCGAGCGGGGCAACGCCAAGGTCGCCGGGCTCACGGACGCCCTCCATCCCGCCGTGCTGGCGCTCATCCGGCGGGTCGTCGAGGCCGCGCACGCCCACGGGAAGTGGGCGGGCATCTGCGGGGAGCTGGGCGGGGAGCCCCTGGCCGTGCCCATCCTCCTGGGCCTGGGGATGGACGAACTCAGCATGGCTTCTCCGTCGATTCCCCGGACGAAGCAGCTGGTCCGGGGCCTCGAGAAGGAGACGGCCGGAAGACTGGCCGGGGACGTCCTGGGCCTGGGCACGGCGGGGGAGGTGCGGGAGGCCGTGGCCGCTTGGCTTCGCGCGCGGTCGTGAAGGGTCCGGGTATGCTGGAACGGGGATGCTGATGGGCCGGGGCCTGGCGGTCAGCGGGGAGGCTGTGGATGCAACCGTCTGACGCTTCGAGGGATGTGACCCGCCTGAGGACGGAGTGGGAACGGTTCGTGGGCGAGGGGATGCTGTCGGCGGGCATGGATCCGGTCGTCTCCCTCTCCTGGCAGCGGTGCGCTCCCCGCCTCGATCCCCGCGGAGCTCCCCAGTGGGCCTACCTCAGCCCCAGCATGCTGCCCCTCACGTCCGTCCAGCACAGCTTCCTGAGGATGGTGGCCAGGCCGGTCATGGAGGACGTCTACCAGTTCATCGAAGGGTCCGGACACCTCCTGGTGCTGACCGACAGCTCCGCATGCGTCTTCGAGATGCTGGGGGATCCCGCCATCGAGGACCATGTGCGCGGCCTGGGCTTCAGGCCCGGGGCCTTCCTCGACGAGGGGAGGATCGGGACGAACGCCTTCTCCCTCGCCCTGGCGGAGGGGTTTCCGGTGCAGATCGTGGGGCCCGAGCACTTCCTCCTCGCGTTCCACGGGCTCCACTCGATGGCGGCGCCGCTCTACGATCCCCACGGCAGTCCGATCGGGTCCATCGGGATGATCGAAAGGCAGGGGCCCTGCGTGTCCCCCTCCCTGGGGACGGTGTTCGCGGCGGCCAAGGCCATCGAGAACCAGCTCCAGGCCGAGCACTTCATCCGCGAGGCCAACGCCCAGACCACCGAATTCAACGCGACCCTGGACGCGATCTCGGAAGGCATCCTGGCCTGGACCGCCCAGGGCTTCGTCACCCACCTGAACGGCCGGGGGGGGGAACTGCTCGGCATCAAGCCCTCCCTGGTCGTGGGCCGCCCCCTGATGGACCGCATCACCCTGCCGGAAAGCATCTCCCGGGCGGCGGGGCGAGGCGAGGAGCTGAACGACGTGGAGGCCAGCTGCAAGGTCGACGGCGAGAAGCACGACGTCTCCGTGAGCCTCCGCATCATCCGGGACCAGAAGGGCGAGCCCCTGGCCTTCATCACGACCCTGCGCCCCATGGCCCAGGTGCACCAGCTCGTCACCCAGCTCCTCGGGTCCCAGGCGCGGCTCACCCTGGACGACATCGTCGGGCAGGGGCCCGCCGCCCGGCGGATGCGCCGCCAGGCCCTGGCCGCGGTGGGTTCCCGGGAGAGCATCCTGCTGGTGGGGGAGCAGGGGACCGGGAAGAACTCCCTCGCCCGCGCCATCCACAACTGCGGCGGAAGGGCCTCCGGCCCCTTCCTGTCCATCAACTGCCACGCGATCCCCCGGGAGCTCGTCATCGAGGAGTTCCTCGGATTCGAGCCCGGAGCCTTCAGCAACGCCACTTCCACCGGCCAGCCCAGCAAGTTCGAACTCGCGGACGGCGGGACCCTGTTCATCGAGGAGATCGACGCCCTTCCCCTGGAGATGCAGTCGATCCTGGCCCGCATCCTCCGGTCCGGGGAGGTGGTGCGGCTCGGCGGGAAGCGGGCCATGCCCGTGGACGTGCGCGTGATCGCCTCCACGGAGCAGAACCTGGAGGAGCGGACCCGGACAGGGTCCTTCAGGCCCGACCTCTTCCATTTCCTGGACGCCGCCATGATCCATCTGCCGCCGCTGCGGGAGCGGGCGGAGGACATCCCCCTGCTGATCGGCCGCTCCCTGGACCGGATGCGCCTGCAGTTCGGCCGGGCGCTGTCCGTCTCGCCGAAGGCCCGGGAGATGCTCTGCGCCTATCCGTGGCCCGGCAACATCGCGGAGCTGGAATCGGTGATGGAACTGGCGACCTTCAACTCGGACGGCCAGGAGATCGAGGGGGCGCACCTGGCCGAATCCCTCGGCGGGGAGGGGGTCCGCGCCGCGGGAAGGTCCGCCTCGCCGGCGGTCTCGACCATGCGGGAGATGGAGCGTCAGGCCATCGCCGACGCCCTGCGGGCCACGAGGGGCAACCACAGCAAGGCTGCCCGGATGCTCGCCATCAGCCGGAACACGCTCTACCGCAAGATCAGGGAGATGGAGATCGGGCCCTCCGGGGAAGAGGCCGCTCAGTAGCCGGCGCTCTTCTCCCTCCAGACGTTCACGATCTGCAGGCAGCATTCGACGGAGGCGGACATCCACGCCAGGCTGGCCCACTCGTGGACCGAATGGTAGCCCTGGGCCCCGGTGAAGAGGTTCGGGGTCAGCAGGCCCATGTAGGACAGGCGCGCGCCGTCGGTGCCTCCCCGGATGGGCCTCCGGAGGGGGGTGAGATCCTGGCGCCGGATGGCCTCCAGGGCGAAGTCCACGACCTTGGGATCCTCGGCGACCTTGAGGGCCATGTTGCGGTAGGAAGGCTGGATCTGCACCCGGACCCGGCTGCCCGGGAAGCAGCGTTCCGCCTCCTCCGCCAGGCGCTGGAGGTCCGCCTCCCGGCGGGAGAGTTCCTCCTCGGTGAAGGCCCGGACCAGGAACTTGATTTCCGCCGCGGCCACGCTGCCCGAAAGGTGGTGCGGATGGAGGAACGAGCCTCTGCCCTCGGTGGTCTCGGGAAGATGGTCCCCGGGCAGGCGGTCGATGAGGGACGCGGCGATCCGGAGGGCGTTGACCATGTGGCCCTTGGCCTGGCCGGTGTGGGTGTCGTGACCCGTGATGGCGACCGTGGCCGAGTCGGCGCAGAAGTTCTCGTCCTCGATCTCGCCCAGTTCGGCCCCGTCCACCGTGTAGGCGTAGGCCGCCCCGAAGGCGGCCACGTCGAAGTGTTCCGTGCCCCGGCCCACTTCCTCGTCCGTCGTGAATCCGATGCGCAGGGTCCCGTGGGGAAAGTCCGGATGGGCCTTCAGCCAGGCGACCATGGTCATGATCTCCGCGATGCCGGCCTTGTCGTCCGCGCCCAGCAGGGTGGTCCCGTCCGAGGTCACGAGCGTGTGGCCCAGGCAGCGGTCCAGGTTCGGGTAGTCGGACCGGGAGATGGGGTGTTCCGGCGTGCCGGCGAGGGGGATGTCCCCGCCCCGGTAGTCGCGGATGACCTGGGGCTTCACGCCCCCGCCGGGGGTGGAGGGGTAGGTGTCCAGGTGGGCCAGGAAGCCCAGCACCGGCACCGGGGGATGGCCCGCGGGCAGCCTTGAGGGCACGGTGGCGGTGACGTAGCCCCAGCCGTCCACGGCGGCGTCCGCGCACCCGAGCGCCTTCAGTTCGTCCACCAGGAGGCGGGCGAGATCCTTCTGTTTTTCCGTGCTCGGGCTGCAGGAGGCGTCGTCGTCGCTCTGGGTGTCGACCTGGACGTAGCGCAGGAAGCGTTCCAGCAGGGCTTGTTCCTCGTTCATTTCCAGTCTGAAGGGGGTCATGGGTGCTCCGTGCGGGGGCGCCCTGGCAAGCGGCGCCTGCCTCCATCATGGGGGGGCGGAGGCGCCACCGGGATCACAAGCTGGATCGCCGGGGCCGCCTCCCTGCCGACAGGATTGTTCCAGGCGCCGCGCCCGCGGTGGTGAAGACTCCTCTTCGTGCCGGGAGACACTTGCGTCTACACTGAAATGAATGTTTCGGACCTCCCCGCGGATCGCGGGAGCCGCGACCCTTCTCTGGTATCCATCTGCTCAACCGCCTTCTCGACACGTACCGCCGGTTTC
>DAOPZL010000051.1:12049-20122 GCA_035353395.1 Holophaga sp.
CCCTTCTCTGGTATCCATCTGCTCAACCGCCTTCTCGACACGTACCGCCGGTTTCCCCGCCAGTTCTGGCTGATCGCCCTCGGAGTGCTGATCAGTTCCTTCGGCTCGAGCCTGATCTGGCCCTTCCAGCTGATCTACATCAGCCGGCAGCTGGGCGTGCGGCTCTCGACCGTGGCCACGCTGATCACCCTCAGCGCGAGCACGGGCCTGGCGCTGTCCTTCATCGGGGGGGCCATCACGGACCACGTCGGCCGCAAGCCGACCATGTTCGCCGCCCAGATCGGCCACGGCCTCGCCTACTTCCTGATGAGCCGAGGCGCGAGCTATCTGGGCTTCCTGGTCCCCCTGGCCATGATGAACACCGCCATGCTCTTCTACTCCGTGGGCTCCGACTCGATGATGGCGGACATGCTTCCCCCCGAGCAGCGGACGGAAGGCTACTCGATCCTCCGCATGGTGAACAACTCGGGCCTGGCCATCGGCCCCGCCATCGGCGGGTTCATCGTCTCCTATTCCTACGCCATGGCCTTCCACTTCGCGGCCCTGGCCATGACGCTCTACGGCCTCATCCTGCTCGTCTTCGTGAAGGAGACCCTCGACAGGCGGGCTCCCAGGCCCGCGAAAGCCCGGAAGCGGGAGGCCTTCGGCGGCTACGACCGCGTGCTGAAGGACCGCTTCTTCGTGGTGTTCGTGCTGGTCACCTCCGTGGGCCTGATCGCGCCCCTGATGATGTGGACCCTCCTGGCCGTCTACGCGAAGCAGAACTACGGGCTGCCCGAGTACCTCTACAGCTGGATCCCCATCACCAACGCGCTGATGTGCGTGTTCGTGCAGTATCCCGTGACCACCGTGACGCGCAGGTTCCGCCCGCTCCCGACCCTGGCGGTGGGGATGCTGATCTACGCCCTGGGGGTCGGCACCGTCGCCTGGGTGAGCACGTTCCCCGGCTTCGTGGCGAGCATGGTGGTCCTCTCCCTGGGCGAGCTCATCATCGTTCCGGTGGGCACGACCTTCGTGGCCGGCCGGGCGCCTTCGGACCTCCGCGGCCGCTACATGAGCGTCTACTGGGTGAGCTGGGGCCTGTCCCGCGCCACCGCGCCGCTGATCGGCGGCTTCCTCAACGACGCGATCTCGCCGCGGGCCGTGTGGCACGGAGGCCTGGTCCTCGGGCTCCTGAGCACCCTCGGGCTGGTGCTGCTCGCCCGGCGCATCCCGGCCCGGGCGGAGGAGGGGGACGCGGATGCGTGCGGGGCGACGGGCTGATCCGGCTTGACAGGAATGGGGGCCGGTAGAAGACTGCCTCAGGCTCGCGCAGCCCGCGTCCGGTCCCGTCCCGAAGTGATGTGTTCCACGTTCTTCGGCGGTCCGGGCGAAGGAAGCGCGCGGTAGGATTGAGCTGCTGAATGCAAGAGGATTTCCGGCTCCCTGGAGCCTGGATCCACCACTTCGTATCCCCATCGGGAGGACCCCCATGAAGAAACTCGTCTCCTTCGCAATCGGCGCCGCCGCCGCGGCGACCTTGGCCTTCGGCCAGCAGTCCGTGGGCGCCTATACGACCCTCGAGGAGCCCCTCGCCAAGCAGCTCTTCGAGCAGTTCGAAAAGGAAACCGGCATCAAGGTCAACTGGCAGCGCCTGGCCGGCGGCGAGGTCGAGACCCGCCTCGAGGCCGAGAAGGCCAATCCCCAGGCCTCCATCTGGGTCGGCGGCGTCGGCCTCAACCACATGAGCGCCAAGGCCAAGGGCCTGACGACCCCCTACAAGTCCCGCCTGGCCGGCAACACGCCCGCCCAGTACCGGGACAAGGAGAACTACTGGATCGGCCTCTACGTCGGCCCCCTCGGCTTCATCACCAACGAGAAGGTGGCCAAGGAGCAGAAGCTGAATGCGCCCAAGTCCTGGAAGGACCTGCTCAAGCCCGAGTACAAGGGCAAGATCCGCGTGGCCAACCCCACCACCTCCGGCACGGCCTACAACATGATCACGACCATCCGCTACATCTACAAGGGCGACGAGGCGAAGACCTTCGACTACCTCAAGAAGCTGGACGCCAACATCGACCAGTACACGAAATCCGGCGCCGCCGGCGGGAAGAGCGTGGCCATCGGCGAGATCCCCGTGGCCATCGGCTACGCCCACGACATGGTCAAGCTGAAGGTGGAAGGCGCCCCCGTGGTCATCACCATCCCCTCCGAGGGTACGGGCTACGAAGTGGCCTCCATGTCCCTGGTCAAGAACGGCAAGGACATGGTCAACGCCAAGAAGCTCTACGACTGGGTCCTCGGCAAGCCCGCCCAGGACATCATCGGCAAGTGGTACGTGGTGCCCCTCTCCAAGCTCGCCACCAAGAACCCCGTGGCCTTCAGCCTGGAGGACGTGAAGACCGTCAAGCAGGACCTGCAGTGGGACGCGGACAACAAGGAGCGCCTGCTGGACCGCTGGACCAAGGAGATCGGCTCCAAGCGCTGATTGTCCTCGTGAGTTGACGCGATACATGAACCACGGGCGGCCCGGAGCCGTTCGTGGTTCATGTCGACGCTGGGAGCGCCTTCCTTGTTCACGAAGAAGAAGATCCTCGCCTTCCTGACCGCCTGCGCGGTCTTCCTCGCCATCGACCTCTGGATGTTCTCCGCGCTGCGGGACAGCTACGAGAAGACGGTCCTCCAGGACAAGAAGGAACTCATCGTGGCCCTCGCCCGGTCGGCGCCGGCAGGAGGAGATGCCGCGGCCGCGGACGCCTGGCTGGCCGAGGCCCGGAAGGCCTACCCGGCGGTGCGCCTGCTGCACGTGCAGGGAATCCCGGGGGCCGACGAGGTCAAGGTCTCCTCCCTGGATCCGGAGCTGAAGAGCCTCTGGGCCGCCATGCAGGGGGAGGCTTCCTTCAAGCGGGGCGTGGAGTCGGCCTCCTACCTCGAGGTGTTCGTGTCGCCGGAACCGGTGCGGCTGGGGGCCCAGAAGTCCCTGCTCATGTTCGCGCCCGTGCCGAACAAGGAGGGCGACACCGCCGTGGGCATCGTGGTCGCCGCCGTGGACGAGTCGGCCCTCACCTCCTTCTTCTACCTGACCTACTCCCTCTCGGTGATCGCCTTCCTCCTCTTCGCGCTGGGGTTCGGCATCGCCACGTTCTCCCGGGATCCCCTCACGGGCTACGCCATCCTGGTGCTCTTCGCCATCGTGCTCACCTTCGTGGCGTACCCGCTCTTCGAGGCCCTGCGGCTGACCTTCGTCCAGCAGGGACGCTTCTCCCTGGCCGTATGGAAGGAGATCCTCACCAACAAGCAGTACCTGGGCGCCCTGGCCGGCTCCGTGAAGCTGGGCGTCCTGACGGCGACCCTGTCAACGCTCCTCGGCTTCCTCTTCGCCTTCTTCGTCGCCCGCACCAGCATGCGCGGGAAGAAGCTCGTCACGGCCCTCGCGACCCTGCCGGTCATCTCGCCCCCCTTCTCCCTGACCCTGTCCATCATCCTGCTCTTCGGGAACAACGGCCTGGTCACCAAGCGGATCCTGGGCCTCGACCACTTCTCAATCTACGGGCTGGGCGGCCTCGGCCTGGTCCAGACCATCAGCATGTTCCCCATCGCCTTCCTCACCCTGGCGGGGGTGCTGGAGGCCATCGACTCCACCCTGGAGGACGCCAGCCTGGACCTGAACGCCTCGCGCTGGAGCACCTTCGCGCGCGTGACCCTGCCCCTGGCGGCGCCGGGGATCCTCTCCTCCTGGCTCCTGGTCTTCACGAACTCCCTGGCGGACTTCGCCAATCCCCTCCTTCTCTCGGGGAGCTTCCGCGTGCTTTCCGTGGAGTCCTACATCGAAGTCACCGGGATGAACCGCCTGGGCAACGGCGCGGCCCTCTCGATCCTCCTGCTCCTGCCGACGCTCACGGCCTTCTTCGTCCAGCGCGCCTGGGTGGCCAAGAAGTCCTTCGTCGTGGTGACGGGCAAGCCCTCCGGGCGCCTCTCCGACCTCGCCTCGAGACCCACGCGGATCCTCCTGCTCACGGGCGTGGTCCTCACGAGCGTGTTCATCGTCTCCCTCTACGGCACCATCGTGGCGGGCTGCTTCGTGAAGAACTGGGGCATCGACTACACCTTCACGATGGTCAACATCGTGGAGGCCCTGCAGCGCGGCAAGGCGGCGATGCTCTCCACCATGACCCTCGCGGGCATCGCCACGCCCATCGCCGGGTTCATCGCCATGATCGGGGCCGTGCTGGTGGTGCGGAAGCGCTTCCCCGGCAAGCGCGTGCTGGAAGCCCTCATGATGACCCCCTTCGCGGTGCCCGGCACCCTGATCGGCATCAGCTACATCCTGGCCTTCAACCAGCCGCCCCTCCTGCTCGTCGGCACCGGCGCGATCCTGGTGGTCTGCTACGTCATCCGCGAGCTGCCCGTGGGCCTGGAGGGCGGCGTGGCCACCCTGCGGCAGATCGATCCCTCCATCGAGGAGGCCGCCTCGGATCTCGGGGCCGACCAGGCCACGGTGTTCCGGACCGTGATCCTGCCCCTCATCCGGCCCGCCTTCATCTCCAGCATGTCGTACACCTTCGTGCGCTCCATGACCGCCGTCAGCGCGATCATCTTCCTCATCAGCGCCCGCTGGTACCACATCACGATCCAGATCTACAACTTCTCCGAGAACATCCGCTTCGGTCTGGCGAGCGTGCTGGCGACCGCCCTGATCATCATCGTCCTGGCCGTGTTCGGCCTGATGCGCGTCCTCGTGAAGAAGAGCGAGCACCTTGAGAAGACCGTGACCGTCCAGTGAGAGCCTCCATGGAAAAGCATCCTGTTCCCGTTCAACTCGAGAAAGTGACCAAGATCTTCCGGGATCCCAAGTCCAGGTCGGACGTCTACGCCGTCCGCGACGCGGAGCTCCAGATCGAGAGCGGCGAACTCGTCACGCTCCTGGGGCCCTCGGGCTGCGGCAAGACCACGATGCTGCGCATGGTCGGCGGCTTCGAGCTGCCCACCCACGGGCGCATCCGCATCGGCGGGGAGGACGTGACCTACCTGCCTCCCAACGCGCGCGCCACCGCGACGGTGTTCCAGTCCTACGGCCTCTTCCCGCACCTGGACGTCTTCGAGAACGTCGCCTACGGCCTGCACGTGCGGAAGGTCCCGAAGGCCGAGACCGAGACCCGCGTGATGGAGGCCCTGGGCCTCGTGGGCCTCTCCGAGCTCGCGCGCCGCGCGCCGGGCCGTCTCTCGGGCGGCCAGCAGCAGCGCGTCGCCCTGGCGCGGAGCCTCGTGGTCCGCCCCCAGGTCCTGCTGCTGGACGAGCCCCTCTCGAACCTGGACGCCCTCCTCCGCGAGCAGATGCGCGTCGAGATCCGCCGCATCCAGAAGTCCCTGGGCATCACCGCCATCTACGTCACCCACGACCGGGTGGAGGCCATGAGCCTCTCGGACCGGGTCGTGGTGATGAAGGCCGGACTGGTGCGGCAGGTGGGGCGGCCCTCCGCGATCTACGAGCGGCCCGATTCCAAGTTCGTCGCCGGGTTCGTGGGCAAGGTGGCCTTCTTCCCCGTCGAGGTCCTGGGCGAGGAGGAGGACGACACGGTGACCTGCTCCCTGGCGGGACGCCGGATCGTCGCCGGCTCCATGGCGCCCGGCGTCGGCGACAAGGCCTTCCTCATGGCCAGGCCGGAGTCCCTGCGGCTGGGCGACCCAGGCACCGGGGCCTGCGACGGGACCGTGTCGACCAACGTGTACCTGGGCTCCAGCGTGGAGTGCTTCGTCGCGACGGACTACGGCGAGATCCTGGTCCAGATCGACGATCCCTCGGAAAGCCGCGTCCGGCCCGAGGGGACGCGCGTCTCGATCTCCTTCGACGAGACCCGGGTGCGCCTGCTCCCGGAAGGGGACGAATAGCCTCGTCAGTCCAGCGCGGATCCCACCAGGCGGGGCTTGCAGAGGAAGCGGCCCTCGCTGGTGATCAGGGTGTGCTCGAATGCGCTGGCCTCCTGGGGCAGGAGCGCCCCGGACGCCACCAGCTCGGCGACGGCCTGGCGGAGCCCCGTGCGGGCTTCCGGATTGCACGTGAACTCCCGCGCGGATTCGAATGCCCTGTAGAACGCGTTGCCATCCCGTTCGATCGTATCCATCAGCAAAGCCATCACAACCTCTCACGCTGAAGCAGGCCACAGCACCGGCTCGTGCAAGCCCGTCGATCACAAAAATTCGTCTCGCCTTGGAGTCGCACGCTATTTTCACCCCATTCGACCGAAAAGGGAACAGGTGAAATTTCCGCGTTCTGTCCGGGCGGAGATAGCGATCGCGGGTCCGGCTGGAAGCCGTCCCGTCCTGGGAAGGCCCCGCGGCGCGGGACGAACCGGAAGGCCTACGAGACTCCTTCCGGGATCCTTTCCCGGATGTAGGCGGCCACGTCCTTCGGATCGATGCCCAGGACGAAGGCGAATTCCTCGTTCAGCAGCTTCTCGGCGATGGCCATGATCCGGCTGTCGGTGGTGGTCAACGCCTTGCCGCTCGCCTTCTTGCGCATCTTCTCGAGGTACAGCGTGCGGATGACCTTGATCCACTCCCGGCTGTCGCAGGAGCGGATCCTGGCGAAATACCCGCTGCTGCGGTCGCGTTCGTTGGCGATCCAGATGCTTTCCGTCGCGGGCATCTCCTCGATCATCCGGTGGATCTCTGCCTTGGTGAGCAGCGGGCGCATGTTTTCGAGCTGGTCGTCATGGTCCATGGGCACGAACAGGCGCGAGCCGGGGTCGGTGATGGGCTGGAGCACGAAGCACGCCTGCCCCTCCATGCCCTTCAACTTGGAGACGCAGGTGTCAATTACCCTGCATACGCCTGTCGATACATAGAAGACATAGTCATTGACCGCGAACATGCTCTCGACTCCATATTTGATCCAGTGAGCATGTTTATGGAAACATGCAGTTCACTATGTCGAGTGTATCAAGGGAATCTCCCCGCATGTAAGCGGCACCTTCCTCCCCTGTCCGGCCTGGAGGCTGGTACCCCCTCTCCGCATCGCCCGGATCTCGGCGCCCCTGGCCTCCGAGGCGCCTCCCCTCGTCCGCCGCAGGCGTCCCCGCGGCATCGCCCATCCTGCACGGGGCATGCGGCAAGCCTTCGGCCTCGGGATCGCTGGACCCCGAGTTCCTCGACACATGATCCTGCTTGTATTGCCGAGATGAAAATCGTGTGGATGGCGACGAGATTATCTATGAACATACTTTATTTTGTGAGCGAATTTATATGTTCCGTGTCGATATTTTGATTATTTAATCTAGTGATAATGATGCAAGGGATGAAAGAGATAGAAGCAGATCGAACATGGATCCTATATGACCTGTGTTATTTTAAGTAGTCATGGATAATAATGATAAAATTATGATTATTATGATGGAGAATTGTGAGAATTAATGCATATTGGTCGGGACCGCGGTGGATCCCGTGCAGCGAACAGGATGATGCCTGAAGCGGCGCCGTGGGCTTGTTGAGGGCGAGGTCCCAGCCTGCGCTGACGTGGGGGCTTCACCTCGATGCGAGGGCCCTCACTCGCGGGTCAGGACCCTCCGCCCCTTGTTTCCCCAGGACATCGTGGCGCTTTACTTGGCCAGTGTTTTTCCGCATGTCGTGCTGGCGCTCGACGGCAGCCGGGGCCGTATGACGGAGGAGATGGCCGAGTCCTCGCCGCCGTTCTGCGCCATATCGTCGTGAATCCCGTGCGCATGGACCCATATCCCGGAGGCAGCCGCAAGTCCCGCCATGCTCGCGCAGCCGGCGATACTGCCCACCATCTACAGGTCCTCATGGGATTCCCGGGGTGATGCGATGGCCCAGCGTTTCATTCCCTTCATTCCGGATCGTCGCCGACACCGACCCGCAGCACCAACTCTCCGGGTTCCTGGCGTCTTGCGGGGCTTTGCAGCCAGCGAATCCGTAACGTTGATGAGCCGGCATTCCAGTCGATGCCCGGAGAAGCCAGCTCGATATTCTCGCGACAGCTTTCCAGCTTGACGCGAAACGTCTCCGTGGCTGGATTTCCGGCAAGTGAGAGGATTCTCAGGAACTGCTCTTCCCCCGCCTGGCAGTAGGACATTCCAC
>DAOPZL010000052.1:0-20064 GCA_035353395.1 Holophaga sp.
GCCAATAGCACCCCGGGGGTCCTACCTACAGGGCATTTGTCCGTATCGGAAATGAAGCGGTTCTGCGGTTGAATCCGAGCGAGGCCCGCCTGGCGACGTCCTGCCGGCGGCCGCGGATCGCGTGATGCACCTCACTTTCCACTTCCGGTCATTGACAGCCGGAAGGGAGGGTGTGACAGTTTATCGAGATCAAGATCTCGATAAAAATATCTCGAGATCCCGTCCGCAACCCGCCTTTGCGCTCCCACGGGGAGCAGCCTCAGGATACCCATGCACCCTGATACGATTTCCGATCTCTCGCACTGCGAACACTTCAACGTCCTCCTCGACGGCCGCATCGCCCTGGTGAAGGTGGCGCGGCCCCAGTCGCTCAACGCCCTCTCCTCGGCCCTGCTGCGGGAGGCCGACGCCCTCCTCGACGTCCTCCAGGAGGCGGCCGACGTCATCGTGCTCACGGGGGAAGGGCGCGCCTTCGTGGCGGGCGCCGACATCGAGGAGATGCGGGGCCTTTCCCCGGAGCAGGGGCGCCGCTTCGGCGAGCTCGGCGCGCGGCTCTTCCGCAGGATCGAGCGGATGCCCCAGCCGGTGATCGCGGCGGTGAACGGCTTCGCCCTGGGCGGGGGCTGCGAGCTGGCCATGGCCTGCGACATCCGGATCGCCAGCGAGAAGGCCAAGTTCGGCCAGCCCGAGGTCACGCTGGGGATCATCCCCGGGTTCTCCGGGACCCAGCGCCTGCCGCGGATCGTCGGGGCCGCGAAGGCCAAGGAACTGATCCTCACGGGGACCGTGATCGACGCCGCCGAGGCGCTCCGCATCGGGCTCGTGTCCCGGGTGGTGCCGGCGGAGGAGCTGCTGCCCGCCTGCCTGGACCTCGCCCGGCAGATCGCCCGCAACGCCCAGGTGGCGGTGCGCTACGGCAAGACGGCCATCAACGCCGGGCTCGGGACGGACCTCGAGACCGGCATCGCCCTGGAGCAGGACCTCTTCGGCCTCTGCTTCGCGACGGAAGACCAGAAGGAGGGCATGAGCGCCTTCCTGGAGAAGCGGCGCCCCGCTTTCAGGGGATACTGAAACCTTTCGGCCGCGTTCGGGCCGTCATCTTGCAAGGAGTTGAGCATGAAGATCATGGTGTTGGGCGCCGGGACGATGGGATCCGGCATCGCGCAGGCCTTCGCCCAGGCGGGCCACGACGTCGTCCTGAGGGACGTGGACATGGACCGGGTGGCGGCGGGCCTCAAGGCGGTCGGCAAGAACCTCGGGAGGGCCGTCGCCAAGGGCTCCCTGACCGAGGAGGCGAAGGCCGGGATCCTGGGCCGGATCAAGCCGGTGACCGAGCTCCAGGAGGGGGCCGACGCCGCCCTGGTGGTGGAGGCGGCCGTGGAGGACATGGCCGTCAAGAAGCGGATCTTCGCCGAGCTGGACGCCCTCTGCGGGCCGGAGACGATCCTCGCCACCAACACCTCCTCGCTCTCGATCACGGAGATCGCGGCGGCCACGCGCCGTCCCGGCAAGGTGGTGGGGATGCACTTCTTCAACCCGGTGCCGGTCATGAAGCTGGTGGAGGTCATCAAGGGGATCGCCACCTCCGAGGAGACGCGGCGGATGGTGCTGGACCTGTGCCCCGCCCTGGGCAAGACGGCGGTGGAGGTGGAGGAGGCGCCGGGCTTCGTGGTGAACCGGATCCTCATCCCGATGATCAACGAGGCGATCGGCATCCTGGCGGACGGCGTGGCGAGCGCGGAGGACATCGACAACGCGATGAAGCTGGGGGCGAACCATCCGATCGGGCCCCTGGCCCTGGCGGACCTGATCGGCAACGACGTGAACCTGGCGATCATGGACGTGCTCTTCGAGGAGTACGGGGATCCCAAGTACCGGCCCCATCCCCTGCTGAAGAAGATGGTGCGCGGAGGACTCCTGGGCCGCAAAACCGGCCGCGGGTTCTACGACTATTCCGGGACCCGGTGAACTGAATGGCCAAGGGGAAGGGCAGCGTCGATCAGGAGAAGGGTGGCCGCGTGATGCGCTGCACTTTCCCCGCCCGGCCGTTGACAGAGGCTCCGGAGGGTGTGACATTAGTATCGAGATGGAAATCGCGATATAAAAATCTCGATACCTCCCTCACACTGGAGCCGACCCTCCCCAGCCGGAGCTGCGCCGGGATTTCCATGCACACCGACCCCATCCCAGAACCCATCCTGCGGCGCCTGCCTCGCTACTACGACACGCTGAAGCACCTCCGCGCGTCGGGCCAGGAGACCGTGAGCACGACCGTGCTGGCGGAGGCGTTCCCGGACGTCCATCCGACCCAGATCCGCAAGGACCTGGCCGTGACGGGGATCCAGGGAAGGCCCAAGGTCGGTTTCTCCATCACGGACCTGCTGGCCGCCATCGAGACCTTCCTGCACTGGAACAACCAGTCCGAGGCGTTCCTGGTCGGCGCCGGCAGTCTCGCGACCGCCCTGCTGGGAGACCCCGGCCTCTGGCAGACCGGCATCAAGGTGGTCGCCGCCTTCGACAACTCGCCGCGGAAGATCGGGACGGAGATCCGGGGCATCCGCGTGCTGTCGATGGACAAGTTCGAGAACCTGGCCAGGCGCATGCGGATCCCCATCGGCATCCTCACCGCGCCGGGCTTCGCGGCCCAGGACTGCGCCGACCGGATGGTCAAGGCCGGCATGCGGGCCATCTGGAATCTGACCCCCGTGAACCTCGTGGTTCCGGAGGGCACGATCGTCGAGCACGTGGATCTTTTCGCCTCCCTGGCCGTGCTCGGGCGCAAGCTGCGGGAGCAGCAGTAGCAGCAAGCAGGAGCCCCGGGCCGAAGCGCCCGCGCTCGCAGAACCGTTCATTCACCGGATCCTCTCCGGCGCCCCGGGCTCCGCCCGGACGGCCGAGGTCCGCCCGCTTCAAGGAGATTCCTGCCATGTGCAGAACCGAGGTCAAGTCACACCAGGCCGCGCGACATTCCGCGGACAACTCCCCCCAGGCCGCGCGGCACTTCAAGGCCGTGATCCGGATCCTGGACGAGTTCCATCGCGACCGGTCGAAGCTCGTCCCGATCCTCCAGGCCGTGCAGGAGGAGTACCGCTACCTGCCCGAGGAGGTCATGGCCTTCATCGCCAGCTCCCTGCGCATCTCGCCGGCCCGGGTCTTCGGCGTGGCCACGTTCTACGGCCATTTCGCCCTGGAGCCCAAGGGCAAGTACGTCATCCGGGTGTGCGACGGGACGGCCTGCCACGTGAAGGGCAGCGGCGCCATCGCCGACGAGCTCCGGAGGCACCTGGGCCTGAACGGGAAGCAGAAGACCACCGCGGACATGCTCTTCACCCTCGAGACGGTGAGCTGCCTGGGGGCCTGCGGGCTGGCGCCGGTGGTGGTGATCAACGACGACGTCCACGGGCAGATGGACGTGGACGGCGCGGTGGCCATGGCGAAACAGATCGCGAACAAGGAGTCCATGTGATGAGTCCGGCGGTGAAGGAAGTGAATCTCGAGGCGGTGGCCGCGTCCTACCGTGAAGCGGCCGGGAAGGTCAAGCGGCGCGTGGTGGTCTGCGCGGGCACCGGGTGCATGGCCGGCGGTTCGCTCAAGCTGGTGGAGGTCCTGAAGAAGGCCGTGGCCGAGGCCGGCCTGGACCTGACGGTGGCCCTGGAACCCGAGGCCGGCGTGAAGGACCTGCATCTCTCCAAGAGCGGCTGCCAGGGCTTCTGCCAGATGGGTCCCCTGCTCAGCATCGAGCCGGACGGCATCCTCTACTGCAAGGTCCACGCGGAGGACGCCGAGGAGGTGGTCCGCGCCACCCTCGTCGAAGGGCGCGTCATCGACCGCCTGCTCTACGTGAATCCGACCAACGGCACCCGCTGCCGCGGCATCGGGGACATCCCCTTCTACACCAGGCAGCAGCGCACGGTGCTGAAGGCCTGCGGAACCGTGGATCCGGAGGACGTGCGGGAATACATCGCCCTGGGCGGCTATGCCGCCGCCCGGAAGGCCATCCTCGAGATGAGCCCCGAGGCGGTGTGCAAGGAGATGCTCGACTCCGGGCTGCGGGGCCGGGGAGGCGGCGGCTTCCCGACGGGCCGTAAGTGGGACATCACCCGGAAGCAGCCGGACGGCAAGAAGTTCGTGATCTGCAACGGCGACGAGGGCGACCCCGGCGCCTTCATGGACCGCTCGGTGATGGAAGGCAATCCCCACGCCGTGATCGAGGGGATGCTGATCGCGGCCAGGGCCATCGGGGCGGACGAGGGCTATGTCTACGTGCGCGCCGAGTATCCGCTGGCCGTCCAGCGGGTGCGGAAGGCGGTGAAGGACGCCGAGGCCATGGGCCTGCTGGGCGACGGACTCTTCGGCAGCGCCTTCAGCTTCCGCCTCAACGTGATGGAAGGCGCGGGCGCCTTCGTGTGCGGCGAGGAGACCGCGCTCATCTCCAGCATCGAAGGCCGGCGCGGCATGCCCAACCCCAAGCCTCCCTTCCCGGCCCAGTCCGGCCTGTGGGGACGTCCCACCGTGATCAACAACGTGGAGACGCTCGCCACCGTGCCCAGCATCATCCATCTCGGGGCTGCCGCCTTCCGCGAGGTCGGCACCGAGAAGTCGCCGGGCACCAAGACCTTCGCCCTGACGGGGCACGTGGCCAACACGGGCCTGATCGAGGTGCCCTTCGGCACTCCCCTGCGCCACATCGTCTTCGACGTGGGCGGCGGGGTCACCGGAAAGGACGGCCGCCCGACGGGCGAATGCTTCAAGGCCGTGCAGATCGGGGGACCCAGCGGCGGCTGCCTCACCCAGGACCACCTGGACCTTCCCCTCGACTTCGAGAACCTCCAGGGCATCGGCGCGATGGTGGGCTCCGGGGGCCTGGTGGTCATGAACCAGGACACCTGCATGGTCCAGGTCGCGAAGTTCTTCATGCATTTCACCCAGAACGAGTCGTGCGGGAAGTGCGTGCCCTGTCGCGAAGGGACGAAGCAGATGCTCGCCCTGCTGGACGACATCACCGAGGGCCGCGCCACCCCCGAGACGCTGACGCTCCTGGAAGACCTGGCGCGCAACGTCAAGATCGGCTCCCTCTGCGGCCTGGGCAAGACGGCCCCCAACCCGGTGCTCAGCACCCTCAAGTATTTCCGCGAGGAGTACGAGGCCCACGTGCTGCGGAAGGTGTGCCCCTCCAGGCAGTGCAAGGCCCTCCTCACGCCCGAGATCGACCCCTCCATCTGCAAGGGCTGCACCCTCTGCGCGCGCAAGTGCCCGGTGGGGGCCATCGAGGGCACGCGGAAGCAGCCCCACAGGATCCTGGCCGACAAGTGCATCCGCTGCGGAGCCTGTGCGGCGGCCTGCAAGTTCGAAGCGATCAAGGGAATCTGAGGAGCGACAACCATGAACAGTGCGAAAACCCTCACCATCGACGGGATGACCGTCGAGATCAACGGCGAGAAGAACCTGCTGGAACTCATCCGCAAGGTCAACATCGAGCTGCCGACCTTCTGCTACCACAGCGAGCTGAGCATCTACGGCGCCTGCCGCCTGTGCATGGTGGACGTGGAAGGGCGGGGCCTCCAGGCCGCCTGCTCCACGCCCCCGGAGCCGGGGATGGTCCTGCGCACGCAGACCAAGGCGGTCCGGGAGCTGCGCCGCACCAATCTGGAGCTGCTGCTGGCCAGCGGCAACCACGACTGCCCCACCTGCGGGAAGAACGGCTCCTGCAAGCTCCAGTCGCTGGCGGAGCGCCTCGGCGTGACCAAGGTGCGCTTCAAGGCCCCCCGGGAGGAGTGGCCCATCGACACCAGCTCCCCGAGCCTGGTGCGCGACCCCAACCGCTGCGTCCTCTGCGGCGACTGCGTGCGCGTCTGCAACGAGATCCAGGGGATCGGCGTCCTCGACTTCATGAACAGGGGCTCCCAGATCACCGTGGGGCCGGCCTTCCGCAAGGGGCTGGACGAGGTGGACTGCGTCGCCTGCGGCCAGTGCGCGGCGGCGTGCCCCACCGGGGCCCTGCTGGTCAAGTCGGACATCGACAAGGTCCACCAGGCGATCGACGATCCCCGGAAGAAGGTGGTGATCCAGGTGGCCCCGGCGGTCCGCGTGGCCCTGGGCGAGGCCTTCAACCTCCCCGCCGGCTCGAACGTCATGGGCCAGCTCGTGGCGGCCCTCCGGAGGATGGGCTTCGACAAGGTCTACGACACCGCGTTCGCGGCCGACCTCACCGTCGTCGAGGAGGCCAACGAGTTCCTGCAGCGCAAGACCCGGAACAAGAACCTGCCCCTGTTCACCTCCTGCTGCCCCGCCTGGGTCAAGCTGGCGGAGCAGGACTTCCCCGAGCTGCTGAACCGCGTCACGCCCAACGACCGGGGCTTCAAGGTCGAGGTCGAGCACCTCTCCAGCTGCCGGAGTCCCCAGCAGATGTTCGGCAGCCTCGCCAAGAGGGTGCTGCCGGCCCAGCTCGGCGTCGAGCGGGAGGACCTGGTGGTGGTCAGCCTCATGCCCTGCACGGCCAAGAAGTTCGAAGCCCGGCGGGACGAGTTCAAGGTCCACTACAATCCGGACGTGGACATCGTCGTCACCACCCAGGAGATCGTCCGCATGATCCGCAACGCGGGCCTCTCCCTGGCGGACCTGGCGCCCGAGAGCCTGGATGCGCCCTTCGGGGCCAAGACGGGCGCGGGGATCATCTTCGGCAACAGCGGCGGGGTCACCGAGGCCGTGCTGCGCTACCTCGCGGGCGACCTGAGCGGCAGCGCGGAAGGGCGACAGATCCTCGAAGTGGTGCGCGACGAGAAGGGCAGGCGCGAGTTCAGCGTCGAGCTCTCCTCGGGGACGGTCAAGGCCGTCGTGGTCAGCGGCCTGGCCAACGCCAGGGAGCTGGTGGACGACCTGAGGGAAGGCCGCGCCCAGTTCGACTTCGTGGAAGTGATGGCCTGCCCGGGCGGCTGCGTCTGCGGCGGCGGCCAGCCCACGGCGGACGACCCCGGCGCGAGGCGGAAGCGGACCGTCGGCCTGCGCCACCTGGACGTCTCCATGGACACCCACCGGTCCCAGGAGAACGCCGCCCTGGAGACCATCTACAAGGACCACCTCGAGGGGCGGCCCGGCAGCCACGCGGCGCACAAGCTGCTCCACACCGTCTACTACAACCGGAAGCGCATCCAGAACGAGGCCCTCTCGTTCAGCGAGATCAGCGGGAAGCCGCGCATCCCCGTGAGCGTCTGCATCGGGACTGGGTGCCACCTGCGCGGGAGCCAGGACCTGCTGCGCCAGCTGCTCAGGCGGGCCGAGACGGACGAGATGATGGAGAAGTTCGAGATCCGCGCCACCTTCTGCATGGAAGCGTGCGACCTGGGTCCGAGCGTGCACGTCAACGACCGGACGCTCCACCACGCCACCCTCGAGGACGTGCTGGAACGCATGGAGGAGGTGCAGGACGACGAGCCTGTCTCCATGGAAACCCACACCTGCTTCCGCTGATGTGATCCCGCGGGGGCGGGCTCCGTCCCGCCCCCGCGGGGTCGAAACGTCCAGGAGGAAATTCTCATGAGCAGTAAATCGAAGCGCATCGTCATCTGCATGGGCAGCAGCTGCTTCGCGCGCGGCAACAAGCGCAACGCTGAAATGATCATGGACATGGTCCAGAATTCGCCTTACAAGGATCATGTCCAGGTGGCGGGCACGCTCTGCCAGAACCGGTGCAAGCAGGGCCCGAACCTGGAGATCGATGGGGAATGCCACTGCGGCATCGATCCGCAGTCCCTTCCCCAGCTGATCGAGACGGCCCTGGGCGACCTGGAGCGTGGGAAACTGTAGTCTGGACAGGAGGCGGCGATGGAACGGACCCGGCCGATCTATACCGAGAAGGCACGTTGCCAGGACTGCTACAAGTGTCTCCGCAACTGCCCGGTCAAGGCCATCCGCGTGGAGAACGAGAGCGCCACGGTGATGGCCGACCGCTGCATCTACTGCGGCGTATGCGTCGCTTCCTGCCCCGTCGAGGCCAAGAAGGTGCGCGACGACATGGGGCGGTTCAAGCTCCTCCTCCGCAACAAGCCGCGGGTCTGGGCCTCCCTGGCGCCGAGCTGGGTCGCCGAGTTCAAGGGCCTGGACGAGGGCCGCATGGTGGCGGCCCTGAAGGCCATGGGGTTCGCCGGCGTGTCCGAGACGGCCCTGGGCGCGCAGGAAGTCAGCGCGGCCTGCGCCTCCATGCTTTCCCAGGGAGAACCGCAGCTCTACCTTTCGACCGCCTGCCCGTCCGTGGTGGAGCTGGTCCAGCGCTACCGGCCCCGGCACGCGGCCCACTTCATCCCTCTCCTGAGCCCCGTGGGCGCCCACGCCAAGCTGCTGCGCCGGGCCTTCGGGGAGGACATCGGCGTCGTGTTCATCGGTCCCTGCATCGCCAAGAAGCACGAGGCCGACCTCCGCCCCGAGCAGGTGGACCTGGCCCTGACCTTCGAAGGGCTGCGTCCCTACCTCGAACAGTACGGCATCGATCCCTACGCCATGGTGCCCCGCCCCGAGGATGTCTTCCAGCCGGAGGCCAGCGAGGACGGCTCCCTCTACGCGATGGACGGCGGCATGCTCAGGGGCGTGCAGGCCCGCCTCCGCGCCGACGGTGTCCGGACCATGTCCTTCAGCGGCGTCAGGGCCGTCCTGGACGGGCTGGACGGTCTCGAAGACTGCCCGCTGGACGCACCCTTGTTCCTGGAGCTGCTCGCCTGCGAAGGGGGATGCATCAACGGTCCCCGCATGACCCGCCACTGCGGGACGGCCTTGAAGCGGCTGGACGTCCTGGACTACACGGGCGACGCCGGACCGGCCAACGCGGCGGTGCCGGAGGACCTCGGCCTGGCCTTCCCCCCGGCGCCGGTCCTGGAGCGCGAGCATTCCGAATCCGACATCCAGGCCGCCCTGCGCCTCGTGGGGAAGCAGTCCCTCGAGGACGAGTTGAACTGCGGGGCCTGCGGCTACGACAACTGCCGGGGGCTGGCCACCGCCATGCTCGACGGCCGCGCCGAAGTCGCCATGTGCGTGAGCTACATGCGCAAGATCGCCATGAACAAGGCGAATGCCCTCCTCCGGTCCGTGCCGGCGGGGGTGGTCATCGTCGACGAGAACCTGCGCATCGCCGAGTGCAACCGCAAGTTCGCCGAGATGCTGGGCGAGGAGACCCTCATGGTCTACGATGCCGAGCCCGGCCTGCCCCAGGCGGACCTGGCGAAGGTCGCCCCGTTCACCATCAACCTCTTCGTGCAGATGATGGAGTCCAGCGCCTCCGAACTGCGCAGGGACTGCCGCGTGGGGGACCGCATCTTCCAGCTCCTGCTCTTCCCCATCGAGCAGGGGCGCCTGGCGGGCGGCATCCTGCAGGACATCACGGAGCCCGCCTTCCAGCGGGACGGGGTGATCCAGAAAGCCCAGGAAGTCATCCGCAAGAACGTGACGACCGTCCAGCAGATCGCCTACCTCCTCGGCGAGAACGCGGCCGAGACGGAGATGCTCCTGCACAGCATCGTCGACTCCATCCATCTGGGACCGACCGAGGCCGGAGGAGGGCCTCGCTGATGTCCGCCGAGAGGTACGTCATCGAAATCGATCACTTCCAGGTGCGCAAGCACAAGCAGGATGCCTGCGGCGACGTCTTCCAGTGCCTCGGCGCCGAGGGGGGGCGCATGGTCAGCGTGCTGGCCGACGGGCTTGGCAGCGGCATCAAGGCCAACGTCCTCGCCAACCTCACGGCGACCATGGCCGCGCGCTACGTCGCGGCGGACGCGGACATCACCCGGGCCGCCCGGATCATCATGGAGACGCTCCCCGTCTGCAGCCTGCGCCAGATCGCCTATTCCACCTTCACCATCGTGGACATGGATCCCCGGGGTTCCACCCGGATCGCCGAGTACGACAATCCCACCAGCCTGGTCTTCCGCTACGGGCGGCCCCTGGACCTGCCGCGGAAGCGCCTGGAACTCCAGACCACCAGCGGCCGGCCCGCCATCATCCACCACTGCGCCTTCCAGGCCGAGCCGGGAGACCGCGTCGTCGTCTTCAGCGACGGCGTGACCCAGAGCGGCATGGGACAGCCAGCCATGCCCCTGGGCTGGGAACAGGACGCCGTCCGGACCTTCCTGGAACAGACCCTCGCGCGGGACCTGGGCGTCAGCGCGCGCTGCCTCGCCCGCGCCCTCGTGCAGAAGGCGCTGGTCCTGGACGGGATGCGCGCGAAGGACGACATCACCTGCGGCGTCATCTCCTACCGCAAACCCAGGCAGCTCCTGGTGCTCACCGGGCCTCCGGTGCACAGGGAGCGGGACCGCATGGTCGCGGAGATGGCCCGGGACTTCCAGGGACGCAAGGTCGTCTGCGGCGGCTCCACGGCGAACCTGGTGGCGAGGGAGCTGGGGCTGGAGATGGACATGAACCTCCGGGAACTCGATCCGGATGTTCCGCCCATGTGCAGCCTGGCGGGATTCGACCTGGTCACCGAGGGGGCGATCACGCTCGCCACCACGGCCCGGATGCTGGAGGAGGGCGTGAACCTCGATCTCGCCAGGCCCAACGCCGCCACCTGCCTGGCCTCCATCCTGCTTGACAGCGACGTCATCCAGGTGGTGGCGGGGACGAAGATCAACGAGGCCCTCCAGGACCCGAACCTGCCCGCCGAACTGGACATCCGGCGCAACATCCTCCGCCGCATCCAGCGGGTCCTCGAGACCAAGTACTTCAAGGACGTGCGGATCAGGTTCGTCTGACGCGGGGCCTCAGTCCACGATGAACAGCCTCGCGCCCGTGGTCGTGAAGGAGCGGTGCGGTTCCGCGCCGTCCGCCACCTGGTAGCTCATGCCGGGCCTCAGGACGAAGATCCTGCCGTCCTGGAGTTCCGTGTGCAGCTCTCCGTCGAGGCAAAGGAGGATGTGGCCCTTGGCGCACCAGTGGTCGGCCTTGTAGCCCGGGCTGTAGTCCACCATCCGGACCCGGAGCCCGCCGAACTGGCAGGTCCGCCAGAGGGCCATCCCCGTCTCGCCCTTGTGTTCCGTGGGCGCGATCGAGGTCCAGTCGGTGGTTCCGAAGGGAATGTCAGTCATCTGCATGGGATCCTCCTGTGGAAGGCTGGCGGCCCTTCCCGGCCGGCCGGGCCAGCAGGTAGGACGGATGCTGGAGGCCGGTCGGCGGGTAGAACTCGTCGTGGGTGTAGGTGAAGCCCAGCCGGGCGAGCAGGCCCCGGGAGGCTTCGTTGCCGGGGTTGTGTCCCGCGAAGAGGGCGTCCGCCTCCAGGTCGTCGAAGGCGTGGTCGATGACGCGGCGGGCGGCTTCCTGGGCGAGCCCCCGGTGCCAGAATTCCGGAAGAAGGTGGATGCCCAGCTCCAGGGTGCCTGGACTCGGCGCCACGGGCCTGAGACCGCAGCATCCGGCGAAGGCGCCGGACGCGAGCAGGAAGACGGGCCAGTACTGGATGCCGAAGCGGCGCTGGGTCTCCATCTCGCGCGCCAGCCGCGCCGCGGCCTCCTCCGGGGAGAAGGCCCCCTTCGCGTGGATGTAGCGGGCGACGGCGGGGTTGCCCCACAGCGAGACCGCGAGCGGCAGGTCCTCGGGGGCCCAGGTGCGGAACCCCAGGCGGGCCGAGCGCAGGACGCAGGCCGTCACGGCCGGGCCTTCTTCGTCTCGCGGCTGCCCGGCTTCCTGCGCCAGTGGCCGAACTCCTCGGCGAAGCAGACGTTCTCGAGGTCCATGGTCCGCTCCTGGAAGTAGCGCTGGGCGTCCGCGATGGCCCGATTGTAGACGCTGGGCGCGATCTCCTCCAGGCAGAACTTGAGGAGCAGCGAGGCCTTGAGCTCGCCGACCTCCTCGCCGAAGTCCTCGGACAAGTAGCGCTGGATGGAGTGGACGAGCTTCTGCTCGGTCTCCTTGGTCAACTGGATTTCCACGGTGTCTCCTCGAGGTTGGCGGCATAGACGCGGCGGATGGCGCCCCCGGGACGGACGGTTTCGCCTTCCAGGCGCATGCCGATGCGGCGCGCGACGTGTTCGGAGGCGCCGTTCTCCGGGGAGATGAGGGCGATCAGGCGGCGCAGGCCCAGCTGGTCCGCGGCGTAGCGCTCCAGCGCGGCGGCGATCTCCGAGGCGTAGCCCCGGCCCCAGGCGGAACGCGCGAGGATGTAGTTCACCTCGATCTCGGGGCGGTCCTCGACCTCCTTCGGAAGCAGGCCGCAGTGCCCCACGGGCAGTCCGGACGCCTTCTCCACCACGGGCCAGAGGTCGAAGTCCTCCCGGAAAGGGTCCGCCGCCGTCTCCTCGAAGACGGAGCGCAGCCATGCCCGGTCCCGGGGGCCGCCCAGGTGGCGGGTCACGTCCGGATCGGACCACAGGCCGACGAGGAACGCCACGTCGGCCGCGAGCTGCCGGCGCAGGACCAGCCGTTCCGTCTCGAGGATGAACAGGGGATCAGGGCCGGGGATCATGGGCTTCCCCGTTCAGCGCAGGGAACGTTCGAGGAGGCCGACGAACCGCGCGATGTCCCCGGCCTGGGAGTCGAAGGCGCACATCCAGCGCACGAGGCCCTGGCGCTCGTCCCAGGGCCAGAAGAAGGTCTCCTTCTGGAGGGGCTCCACCAGCTCGGCGGGGATGCGGGCGAAGACGGCGTTGGCCTCCACGGGATGGATCACCTCCACGCGGGGAAGTCCCCGGAGGGCTTCCTGGAGCTGACGGGCCATGGCGTTGGCGTGGCGTCCGTTCTCGATCCAGAGATCGTCCTCCAGCAGGCCTTCGAACTGGGCGGAGATGAAGCGCATCTTGGACGCCAGCTGCATGCCGTGCTTCTGCCAGTAGGGAAATTCCTCGCCGAGGCCCGGCTTGAGGATCACCACGGCCTCGCCGCAGAGCATCCCCTGCTTGGTGCCGCCGAAGCTGAGGATGTCCACGCCCATGTCCAGGATCATCTCCCGGACGCCGACGCCCAGCGACGCGACCGCGCAGCCGATGCGCGCTCCGTCGACGTGGACGCCCAGGCCGTGGGCGCGGGCCATGCCGACCAGCGTGCGCAGCTCGTCCAGGGTGTAGACCGTGCCCAGCTCCGTGGGCTGGGTGAGGGTGAGGGCGACCGGGAGGGCCCCGTGGACTCCGTGTCCCCGCCCCAGGATCTCCGCCAGGGCGGCGGGCACGATCTTGCCGTGCTCGCTCTGGACGGGCAGGAGCCGCATGCCCAGGAAGCGCTCCGGGGCAGTGCTCTCGTCGTTGACGACGTGGGCCATGTCGGAACAGACCACCGCGCCGTAGGGCTTCGCGAAGGCCATGAGGGACAGGTTGTTGGCGGCGGTCCCGTTGAAGACGAAGTGGGTGGCCACTTCCCGGCCGAAAAGGCGGGAGAAGGAGGCCCGGACCTTCGCGGTCAGCGCGTCCTCCCCGTAGGCCATGGCATGCCCGTGGTTGCAGGCCAGCAGCCGGTCCATGATCCGGGGATGCACGCCGGCGAAGTTGTCGCTGGCGAAGCCGCGGGAGGAATCGTCTTCACGGGAAACCGGGTTCATGGCCATCTCCAGGGAAAGCGCCCCCGCGGGACGGCGCGGGGGCTTTCCTCCAGTCTAGGACCTGTTCCCGATGCCGGACCGTCCCGGCTGAAAAGAACGGAACCGCGAAACGCGCGAAATGACGGGAAACGCGAGGCGGCGGCGTGTCCGGTCTTCTTTTCGCGCGCCCGAAGGGCGTTTCGCGCCTTTCGCGGTTCAGCCTCTTCGGGGTCCGGGCCGAGGATCCCGGGCCGTTCTCCGCGCCCGGTCTTCCGGTGGCATGATCTAGGGGCAACCGATCGAGCCCCACAGGAGCCGGGAAATGACCAGGACTTGGACCAGAGCCTCCCTCGCGAAGACCATCGACCACACCCTGCTCAAGGCCGCCGCCACCGAGGCGCAGGTCCGGCAGCTGTGTGCCGAGGCCAGGGTCTGCGGCTTCGCCAGCGTGTGCGTGAACCCCGTCTGGGTGCCCCTCTGCGCCCGGGAACTGGCCGGGAGCGGCGTCCTGGTCTGCACGGTGATCGGCTTCCCCCTCGGCGCCAACCGCGCGGAGACCAAGGCTGCGGAGGCGCGCCTGGCCGTGGCCCAGGGCGCCTCGGAAGTGGACATGGTCATGAACCTGGGCGCCGCGAAGGCGGGGGACTGGCCCGGGGTGGAGGCGGACATCCGGGCGGTCGTGGAGGCGGCGGGGGACGCGACCGTGAAGGTGATCCTGGAGACCTGCTGCCTGACGGACGAGGAGAAGATCCAGGCCTGCCGGGCGGCCGAGCGGGCGGGCGCCCGCTTCGTCAAGACCAGCACGGGCTTCGGGACCGGGGGCGCGACGGTGGAGGACATCCGCCTCATGCGCAGGACGGTGGGCGACCGGCTCCAGGTGAAGGCCTCGGGGGGCGTCCGCACGTGCGGGGACGCCCTCGCCATGCTCGAGGCCGGGGCCGACCGGATCGGGGCCAGCTCGGGCCTGGCCATCGTGGAGGAACTGGGGCGGGGATGAATCCACGATGGTTGTATGGGGCCTGAAATAGGGGCATCATCCATAGGCGGCCATCCAGCCACCCAAATTCCCATAGCCTCATCCCCAAGGAGAACCCTCATGAAGAAGCACCTCGTTCGCGCGCTCGTCTCTCTGGCCGTGGCGTCCGTGGCGTTCGCCGGCCCCACCCGGGTGGGCCTCGTGACCGACATCGGCGGCATCGACGACAAGTCCTTCAACCAGGGCACCTGGGAAGGCATCAAGGTCTACGGCAAGGAGAACAAGCTGACCCAGGGCAAGGAGTACAAGTACCTCCAGTCCACCGCCGAAGCCGACTACGTCCCCAACCTCAGCACCTTCGCCGACGAGGGCCTCGACCTGATCGTCGCGCCCGGCTTCCTCTTCAACAACGCCATGGCCGAAGTCGCCGGGAAATATCCCAAGCAGAAGTTCCTCATCATCGACTCCGTGGTGAAGGACAAGGCCGACAAGACCCTGCCCAACGTCGCCAACGCCGTCTTCGCGGAGCACGAGGGCTCCTTCCTGGTCGGCGTGGCCGCCGGCCTCAAGGCCAAGGCCGACAAGAAGAACGCCGTGGGCTTCGTGGGCGGGATGCAGTTCCCGCTGATCGAGAAGTTCCAGGCCGGCTTCGAGCAGGGCGTGAAGGCCGTCAATCCTTCCTGCAAGGTGATGGTCGACTATGCCGGCGAGTTCGGGAACCCCGGCAAGGGCCAGGCCCTGGCCGCCAAGCAGTACGGCGCGGGCGCCTACATCGTGTTCCATGCCGCGGGCGGCACGGGCAACGGCGTCATCAAGGAGGCCAAGGAGCGCACCCAGAAGGGCGACGTGCGCTGGGCCATCGGCGTGGACAAGGACCAGTACACCGACGGCGTCTATGCCCCCGGGAAGTCCGCGGTGCTCACCAGCATGATGAAGCGGGTCGACGTGGCCGCCCACGACGTGGCCGTGCTGACCCGGGACGGCAAGTTCCCCGGCGGCCAGGTGCTCACCTTCTCGTTGAAGAACAAGGGCGTCGGAATCCCCGCGAAGAACCCGAACCTCCCGGCCGACATCCTGAAGAAGGTCGCCGAGTTCGAAGCCAAGATCGCTTCCGGGAAGCTCGTGGTCTCCGAGGTCCCCGCCAAGAAGTAAGCGGCACGACGGTCTGTCCACTGCCCCCGGCCCGCGTGTTGGGGGCAGTTCTGTCGCGGGCGAAACCCCAGGTGGGAGGGCACGGCGTGGCCTACGTCATCGAAATGCTGGACATCACCAAGTCCTTTCCCGGCGTCCGGGCCAACGACGGCGTCACCGTCCAGGTGGAGCAGGGGACGATCCATGCCCTCCTGGGGGAGAACGGAGCGGGCAAGTCGACGCTCATGAGCATCCTGTTCGGGCTCTACCAGCCGGACTCGGGCATCATCAAGGTGCGGGGCAAGGCGGTCCGCATCGCCAACCCGAACACGGCCAACGCGCTGGGCATCGGCATGGTCCACCAGCACTTCAAGCTGGTGCACAACTTCACCGTGACCGAGAACATCATCCTGGGCCTCGAGCCCCGCGCGGGCCTGGTCATCGACCGCAAGGGCGCCGCGAGGCGGGTCCGGGAACTCTCGGATCTCTACGGGTTGAAGGTGGACCCGGAAGCCCGGATCGAGGACATCTCCGTGGGGATGCAGCAGCGCGTCGAGATCCTCAAGATGCTCTACCGGGATGCCGAGATCCTCATCTTCGACGAGCCCACCGCCGTCCTCACGCCCCAGGAGATCCACGAGCTCATGGGCATCATGCGCAGGCTCGTGAAGGAGGGGAAGACCATCCTGCTCATCACCCACAAGCTCAAGGAGATCAAGGCGGCCGCCGACGCCTGCACGGTGCTCCGGCGGGGGCGCCTCATCGGCACCGTGCCCGTGGCGGAGACCTCGGAACAGCGGATGGCCGAGATGATGGTCGGCCGCGAGGTGAGCTTCCACGTGGAGAAGGGCGACTCCCGGCCGGGGAAGGTCCTCCTCCAGGTGGACCGCCTGAACGTGCGGAATCCCAAGGGCCTCCTGGGGGTGAAGGACCTGTCCCTCGAGGTGCGCGCGGGGGAGATCCTCGGCATCTGCGGCATCGACGGCAACGGCCAGACCGAGCTGGTCCAGGCCATCACGGGGCTGGCCGCGGTCGAGAGCGGACGGATCCTCCTCGACGGCGAGGACATCGCGGGCCGGTCCATCAAGGACCGCGCGCAGCGGGGCGTCGGCCACATCCCCGAGGACCGCCACAAGCACGGTCTCATCCTGGACTTCCGCCTCGACGAGAACTTCGTGGTGCACGCCTACGACCGCGAGCCGTTCAGCCGGCTGGGGGTGCTCGACTTCGGGAGGATCCGGGCCCACGCCGAGCGGCTCATCCAGGAGTTCGACGTGCGCTGCGGGCAGGGAGGCGCCACGCCGGCGCGGGCCATGTCCGGCGGCAACCAGCAGAAGGCCATCGTGGCCCGGGAGATCGACCGCTCCCCGGAGGTGCTCGTGGTGGCCCAGCCCACCCGGGGACTCGACGTGGGCGCCATCGAGTACATCCACAAGCGGATCGTCGCCGAGCGGGACAAGGGGAAGGCCATCCTGCTCGTCTCCATGGAGCTGGACGAGATCCTCGACGTGTCGGACCGCATCGCGGTCATCTACGGCGGCGAGATCGTCGGCGTGGTGGACGCGGCCGCGACCGACGAGAACGAGCTCGGCCTGATGATGGCGGGCTGCAGGACCCCGGCCGGAAGGGAACACTAGATCATGAAGCACGCCAGGTCCGCCATCCTCGTCCCCCTCGCCGTCATCCTGCTGGGCTTCGCCCTGGGCGCCGCGGTGCTGGTCGCCACCGGCCGGAGTCCCGTCGACATGTTCTACGCCATGCTCCAGAGCGTGAGCGGGAAGAACCTGCGGGCCGGGACCTTCAATCCCCGCTACATCGGCGAGTTCATCGTCCAGTCCATGCCCATCATGCTCACGGGCCTCTCGGTCGGCTTCGCCTTCCGGACGGGCCTCTTCAACATCGGCGCCGAAGGCCAGCTCATGGTGGGGTCCATCGCGGCGGTCGCCGTGGGGCTGTGGGTCCAGGCGCCCCCGGTGGTCCACGTCGTCCTCGTGCTCGCCGCGGCCATGCTGGCGGGCGGGATCTGGGGCGCCATCCCGGGCTTCCTGAAGGCCCGGTTCAACGTGCACGAGGTGGTGGTCACCATCATGCTCAACTACGTGGCACTCTACCTCAACAACTGGGCCATCGTGGACATCTTCAAGAGCGTGGACCGGATCAAGACCGAAGTCATCCCGGAGACGGCCCTTCTGAAGAGCGCGGCCCTCGCCGGGATGACCAACGGATCCCGGCTCAACTGGGGCTTCGTGCCCGTGCTCCTCTCGATCCTGGTCTACTGGTTCGTCATCGAGAAGACCACCTTCGGCTTCAGCCTGCGGGCGGTGGGCTTCAACAAGGACGGCGCCCGGTTCGCGGGCATGAAGGTGAACCGCAACATCGTCTCCTCGATGATCATCGCCGGAGCCTTCGCGGGGCTGGCGGGGGCCGTGATCACCGTGGGCACCTTCAGCTTCGGCCGCGCCCTGCCCGCCGCGGAGGGCTACGGCTTCGACGGCATCGCGGTGGCCCTCGTGGGCGGGAACGCGGCCATCGGCGTCCTCCTGTCGGGCCTCCTCTTCGGCATGCTGAAGGCCGCCCAGCCCCTCATGCAGTCCCAGGGCATCCCCAAGGAGATCGCCAGCATCATCCAGGCCTCCATCGTGCTCTTCATCGCCATGAAGTACGGGATCGAATACCTGATGAGGAAGCTGAGGTTCCACAAGCCGGCCGGGGCCCCCGAGGAGGTGGAGCCATGAGCATCCTCCTCACGATGATCCCCATCGCCCTGGTCTACGCCACGCCCCTCGTGATCGCGGCCCTGGGCGGGCTCTTCAGCGAACGCTCCGGGATCGTCAACATCGCCCTGGAAGGCATCATGATGATCGGCGGGTTCACGGCCGCCTCGGTGACGGTGGTGATGGAGCCCAATCCCATGGCCGCCTACTACGGCATCCTGGCGGGGATCCTTGCCGGCGTGCTGTTCTCGCTGCTGCACGCCTTCGCCAGCATCAACCTGAAGGCGGACCAGGTCGTTTCCGGCACGGCGCTCATCATCCTGGCGGGCGGCGTCACCGTCTACCTGTGCCAGATCTTCTTCGACCAGCAGCGGACCAACGCCTTCACCACCGGCCTCTCCAAGGTCTCGGTGCCGGGCCTGGCGAACCTGCCCGTCCTCGGGACGCTCCTGTTCAAGGACGTCTATCCGACGTCGTACGCCGCCTTCCTGCTCGTGCTGCTCACCTGGTTCGCCGTCTACAAGACGCCCTTCGGCCTGCGGCTCCGGGCCTGCGGCGAGCATCCCCAGGCGGCGGCCTCCATGGGCGTCCACGTGCTGGGCATGCGCTACACGGGCGTCCTCCTCTCGGGAGCCCTGGCGGGCCTCGCCGGAGCCGCCATGGTGCTGACCCAGGACATCCAGTACACCCTCGGCTCCATCCACGGGGCCGGCTTCATCGCCCTGGCCTGCCTCATCTTCGGCAAGTGGAATCCCTTCGGCGTGCTGGGTGCGGGGCTCTTCTTCGGGCTCTCCCAGGCCCTGTCCATCTACGCCAAGGACATCCCCTTCCTCCAGGCCGTGCCGCAGGACTTCTTCTTCATGCTCCCCTACATCCTGACCATCGTCGCCCTGGTGGTCTTCAGCGGGAAGTCCGTGGGGCCCAAGGCCGCAGGGGAGCTGTACGACGCGGGGAGGCGATAGCGGACGGCCCATCGGGCGAGTCGGAGCCCAGGAGCGCGACCAGCGCCGGGTTGGACGATCCCCGGGCGATCTCCGCGACGGACGGCCCGTGCAGGGCGATGTGGGCCTGGTGCATGTCCCAGGTCGCGGCGAGGGGGTCCGCTCCGGCCGCGACGAGATCCCGCGCGATGTCCAGGTTCTGGGTCATGACCGCCCACTCCAGGGGAAGGGTCCCGTCGGCGGACGCGCAGTTCACGGAAACCCCGCGCGCGACGAGGCGCCGGACCTCGGCGCGGTCCTCGATGCGGATCGAGGCGTTGACGACGCTCGCGCCGAGCGGCGTCTTCCGGTTCGCCTCGGCGGCGAACAGGAAGGGAGCCGGGTCCAGGGCGACCAGCTTGCCGCCGGCCTGGAGGAGCACGCCGAAGTTCAGGCAGGGGAGGTCGCTGGCGGAGAACTCCCCGAAGGTCCCGAGCACCGTCCCGGCGGCCACGAACTCGCCGGCCTGGACGGCGCCGGCGCCGTGGCGGCCGAAGCAGTAGCGGGTGCGGAGGCCGGAGCCGTGGTCGACCTCGACGATCGGTCCGTAGCGGGAATCGATGTGGGCCACGACGACCCGGCCTGCCCCCGCCGCCGTGACGGGAATCCCGCGGTCGTCCCAAATGGACCAGCCGGGATTGAGGAAGGGACGCCGGGAATGCGCGTCCAGCAAGTCGCCGAAGGGAAGGATCATCCGGGCGCGGGCGGTGAGCGGGAGGCCGCCGGGCATGGCCACGGAGGGCAGGCGGCAGGTGCTCGTCCGCCCGGCGAACC
>DAOPZL010000053.1:0-10593 GCA_035353395.1 Holophaga sp.
GGATCAAAGAACAAGAAAAATAGAAGAACAAAAAAATGAAAGGAACTTGGTCCGCGGGGTCAGGTCGTGGGCTGGATGACGTAGTCCACCTGGGCCTGGAAGTAGGCGGGGTCCGCGTCGAAGGCGGTGCGGTAGACGAGGCTGCGGATGTCCAGGGCGAGGTCCGTGGCCAGCACGCCGTCCAGGTGGTCCAGCTCGTGCTGGAGGAGCTCGGAGGGCGCCCGTCCCAGGAACTCCCAGGCCTGGGGGCTTCCCTCCTCGTCCAGGAAGGACAGGGAGACGGAGGCGTGCCTCCGGACCTTCACCAGGAGGTCGGGGAAGCACATGCAGTCGTCCCAGAGCGTGAACGTCTCCGGGCTGCGCCAGGTGATCACGGGGTTCACCAGGCAGCGGGTGCCGTGACCGAGGTTGACGGCGACGAAGCGCCTGGGGATCCCGATCTGGGGCGCGGCGATGCCCCGGCCGAAGCCGTGTTCCGCGCGGAAGGCGTCGAGGGCCGCCTTGAGGCGCCGGCTTTCCTGCCGGAACGCCGCATCCGAGACATCGCCCACGGGTTCGCAGACGGCGCGAAGCCGGGGATCGCCGAGAGGCAGGACTCGATCGCTCAAGGGGGACCTCCTAGTTCCTGAAGAAGACCGCGGCCATGCCCAGGCCGGCGGCGACGACCAGCCCGCGCACCCAGCCTCCGGGCAGCCGGCGGGCCAGCCTCGCGCCGAGGAATCCCCCGGCGATGGCCGCCGCCATCATCACCAGGGCGGGAAGCCACCGCACGATGCCCGCCAGCGCGAAGGTGCCCACCGAGAGGAGCGACAGCACCAGCGAATGATAGTTCTTGAGCGCGTTGGCCACATGGATCTGCGGGATGCCGGCAAGCGCGTAGAGCGCCATCAGCAGGATGCCGAGGCCTCCGTTGAAGTAGCCCCCGTACACCGAGACCGCGAAGAGTCCGGCGAGCTGCGCGAAGGAGCGGCGGCAGGTCGGGGCGGCCGCGGGGCGGGACAGGCGCGGTCCAAGGGCGAAGAGGCCCGTGGCGAACAGGAGCAGCCACGGCACCAGGTGGGAGAACATCCGGACCGGCGTCGCGAGCAGCCACAGCGCCCCGGTCGTTCCGCCCAGCGCGCACACGAGGCCTTCGCGGACCAGCCTCGAACTCGGCTGGGACCCGAGCTCGACGCGGAATCCGGCGGCGCTGCCCAGGTAGCCCGGGCACAGGGCGACCGCGCTCGTCGCGTTGGCGGCGATGGGCGGCACTCCGGCGAACACGAGGGCCGGGAAGGTGAGGAAGCTGCCTCCCCCGGCGACGGCGTTGAGGCCCCCGCCGCAGAAGGCGGCGCCGGCCAGGAGGGCCCAGGCAGGCGGCGTCACGACGCCCCTCCCGCGCCTTTTTCGAAGAACGTGGAGAGAATGGACTTCATGCTGCGCTCCCAGTGCGCGTCCAGGAGGCGCACCGCCTCCCGGCGCCCGCCCCGTTCCAGGGAAGCCGCGATGGCCCGGTGCTCCCCGAGGGATTCCGTCACCCACTGGGAGACCTGCATGAAGGTGTACTCGTAGCGGAAAAGGATCCGCTTGAGGTCGTCGAGGATGCGGGAAAGGTGCTGGTTGCCGCTCTCGGCGATGAGGGCCCTGTGCCAGGCGGCGTCCAGTTCGATGCGGCGCTGCGCGTCGGGCGGCTCCTCCTCCATGGCCCGGCTGAGCTGCTCCAGCTGTTCGAGCTTCCCGGGCGTGGGAGAGGGAATGCCGTTGAGGGCCGAGCACTCGAGCAGGCTCACCAGGGGGTAGACATCGCGGATCTCGGATTCGCAGAGCGGCTTGACGGAGAACCCCTGGTGGAGCTGGGCGCTGATGAAGCCCTCCCGCTCCAGGCGGAGCAGGGCCTCGCGGACGGGCGTGCGGCTCACGCCGAGCTGCTGGGCCAGTTCCGTGTCCCGCAGGCGCTGCCCGGGCGTCAAGGTCCCCTGGAGGAGCAGGCCCAGGAGTTCCTTGTGCACATCGGCTCGGAGGGGTTTCCGGGAAATCGGCATGCTTGACTGTATTCTGTATACAAAATACAGTCAAGGTTCCTTTCCCAGGACCTCCAGCCCCTCCCAGAGGGCGTCCAGGACCTGGATGCGCGCGCCGGGACCGGGCTTCTCGCCGTGTTCCCCGGGGACGCGCACCGGGGCGGTTGCGGAACCGGGGCGGCAGGCGCGCAGGCGGTCCAGGAAACCCTCGAGTCGCGCGTGGAATGCGGCCTGGCCGTCGAAAGCCGCCGGATCCAGCGCGAGCATGAAGACGGCGTTGCGGCCGTGGCGGTCCGGCGCCTCGCCGCTGAACCCGTCGCCCGAAAGCCCCCCGGCCAGCGCCTCCACCAGGAGGGAGAGGGCGGTGCCCTTGAACCCGAAGGCCGGTCCGCCCAGGGGAAGCAGCGCGGCGAGTCCTTCGAACAGCGCCCCAGGGTCCTCCACAGGCTGGCCGTCGAGGCCGACGAGCGTGCCGCGCGGAACGGGCTCCCGGCGCCGGGCCGCCGCGCGGACCGCGCCCAGGGCGATCTGCGAGGTGGCCATGTCGAAGACGATGGGGCGCCTCCCGGGGCGCGGGATCCCCGCGGCGACGGGGTTCGTGGAGAGAAGCGGCTCGGCGCCGCCGTGGGGGGCCACCACCTGCCCGGATCCCGCATCGTTGGCCATGACGAGGCCGAGGAAGCCCCGCCCGGCGATCCGTTCCGCGTAGGGCGCGAGCCGGGCCACGTCGCCGCAGTTGCGGATCGCCGCCGCGCCGATCCCCGAATGGCCGGCTTTCCCGGCGACCAGGTCCGCCGCTTCCAGGGCCATGCGGACGCCGAAGCCGAACCCGGCGTCCAGCAGGGCCGTGGCGGCCGTCTCCCTCACGACCTCCAGCCGGGCTCCCGCCTTCACGGTCCCCTCCGCCAGGGCGTCCAGGTAGGTCTTCACGCGTCCGATGCCGTGGGACTCGTAGCCGGCGAAGGTGGCGTCCGCCAGTTCCCGCCCGAGGATGTCGGCCTCGGCCGCCTCGACGCCGTGGACCTCGAAGGCCCGGCGGAGGGTGGCATGGAGTCGCGAATATTCAATTTCCATCAGGTTCTCCGGATCCGGCGGGCGGAAGCTCCACGGCTTCCGGGAGCTCCTCCCGGGGGGCGGACCTCCGGTTCACGAGGTAGATGCCGGCCAGCACGAGGATGCCTCCGCCGACCTGGTTCGCCGCCGGGAATTCCCCCAGGAGGGGCATGGCCAGGAGGGCCGTCACGACGGCCTGGCCGAGGAGGCTCACGGAGACGTGGGCCGCCCGCAGGTGCCCCAGGGCATGGTTGATGGCGAGCCATCCGCCGAGCTGCGAGAAGAGGCCGAGGCCCACCAGCGCCCACCAGGACCGGGAGGAATAGCCGGTCAGGGGCGTGCCCAGGGAGAGGTTGGCGACCCAGAGGATCGCGATGCTGGCGATCGCGGAGACGGTCATGAAGGTGAGCGTGTCCACGTGCGCCCTGGCCCGCTGGGTCGTGAGCAGGTAGGCGGCGTAGGCCACGCTGGCGCCGATGGCCAGGAGCTCGCCGAGGTTGAAGCTCAGGTGCCTCCAGGCGTCGAGGCCCATCAGGAGCGCCATGCCGGACAGGGAGACGCAGAGGCCCGTCCAGTAGCCGGACGTCAGCTTCTCCCGGAAGAGGAAGAGGGCGCCGAGCCCCACCCACAGCGGCGCGTTGTTGGCCAGGAGCGTGGCCGCGGCGGCGGACGTCAGGAGCAGGCTCGTGTTCCACAGGGCCAGGTCCAGGGCGTAGAAGAGGCCGCCGGCGGCGATGAGGATCACCAGCTTCCTCGACGGCCAGGCGCCGCCCTTGGCCAGCCGCCAGGGGATCAGCGCCGCGCCCGAGATGAGCATGCGGTAGAAGGCCGAGGCCGGCCCCGGGATTCCCGCGAGCTTCACGAAGATGGCGGAGCAGCCGATGCAGAGCACGCCGACCGCGAGGGCCGCGTAGGCGCGTACCGTTTCACTGCGATGCGGGTTGGGCATGGAGGGCCTCAAGGTGTCAGGAGGGGGATGGATATATTGTATACAGATTGTACCTCGCTTCCAGGTTTGTTCGATCCCTCCCGCGAATCGAGGCATTCCGAGACGCGGGGTCAGGCATGCCGCAGCTCCCCGGGAGCCTCGTACCTTCCGCACACGACAGGCGGATCTCATTCCCCTCGCAGGGGTCCGTTCACAGGGAGATCGCCTGGTCATGGAATTTGTGGTTCAGTGTTCTGGGCATGTGATTTGCAATGATTATCTTTATTTTTTTATCCCCTTCATCCCTTTTATCCCTGTTCATAAAATCTTTAAAAGCATCATTAACAAGGATGAAGGGGATGAAAGGGATAAAGGCAGGATGAACCTTGGTTGGGACTGGTATGCATCATGGTGGCAATGTGCGATGGACACCTGTCTTGCTTGTTGATCTTGTGTTTTTTATTGTTGTTTATAATGATGTTAATGGCATGACTGAATGGATGTGAAAGAGATAATGTCGGGCCGGGCCTGTGCGCAGGCAGATCCATGTCAAGGCTGGGGATTGGCGAATGGAATCCACTCGCTACCGGGGCGGTCTCGCTGTTGGATGACCGGAATCCTGGCCAGCAGGGGACCCAGTCGCCTTCTCTAGTCCAGGGTGCTCGCTCCGGGCCCATCGATCCCGGCCGCATCCCTGACTTTCAGGACCAGCTTCTTCACCGTCCGGCCGTCGCCGATCAGCGGCGCGTGCGCGTCCTCCGGGAAGAAGACGGCCAAGTGGCCGGCGGGGACGGTGATCAGGCTCTCCGGCGCATCCCGGAAGAAGGTGAGGTCCTTGCCGGGATCATAGGGCGCGGACGGCTCCCGGCACGCGGCCAGGGGGGACCAGCCCATGGTGTCCGCGCCCTCGAGGATCACCTGCACGTCGATGTAGGCGCGGTGGGCCTCCAGGGGGGCCTCGGACGCCGGACGGGTCCGGGCCCGGGGAGACGAACTGACGTAGAGGTCCTCTCCCCGCAGCGGCAGCCGGCCTTCAGGGATCGCGTGGAGATCCGCACCCGCCAGGAATTCCTCCACGGCCGGGAACAAGGGGTGGAGACGCCGGTAGCGGGAGAACTGGGTGATGGGGCACAGGATCATCGAGGACCTCCCTCAGGATTGTGGCACGGGCAGGTCGTGGATCACCGGGGGCCCGCGGCCTCGAACTTCCCGTCGCGCAGCCGCCAGGCGTCCCCCACCTGCGTCAGCAGGCCGTCCTCGAAATGCCACCGGGAGTAGGCCCGTTCCTCCTCGGCGGCCTCCTCCGCGCCGGCGGACCTCAGGAGGATGTCCTGTCCCTGGACCTTGACGAAACCGGGCTCGACGGGCCTCCCGGCATCGCCGACCCGCGCGGCGGCGGCGACCTGGTAGCCCTTGCCGCCGTCCGAAAGCAGGAACACGTGGGTTTCGGGGGCCGCCCCCTCCTCCCTGGGCTGGAGGGTCAGGAAGGCGAAGACATCCAGCTTGGCCGGATTCGAGAAGCGCTCCTCCACGAGGAAGCGCGGGGCGCGGGCCTCCGTGGCCTGGAGGCTCTTCACCTGGGCCGTCAGCACCTTCCGGATGGTCTTCCGTTCTGAAGGCGTGAGCGGCCAGGCCGCCGCCCCCCAGAGGAGCAGGGCCGCCTGGAGGACCCGCGGCCAGTGGCTTCCCGTCCTTTGCGCCCGAGGCATCGCCGCTCCGTGAAAGGGGGCCCGGTTCGGGCTCCGCTCCAGCCATCCTACGACAACGCGGCGCCGTCTGGACCGGATGGCCGTCCCTGGTGGATCCTGGAAGCCGTAACCCCCCCGGGGCGGGCGACATCGAAACAGCAAGGAGCGGACCATGGCCTCTGTCGACGACGTGATCCAGGACTACATGACCGGCGGCCCCTATGCGGTCGTGGGCGCCACCTCGAACCGCGACAAGTACGGGAACATGGTGCTGCGGGCCTACCAGCAGCTCGGGCACGAGGTGTACCCCGTGAACCCGCGGGCCGGGATGATCGAGGGCCTGAAGGCCTATCCCGACCTGGCCTCGCTCCCGGTCAAGGTCCGGGGTGTCTCCATCATCACGCCCCCATCCATCACGGAACGGGTGGTGGAGGAGGCCGCCGCGGCCGGCGCGCAGTTCGTCTGGATGCAGCCCGGCGCCGAGAGCGAGAAGGCCGTCCGGACCGCGGAATCCCTCGGCCTGAAGGTCATCGCCAACGGCCCGTGCTATCTCGTGCTGGCCCGTTTCCACTGGGAGTGACGGGGCCGGCCCGGAGAAAAGTCCTGGCGTCCCGGGGAAGGGGCTGTATTTTTGCTGCGCGGCTGGCATAGCATGAAGGCCTCCCCCGAGCAGCTCCCATGAAGATTCTCCGCGCCATGATCGGCAGGATCCTGCTTCTCCTTGCCCTGGCCGCCAGCCCTTCCGCCGGGGCGGCGCAGGTCTGCACGGCCCAGGTGAAGGGCCCGATCGGACCGGCCACGGCAAGCTACCTTGCGAGGGCGCTCCGCGAAGCCGCCGCGCAGAAGGCCCAGTGCCTCGTCATCGAGCTCGACACCCCCGGGGGCCTCCTGGATTCCACCAAGGAGATCATCCAGAGTTTCCTCAGCTCCCCCGTGCCCACGGTGGTCTACGTCTCGCCGCAGGGCGCCTGGGCGGGCAGCGCGGGCTGCTTCATCACGCTGGCCGCGGACGTGGCGGCGATGGCGCCGACGACGAGCATCGGGGCCGCCCACCCCGTCGGGATCGGCACGGGAACCGAGAAGCAGGACGAGGTCATGAAGCAGAAGCTGGAGAACTTCACCGCGAGCTACCTCGAGGCCATCGCCGCCAAGCGCCACCGCAACGTCGCCTGGGCCGGCTCCTCCGTGCGCCAGAGCGCCTCCATCACCGCCGGGGAGGCGCTGGCCCTGAACGTGATCGACCTCGTCGCCCAGGATATGCCCGACTTGATGAGGCAGCTGGACGGACGCAGGATCGACGGCCGGGCGCTGAGGACCGCCGGGGCCGTCCCCGTGCCGATCCCCATGACGGCCTCCGAAAGGGTGTTCCAGGCCATCGCCCATCCGCAGGTGATGCTGATCCTGATGCTGATCGTCATGTACGGCGTCATCGGCGAACTGACGAGCCCCGGCGCGATCCTGCCCGGCGTGGCCGGGATGATCTCGCTGGTGCTCCTGCTGTACCTGGCCTCCGTCCTGCCGATGAACATCGCCGGGCTGGCCCTCGTGGGCGTGGCCGTCGCCCTGTTCGTCATCGACCTGTTCGCGCCGACACACGGCATCCTCACGGCCGGCGGCATCATCTCCTTCTTCCTCGGGACCTTCATGCTCTTCGACCGCAGCGAACCCTTCCTGCGGCTTTCCATCGCCTGGATCCTGCCCGCGACGGTGGTGACGGCGCTGTTCTTCGTCTTCGTCGTGGGGGCGGGAATCCGCGCCCAGCGCGCGCCGGCGAAGACCGGGAAGGACGCGATGATCGGCCAGCCGGTGACCGTGGTGGAACGCATCGACGGCGCCGGAGGCCGGGTGTTCCTTGAAGGCGAATACTGGAGCGCCGTCGGCGACGAGCCCCTCGAACCCGGACAGATGGCGGAGGTCGTCGCCCTGGATGGCCTGAAGCTGAGGGTGAAACCCAGGACCCCATCGAAGGAGGAATCCTCATGATCGAAGCCATCACCCGTCTCGGACCTTGGCTCTCCATCCTCGTGCTCCTGGGGGCGATCGTCGTTCCCCAGGCCGCCCGCATCCTCCGGGAATACGAGCGGGGCGTGATCTTCCGGTGGGGGAAGCTGCGGGGCGCCAAGGGGCCGGGCCTCATCTTCCTGATCCCCTTCATCGACCGCATGGTGCGGATGGACCTGCGCGTGGTGACCATCGACGTCCCCAAGCAGGAGATCATGACCCGGGACAACGTCCCCGCCACGGTGGACGCCGTGGTCTACTTCCGCGTCGTGGATCCGCAGGCGGCGGTGGTCAAGGTCGAGAACTACCTCAAGGCCTCGGCCCTGATCGCGCAGACCACGCTGCGCAAGGTGCTGGGCCAGTCGGAGCTGGACGAGCTGCTGGCCCACCGCGAGAAGATCAACCTCCAGCTCCAGGAGATCATCGACCGCCAGACCGAGCCCTGGGGCGTCAAGGTGAGCACGGTGGAAGTGCGGGACGTGGTGCTGCCGGACACCATGAAGCGCGCCATGGCCAAGCAGGCCGAAGCCGAGCGGGAGCGCCGGGCCAAGATCGTGAACGCCGAAGGGGAGTTCCAGGCCGCCGAGAAGATGGTGCAGGCCGCCGGCATGATTGCGGAGCAGCCCATCGCCCTTCAGCTGCGGTTCCTCCAGACGATGGTCGAGATCGCCAGCGAGCACAACACCACGTCCTTCATTCCCCTGCCCACCGAGCTGTTCGGGCCGTTCATCAAGAAGGGCTGAGGCAGGTCCGGATGGCCGTCCCGTAGGCTTCCACCGCGGCCTGGAGCTGGTCGAGGGCGATCCATTCGTCGATGGCGTGGGCCTGTTCGATGGAGCCTGGCCCGAGCAGGAACGTCGGAATGCCCTTCACCGCCGCGGCGGAGGCGTTGGTGGTGTACGGCGCGGCGAAGGCGGAGGTCCCGAGGACCTCGAGCAGGCGGGCCAGGAGGGGGGTGTCCGGCGCCTTCCAGGCCGGGATGAACTCCTCCATGGCGAGCGGCTCGCCCGTCCAGCAGGTCCTGGAGAAGTGCACGAACCGCGCGGAGACGCCCTCCAGCCCGCCCAGACACCCGTTCACGCGCGCCAGGAGGGACCCGGCATCCTCTCCGGGCAGGAGCCGGAGGGCGAACCGCGCCGTGCACAGGTTCGGAACCATGCCGGTGGAGGGCCGGGGCTCCGATGCGATCTCGATCAGCTCGCAGACCCCCCGGCCCATGTCCGGATCCTCGGGCAGGGGCAGGGCGCGGATCCGGGCGACCGCCTCGATCATCTTGTAGGCGGCATTGTCCCCCAGCTCGGGGCGCGAGGTATGGGCGCTCCGTCCCTGGGCCTCCACGAGGATCCCGGCGCGGCCCTTCTGGGCCGTGCCCAGCTTCAGCGAGGTGGGTTCCCCCACCAGGACGATGTCCGCCGGGTGCTTCTCCAGGACGCGGCTGAAGGCGGCCGAGGTCATGTCCTCCTCGCAGACGCTGGCGGAGACGACGAGGGTTCCCCGGAAGGCCTCCGGGGGAAGGCCGGCCGCCGCGCACAGCATCGCCGACAGGGAGCCCTTGGTGTCCGCGGAACCCCGGCCCCAGAGACGGCCGTCGGCCACATCGGCCGCGAAGGGGGGATGCGTCCAGTCGCCCGGATCGGTCGCCGGCACGGTGTCGAGGTGGGCATCCAGGAGCAGGGTCGGCCCCGGCCCATGGCCGCGGCGGAGTCCGAGGACGTTGCCGAACGCGTCGATCCCGACTTCCAGGCCAGCAGCCTTCATCCACGCCGCCACGGCCTTGGCGAGGGGGCCCTCCTGGCCCGGCAGGCTGGGGATCCTGACGAGTTCACGGCAGAGGGCGGCGACGGGGCTGAGGGTGGATGCTGAGGTGGCCATGGATCCATTTTCCTGCGTTTCTGGAAAAGCGGCAGCTACACTGGGCACGCCCGAGAGGGGAGGCCTGACATGCCGGGGCTGCCGCCGCGCTTCACGAAGCTGGACTTCCGCCTGGGCATCCGGCTCTCCGCCTCGGCGGTGCTGGCCATGGTGCTCGGGCGGATGCTCGGCCTGCACGCCTTCTACTGGGCGGGCATCTCCGCCATCATCGTCTCCACGGGGAGTCCTGGGGGATCGTTCTCCGCCAGCCTGACGCGCTTCGGCGGCACCATGCTCGGGCTGGCCACCGGCCTGCTGCTCGTCCTGGTCCTGGGGCACACGCTCCTCGCCGCGGCCCTGGCCATCCCCTGCGCGATCCTGGCCTGCCAGGCTGCCGGCCTGAAGCCTTCCGTGAAGGTGGCGGCCCTGAGCACGCTCTTCCCCATCATGCTCGCCGCGGAGACCCAGGGCCTTTCGGCCACCTGGACGACCGTGCTCTCCCGGGCCGAGAACGTGCTCCTGGGGTGCGTGGTGACCCTCGTGATCGACGGCGCGGTCTGGCCCGAGCGCGCGGGCTCCAAGCTCCAGCTCCGGATCCGCCAGGATGCGGCCCGGGCTGGGGCCCTGGCCGGCCGCCTGCTGGAAGGCTACCTCCACAAGGAGGACTTGCCTCCCGCCGCCGAGCTGGCCGAGCTCCAGACCGCCCGGCTCTCCTACGCCGAGATGCTGAAGGAGACGGGCCTCGAGCCGGAGGATCCGCGCGCGCCGAGGGACCTGCTGGCCTCGCGGGCCGCGACCCTCCACGTGCTCGTCGACCACTGCGCCGCCCTTCGGGACATCCAGGGGCGGGCGCGCGAGGATGGGATCCATGCCCTGCTCCAGGAGGAGCTGGCCTCCGTCGCCGGGGCCTTCCATGCCGCGGCGGCGGCCTTCGGAGAGGGGGAACCGGACCTCCCGGCCGGCCTGGACCGGTTGCGGGAAGCGGTGTCGCGCCTCGAGGCCGCCTACGAAGGGGTACGGGGCGAGAAAGGGACCCAGGCCTACCGGAGCCAGGAGGTCTTCCGGCTGCTGG
>DAOPZL010000053.1:10693-13149 GCA_035353395.1 Holophaga sp.
CGGGGCGAGAAAGGGACCCAGGCCTACCGGAGCCAGGAGGTCTTCCGGCTGCTGGGCGTGCTCTACCACTGCGGAGCCCTGGCGCGGGCCTTCGGCCAGTTGTCCCCCGCCGGGGGCGAGGCCCCTACCGCCCGAACACCTGCACGAACTGCTTGACCGCGACCGGATCTCCTTCCTGCTTGATGGGATCCCCGAATTCCGCGGGGTGGAGCTGGGCGAACTCGCCGCCCTGGGAGATGTTCATGGTGATGTAGGCGATGAACTCCTCCTGGCGGAAGCGGATGTACTTGCGGAACGGGCGGGTGACGAGGCTGAGGATGGCGGAGTCCAGGGACGTCCACGTGTTCAGGTGGCTCTGGAAGCCCTCCCCGCCTTTCCAGTAGCGGTAGACGACCACCATCTTGGCGCCGACCGCGAAGGGGTTGTTCATCCGTCCCTTCTCCACCCGGCCCTCGATGTAGTAGATCCTCATCCCCGGCTGCTGGTTGACCAGGTACAAGGTCCCGTGCAGGCCCTTCCCGTCGTCCACCGTCAGGTTCTTCCCGGGCTGCTCGAAGGCGTAGAGGCTCGGCACGAACCGGCAGTGCCGCCACATGGCCGCCGCGAGGGAGGGGTGGTCGAACAGTTTCTCCATGGTCTCGAGACGGACCCGGGAGGGCTTGGTGGTGGTCTCGAAGGTGAAGTCCGCGTGCTTGACCACCGCCTGGACGGCGGCCTGGTAGGCCACCGGGACGCGCTCCATGGGGAACGGGGCCTGGGCGGCCGCGGCCAGGGAGAGGCCGGCCTGGAGTCCGAGCAGCATTCCGAATCCCCGTGCGGCGCCGCGTCCAGGATTCGCGCGCCGGCTCCGGATCGAGGTGAACATCTTCATGCGTCCATGATCGCCGATCGACCGGACCCTGCCTGCACAAATCTGCCCCGCGGGCCTGGTCCGGGCGCCCTTCACATGTTGCGGCGCGCCGTCCGATACTGCCGGTAAGATGATGCGGGGAATACCATGGCCAACAAGAGGAAGATCGGGATCGCGCTGGCGGGAGGGGTCGGCTACTGCATGACCCACATCGGCGTCTTCCAGGCTCTCGAGGAGGCCGGCATCAGGCCGGACATGGTGGCCGGGACCTCGGGCGGGGCGCTGATCGGCGCCATGTATGCCTCCGGCATCAAGCTGGACCGGATCGAGGCGATCGCGAAATCCGTCAAGTGGAGCAGGCTGATGGGCGCCCATTTCCTGCTCAAGGGCCTGGCCACCTCCGAACCCATCGAGACCCTGATGGACGACCTGCTCGGCAAGGGTCGGCGTTTCGCGGACCTGGGCACGGAGCTGCTGGTCTCCGCGGTGGACCTCGTGACCGAGCGGAAGGTGATCTATCCGGAGCAGCCCGCCCAGACCATCGCGCTGCCGGTGCGGGCCTCCTGCAGCCTGCCCCTGGTGTTCTCCCCGGTGCGGGACGGCGAGCGCCTCCTGGTGGACGGGGGCATGCTGGTGCCCCTGCCGGCCAGGGAGCTGCGCGAGCGCGGCGCGGACTTCGTCATCGCCGCGGATTTCAAGGTGGCGAGGGCCGAACCGCGCAACCTCTTCGACGTGGCCCTGCGCACGCTCAACATCACCAACCAGGAGCGCCTGGCCGAGTCCGTGAAGGCGGCGGACATCCACATCGAGAGCCACGTCGGACAGGCCAGCCGCTGGGACCTGGCGGCCGCGGTGGACCTGATCAAGGTGGGCCGCATGGCGGCCGAGGATGCCCTGGCGAAGCACCAGGACCGGCTTCGGGAGGTTCTCGCCTAGCCTACCTGGGGAGGCACACCAGCCTGAAGCCGAGGTCCTTCCGCGTGGCGGAGGCCGGGGCCCTGCCGCGTTCGGTCACGCGGACGTCCTCCAACGGCGTGTCCCAGGCACAGCCCCGGATCACGATCAGCGGCTGGGAGGGGTCGTCCCGGGCGGGCCTCCGGGGCCCGCCGTCCGACGTCCAGGCCGTCCCGTCGCTGGGCGCCCCCTTGTAGTCGGCGTGATGCGAGTCCCGGCACCACTGCCATACGTTGCCCAGCATGTCGTGGAGTCCCCATGCGTTGGGCGGCTGCTGCCCCACGGGGCGGGGAGTGCCCCCCGCGCCGCGGCCGGCTCGCGGGGACAGGGCGGGCCGCGCGGCGCCGGACCCGGCCCGGCAGGCGAACTCCCACTCCGCTTCCGAAGGGAGGCGGAACGTCCATTCGGACTGCAGTTCGTTGAGGCGGTCGATGAAGCCCTCGCAGGCGTGGTAGCTCACGTTCTCGACGGGGGCTTCCGGTCCGGCTTCCCTGGACTTCGAGGGATTGAACCCGCGAACGGCCTGCCACTGGGCCTGGGTCACGGGGTACTTGCCCATCCAGAACGGCTTCCGGATGGAGACTTCGTGGACCGGCATCTCGTCCTGGTCCCCGGCGTCCGAGCCCATCCGGTATCTCCCTGCGGGGAGCTG
>DAOPZL010000053.1:13249-15605 GCA_035353395.1 Holophaga sp.
CGGCTTCGCGGCGGGCTCCCCCCCCAGCCTGACCAGCTGGAAGAACGCGTGGGTCCAGGCTCCGGCCTGGAGGGTGTAGGTCAAGGCGCGGGCCTGGAAGCCGGGGGCCTCCACGCGCACCTGGACGTCCCCCGCCGGGAGGTCCGGGAGGGTCAGGACCTGGGGAGGGGTCAGCTCGCCCATGTACTGGCCGTCCAGGAAGACCTTCGCGCCGGGCGCGTTCACGATCACCTGCAGGCCGCCCGTCGCCGCGGGGACCTTCGGGGCGGAGGGCCGGGGTATGGATGCCAGCCCCGGGAGGAGCTGGAAGGCGCAGGCCATCGAAACGGCCAGAGGCACGCCGCGGAGCTTCTGCATGACGAGAGGAGTGCGCGTCGTCATCCGGAGGTTTCAGATCCTTTCGTGGATGGTGATTTCACCGCTGTCCGAGCGCCTCCACCGCCGGGTGCCTTCCCCGGCGGTCTGGGGCGTGCCCGGGCCGTCCAGGATGAAACCGCCGGAGAGCGGGTCGCGCACCTCTCCGCCGGCACCGGGGCAGCCGAGGTCGAAGGCCAAGGCATCCGCGAGCAGGGTCATCCCCGCCAGGATGCGGCTTCGCAGGTTGTCCGTTCCAAGCGCGAGCCAGGCGCCCGCCCGCCGCACCTGGTCCTTGGTGGCGGGAGGCTCCGCCAGGGAGATCTCGTAGGTGAACTCCTGGTAGTACTTCGTCAGCTCCCGCACCTGCTCCTCCACCAGGGAGTCGATGGGAACCGGCAGGGGCTGGGTCCAGACGACGGCCTTCATCGTCACCCGGAGGGACGTGAGCTCGTCGTCCAGTCCGCAGCAGTACTGCACGCTGAGCAGCTCCGGGGACCGGCCGGCGGGACCGGCGGGAACGGCCTCCCCGGCCTGGACCTTCGAGCACCGGACCTCGCCGATGATGGGGATCACCGCCGGGTTCAGGCCGCCCTCGAAGCGCCGGACGAGGGCGCTCCGGCAGTCCAGGTCGTTCATGAGTTCCGCGAGTTCGCCCCCGAGCTGGCCCGCCTTGCGGCTGCGGGACTGGTTGATCTCGCTGGCGATGGTGTAGCCGATCATCCCGCCGCAGAGCCACCAGAGCCCCGCGTTCTTCCGGGTCGGCGCGACGCGGACGTCGTTCTCGAGCACCTGGATGTCGATGTCCACGGGGACGGCGACGGGGCGGGCGAGTTCGTTCCTGCGCCCGAGGTCGGCCCCCTGGAGCCCGGGATGGACCAGAATGCCCGCCAGGACCAGGCCGAGGATCGTCCGGCATCCGTGCCGGAGGGGCGGCTGGAATGACATTTGCGAGGACATGGGCGGATTCCGGGGAGGGGAGGAGCATGGCCGGCCGGGACCGGCCGGGGAAATCTGCGGACAAGGCCTCACGGCTGGGGCGCCGACAGAGCCCGCAGCACCAGGACCTGGTCGCTCAGGACGCGTTCCGGACAGCCCGTCCGGCCCGCATCGTCCAGGAAGAACCAGCTTCCAGCCAGAAGCGCAATGCCGATCGTGCACTTGATGATCATTCCGGCCATGGTCCTCTCCTGGAAAATACAGGGCGCGATGGATAGGAAAAGCCGTGCCAACCGAGGAAGGCCATGAGTGCTGCATCGGGTTCCAAGGGCGCCGTCCAGGCATCCAGTGCCGATTTCCTCGTGTGGGGCGGGATGAGCCTCCCCTGGGGAGGCGAGAGACAGGAAAGGCGATGGATGTTTACGCGCACGAAAGGGGAGCGGATGCGCGGTCGAGGGCCGGTCCCGGCGCCCGAGGGTGGGTCACCGGGATGACACAAGCATCGGCTTCCACCCCCTGGAAGGACCAGGTACAGATCGATATTTCCCCGGAGGTACAGATCGGGCGTCCCCGGGCCGATTTGGGCCGATGCTGGCCCGACGGAGGGCGCATGGTGCAAAGATGGTCCCCAGGGAACCACCGGATTCGCGTCCCGCGCACTTGGAGGATGACCCCATGGACGAGGATGTCGCCAGGTACTGGCAGAAGTTCGAAGAGGAGACCGGAGAGCGGGTGGAGGTGAAGGGCGTCGCCGAGGTCTACGAAGGAACCGACGGGCCGGGAGCATGGTGCCTGGTGGTCCTGACGGACAGGCACGTGTGGTTCAGGCAGATGCCCAGCAGCAACTGGATCGCCTCCCTGTTCCAGGGCCGTTCTCCCGTGGCCGCTTCCCGCCGCCCGGACCGGGACCTGAAGATTCCCCGCGGCAGCATCCTGTCCCTGGGCGATCCGGGATCGCGGAAATGGTTCTCCAGCCCTGCCTTCCCCGTGCTGACCCTCGCCTGGCGCGAAGGAGAGGCGGTCCGGAACTGCCGCTTCTCCCTGGATCCCTCCACGGACCTGC
>DAOPZL010000053.1:15705-18207 GCA_035353395.1 Holophaga sp.
GAAGGAGAGGCGGTCCGGAACTGCCGCTTCTCCCTGGATCCCTCCACGGACCTGCTGGCCAGCCTGCGGAAGCTCTTCTGACGGGGGCCGAAGATGAAGATCGAGAAACCCAGGATCTCCTACCTGTTCGAGGGCGTGAAAGGCGGATTCCTGACGGACGACATGGTCGATGCCCTCAACGCCCTCATCGAGACGGAAAACCTCTACACCTCCGCGATCCGCGAGATCACGACGAAGCTCGAGAACCTGAACGACGAGTTCCTCCACACGAAGGACCGCAATCCGATCCACCAGATCAACGCCAGGGTCAAGACCCCGAAGAGCATCATGGACAAGCTGCTGCGGCGCGGGTTCGAACTCAGCGTCGCCTCGGCGAGGAACAACCTCACCGACATCGCCGGCGTGCGCGTCATCTGCTCCTACATCGACGACATCTACCTGATCGCGGGCCTGCTCTCCTCCCAGGCGGACATCGACGTCATCCGCACCTCCGACTACATCAGGCACCCCAAGCCCAACGGCTACCGCAGCCTGCACCTGATCGTGACGGTCCCGGTCTTCCTGTCCGAGAAGACCGAGATCGTCAAGGTGGAGATCCAGATCCGGACGATCGCGATGGATTTCTGGGCCTCGCTGGAGCACGAGCTGTCCTACAAGCTGGCGGACGGGAACAAGGACGAGGTCATCCGGGAACTCAAGGACTGCGCCGACGTCATCGCCGATACCGACCAGCGGATGCAGAACCTGCACAACCTCATGAAGGCCTCGAAACGCTAGGTCGTCCAGACCTCAGCGGACCAGCCGCTCGTAGCCGAAGAACTCCAGGCCGTACAGGGTGATGAGGCCCGTGCGGCGATAGCCCAGGCGCTCGTAGAGACGGTTCGCGGCCGGGTTGGCGACGGCCGCGAGGAGACGGATGGATCCGAGCCCCTCCGTCCGCGCGCGGTCGGCCAGGTGGCGCATGACGCGCTCGCCGAGGCCCTCCCCTTGCCGGTCGGGGTCGACACAGAGGCGCGCGGGGAAGCACCCCCGCGCGGGGGTCCAGGATAGCCCTTCCGTCTCCGGCTCCTCGGATTCGAGCAGGGAGACGCACGCGAGGATCGCGCCGCCTTCCTCCAGGACGAGGAGCCGTCCCTGCGCGAGATCTTCCTGGAGCGTCTGCAGGTCCGGATAGTCGTCGTCCCAGGCGGAACTGCCGTTCTCCCTTCCGCGGACCGCGGCGGCCCGGTACATCGAGAAGATCCCGTCGGCCTCCTCCGGCCTCCCAAGCCTGAACTGTTCCATGCGGTCTCTCCCGGAGACAGGATGACATCCCGGGAGCCTGTCGGGTGGATCGAGCCTGCGGCGAGGCGGCCTCTGCGGCCTCACCACCGCTGGACAGGGCGGCTCCGTTCGGTTCTCCTCTATTCGAAGGGCCCGCGCCCTCTGGAAAGGCACCTTCCTCATGATGCTCCAGATCCTCGAGACCCGCCCCCAGTTCCTGATCCTCTCGGTCCTGCTCGTGCTGCACGCGGCCGCGCTCGCCGCGGCCAGGGGCCATGTGGTCGACTGGTTCCTCGTCGTCCTCGCGATGGCCGGGCTGGTGCTGCTGCATGCCTCCGTGAACGTCCTCAACGACTGGCACGACTACGCCAGGACCGGCATCGACCTCAAGGTGCGCCGCACGCCGTTCTCGGGCGGCAGCGGCCTCCTCCCGGCGGGCAGGATCTCCGCCGGGGGCGCCCTGCGGCTCGGCCTCGGCACGCTCGCGGCCGGGTGTCTCGTCGGGCTCTACCTGGCGTGGGTGGCGGGTCCGCCGCTGCTCGTCATCGGCCTCGTGGGGGCGCTCTCGGTGGTGTCCTACACGCCCTGGCTCACGCGGATCGGCTTCGGCGAGGTGTTCGCCGGACTCAGCCTCGGCGTGCTGCCCGTGGTCGGCACCTACTTCCTGCTGACGGGCCGGCTGGACACGGCCGCCTGGGTGTCGGGAATCCCCGCGGGCTGCCTGACCTACAACCTGCTGCTGCTCAACGAGTTCCCCGACACGGAGGCCGACATCGCCGGCGCCCGCCGCCACATGGTGGTGCTGCTTGGGAAGCGAAAGGCCGCCAGGCTCTACACGGTCGTCGAACTCGCCGCCTACGTGTCCCTCCTGGCCGGAGTGGGATTCGGCGCGCTCGATCCATGGGCCCTGCTGGGCCTGGGAGGCGCGCTCTTCGCCTGCAAGGCGATCGCCGTCGCGCTCAGGGAATACGACAGCTTCGAGGGGATCATCCCCGGCATGGGCGTGAACGTGGCTTCCGTGCTCGGCACGAACGCACTCATGGCGGCCGGCTACGGGATCGCCGCCCTCGCCCGGTAGGCTCCGGGGGGCACCCTGGCGGTCCACGGCCCCGCGCCGACCCGGCAGTCCGGGTTCCGCGGGCGCCTGGCCGTTTCCGCGCTTCCCCGCACGGCGGCTCCGGCCGGCGCCCTCAACCTAGGGTGGCGTTTCGCGGGAGGAATGCCTATGTTGATAGCGGA
>DAOPZL010000053.1:18307-19565 GCA_035353395.1 Holophaga sp.
GCGCCCTCAACCTAGGGTGGCGTTTCGCGGGAGGAATGCCTATGTTGATAGCGGAACTACCCACGCACGACAACCAGGGATGAGCTTCCACCATTCCTGGTGGAACCGGAGGTCCAGCCATGATCAATCGCGTCCTTGTCGGCATCGATTTCTCGGAAGCCTCCAGGATGGCCCTGGAGCGCGCCGCCGCCTGGGCCCAGAAGCTCGAGGTGCCGCTCCTGGCGATGCACGTGCTCCAGCCGCCGGCGCCCATGCTGCCGGAGGCGCAGATCGCCCTGCCGGATCCGGCCTGGCTGCGGTCCATGGAAACCCACGCCACGGAGCAGCTCGAGAAGTTCATCCAGGACTTTCCCAAGGCCACCTGCATCGTCAAGTGGGGCAGCCCCGCGGAGGAGCTGGTCGGGGAGGCGGCTCCCGACTGCCTGCTGGTCGTCGCGCAGGTGGGCCATTCCGGCATCGAGCGGCTGCTGTTCGGATCCACCGCCGCGAGGGTGGTGAAGCACGCCCCCTGCGACGTCCTGGTCGTGCGGGGACCGCAGAAGAAGAAACGCTGAACCGGGTCCGGCCGACAGGGAGGTGCCCTTCCGGGGAGTGCCGTGGGAGGATCACTTCCGGGAGGCGGCTCGGCATGGCTGGACGAAAGGGCGCAGGACCGGACGTTGGATTCGTGATCTTCGACATGGACGGCGTCCTGGTCCGGCTGGACCGGGACAGGCGGAACCGCTGCCTTTCAAGCTTCACGGGCAGGACCCCGGAACATTTCGACGCGACGATCTGGCACTCGGACTTCGAGCTGCGGGCCGAAGCGGGGGAGTTCCCGACCGCCCTGGACTACCTCGCCGAGTTCAACCGCAGGAGTGGCTGCACCCTGGGTCGGGAGCAGTGGGTCGAGGCGAGGAGACAGGCCATGACCCTCGTTCCGGAAACCCTCGAGATCGTGCGGAGCCTGCGCCTCATGGTGGATGTCGCCGTCCTCACCAACAACGGGGCCCTGCTCCGGGACAGCCTGCCCGAACTGGCGCCGGAGATCTTCATGGCGTTCGAAGGCGCGGTCCACGCTTCCTGCGAGTTCATGGCCCGCAAGCCCGACCGGCGGGTGTTCGAGCGGATCCTGGCACGCTACGCCGCATCAGCCGACCGGGCGCTCCTGGTGGATGACGACCGCTCGAATCTCCAGGGCGCCAAGGAAGCGGGGATGGGCGCCGTTCTCTTCGAGGATCCAGCCGGTCTCCGGACGCGCCTGTCGGAACTCGGGCTG
>DAOPZL010000054.1:0-11428 GCA_035353395.1 Holophaga sp.
CCGGAGGAGGTCCTGGCGATCCTGGGGCGCTACCGGCCCACCCCGCTGCACCGGGCCCTGGCCCTGGAGGCGCACCTCCGGACCCCCGCGCGGATCTACTACAAGAACGAGAGCGTGAGCCCCGCGGGCAGCCACAAGGTGAACACGGCCGTGGCCCAGGCCTTCTACAACAAGGCGGCGGGCGTGAAGCGCATCACCTCGGAGACCGGCGCGGGCCAGTGGGGCTGCTCCATCGCCTTCGCCTGCGCCCAGTTCGGCCTGGCCTGCAAGGTCTACATGGTCCGCGTGAGCTACGACCAGAAGCCCTTCCGGAAGATCATGATGCGGACCTGGGGCGCCGAGTGCCTGGCGAGCCCCAGCCCGGAAACAGCGGCGGGCCGGGCCATCCTGGCCGGGGATGCGGCGAGTCCGGGCAGCCTGGGCATCGCGATCAGCGAGGCCGTCGAGGACGCCGTCTCCGACGTCACCGGCGGGACCCGCTACACCCTGGGCAGCGTGCTCAACCACGTGCTGCTGCACCAGACCGTCATCGGCCAGGAGGCGCAAGCGCAGCTCGCTTCCATCGGCGAGAACAAGGTCGACATCGTCATCGGCTGCGTGGGCGGGGGCAGCAACTTCGCCGGGCTCGCCTTCCCCTTCGTCCGGGACAAGATCCACGGCGCCGAGGTGGACATCCTGGCCGTGGAGCCCGCCTCCTGCCCGACCCTCACCCGCGCGCCCTACGTCTACGACCACGGCGACGTGGCCGGGATGACGCCCCTGCTGCCCATGCACAGCCTGGGCCACGCGTTCATGCCCCCCGGTATCCACGCGGGCGGCCTGCGCTACCACGGCATGGCGCCCCTGGTGAGCCAGACGGTGGTGGACGGCCTCACCCGGGCCGTGGCCATCCAGCAGCTGGAGTGCTACCGCGCCGCCGTGGCGTTCGCCCGCACCGAAGGCATCATCCCCGCGCCGGAGAGCAGCCACGCCATCGCCGCGGCCATCCGGGAGGCGGAGCAGTCCCGCGAGGAAGGCAGGGAGAAGGTCATCCTCTTCAACCTCAGCGGCCACGGCCTCATGGACCTCAACGGCTACGCCGACTTCCTGGACGGCAAGCTCCAGGACCACCGCCTGTCCGAGGAGGACCTCCTCGCCGGCCTGGCCTGCCTGGAGGGCCACCCCCGGCCCGAGCCGGCGGCCGTGTAGCGGAGCCGCCCGGGACCGGGGCCGCCCTCTTCAGGTGCGGGCCGCCGGCGCGGCCATCCATTTCGCGAACTCCGCCTCGGTGGCCAGGACGTAATGATCCCCCGCGACGTGGCGCACGTGCCCCTTGGCATAATCGATCCCGCTCGCCGCGTCATCGTACGGAACGGAGGACGACAGGCGGGCCGCCCGGGGATCGGGCTTGGGGATCGCCGACAGGAGGGAGATCGTGTAGGGATGGAGCGGCCGGCTGAATATCTCCTGGGTCCTGCCCATCTCCACCAGGTGGCCCCTGTGGAGCACGCCGATCCTGTCGGAGATGTAGCGGACCATGGACAGGTCGTGGGCGATGAACAGGTAGGTGATCCGCGTTTCCTTCTGGATGTCCTTCATCAGGTTCACGATCTGGGACTGGATGGATACGTCCAGGGCGCTGATCGCCTCGTCCGCGATGATCAGGCTCGGGTTCATGACCAGCGCGCGGGCGATGCCGATGCGCTGCCTCTGCCCTCCCGAGAACTGGTGCGGATAGCGCTTGGCGTGCTCGCGGGAGAGCCCGACCTTGTCCAGGATCGCCAGCACTTTCTCCTCCCGGTCCCTGGCGCTCGTGTACAGGTGGTGGTTGTCCAGGCCCTCGGCGATGATGTCGATGACCTTCTTCCGGGGGTTCAGGGACGCCATGGGATCCTGGAAGATCATCTGCATCCGGGTCCTGAGGTGGCGGCTCGCCTTCGCGTCGAGCCGGCCCGACAGCTCGACGCCATCGAAGACGACCCTGCCCCCGGTGGGCTTGTACAGCCGGATGATCGACCGGCCGATCGTGGACTTGCCGGATCCGCTCTCGCCCACCAATCCGTAGGTCTCTCCCCTGCGGATCTCGAAGCTGACGTCCTCGACCGCCTTCACGGTGAAGCTGCGGTTGATCCTGAAGTGCTGCCTCAGGCTTTCGACTCTGAGAATGGGTTCTTCATGCATCAAGGGCGTTCTCCGAAAGCATGGACTGGATCCTCGCGCGCAGCTCCACCGGCAGGCCCACCTTGGGGGACCGTTCGTGTGCCAGCCAGGAGGCCACCCTGTGTTTCCCGCCCACGTTGAACATGGGGGGAGGGAGGCGGTAGTCGATGTTCAGCGCGAGCTGGTTGCGGGGGGCGAAGGCGTCGCCCGGGAACTCGTTGAGCAGGTTGATCGGGTTCCCGGGGATCGAATAGAGCCGTTCCGCGGTCCCGGCCGTGTCGGGAAGGGAGGACAACAGCCCCCAGGTATAGGGATGCCTGGGATCGTAGAAGACCTCCTCGATGGCCCCCTTCTCGATGATCCGCCCCGCGTACATGACGGCCACGTAGTCGGCCACCTTGGCCACGACCCCCAGGTTGTGGGTGATGTAGATGACCGTGACCCGGGTCTTCTCCTGGATGTCCTTGATGAGTTCGAGGATGCGCGCCTGGACGGTGACGTCCAGCGCCGTGGTCGGCTCGTCGCAGATGAGGATGTCCGGGTCGCAGGAAAGCGCGATGGCGATGACGACGCGCTGGCGCATCCCCCCGGAGAGTTCGTTGGGGTACTGCCGCATCCTCCGGCCGGGATTGTCGATGCCGACGAGGGCGAGCAGTTCCTCGGCCCTTGTCCGGGCCTCCGAGCGGCTCCTGCCGTAGTGGTAGCGCATGGCCTCCATGATCTGCCTGCCGATGGTCATGGTCGGGTTGAGGGAGGTCATGGGGTCCTGGAAGACCATGGCGATCCGCTTCCCGCAGATCTCGGAGCGCACCTCCTTCTGGGACATCCGCACGATGTCGTATTCCCTGGCGCCGCCGTCCGCGGCCACATGCCGGTAGACGATCGAGCCTGAGTTGATCCTCCCGTTGCTGCTCAGGATGCCCATGATGGCTTTCGCGGTGACGCTCTTGCCGGATCCGCTCTCCCCGACGATGGCGACCGTCTCTCCCCGGAACAGGTCGAGCTTGATGCCCCGGAGGGCGTGAAGCATTCCCGAGGAGGTGGCGAAGGAAATATCCAGGTCCCTGATGGACAGGATCCGTTCTCTCGTGGGGGTGTCCATCCCTACATCTCCTTCATCTTGGGGTCGAAGGCGTCCCTGAGTCCGTCGGCCATGATGTTGAAGCTGAGCATCAGCGCAGCCAGGACGGCGGTGGGGATCGCGACCATGTGCGGGTAGACCAGGAAGGACTTGAACCCGTCGTTGATGAGGACCCCCAGCGAGGCCATGGGCGCCTGGAGCCCCAGCCCGATGAACGCCAGGAAGGACTCCGTGAAGATCGCGTTCGGGATGGAGAACATCGACATGATGATGACCTGGCCGAGGACGTTCGGCAGCACCTCCCGGCGCAGGAGGTTCACCGTGCTCGTCCCGAGCGTCCTGGAAGCCAGCACGTACTCCTGTTCCTTCAGCTTGAGCACCTGCGCCCGGACGACCTGGCTCATCCCGATCCAGCCCTTGATGAAGAGGGCGATCGTGATGGACATGATCCCGGGCCTGAGCACGAGCACGAGCAAGGTCACGATGACCAGATTGGGGATCCCGTTCAGGATCTCGAGGAAGCGCTGCATGGCCAGGTCGACCTTGCCTCCCAGGAATCCGGAAACCATGCCGAAGCTCATCCCGATGACGATGTCGATCAGCATCGCCAGCAAGGCGATGTACAGGGAGATCCGGGTGCCGACCCAGCAGCGCGTCCAGAGGTCCCGCCCCAGGGTGTCGGTGCCGAAGGGATAATGGACCCCCTTGGCCTCCGCCTCCGCGTAGCGGTCCACCCCCTCGACCGTGCCGTTCATGAAACCCAGCTTCTCCACGAGAGGGACCCGGGGCGGCAGGGAGGCGTGCTCGATCACGACGGTCTTGTAGGTGCGGCCGCTGAACATCGGCGCGAAGACCGCCAGCGCGACGATGAAGGCGATGATGCAGGCACCGAGGACGGCCCCCTTGTTCTTCATGAACCGGACGGCGACATCCTTCCAGAACGACTCGTGGGAAACGTCCAGCGAATCGTATTCATCCTTGGCCCTGGCAGCGAACTCGAAATCGTCCTTCCGGAACGCCACGTCCATCATCGTTCACCCCCTTTCGCAAGCCGGATCCTGGGGTCGATGATTCCGTAGAGGATGTCGACCACGAGCATGACCGCGATGAACATCACGCTGTAGATGAAGGCCACGGCGACCACCACGTTGTAGTCGTTCACCTGGATGGCCGTGACGAAGAGGCTGCCGAGACCCGGGATCGCGAAGATCTTCTCGACCACGAGGCTGCCGGTCATGAGGCTGACGACCAGCGGGCCCAGGACGGTGATGACGGGAATGAGCGCGTTGCGGAGCCCGTGTCGCAGGATGAGCCGGCCCTCGTCGACGCCCTTGGCCTTGGCCAGGAGGATGTAGTCGCTGCCCAGGACATCGAGCATCTCGCTCCGCAGGAAGCGCGAGACTGTCGCGATGGTGAACATGGACAGCGAGATGGTCGGCATGATGCTGGACATGACGGACCCGGATGGGTCGTAGAGGATGGGGAAGAGCCTGGCCTTGTAGCCCAGGAGGAACGCCAGGGCGAGGGCGAAGACATAGGAAGGGATGCTGACCCCGCAGACGGCGATGACGCTGGCGAGGCTGTCCATCCAGCTGTTGTGCTTGAGCGACGCGATGACGCCCAGGATGATGCCGATCAGCGTTCCCAGCAGGACGGCCTGGAAGCCGATGGCGAGGCTGACTCCGAGCCTCGGGCCGACCATGTCCGCGATCGGCCGGTTCTTTTCCATGGTGTAGGAAATGCCGAAATCGCCCTTGGCCATGAGCCGCACGTAGTTCGTGAACCTGAACAGGACGGGCTTGTTCAGTCCGTAGGTCTCCATGATCACGGCCTTCTGCTGGGTCGTGAGCTTCTCGTCGTTGAAGGGTGTTCCTGGCATCAGCTCGAGGAGCAGGAACAGGACGAGCAGGATGGTCGTGACCGTGAAGAACGCGATCATGACGCGTTTCAGAGCGTACCTCCACATCTGGGAGCGCCTCCTTGTCAACACCGGGAATCGATTCATGGACGGCCGCCTTGGGCCCAGGCGCCGGATCCCGGAGGTCCCGGGCCCGGAGGCCAATCCCCGCGGAACACGTGCGGGGATTGGCCTTCCGTCCGTTCGGACGAGTTCAGTCCTTGATGTAGGTGTACTTGTAGGTGAACGGCACCCCGACGGCGTTGTTGATGTAGCCTCCGACCTTCGGATTCCAGAGCATCGAGGCTCCCGTCTGGTAGACCGGGATCGGCCCGTTGCCCTTGAGAAGGACCCCTTCGGCCTTCTTCATGGTTTCCCAGCGTTCCTTCAGGGACAACTTGCCGGAGCTGCACACCGCGACCAGCTTGTCGTAGGCCGGGTCGGAATAGCCGCCGAAATTCATCGCGCCCCCCGTCACGAAGAGGTCGAGGAAGGTCATGGGATCCTGGTAGTCGGGTCCCCAGCGGGTGAGGCCGATTTCGTATTCGCCGCCCTGCATGAGCCTGAGGCGCGTCTTCTTGGGCTGGGACTTGAGGTCGATCGTGACGCCGGGCAACGTGGTCTCGATCTCGGCCTTGAGGAATTCGGCCACCTTCTTGGAGGCCTCCGAGTCTTCGTAAAGAAGCTCGATCTTCTCCGTGCTCTTGCCCAGCTCGGCTTTGGCCTTGGTCCAGTATTCCTTGGCCTTGCCCTTCCCTTCGGTGAAATACTTCGGCGCAGTCGCGCGGAAATCCTTGCCGTCGGGTCCGGTGGCGAGCGCCGCGGGCACGAAATAATTGGCGGCCCGCGAGCTGTCCCTGAGCACTAGGTTCGCGATCTTGGTGCGGTCGAAGGCGTAGGCGAGGGCGTTGTCCAGGTTCTTGTTCCTGAGGTCCCCCTTCTTGAGGTTGACGTTCAGGTACCAAAGATAGCTGCCCAGCGTGGAGGTGAAGTCGTTCCGGTTCTTGTATTTCTCGACGAGCTCCCCGGTCAGCCGGACGTAGTCGGCGGCGTGGGACTCGTACTCGAGCACGGCGCTCTGGGAATCGAGGACCACCTTGAAGTTGATGGCGTCGAGCTTGACGGCGCCGGAGTCCCAGTAGCCGGGATTCCGGACGACCTTGAAGCTGGAGCCGTGGTACCACTCGCTCAGCTTGAACGGGCCGCAGGCCAGTGTGGCATCGGGAGTCAGGGCGTACTGGTCTCCCTTGGATTCCACGAAGGCCTGGTTGGCCGGATAGAACGACGGGAAGGACATCAACGAGGGAAAGAAGGGAACGGCCTTCTCCAGTTCGACGACGAAGGTCTTGTTGTCCGGGGCCGAGATGCCCAGGTCCGTCACGGGTTTCTTCCCCGAGGCGCAGGCGTCCGCGTTCTTCACGCCCGCGATGCCCATCATGAAGGCATAATCGCTGGCGAGCTTGGGGTTCACGAGCCTTCTCCAGGCGTAGACGAAGTCCTTGGCAGTGACCGGGGCGCCATTGCTCCACTTGGCATCCCGGAGGGTGAACGTGTACTTCAGGCCATCCTTCGAGACCGCGGTCTTTTTCGCAAGAGCCGGCTGGGCGCTGCCGTTGGCCCCCGTGGCATAGAGGCCTTCCATCGTGGCGGCGATGACTTCGAAGGAGAGACCATCCGTGGCGACCTGGGCATCCATCGAGCTCAGGTCGGATTCCTTCACCAGGGTCAGGACTTTCCCCTTCTTGGCGCCCGAGGCGCAAAGCGTGCTTACGCAGACTACGCAAGCAGCCAACAGCAAGGCGACACGTTTCATGCGTTTTTCCTCCTTGCTGCCCAATCATGGAGCCCAAAAATGAGTTGTCAAGAAAAGAATTTTTCTGAAAAATAGATTCCAGCAATTGAATTTTCGGAATAATTTATATGATTGTTCATGTTTCAATCATTTAATCCATCGCAATGATCTCCTAGTGTGCAAAATTTCACAATCATTTTTGCGATTAAAACAACTATAATGAGCACAAAATGCAGTTATTATGATTTCTGCGTGTGCTTTATGGCATTACACACATGCACGTGCTGGTATTTACGCATTCGAAAAGCACAAGTCATTTATGTATTTTGTTATGATTTATGCATGATCAAGAATAGAAATGATTTTTTCTGTTTGGTATTGGCGCAAACGTTTCTTGCTGCAAAGCTTGGTTGGGAACGCTCCCCGCGCAGCTTCGGGCCGGCGATCACCCTGCGGCACGAGCGTGCGCATGGGGCTCCAGAAGGGAGGCGGACTTCATGACGATCCACAAGGCGAGCCTGGTCCTCCGGGATATCCGCATCCATCCCCGCGGGCCGGATTCCGCGCCGGGCCGGCCGGGATGGGCCGCGCGCCACGCGCGGGAAGGCCGCGGGGAGGCTCTCGTGGCGGCCGGGCGCCCCGGGTGACGCCCGGCCGTCTGCCTTGTCCCCAGCTGCATTTTTCGATGTCCTGCATGGAGGTCCGATGATGAAGGGAAAAACGAACATGACCCCGAGGATGGATCCCCTGGAGCCGATCACGGTTTCCTGGAACCTGGCCGAGCTCCCCACGGCGCGGCACCGGACCGGCCTCGCAGGCCTGGCCATGATGGTGGAACGTGCGCGCCATATCCAGATCGAACCGGATGTCGTGCTGGAGCCTGTGAGGCTGGATGCGACCACCGTCGAGCTGCGGCTGAACCGGAAGGGGCTTGCGGCGCTGATGGACCATGTCTACGGCGCCCGCCTGCTGGAAGCGGAATCCGCGGAAGCCGCGGAACCCCGGGGCGTCGGCAAACCTCGAGGTAGGCAAACACGCCGACTTCGTCATACTTGATCCTGGCCTGCTGGATGCGCTGGAACCGGATATCCCTGGAACCCCGGCCGTGTCCGCCCGCTCCCGTGGCTGGAGAGAAGGCCCGCGGGAAGCGATCACAGCGATACCGAGGAGTGGCTCGAATGGCGCACGAGATGGAACCTGGCGGCATGGATGCCTGGGCGCGGACGGCAGAGCGGATCCGCGCGGAGCTGCCGACGATGAAGGCCATCCACAAGAAGATCGCCCTCTACATCCTGGAGGACCCCCAGTGCGTCACCTTCTCCACGATCCAGTCGCTGGGGGAGTCCATCGGCGTCAGCGAGGCCACCATCGTCCGGTTCACCCGGACCCTCGGCTTCACCGGGTTCACGGACTTCAAAAGGGAAGTCCAGGAGAGCATCAAGCTCCAGCTCAACCCCTACGTGAAGATCGCCCTGGGCGAACTCCACGACCTGGCGAAGCCCACCCAGATCAAGAAGCTCTTCCAGTACGAGCTGGAGAACCTGAAGAAGACCCATCACGATCTCGAGGAGAAGGTCGTCGAGGACATCGTCGAGGCCACGAGGCGTGCGGACCGGATCTTCATGTGCGGATTCGGGGTGAGCCAATACCTGGTGAAGATGTACGAATTCCTGTTCTCATCCAATACGGACAAGCCCTTCGTGGCCATCACCGGGTCCGTGGCGGACTACATCCCCCGCCTGAGCCTCCTGCGCAAGGGGGACGTGCTGCTCGTGATGACCATGCCGCCCTATTCCCGAGAGGCCAGCCAGGTGGCGGAGTTCGCCCGGGCCCGGCAGGGCCGGATCTTCCTGATCACCGATTCCCCGCGCTGCCCGGTCTACGCCATGGCGGAGGGCACCATCCTGATCGCCAACACCTCCCTCCTGTTCACGAACTCCTACGTCGGCCACGTGGCGGTCCTCCAGACGATCATGAACATGCTCCTCCTGAGCAACCGCCGCCAGGCCGTCAAGAAGCTGAAGCACCTGGGCGACCTGGAGGTCCAGGGCTACAAGGACCTGTGCAGCCAGGAACCCACCTGAGCCCTCCTCGCCGGGACGAGGCCTCTGGCGGCGCAGGGCCTCCAGGCCGCGGTGCCGTCCGGGCGCATCGGCGGCTGTCCAGGCTTCCCGGTCCTTCTATTTCCCGTTGAGTCCGTTTCCTCCCGGCCCCTTGCCGCCGGAGTTGCTGCCGCCGGTTCCTTTGCCTCCGGAACTGCTGCCGCTGGAGCTTCCCGACTGGGAAGACCCGCCCATGTTCCCCTGGCGTGCCCCTTCGTCCAGGTTGGCCGGAGAGGCTCCCCCCTGGATGCGCTTCATGTACTGGAGCGCGACCTGTCCAGGGTTCTCCAGCCTGGCGCGCCTCATGAACAAGGAGCGCAGCCGTTCCATGTCCTGGGCCCGGTAGCCGGCCTGCAGCGCCGAGCAGATCGTGTCCGCGACCGTGGCCGAGGCGACGCGGTAGCCTGCCATCACCCTGGCCGTGAGATAGCACGCCCGGGCCGTCTGGTGGACGCGGTCCCGCGCCTCCGTGCGGAGCTGCTCGTGGATCCTGTCGGCATCCGGTTCAGCCAGGCCCGCCGCCAGGGCCCCGGCGATCGCATCCCCCGTCGCGCGGGTCCCCGGGCCCGGAGTCGCGAGCGAGGACGCCCGCTCGTATGCATGCTCGTATCGAGCCCTCGTCCGCTCCATGGCGCGCAGGACGTCCTGGGCCTGTGCTCCCTTGGCAAGCCCCTCCCGGGCCTTGTCGAGCAAGGGCCCGGGCGGCAGCCCGGCCCTCAGCGCGTTCATGACGATTTCCTGGGCATGGAGGATTTCCGTCGTCCGGAACTGATGCTCTTCCATGGCGCGGGTCATCCTCACCGCGTCCTCCGTGGGCATTCCAGCCTGGATCATGGTTCTCGTGTGGAGCCGGAGCTGCTCCGGGGCCTGGGCGCCGAGGCCGTCGTCCACCGCGTCACCCGGCAGGACCGATCCGGAAAGAAAGCCGGCGAGGATCAGGGCATTCATTCTGTGCATCACGCCTCCCATCTGGGGTCCGTCATGGATGAAAACGCCGCGGCCTCGGCGAGGTTACATGCCCGGTTCGTAGATGCAGTTCCCCTGGCCATAGTCGCCGGGCTCCCGGCAGGCGCCATCAGGTACCCAGGTCCTTCCGTCGACGAGATAGAAGTAGCTGAACGCCCTGCGGGACGGCAGGCGGATCTCCCAGGTCCTCCGGTCACGGGTCCTGGCGTCGTGGGGAACGAATCCGTCCAGGGAACAGGCGAACTGGACGGAACCGGCTCCCGGCGCCTTCAGGATCATGCGGACATGCCGGCCATCGGGGACCTGGACATGTTCCATGCCGGCCGGATCCGCCAGCAGGGGCAGGAGAAGCAGCAGGCAGGCGCTCATATCTCCCTGCCCGCCGCCACGAGGACCGAGTTCCATCCGCCGAAATCGTCGGACTCGCTTTCCGGGACCGTCGGGTCCGCGATCTTCCGCGAGTCGTCGAGAATGTAGGTGTAGGTGTGGTTCCCGGGAGGGACCTCCAGGGTGATCTCCCAGTAGCCGCTGCCGGGGATCGGCTCCAGCCCGACTTTCCGCCAGCCCGTGAAGCTCCCTGCGATCTCGACTTTCGCCGAGGACGGCTCGTAGATGACGAAGCGATGGCCGGCCGGGGCGCTCTCCGCGGCGGGACGCGACCCCGCCGGTCCGAGGACCAGGCCCGCGGCGAAACCCATGAACGCCAGGAGAACGGCCGCCGCCACCAGCCCGGGAACCGGGAGGCGGCGTCGAGGGCGTGCCAGCGGAGCCTCCTTCCCCTGGCCGACCGGGGCGGGGACTCCGGCGCGGAGCAGCTTCTCCTGGTCCAGGAGCGCCAGGGCCTCTTCGGCGAAGGGAGGCTCCTCCCGGCACCTCGCGACGAATTCGATCTTTTCGCCGAGGGACAGCTCGTTGTCGATGAACAGGCTGATGATGCAGTCACGCTCGGTCATGTCGGCCTCCCCTCCAGGTAGCGCCTCAGTTTCGTGCGGGCCCGGTGCACCTTGACCTTGATGTTGGAGACGGTCGTGCCCTGGATCCGGGCGATCTCCTCGTAGGGCAGGCCGCTGCTGACGATCATGGAAAGGATGTCCCGCTCCTCCTGGCCCAGGGTCTGAAGGCCCTCCAGGACCCGCCTGAACTGGTCCTGCACGATGGCTGTCCGCTCCGGGCTCGGGAGCGTGTCCGGGTGGCTCTCCTCCAGCAGGGTCAGCCGGGATGCCTTCCGCAGGTGGTCCACGAACAGGTTCCTGGCGATGGCGAACAGGAGCGGCGGCGTGATCTCCCTCCCCCGATAGTGTTCCAGGCAGCGCCTGGCGCATTCCTGCAGGATGTCCCGCGCCGTGTCGCCATTCCTGGTCATGCGCAGGAGATAGGCGAACAGCTTGCCTCGGGTGGTCTCGAAGACCGATTCGAACGGGTCCATCACATCTCGACAACGCAGAACGGCG
>DAOPZL010000054.1:11528-18039 GCA_035353395.1 Holophaga sp.
GCTGTCGAACCCCATGATCTGCGAGGCTGGCATGATCTTCCGCGCGCTCGGCGATCCTTCGCGCTTGAGGCTGCTCCAGGCGCTCCTGGCTTCTGGAGGACCCGTGAACCTGCGCGGGCTCGCGGAGTCCACGGGACTTTCCCAGGCCAATGCGAGCAAGCATCTCGCCTGCCTGGTGGAGACGGGCCTGGTCCTTCGGGAAAAGGAGGGGCAGCAGGTCCTCTTCCTCGTGTCCGGCCCGATGGTCCGGGAGCTGTGCGGCCTGGTCAAGGACCACGTCCTGGACAGGAGCCGGTCCGCCTACGCGTCCTTGCGCTGATGTCAGTTCCGGAGGGTCTTCCCATGCTCAAGCAGACCTTGCTCCTCACGTTCCTGGGTGCCCGCCTGGCCGCCCAGGATCCTCTCCTCCTCGAGGAAGCCATCCGGAGGGCCTGGGCGCAGCAGCCTGGCCTGAAGGCCGGGGAAGCCATGGTGGAACGGGCCCGGGCGGAAGCCGAGGCCCTGAAGGCCCTGCGCCTGCCGACCCTGGCGGCCAGCCTCGGGATCGTCCGGACCGACGAGCCGATGATGGCCTTCGGCACCAAGCTGAACCAGGCCCGGATCCAGCAGGCCGACTTCCTCCCCTCGGCGCTCAACCATCCGGATGCCGTCACCGGCGCGGGATTCAGCGTGAGCGTGAGCCAGCCCATCTATGCGGGGGGGAGGCTAAATGCGGCTGGCCGGGCGGGGGCCGACCTGGCGGAGGCGGAGGCTTCCTCCCAGGCGCACCGCCGGCAGCAGGTGGCCCTGGCGGTGGTGCAGGCCTACTTCGGAACCGAGGTGGCGGAGCAGGGGGTGCGCTTCGCGGAGGACACGCTGCGGCAGGCCCGGGAGACGGAGCGCTTCGTGCAGGTCCGCACGGACCAGGGCCTGATGCTGCGGTCCGAGGCGGACCGTGCCCGCGCCTTCCGCGCTCAGTCGGAGGCCGGCCTGCTCGAGGCGCGGCAACACCTAGCCTCGGCGCGATCGTCCCTGGCCCTGCTCATGGGCCGGGAGTCGGCTCCCGAGCTGCTGGCGACCCCCTTGACGGAGGCGGGACCGGATCCTGCCGGCCAGCCCGGCGCCCGGGGCGACCTGGAGGCGGCCAGGCTCCAGGCGGAAGCCGCCAGGGAGGGCCTGGCCGCCCAGCAGGGGCTGCTCAAGCCGGAGATCGGGCTCGTCCTGGCTGCGGGGACGGCGCGCCGCACCTGGGGCGAAGGAGGGAACTGGACCACGGCCTCCCTTGGCGCGAAGTGGACCTTCTCCGTGACCGAGCAGCGGCGGGTCCAGGCCTCCCGGGCCGCCCTGCGGGCCGCGGAACTGGACCGGCAGTGGCGGCAGGAACAAGCGGCCCGGGAAGTGGCGGAAGCGCGGCGCGCGCTCGAGACCGCCCAGGCCCGCATGGATTCGGCCAAGGTGGCGGTGGAAGCCTCGGAGTCGGCGCGGGTCATCCGAGCCGCGCGGCACCGGGAAGGCCTGCTTCCCCTGGTGGAGGTGCTGGACGCCGAGGCCGGCCTGTCCGGGGCCCGCACCCTCCTGCTCAACAGCCAGCTCGCCTGGCGCGTCAGCCGCGCCCAGTTGGCCCTGGCCCTCGGTCAGCCCATCGAGAACGTGAAGGAGTGATCCCATGACAAGACATCCGATCGCCTTGGCCTTGATCCTGTCCGGACTGGTGCTGTCCCTTGCCTGCGGCCGCAAGGAAGCGCCTCCGGCTCCGGAGCTGCCCGTGAAGGGGGTGCGGCTCGTGCCGCCCCGGCAGGGAGACAGCGACGGCTGGGTGGCGGCGACCCTGGCCGCCGGGGAGCGGGCGGTCCTGTCCACGCGCATGGCCGCCTCCGTTCGGAGGGTGCACGTCACCGAGGGCCAGCGCGTGGCCGCGGGCGCGCTGCTGGTGAGCCTGGCCGACGACGACCTGCAGGGCGGACTGAAGGCCGCGGAGGCGGCCCTGGCGTCGGCCTCGGCCCACCTCCGCCGGATCCAGGCCCTCTTCGACCAGGATGCCTCCACCTCGGCCGAACTGGAGATGGCGCAGACGCAGAAGGCCCAGGCCGGCGCGGCGGTGAGCGCCGCCCGCGCCAACCTGGCCTATACCCAGATCCGGGCGCCGTTCGCGGGCGTCGTCCAGGCCCGGCGCGTGAACGGCGGGGATTTCGTGGGGCCCGGCACGCCCCTGGTGGAGCTGGAAGGCCAGGGCGCCGCGGAACTCCAGGGCACGGTCTCCGAGGCGGAAGCCGCCCACCTGAGGATCGGACAGAAGATCGACTTCGAGGCCGACGGGAGGGTGGGCCTCGCGGAGATCACGGGCCTCTCCACCGGCGGAGACCCCGTCTCCCACCGGAGCGCCCTTCGGGCCCGCGTGCTCAAGGACGCCTCCAGCTTCCGCACGGGCACCTTCGCGCGCATCAGGATCCCCGGCGCGGTGACGGCCGGGGGCGGCGACGTGTTCGTGCCCAGGAGCGCCCTGGTGGTGCGAGGGGAGCTGACGGGGGTCTTCGTCCTGGAGGACGGCCATGCCAACCTGCGCTGGCTGTCGCTCGGGGAACCCCAGGGCGACCGCCTGCCCGTGCGCGCGGGGCTGACTGCGAAGGACGCCGTCATCGACCAGCCCGCCGACCTCAGGGACGGCCAGCCCGTCACCCTCGCCAACAGACCCTGAACGGGGGTTTCAGCTTTCTTTCGCCTTCATCTGCGCATGAATCCGATGACCCAGGTGACCCGCCATGTCCAACCCTGATCTCGACTCCATCCCAGCCCGTCTCGGCCTCGCGGGCCATCTCGCGAAGTCGTTCCTCCGCAGCAAGCTGACTCCCCTCATCGTGCTGGCGTCGATGCTCCTGGGGCTCCTGGCCGTCTCGCTCACTCCCCGCGAGGAGGAGCCCCAGATCGTCGTGCCCATGGTCGACGTCTACGTGCCCTATCCCGGCGCCGGCCCCAGGGAGGTGGAGAGCCAGGTCACCACGCCGCTCGAGAAGCGCCTGTGGGGCATTCCGGGCGTGGAGTACCTCTACAGCACCAGCATGCCCGGCATGGCCCTGCTGACGGTGCGCTTCAAGGTGAACGAACCCCAGGAGCCGAGCCTGGTGAAGGTCCACCAGGAACTCATGTCCAACGCGGATCTCCTGCCCGCGGGGGCCATGAAGCCCCTGGTCCGGCTCCTGACCATCGACGACGTGCCCTTCCTGACGCTCACCCTGCACGAGGAAGGCCAGACCCCGGGCCAGCTCCGGTCCCTGGGGGAGGCGCTCGCCAGGGAATTGAGCGCCGTGCCCAACACCGCCCAGGTGAAGGTGGTCGGGGGCGCCCGCCGCATGATCCGCATCGAGCCCGACGCGGAACGCCTGCGCAGCTTCGGCCTCTCCCTGGGCGAGCTCCAGCCCGCCCTCATGACCGCCGATGCCCAGCTGCCCGCCGGCGCGCTGGTGGACCACAACCAGAGGACCCTCCTCGAAGGAACCGGGTTCATGCTGGATTCCAGCGAGCTGAAGCGCCTGGTGGTGGCCGTGAGGAACGGCCGCCCCATCTACCTGGGCGACGTGGCCCGCCTCTCCGACGGGCCGGAGCCCGAACCGCCCATCGTGCTCTTCGGAAGCCGACGGGGCTTCGAACAGGCCGTGACGGTCACGCTGTCCAAGCGCGTAGGCACCAACGCCACCCAGCTGGCCGAGTCCGTGCTCGCCAAGGTGGAGGCCCTGCGGGGCGGGCTGGTCCCCCACGGCCTGGAGCTCACCGTGACCCGCAACTACGGGGAGACCGCCGGCGAGAAGAGCAACGAGCTGATCCAGCACCTGCTCATCGCGACCTGCTCCGTCATCGCGCTCATCCTGCTGGCCATGGGCTGGCGCTCGGCCGTCGTGGTGGGCACGGCCGTGCCCGTGACCTTGGCCCTCACCCTGCTGCTCACCTATCTGTTCGGCTACACCCTGAACCGCGTCACCCTCTTCGCCCTCATCTTCTCCATCGGCATCCTCGTGGACGACGCCATCGTGGTGGTGGAGAACATCCACCGGCACATGCACCTGCCGGGTCCCCGGAAGAGCTTCGCGAGGATCGTCATCGAGGCTGTGGACGAGGTGGGCAACCCGACCATCCTCGCCACCTTCGCCGTGATCGCCGCCATCCTGCCCATGGCCTTCGTGCGCGGGCTCATGGGTCCCTACATGCGGCCCATCCCCATCGGCGCGAGCCTGGCGATGCTCTTCAGCCTGGTCATCGCCTTCGTCATCAGCCCCTGGGCCAGCTTGAAGATCTTCCGGAAGGAGGCCGGGCTTCCCGGAACCGGCGAGGGCGGTCCGCATCCCGGTCATCCGGACCTCGACGGATCCGTGCCCGCTCCGGCGGGGGAGGCTGGGGCCGAGGCGAGCCCGGAAGCGGCCCCCGAAGGCTGGTCCACCCGGCTCTACCGGCGGATCATGCACGCCCTCCTCACGAACCCGAAGGCCCGGCTGGGCTTCTTCGCCGGGGTGCTCGCGCTCCTCGCCGGGGCCTTGTCCCTGGTGGGGCTGGGCTGGGTCAAGGTGAAGATGCTGCCTTTCGACAACAAGTCGGAGTTCATGGTCCAGCTGGACCTCCCCGCGGGGACGCCGAGGGAGAATGCGCTGGCCGTGGGCCAGGCCATGGCCCGGCGCCTGCTGAAGGAGGAGGTCGTGCGGGACGTCCAGGTCTATGCCGGGGAGGCCGCGCCCTTCACCTTCGTGGGCATGGTGCGCCACGCCTTCCTGCGCCGGGAACCCCAGATGGTGGATCTGCAGGTGAACCTGGTCCCGAAGGGGGATCGCAAGGAGCAGAGCCATGCCATCGTGGTGCGGCTGCGCCCTGAACTGATGAAGCTGCCCCTTCCCCCGGGCACCCGCGCGAAGCTGGTGGAGATCCCGCCCGGACCGCCCGTGCTGGACACGCTGGTGGCCGAGGTCTACGGACCCACCGAGCAGGCCCGCAGCCGATATGCCCGCGAGGTCCTCCAGGCCTTCAGGTCCGTGGACGGCATCGTGGACGTCGACAGCACGCTGAACGCCCCCGGTCCCAAGCTGAACCTGGTGCTCGACCGCGAGAAGGCCGCCCTCCACGGCGTCGCCCCCGCCTCGGCGGTGCAGACCCTCTACGCGGCGGGGCAGGGCCAGACGCTGGGCACCTTCCATGTGCAGCGGGGCAGCAGCCAGGTGCCGGTGGTGCTCCAGCTCCCGGGCGACCAGCGGCGGCGCCTCGACCAGATCCTGCAGCTCACGGTCCCGGGGATGCGGGGCCCCGTGCCCCTCTCGGAACTCGTGGACGTGGTGCCGGCGAGCGAGGATCCCGCCATCTTCCACAAGAACCTGATGCCCGTGAGCTACGTCTTCGGAGACCTGGCCGGGGCCATCGAGAGCCCGGTCTACGCCCTGAACGCCCTGAACCGGAAGCTGGACGCCCTGAAGGGTGCCGAGGGACAGCCCGTGGCGCGCCTGGGGCTCTCCCACCCCGGGAACACCGAGAACCTCGTCATGAAGTGGGATGGCGAGTGGCACATCACCCTGGAGGTCTTCCGGGACCTGGGGCTGGCCTTCGCCGCCGTGCTGGTGCTCATCTACGTGCTGGTGGTGGGCTGGTTCGAGAGCTTCGAGATCCCCTTCGTGATCCTGGTGCCCATCCCCCTCTCCCTCATCGGCATCCTTCCGGCCCACGGGCTGGCGGGGGCCTTCTTCACCGCCACCAGCATGATCGGCTTCATCGCCGGGGCCGGCATCATCGTGCGCAACAGCATCATCCTGGTGGACTTCATCGAGCTGAAGCTGAAGTCCGGCATGAGCCTGGAGCACGCCGTCGAGGAAGCGGGCGTGGTCCGCTTCAGGCCCATGCTGCTCACGGCCTCCGCCGTCCTGGTCGGCAGCGCCATCATGCTGGCCGATCCCATCTTCCAGGGCCTCGCCATCAGCCTCATGGCCGGCGAGGTGGCGGCCACCCTGCTTTCCCGCCTGGCCGTGCCCGTCCTCTACTACCTGTCCGCCCGCCGCAGCCGCGCCGCGCAGCTGCAGCGGCTCGCCCCCGTGCCTGCGGGGGCCATGTCCACCGCTGGCGCCCAGGATTCCAAGGAGTAGGCCATGAACGTCGACCGCATCGTCCACACCTTTGCCGGAACCCTGGTCCTCGGCAGCCTCGCCTTGGCCCGGTGGCACGATCCCGCCTGGCTCTGGCTCACCGCCCTCGTGGGCGCCAACCTGTTCCAGAGCGGCCTCACCAACTGGTGCCTGCTCACCAGCCTGCTCGCGAAGGCCGGGGTTCCCGGAGGACGCGCCTGCGGGCTGAAAGGATGAGGGGGGGAGGACCGGGGTTCGATCCTGTCCGGCCTCCGACAGGGCCACCGACGTGGAAAATCTTGAAATTGTCAATCTATTCTGGAAATAGTGGAAATTTCGACAAACATTCGAATTTATTGCTAATGTTTTTCACGATCATTTAGTCGATCCCGAGTAGTGTCCAGAAGTTTCTGTAAGTCCTTGACGGTAGATGGATCGCAGTGAAT
>DAOPZL010000055.1:0-17464 GCA_035353395.1 Holophaga sp.
CGTCACGGCCCTGGAAGACGGCAGGCTCCTGGAGGCCAACGCGGCGGCCCGCGCGCATGCCGCGCCCCTCGCCGTGGACGCCGCCCCGCGGGAGACCGAGGTCCGCCTGAGGCTTCCGGACTCGACCCACCGGGAGGCGATGCTGGTGACCGCCCAGGCCGTGGTCGGCGGCTTGAGGGCCCTCCTCACCATCGTCATCGACATCACCCAGCGCAAGGAGATGGAGGTCCACCTGCGCCGGATCGCCGCCACCGACCCGCTGACGGGGCTCGCCAACCGTTCCAGCTTCTTCAACCGGTCCGCGGCCGAGATACGGCGCGCCGAGCGGCACGGCCATCCGCTGGCCGTGGCCATGCTCGACCTCGACCACTTCAAGCAGATCAACGACACGGAGGGGCACGAGGCCGGGGACGCCGCCCTGAAGGCTTTCGCCGACCTGTGCAGGGCCACGGTGAGGGAGCAGGATCTGGTGGCCCGGATCGGCGGCGAGGAGTTCGCCCTGCTGCTCTCCGAGACCAGGGCCGCGGACGCGCTGCCGGTGGCCGAGCGCCTGCGCGAGGCCGTCGCCGGCCTGCGGAGGGCGGGCGCCGCCCGGAGGATGACCGTCAGCATCGGCATCTCCGAATGGTGGCCCCAGGAGACGAACCTCGAGGCCGCCCTGAAGCGGGCCGACCGGGCGCTGTACGAAGCCAAGCAGTCCGGACGCAACCGGACGAGGATCTGCCATGCCGATCCGGCCTTGGCGCCGGAGGAAGCCCCGATCTAGGAAGCCTCTCAGATTCCGAACAGCTCCCGGTCGAACTGGGTGAGGAAGGTTCCCCCGGTCCTGCCGACCAGCACCATCTCCTCCAGGCGCAGGTAGTACTCCCCGGGGTTCCAGAGCTTGGGCTCGACGCAGAGGACCATGCCCTCGCGCAGCGGCTCGTCGAAGTCCGGGCGCAGCCACGGGTTCTCGTGCACCTCGACGCCGATCTGGTGTCCCATCACCCGGTTCCCCGCAAGCCGCGCGCGCATCTGGTCGCCGAAGCCCAGGGCGTCCAGGCGCCGCTCGATCGCGGGATAGACATCGCAGGCGCGCATGGCGCCGTCGCCCATCCCGGCCACGGTGTCCTCCACCGCGCGGCGCAGGGCGCCGTAGGCCGCCGCGGCCTGGGCCGACGGCGTTCCCCAGTGGAGGCTCCGGCCCCAGTCGGAACAGTAGCCGTCCAGGACGAAGCCGACGTCGAAGGTGATCGCGGCCGGCCCGGAGAGCCCCTCGTCCAGAGGATACCCCGTGACATCGGCGGTGACGGGAGCCGAGCCCGGGCGCACGAAGCAGGCCCAGGGCGAGAAGGACACGTGGCTGGCGCCGGCCAGCCTGCCCCGCCGCTCGATCTCCAGCATGACCTCCCGCTGGGTGACCCCCTCGCGCAGCCAGCGGGCCACGTCCATCATCACGGTGTCCGTGAGGCGCGCCGCGGCCCGCAACGCTTCGATCTCCTCCGGCTCCTTCACCGCCCGCATCCGGTCCAGCAGCCGGGAGGCATCCGTGGTCCCGGGATGCCCGAAGGCCTGGAGCGCCGCAACCACGGCCGGGGCGGGCAGGTAGGCGCCGAGGCCCAGCCGCCTGGGCAGCCGTCCCAGGCCGGAGGCGATGTCCGAGAGGGCCGCCTCCCAGCCGCCGGCTTCCTCCAGGCGCAGCGTCCGCGCCGCCTTGAAGGCCCCCGCGGGATAGGCCCCGGACTCGACCAGGAGGGCGCCGCCCTCCCGCGGAACGAGGACGACGTCCCCCTCCGGGCGGTGGTCCGGGGCCAGCCGCCAGTCCGCCGGAATCCCCGTCAGGTACTGGAACGAAGGGCAGTGCCCGAACATGACCAGATCGAGCCCCCGCTCCGACATTTCCGCCTGGAGTCCCGCCATGCGCCTCGAGAAATCCATCGCCGACCTCCCGTCATGATTCCTTGTTAGCACGATTCCGCGCCAAGGGACCGGGATTCGGCGAGCCCCGCTGTCCACCCTCGACGAAAAGGCCCCGGGGAGGGGCCTTGGGGAGCCTGGAGCGTCATCGGGCGACGGCGCGGAGGGTCAGGATGCGACGGCGAGGTCCAGGCCGTCGATGCCCTTCGAGATCCGGTAGCATCCCGGGCCGCTGATGAGGGTCCGCCCCTGGTTGGGCACCTCGACGCTCTCGCCGGAGGCGAGGATGTGGTCCTGGGTGTCGTCCTCGAAGGTCACCCAGAGGTGCCCCGAGTTGCAGTGGATCCTCTCGCCCGCGAGATCGGTGAAGGCCTTGACGCTTCCCTGGGGAAGGCATCCGTAGCGGGGGGTGAAGTGGGTGGCTTCGGGCATCGGCAGGTTGTTGTGGATGACGGCGATGTGATTCACGGTGTCCTCCTTGTTCCGGAATCCCTGATCGGGTTCCGTGGATAATATATGACCGAATTAGTCAACATATCAGAGGCAGCCGCAAAAAAGATGACCAGATCAGTCAAGATTAAATCAGAACTGTTCCGGTTTTTCCGGACTCGACTGTTAGGCTGCATCCGAACCGGCGGAAAGACGTGTCCGTTCCGTCCAATGCCCGGGCCGGAAAGGGCGATAGGTTCAGGATTCGTTCCTCGAATGTCTTCCGGAGCCGCAGGATGCCCCAGCCCCCTCATTCCCTCTCCCGCGCCGCGCGCCTGCTCTCCCCGATCTCCCGCGCGGCCGTGGCCTCGGGCCTGTGCGCCCTGGCGGGCCTCTCCGCGCAGACGCCCGCTCCGTCCAGCGCGCTCAGGTCCACCCTCCCCTACATCCAGCCGGCCATGTTCGACGCCGAATTCTGGATCCGGAAATGCCCCGAGGCCGACCGCCCGATCCTGGACGCCCAGGGCGTGGCGGCCTTCAACGCGCGGATCCGGGCCCAGCTTCCGAAGTTCTACTTCGACCTGGCGGCCATGGGCCCGACGATTCCCGGAGAAAAGCTCCGGGCGCTCATCGAGCCTCCCGAATATCCCGCCGTCCTGATCTACGTGAACGGCAAGCCCATGGAACCCGGCTTCCTGGAAGCCTTGTTCGGACGGATGAACCTCGAAGGCATCGGGGACGCCAACCCCGTCCGCTTCGGCTACGTCGTGCGCCGGGCCAACCTGCGCCGCTTCCCGAGCGACGACTTCTGCGGGACTTCCGCGGAGGAACGCTGCATCGACCAGCTCCAGAGCGACTCCGTCGATCCCGCGACGCCGGTCGCCATCCTGCACGCGAGCCGGGATGGGCAATGGTTCTACGTGTGCTGCCGGGACTACTCGGGGTGGCTGTCCGCGGGCAACGTGGCGCTGGAGCCGGATCCCGCGGCCTTCCGCGCCTACGTGGAGAGCCCGCGGTTCCTGGTGGTCACCGGCTCGGGGATCCGGCTCGGCTTCAATCCCTATTCCCCGGAACTGTCTGAACTGCCCTTCGAGATGGGCGCGAGGCTCCCCCTGGTGCTGGACGAGCGCGTGCCTGCCTCGGTGGACCACCAGGACATCACCGGGAACTACATCGTCCGCCTGCCCACCCGGGGACCGGACGGCCTCGTCCGCTTCAAGCTGGCGCTGGTGTCGGCCGCCCAGGACGTGCGCGACGGCTACCTCCCCTACACCCGGGCCAACCTCCTGCGGCAGGCGTTCAAGGTCCTCGGCGAGCGCTATGCATGGGGCGGGCTGGGCCTCGGCAAGGACTGCTCCGCCTTCCTCCAGGATGTCTATGCCTCCTGCGGGATCCTGCTGCCGCGGGATTCCGGGCAGCAGCGCCAGGTCAGGAACGCGGCGGACGTGCACTTCGATCCTCTGGATCTCGACTACGGGCGAAGGGCGGCCGCCATCCGGAACCTCCTGCCGGGCGCGGAGCTCTTCTGGGACGGCCATGTGCTCCTCTACGTGGGTGAGCACGGGGGCAGGCTCTTCGCCCTCCATTCCATCTGGGACTACGGGGATGCGAACCGTCCCAAGGGCGCCAGGATCCCCTGGCAGGCCTGCGAGCCCGTGGACGTCTACCAGGCCACCCTCATGGAACTGACCCTCCAGCAGTCCTACAACGGCAAGGCCTTCGAGCGGCTGGTCGCGGGCAAGCGCTACGAATGATGCCGCTCAGGCACCGGTCGGCTCCCGCTTCCGGAAGGTGCCTGGAGTCAGGCCCGTGCCCTTGCGGAAGAACTTCGCGAAGTTGGTGGGCTCGCTGAAGCCCAGGCGGACGGCGATCCGGCCGGCCCGGGCCAGGGGCCGCTCCGAGTAGCCCAGGCGCCGCGCGTAGTCCGCCACGGTCCGGGTCCGGAGGAAGCTCCGCTCCACCTCGGCCTCGAAGAGAGGGAACAGCTCCGCCCGGGCGGGCGAGACCGGGAGTCCGGCCTCCCGCCGGGCTCGACGCCTGCCTGCGCTTCCACGACTCCCGCCCTGGGTCCGCGGCGGGGCCGTCGCCATCGAGGCGGCGACCCTCGCTCCGGGACGCGTCCGGCGCTTCGTCGCCTCGGAGCCGGCCCTGGACGCCGGCGGGGGCTCCTTCATCCGCGCCGACGCGGCGCAGCAGGACGCCGAATACATCACCCGCGGGCACGCGGCTGCGGTCTGGGCGGCCCTCGAGGAAGGGAACTTCATCTGGGCTGGGTCCCTGGCCGCCTCCTCCGCCATGGCGATCCACCGGGAGGCGAAGGCCCGGCTTCTCGGCGGGACGCCCTCCTGGCGCGCGCAGCTGGCGGCCCTGGCCATGCCGCGGTCGGTCCTGTTCGGCAAGCGTTCCCTGCCCCACCCGAACCTTTCGGACCTGCCCGGGGCGGGCATCCGGGTGGACATCGTCCCGGCGGCCGGGCACTCGATGAGGTGGGAGAACCCGTCCGGCCTGGCCCGGGCGCTCCGACTGGCCCTGGCGTAGGCCTCCCGGCGGGTCCCGGAAGGCCTGCGCGGCTTCCCTCTGGCCTCAGCGGGGACGGTAGTCCTTCGCCTTCTCCTTGCCGGACAGAACCCGCAGGGCACCCTTGACCAGGGCGGCCATCTCGTTCTCGCCCGGGTAGACGGTCACGCCGCAGCCTACGGCGCCGACGTGGGTCTTGATGTAGTCCACGACGACCTTGCAGCGGGCCGCGCCCCCGGTCAGGAGGATCTGGTCGATGGGCTCCCCGTCGAAGGCCGGGATCATGGAGGTGATCCACTTGGAGATCTGGTAGGCCATGGCGTCCAGCGTGTCCACGACCGCCTGCTCCCCTTCCTTGTAGCGCCGTTCCAGGTCCCGCAGGTCGGCGGTGCCCAGGAGGTCGATGAGGCCGCCCCGGCCCTTGTTGAGCTGCTTGAGCTCGGCCTTGGTGTACTGGCCCGAGAAGCAGAGCTCGATGAGCTGCCCCACGGGGAGGCTGCCGCTGCGCTGGGGCGTGAAGGGGCCTTCGCCGTCCAGGGCGTTGTTGACGTCGAGGTAGTGGCCCTGCTTGTGGGCGCCGATGGAGATGCCGCCCCCCAGATGGGCGACGATGACGTTGAGCTTCTCGTAGAAGGTCTCGTTCTCCTCCGCGTAGCGGCGGGCCGTGGCGATCTGGTTCAGGGCGTGGCTGATGATCTTGCGGCGGATGGCCTTGACGCCCGTGATCTTCACCCGCTCGGGCGTCTCGTCCACCACGACGGGATCCACGATGAAGGCCGGCTTGCCGGACCCGGCCACCAGTTCCCGGGCGATGAGGCCGCCGAGGTTGGACGCGTGGTCGCCCTGGACGCCGGCCCGGAGGTCCTCAGCCATGGCCTCGTTCACCGTGTAGGTCCCGTGGGAGATGGGCCAGAGCACGCCGCCGCGGCCCGAGACCGCGTCGATGTCGCCCATGGTGAAGCCGTTCTCGATCAGGAACTTCTCGATGGCGTCCTTGCGGAACTGGAACTGCTCGGTGATGGGCCGGCCCTCGAAGGGCTTCAGCTCCTCGGCGGAATGCTGCAGTTCCCTGGCGATGATCTCCAGGTCCCCTTCGAAGATGGAGAGCTTGGTGGAGGTGGAGCCGGGATTGAGGGCGAGGACGCGGTAGCGCCGGAAGAAGGTGTCCTTGGGAGTCCGGGTCCACTCGCCGTACTTGTGCATGCGGAGCGCGCAGGCCTTCACCGCGAGGCGGATGTCCTCGGGGCCGCAGTCCATGGCCAGGTCCACGCCGCCGAAGTGCAGGGCGAAGAAGACGGGGAACTTCTTGGCGGCGGGGAACCGGACGGCGTAGAGGTGGTAGAGCAGGTTGCCCATGTCCAGGTTGGGGCAGATGACCACGTTGGGTGGGCCCGGCCAGTTCTCCAGCCTGGACCGGTAGTACATGGCCGAGCGCTGGGAGAGGGCGGCGTTGATCTTGACCTCGCCCTGGATCTTGATGGACTTGTAGCGCTCGCCCTTCTTGATCCGTTCCTCGAGGTATTTCGGCACCAGCTCCGTGGCCGCGCGGACCAGGGCGGGCGAGGGGCCGTCGTCGGAGCCCCAGTCCGAATAGGAGATGATCGCGCCGCGGATCTCCGGCAGCACGTCCTCCGGGAAGATGTCCCGCGCGATGGCGCAGGTGCCCACGGCGGTCTGCGCCAGGATCTCCGGGGTCACGTTGGCGTTCACGCCGATGTCGCCGAACACGACGATGTTGTGGGGGAAGATGCCTTCCGTGTGCTCGTCGGGCAGCACGAAGACGCCGGCCTCGCACAGGAACTCCCGTCGCGCCAGCATCCGCATCATGGGCCGGGAATAGTTCCTGTCGCTGTGGACCGCGCCGCCCACCACCGTGTCCGCGTGGCCGAACTTCACCGCGCAGATGCCGAACAGGACCGGGTCGGAGACGAGCCTGGCGGCCTCCTCGAGGGAGACAGCCTCCCCGGCTCCGGCCTGGAAGTCCACGTAGCCCTTGGCGAATTCCCCGACGAGGTCCGGCCGCGACGGAATGTCGACGAAGACGCATTCGGACAGGCCGTAGTCGATGCGGTTGGAGTCGACGCCGGCCAGCTCCCGGGCCACGACCTCGCGGATCTCCGCCTCCGTCGCCAGCAGCACCGGCCGGATGAACCGCGTGAGCGAGCAGGCGGCCTCGATGATGCGAGGATCCTTCGGTTCCACGAACACGATGGTGGGTCGGTTCTTCGAGATCTGCAGGATCTGCCGATCCAGGGACCCTTCGATGTCGTACATGGAACCTCCAACTGGGACCGTGCCATTCTGTCCCAATAATCCGGACCGGGCCCGTGAGTCCGGTCACATCTTCGGGCCAGGCCGGATCAGACGGCCACGATCCGGTTCTGGATCAGGCCGATCCCCTCCACCTCGCACGCCACCACATCCCCGGGCCGGAGGAACTCCGGAGGGGTCCGGGCGAACCCGACGCCGGAGGGCGTCCCCGTGGCGATGATGTCGCCCGGCAGCAGGGTGAGTCCCAGGGACAGCCACTCGAGGATGGCCGGGATGTCGAAGATGAGGTCCCGGGTGCTGCCCTCCTGCTTGAGGACGCCGTTCACCCGGCACCGGAGGACGAGGTCGTGGGGATCGGGCACCTCGTCCCGCGTGGCGATCCAGGGGCCCATGGGGCAGTAGCCGTCGAGGCTCTTGCCCTTGAAGAACTGCTTCCCGTGGGCGCCCTGCACGTCCCGGGCGGAGACGTCGTTGACCACGGTGTAGCCGAAGACGTGTTCCATGGCTCGTTCCCTGGGGATGTTCTTCCCCCCGGGGCCTACGATGACGCCCAGTTCGACCTCCCAGTCGTTCTCGTCCGAGACCCAGGGATCCACGGGGATGTCCCCGCGGGGCCCGTTCACCGTCGTGGTGGCCTTGGTGAAGAAGACCGGGCGGTCGGGAAGCTGACGCTCCTTCCCGAGGAGATGGGCGGTTTCCCTGGAGTGCTCGGCATAGTTCCAGCCGAGGCAGAAGATGTTGCGCCGGGGTTCCGGGATCGGCGCCCGCAAGGTCACGGTGGAGAGGTCCCGCCAGGCGCCCGCGGCGAGGGCCTCCCGGGCCCGGTCGAGGCCCGCCTCCCCCAGGCGGATGAGTTCCAGCATCTCCAGGCCCGGCACGGCCGCGAAGGCGTCCTCCCGGCCCGACACCATCACGCCCACCCCCAGCTCGGCCCCGCACGCATAGGTGATCAGGCGCATCGGTCCCTCTCTAGCCCAGGGCGCAGCCCAGACGTGCCAGGGCTTCCGGCCGCCTCTCGAGGCTGCCCGCCTTGCCCTGGAAGAATCCCTTGGCTCCGCCGCCCTTGGCCTCCAGGAGCCCGGCGATCTCCTTCCCCATGGCGGGGGTGTCGAGGGCGGCCTCCGCGCCCGCAGCGAGCACGAAGAAGTGCGCGCCCTCGAGGGTGGAGGTCAGGAAGACGGCCTTGCCGGGAGCCGCGGCCACGAGCTGGCGGGCGGCTTTCTGCAGGAAGCCCGCGTCCCGGCCGTCGAAATGCCGCTCCACGAGCCGCCTGGGACTGGAGGCGAGGGCTTCCACCAGGGAGGCCGCCAGCTCCTCCTCCAGCGCGCGGAGGCGCTTCTCGGCGGCTCGGAGCTGCCCCAGCTTCATCTCGACGGCGGAGACCAGCTCCTCGTCGGGAGCCCCCAGGAGGGTCCGGAGGGCCGCGGCGCGCTTCTCGTGGGCGTCCATCCGTCCCCGGGCCCGGGTCCCCGCCACGAAGAAGAGCCGCGTCCCTCCGCGGACGGGCTCGGTGCCCAGGAGCTTGAGGCATTCCATCTCGGCGGTGTTCCGCAGGTGGGTTCCCCCGCAGGTGTTGAGATCCAGGTCCTGGATCTCCACCAGGCGCACATCCCCAGTGTGGCCCTCCGGCAGCCCGCGGGAGCGCACCTTCATGGCGCCGTAGGCCTCCTGGCTCACCCGGAAGGTCCGGACGGGCCGGGCCGAGCGGATCACCACGGCCACGGCCTCCTCCAGCCGATCCAGGTCCCGCCGGCCGAGGCTGCCGACGGCCAGCTCGATGTCGCACCGCTCGTCCCCGAGATGGAAGGCCGTCGTCTCCCAGCCGAACTGCTCGTGGGCCACGGCGGTCAGCACGTGCTGGCCCGTGTGCTGCTGCATGTGGTCGAAGCGCCGGCCCCAGTCCAGCCTCACCCTCGCGCCGCCACATCGCGCGGGCGCCGGGAGGTAGTGGCGCACTTCGCCCGCCTTCTTCTGCACGTCCCGCACCTCGAGGCCGTCCAGGAGGCCGCGGTCCGCGGGCTGGCCGCCGCCCTCGGGGAAGAGGATGGTGTCGCTGAGGACCGCGTAGCACCCGCCTTCGTCCTCGCCGGTGGCCTCCACGGTGGCGTCGAGCTCGGTGAGATAGGGATCTCGTTCGTAGGCGGGCAGCTTGGACATGCCCGAGGTTACCATGACAGCAGGGCCCTCCTTGCAGGCCCTCCGGGGAACACCTCCATGCCCGCACCGAACGTCCACGAGGAACGGCGGAACCGCCTCCGGGCGAGGCTCGGGAACGGCCTCGCGCTCTTCCTGGGCGGCGAGGAGGACGAGGGCACTCCCTCCTTCCGGCAGGACAGCACCTTCCTCTACTTCACGGGCGTGGACCGCCCGGGGTTCTCCCTGCTCATGGACCTCGACGAAGGCTCCGCGACGCTCTACGGCGACGAGCCCCCGTTCGAATCCATCGCCTGGTCCGGGCCGCTCCCCGGGATCGGGGAGCTGGCCTCCCGGGCCGGCATCGGGAACGCGGCCCCCGGGGCGAGGCTCGCGGACGACCTGCAGCGCGCCATGGCGCTGGGCCGGACGATCCGGTTCCTCCCCCCCCGCTGCCCGCAGCACCGGCTGAGACTCTTCCTCCTGTTCGGCTGCCACCCCGACCATCAGCTCCTGGCGGCCTCCGTGGACCTCGTCCAGGCCATCGCGGAGCAGCGGGCCCTCAAGAGCCCGGAGGAGATCGAGGAGATCGAGCGGGCGGTCGACCTCTCCGTGGACATGCACATGGCGGCCATGCGCATGGCGCGGCCCGGCCTGAGGGAGGCGGAGATCGCCGCCCGCGTGGCCGAGGTCGCCCTGGCCTCGGGGGGAGGCCTCGCCTGCCCCCTGGTCGCCACAGTACGGGGCGAGTTCCTCCACGACCGGCCTCGGGACCTGGTGCTCGAGAACGGTCGCATGTTCCTGCTGGCCGCCGGCGCCGAGACGCCCGGGCACTACGCGGGCCATCTCTCCAGCGCCTTCCCCGTGAACCGGACCTTCTCGGCCCGCCAGAAGGAGGTCTACCAGGTCGTGCTGGCCGCCCTCCAGGCCGCCGCCGCGGCGCTGCGGCCGGGGGCGTGGTTCCAGGAGGCGCACCTGGCGGCCTGCAGGGCCCTGGCGGAAGGACTGCGCGCCCTGGGCCTGATGAAGGGCGGCGCGGAGGACGCCGTATCCGCGGGCGCCCTGGCCCTCTTCTTCCCCCACGGCCTGGGGCACATGCTGGGGATGGACGTCCACGACATGGGCGATGCCGGCGAGCCGGGGGCCGCCCGCGCGGGCATGCCCGGAAGCGCCCTGGCGGGGCCCCTGCCCCAGCGCCTCGTCCGGGAGATGCAGCCGGGGTTCGTCTTCGCGCTGGAACCGGGGCTCTACTTCATGCCCGGGCTCATGGACCGGTGGCGTGCCGAGCAGCGGCATGCGGCCTTCATCGACTATCCGCGCCTGGAGCCCTACCGGAACTTCGGGGGCATCCGCCTCGGCGAGAACCACCTGCTGACGGAGCACGGCGCCCGGCGCCTCGGGAAGTTCCTGCCCCGGATCCCCGGCGAGATCGAGGTGGTGCGGGGAAATTCCTAGACCCAGTCCTCCTGGCGGATCCCGCCGTCGATGCCCACCACGACGACCTTGATGGGCACCTTGCGGGAGGCCCGGGCGACCGCCGACTGGGCCAGGCGCAACAGGCCGCCGCAGCAGGGAACCTCCATGATCATCACGGTGATCGTGTTGACCTTGGCCTCGTCGATGAGGGCGGTGAGCTTGTCGAGGTAGACCGCCTGGTTCTGGTCCAGCTTGGGGCAGGCGATGACGAGCTTCCGGCCGGGCAGCCACTTCTGGTTGAAGTCCGCCAGGGCGAAGGCCGTGCAGTCGGCCGCGATGAGCAGGTCCGCCCGCTCGAAGACGGGATTCATGGGCGAGACGAGGTGCAGCTGGACGGGCCACTGCGTAAGCTGGCTGACGAGGCCTTCCCGGGTCGCGGGCGCGGCCTGGCCGCGGGAGAGGTCGCGGGGAGCGGATCCCGGGCAGCCCTGGTGCATGGCGTTCTCCTTGAAGTCGGGGAGGGGGATGTGGCGTTCCTGGAGGCAGGCAAGGGCCTGCTGGAGGTAGGTGGTCTGGCCGTGCTCGTGGAGGTGCCTGAGGTGCGCCTTGAGGGTGTTGGGCCCCTGGGGGATGAGGTTGTCCAGGGTCAGGCGCTCGTCGTAGGGCGCGGCTTCCCGGGTCTCGACGGTGATGGCCCCCCGCGGGCAGTCCCCGACGCAGGCCCCGAGGCCGTCGCAGGTGATCTCCGAGACCAGCCTGGCCTTCCCGTCGATCACCTGGAGCGCGCCCTCGGGGCACCCCTTGGCGCAGAGCCCGCAGCCGTCGCACTTCTCCTCGTCGATCCTGATGATCTGGCGTTCCATGGGATCCTCCTCGATACCCATGAGTCTGGGACGGCGGGACGACCCGGGCCTTGATCCCCGTCAAGCGGAGGAGAAAAAAATCCGGGACCACGAGTTTTGCGATAACTGTCTTTATAAATAATATTTATACTCCACTATCCACACCGGAGACGAGAATCTCCGTCCAGAGCCCGAAAAGCCTCCCCACGTCCGTCCGCCCGCCGGATACTTGGGGTCGTGAACTCCGTCTATTTCGACACTCACACGCATCTCCACGACAAGCGCTTCGGCCCGGCCCTGGACGCGGTGATCGGGCGCGCGCTCGACGCGGGGCTCACGCACATGGTCGCCTGCGGCACGGAGGAGTCCGACTGGCCGGCGGTCCTGGCGCTCGCGAAGCGCCGCCCCTGCGTGGTCCCCATGCTCGGGCTCCACCCCTGGTTCGTCCAGGACGCCAGCCCCGGCTGGTTCGAAACCCTGGCCCGCCTCGCGAAGGATCATCCCGTCGGCATCGGCGAATGCGGCCTCGACTTCGCGGTGGAGAGCTTCGACCGCGAACGGCAGGAGGACGCCTTCCGGTGGCAGCTCGAGCTGGCCAGGGCGCTGGACCGGCCCCTGTCGATCCACTGCCGCAAGGCCTGGGACCGGCTGCTGGCCCTCCTCCGGGAGACCGGCCTCCCGGAGGCCGGCGCGGCGGTCCACTCCTTCTCCGGCTCTCCCGAGATGGCCATGGAGCTCCAGCACCTGGGACTCCACCTCTCGTTCTCCTGCTCCCTGGCGAACCCGGCCAACAAGCGCGCGGCCAGGGCCCTGCAGGCCGTCTTCCTGGACCGCCTCCTCTTCGAGACGGACTCCCCCGACATCCCGCCCCGGCACCTCCCGGAGTACCGGGAGGGACGCCTCAACGAGCCCGCCAACATCCGGCTGGTGGCCGAGGCCGCCGCGCGGCTGCGGGGGAGCGGGGAGGAGGTCCTGGCGGAATCCGCCTACGGGAACGCCAGGCGCCTGTTCGGGAGACTCATGGCCCCGGCAGCCCCGTCCGGGGAGAGGCCCGGATGATGCAGGACGTCGTCGCCGTGTTCCTGGGCATCGGGCTCAGCGCCGCCTGCGGCTTCCGGATCTTCGTGCCCCTGCTGGCCGCGAGCGTCTTGGCGCTGACCGGCCAGGTCCGCCTGGCGGAGAACCTGGCCTGGATGGGCACCTACCCCGCCCTCGTCGCCTTCGCCACCGCCACGGCGCTGGAGATCGGCGCCTACTACATCGCCTGGCTCGACCACGCCCTGGACGCGATCGCCACGCCCGCCGCGGTCATCGCCGGCACGCTCATCACGGGGGCCCTCATCCCCGATCTCGCGCCGTGGCTGCGCTGGACGCTGGCGGTCATCGCGGGGGGCCTCCCCGCTTCCGTCGTCCAGGGGGCCACCGTGCTGCTCCGGGGCAAGTCCACGCTCCTGTCGGGCGGCATGGGCAACTTCCTGGTGGCCACGGGCGAGCTGCTGGGCGCGGTCCTCACTTCGGCGCTCGCCGTCCTCCTCCCGGTCGTCACGGGAGTCCTGGTCGTCGCCGCGGTCCTGGTCCTGCTCCTGCTCTTCCGCCGGAAGGTGTTCAGCAGGAGCCGTCCGGATCCAGCCGGAAGGGTTTCTTGAACCAGTCCACGTAGCCCTGGATCTCGTCCTCCCGCACCACGCCGGTCTTCAGCCCAAGGACAAGGGCGAACTCCAGGTAGGCGTGGTAGGAGGCGGTGACCAGGGGACCGTCCACCTCCAGGTTCCGGTAGGTGAGGATCCCGTCCTCAGGGAGGTGGCCGTAGGTCTTCCCGGGCTCGTAGTAGCCGGTGAACCGCCGCCCGGCCAGGATGCCCGCCCGCGCCATGAGGTCCACGCCGGCGCAGATGCCCCCGGTCCAGGCGGAACGTCCTCCGCTCGAGGCGGGCATGGCAGAAGGCCCGGAGATACCAGCACCCGTCGGCGTAGAGAAGCTCGAGGGGAGTCACGGTGCGCTCGGTCGCCTCCCCCCGGAGCGGCTTGAAGCAGGTCAGGCGCAGGCGGCGCATCCGCAGGAAGGCTTCGACGACCCGGGAGAAGACGCCCTCCGGGCAGGTCTCGCGGACGATGGCGTCCCGGCCGAAGCGGATGTGGGCCATGGCCTCCCGGAGGCGGCCGGGGTCCTCCCGGGAGACTTCCAGCAGCTTGTGCCCCAGGGTGCGGATGTCCGCCCGGTAGTCCTCCAGGTGGAGCTTCCCGGCGAACTTGAGCAGCAGGAGGAGCACCAGGATCTCGCGGTCGTTGAGCCGCAGGACCGGAAGGAAGTAGGCCGAGTCGATCTCGTAGCCGCCTCCGCTCCCTTCGCGCACGGCAAGGGGCACCTGGATCTCCCCGAGGGCAGTCATGTCCCGGTAGATGGTGCGTTCGGAGACTTCCATGTACTCGGCAAGCTGCCTGACCGTCATCCGGCCCCGCTGCTTGAGGGTCATGACGATCCAGTTCAGCCGCTCGGCCTTCTTCATCAGGAGGCCGCCCGCCCCGTCCTGGGCGCCCGGTTCGTCAGCCAGACGCCGGCGGTCACCAGGGCGGCGCCCGTCAGCAGGGAGGCACTCAAGACTTCCCCGAGGGTGAAATGGGCGATGATCACCGCGCAGAGGGGGACGAAGTTGATGAAGAGGCCTGCGCGGGTGGCGCCGATCCGCTGGATGCCCTCGTAGAACCAGACGAAGCCGAAGACGGTGCCGAAGACGCCGAGGTAGGCGAGGCAGAGCCAGTCCTTCGGCGTGAACGCGAGACACTGGACGGCGGCGCCCTCCCTGAACGCCGGCACGGCGAGCGCCGCGGTGCCCACGAGCACCGAATACATCACCGAAGGAAGGGGCTTGAGGTCCTTCATGAGCACCTTGCCAACGAGGGAGTAGGTGGCCCAGCTCGCCACGCAGCCCAGGATCAGCAGTTCGCCGCGCCCCACCCCTCCGTTCCAGAGGCTGGCCAGGTGCCCGCGGGAGACGACCACCATGGCCCCGAGGATCGAGACCAGGATCCCCGCGATCCTCGCCGGCGTGAGGCGCTCCTTGAAGAACCAGGCCGAGAAGAGGGCGATCAGGATGGGATTGTTGGCCACGATCATGGACGCCCGGCCGGCCTCGACCAGCTTGATGCCGTTCAGGAAGAAGGCGTTGTAGGCGAAGACGCCCGTGAGCCCCAGCACGGCCACCGGGAGCCACTGCCCCCTGCGCAGCGGCGGGATGCCGCCCTCCATGCGCCAGGTGACCAGCACCAGCAGGACGGAGGCGATGGCGAAGCGGAAGAAGGAGGCGGTGAAGGGCCCCACGTCGCGCACCACGACGCGCCCTGCCGAGTAGGTCCCGCCCCAGAAGAGGGCGCTGCCCAGCAGCTTCAGGTAGACGACCGCAAGGTTCCCTCGCTTCTTCTGCTCCACGGCACGCTCCGGCGGCGGAGTCCCCGCCTCTATCATTTGAGCAGCTCCCGTCAGAGGCTGTACTGCCCCTCCAGGCGGACGATGGCCCCGCCGCCGAAGACGATGCGGAGCGTGCCGTCGGAGGCCCGCCTCGTGGACAGGGTCACGATGTTCGGATGGTCGAGGTCCCCGTTCTGCTCGATGCGGATGCGGCTCCCGTCCCACTTCCTGCTGCGGTAGAGGTAGTAGCCGAGCGCCGCGTTCACGGAGCCGGTGGCGGGATCCTCCAGGTAGCCCAGGGGCGCCACGAAGACGCGGGTGCGGTAGCGGTTGGCCGGATCCGACACCTCGGAGGTGAACACCACGACCGCGTCCAGGCCGTGCTTGTCGCAGAGTCGGCGGAGGGCCTCGAAGTCGGGGGCGCAGTCCACCGTCCGCCGGAGGGTCTTGAGGGGCACGCAGAGCGTCTGGTTCCCGGCGTTCACGATGCCGATCTTCAGGCCCGGGTCGATGGCGTTCTTGGGAAGCCGCAGGGCCTCGCAGATCTCCGCCAGGCCGATGCCGCATCCGGAACAGACCGGGTCGGGAACCTGGACGTAGACCATCTGCGGCTCCTCGCGGGAGATCTCCGCGGACAGGACTTCCTTGTTGGTGTGGAGATGGATCTCCCGGAGGTTCTTGAGCCCGCTGTCGTTCATGACGAGGTCGTTCACGATGGCCAGGGTGGTGTGGCCGCAGAACTCGACCTCCTTCTCGGAGGAGAAGTACTTCAGCCGGAAGGTGTCCCGGCTGATCCGCGTCACGTAGCCCACTTCGGAGACGAAGCCCTTCAGGTCCCGGGCGATCTTCTGCATCTCCTCGCACGAGAGATGCTCCAGGGATTCCAGGTAGACCGCCGCCGCGGGGTTCCCGCTGGCGGTGCTGGTCGCGAAGGCGTCGATCTTCTTGAACTTCAGCTTCCTGGCCAGGGACCGGCTGGCGGGCGCGCCGACCCGGGGCCACGCCCCGACCGGCCCGGGACCAGGCTGCCAGTAGGTCAAGGCAACGTCGAGGTAGGACATGGGATCTCCCGGGTCTTCGGAAAGTATAGGAAAAGGCCGTTCCGGAACGGATCCAATACCGGAGCCGGTATGCGATTTCGGATCCCGGAAGACGAGAGATGGGAAAATCGCCTTCAGAACAGACTCCCATAGACCACTTGCCTGCCCTGGCCCCTTGGGGGTTCCCCCGCGGGGGCTCTTCGAACACACTCGTAGACCATGAGATGGTTCGCACGCACGGAACAACTGATCGGCGCGGAGGGCCTCGCGCGCCTGCGTGCCTCCCGCGTGGTGGTCTGCGGGCTCGGGGGCGTGGGGGCCTTCGCCGTGGAGGCCCTGGCCAGGGCCGGGGTGGGACACCTGAGACTGATCGACCATGATGTCGTGAACGCCTCGAACCTGAACCGCCAGATCCTCGCGCTGCGCTCGACCCTCGGCCGGCCCAAGGCCGAGGTCGCGGCCGAGCGGGTGCGCGACATCAATCCCGAGTGCGACCTCGATGTCCGCCGGGCCTTCCTCAACGGCGACTCGGTCGCGGAACTGCTGGAGCCTCCGCTGGACGTCGTGGTGGACGCCATCGACTCCGTGAACGCCAAGGCGGGGCTGATCCAGGCCGCCCGCGAGCGGGGACTCCCGGTGGTCTCGAGCATGGGGGCCGGAGGGCGGCGTGACGGCAGCCGCATCCTCGTGGGGGACCTCTCGGAGACCGACGTCTGCCCGCTGGCCGCCATCATGCGCAAGCGCCTCAAGCGGCGGGGCGTCAGAAGCGGGGTCCGCTGCGTGTACTCCCTGGAACCCTGCCGGAACGACCTCCTGCCGGATCCCGTCGACGTGGAGGCCCACGACGGGCCGGGGCGCAAGCGGACGCCCCTGGGCACTCTCTCCTACATGCCCGCCCTCTTCGGCCTGCGGGTGGCGGAGGAGGTGATCCGGATCATCCTGGACGCGGAGTCGGCGCCGTCGGTCAGTTCGCCTCCAGCTCCGCCAGCATGATCTGGGCGGAGCCGCTCTCCGGGTGCAGGAGCAGGCACTCCCGGAGGAGCCGCCTGGCGCCCTCGGGGTCGTGCAGGTTGCGGCGGGTGTCGGCCAGTTCGATGAAGGCCTCCTCGCTGCGCTCGTCCAGGCGCAGGGCCTGGCGCCAGTAGAACTCGGCGCGCTCCCACTCCCCGAGGTCTGCGCAGGCGTGGCCCGCGTCCAGCATGTAGTCCAGGTTGTCCGGTTCCATCCGGGCGCAGCGCTCCAGGTCCTCCCGGGCGGCGAGGAGGTCGTCCTGGTGGGACCGGCAGAGGCCGCGCAGGTGCCAGAATTCCGCCCGTTCCCGGGCGTCCTGGCCCAGGGTGTCCAGGAGTTCCCGCAGGGAGTCCCAGGCCTCCATGCCGCCGAGGCTCTCGGCCTGGACGAGCAGCAGGTCCAGGTCGCCGGGGTGCTGCGCGAGGAGCGGCGCGACCTCGCGATGGACTTCGTCGTAGCGTCCCAGGTCGAGCAGGACGAAGAGCCTCAGGGGCGGCTGGCCCC
>DAOPZL010000056.1:0-16232 GCA_035353395.1 Holophaga sp.
CGGAGAGGACCACCACTTCGGGCCGGTGCCGGGCCCATTCGACGAGATTGCTGGCGTGCACCTTGGTTCGGATATCCATCGTTCACCCCCGGGACGCTTCGTCCCGCATGGTTTCGTAGCACTGGCGGTAGGCCTCCCGTTCCGCGGGGGAGGCGAAGCGCACGTAGTGGAGCTTGGGGCGCCGCTGCTCCAGGAGGGGCACGCCCCGGCAGGGATCGGTGGCGCAGAGGACCACCAGGGCGCGGCCGTCCCGCGCGAGGCGGGCGGGAGCGTCCAGGGCCTCGGGATCGTGGCCGTCCACGGTGACGGCCCGGGCGCCGAAGGCCTCGATGCGGGCGTCCAGGGGGTCCAGGCCCATGACGTCCCGGGTGCGGCCGTCGCACTGCTGGCCGTTCACGTCCACGTAGACTCCCAGGTTGTCCAGCCGGTAGTGGGCCGCGGCCTGGAGGACCTCCCAGGTCTGGCCTTCCTGGAACTCGCCGTCGGATAGGAAGGCCCACACCCGACCCGTGTCCCCGCGCCGCTTCCGGGCCAGGGCGATGCCCGCGGCCTGGGAGAGGGTCTGGGCCAGGGAGCCGCCCATCATCTCGAAGCCCGGCGAGTGCTCGGCCCCGATCATCTCCACGGTGCTCCCGTCCCGGTTGAACTGGGCCAGGCCCTCCGGGTCCATGCGCCCCGCCTCCACCAGCGCCGCGTAGAGGATCAAGGCATAGTGGGCGGGGCTGAGGAAGAACCGGTCCAGGTCCGGCGCGGGCAGGCCGTGGTAGGCCCCGCCCGTGGCGTAGTCGTGGTTGCCGGGGCCGGGCACGCCCGGGAAGGGCGGGGGGATCCGGGGACCGCGGCTGGGTCCGAGGCGCAGGGTCTTCAGGTAGAGGGTGGAGAGGATCTCCGCCGAGCTGCAGGCCTGGCTGAGGTAGCCGCCGTTGTGGGCGACCGTGTGCTCGAGGACCCGGAGGCGGATGCCGGCCGCGGTGCGGGCCACGGCTTCGACCCAGCCGGGCCGGGAGGGAGTGGAGAGGGTTGCGTTCATGGTGTCGTGCCTTCCGGTTGCAGGGATGCGTGCGCCGGCCTCCGCAGGGCCTCGGCCCGCCTGCGGACCTGGGCCTGGATTTCCTCGGCCCCCGCGATGCGGCCCCGGCGCATGAGCACCCGGCCCGCGCAGATCGTGGTGTCCACGGCGGAGCCGGCGCCGGCGTAGACGAGGTTGGAACGGACGTCGTGGCAGGGCGACAAGCCGAGGCGGTCGAAGTCCACCAGCAGGAAGTCGGCGGTGGCGCCCGCCTCCAGCGTCCCGGCGCCGGTGCCGAACCAGGCGAGGCCCGCCGTGGAGGCGGCCTCCAGCAGCTCGGCCACGGGGAAGCGGCGGGGATCCCGGTAGTGGTGCTTCTGGAGCAGCCCGGCGATCTTGAGGTCCGAGAAGAGGTCCAGCGAGTTGTTGGAGGCGGGGCCGTCGGTGCCCAGGAGGACCGGGATGCCCCGGGTGCGGGCCGCCTCGTAGTCGAAGGCGGGGCCCGAGGCCAGCTTCATGTTGGAGACGGGGTTGTGGACGATGCCCACGCCCCGCTCCGCCAGGAGATCGAAGTCGGCCTCGTCCAGCCACAGGCAGTGGGCGGCGAGGGTGCGGGGGCCGAGCACGCCCAGGGAATCCAGGTAGGCCGCCGGGGAGAGCCCCGTGCGCGCCCGGCACTGGCGGTCCTCGTCCTCGGTCTCGGCGAGGTGGATGTGCAGGGGCAGTTCCCGCTCCCGGGAGAAGGCTCCCAGGAAGCGCAGGCTCCCGGCGCAGGTGGTGTAGACCGAATGGCCCGCCAGCCCCATGCGGGAGAGGGGGCCGCAGTCGGGGAGCCGGTCGAAGAAGGCCTCGCAGGCCTTGCGCTGCCGCGCGCCCACGCCCTCGTCGAGGCCGTCGATGAGGGCGTAGGCGAGGACGAAGCGCATGCCCGAGTCCCGGGCCGCCCGGGCCAGGGCCTCGGGGTGGAGGTACATGTCGTTGCAGAGGGTCGTGCCGGTGCGGATCATCTCCAGCGCCGCCAGGCGCATCCCCCAGTAGGCGTCCTCCGGGGTCATCCGGCGCTCGACGGGCCAGACCCCCTCCGTGAGCCAGGGCATGAGGGCCATGTCCTCGGCGATCCCGCGCAGCAGCACCATGGAGGAGTGGGCGTGGGCGTTCACCAGGGAGGGCACCGCCACGAGGCCGCCCGCCTCCAGGACCTCGCAGTTCGCCGGGGCCTCCAGCCTCGGGCCGAGGCGAGCGATGCGGTCGTCTTCCACGAGCAGATCGCAGGCCTCGCCATCCAGGATCGCGCCGCGGACCAGCAGGCTCATGAGGCTTCCTCCTCGGCCAGGGCGACGATGCGCCGCATCAAGGCCGAGAACACGGGACCGCGGCGCCGGGAGGTCTCGAAGACCTCCTCGGCGGTCACGGGCTGGTCCAGGATCCCGGCGGCCAGGTTGGTGATGCAGGAGATCCCCAGCACGCGCAGCCCGCAGTGCACGGCGGCGATGACTTCCGGGACCGTGGACATGCCCACGGCGTCCGCGCCCAGGATCCGGGCCATGCGGATCTCCGCCGGGGTCTCGAAGCTGGGGCCGCTGAACCAGGCGTAGACGCCCTCGTGGAGCTGGATCCCCAGCTCCCCCGCCGCCCGGCGGGCCAGGTCGCGGAGGGCCGGATCGTAGGCCCGGGAGAGATCGAAGAAGCGGGGCCCGATGGCTTCGTCGTTGGGCCCGACCAGGGGATTGCAGCCGGCGAGGTTCAGATGGTCCGTCATCAGCATGAAGTCCCCGGGCTGGAACCTGGGCTGGACGCCTCCGGAGGCGTTGGTGAGCAGGAGCCGCGCCACGCCCAGGCACTTCAGGACCCGCACGGGGAAGACGATCCGGGAAGGCTCGTGCCCCTCGTAGCGGTGGAAGCGGCCCTGCATCATCAGCACGGGAGTTCCTTCCAGCCTGCCGGCCAGCAGGCGGCCGGCATGGCCCGGCGCGGTGGCGGCCGGGAAGTGGGGAATCTCGCCGTAGGGGATGACGACCGGGTCCTGCAGCTCGTCCGCGAGGCTGCCCAGCCCCGAGCCGAGCACGAGGGCCGTGCGCGGGACCTCGCGGATCCGGCTGCGGATGAAGGAGGCCGCTTCCTGGATGACCGGGTCCATGGCGCCTACTTCTTGATGCCGAGCTCGGCCAGGGTCGCGGGGACCTTCACCTTGCCCGAGGCGATGTCGGCCTTAGCCTTGGCGACGAGGTTCTTCACGGCGGCGGGGACGATGGCGTCGTGCTGGTGGTAGGGCGCCAGGTCGATGGCCCCCTCCTTGATGCCGAAGACGCGGTTCTGGCCGCCCTTGAGCCTGCCGGCCGCGAAGTCCTTGATGGTCAGGTAGGCGGCGACGGTGGTGCCCTTCAGGGCCGAGGTCAGCACGTAGTCGGGCGCGGCGGAGCTCTGGTCCACGTCGGCGCCCAGGGCGAAGACCTTGCGCTCCCGGGCCGCGTCGAAGACGCCCATGCCCGTGAGGCCCGCGAGCTCGATGATGAGGTCGGCGCCCTGGTCGACGAGGGCGAGGGCGGCCTCCTTGCCCTTGGCGCGGTCCGCGAAGGTGCCGGTCACGATGTAGCGCACGTCCACGGCCGGGTTGACGGACTTGGCGCCGGCGATGTAGCCCGCCAGGTAGCGCTCCACGGGCGGGATCTTCATGCCCAGCACGGCGCCGATGACGTTCTTGCCGTTGAGGAGCTTGGAGTTCTTGGCGTACTTGAGGGTCATGCTGCCGGCCACGATGCCCGCCAGGTAGCCGGACTCCTGCTCCTTCCAGCTGATGCCGATGAGGTTCGGCGGGATCGTGCCCATGTAGGCGTGGTCGATGCCGGCGTAGAGGGTCTTGGGGTTCGCCTTGGCCGCCTCCTGGATCTGCTCGATCATCAGGAAGCCCACTCCGAACACAAGCCCGGCGCCGTCCTCGGCGAGGCCGCTGAGGTTGGGCACGTAGTCGGTCATGGCGTGGGCCTCGACCACCTTGACCTTGGCGACGCCCTCGGCCTCGGCCTTCTTGAGTCCGGCCCAGACGCCGTCGTTGAAGGAACCGTCCCCGAGGCCGTTGGCGTCGGTGGTCATGGCGACCATGGGCTTGGCCGCCTGGGCGGACGGGGCAGCCGCCAGGAGCAGGGCGGCGAGGGCGGATGCGAGGGGCGTTCGGGTCATGGCGGTCCTCCGGGTGATGGAATGCCTGTCGAAAAGGGGGGTGGCGCGGGCGAGGGGCTCAGTCCTCGGGGTGTTCGACGCTGAAGTTCCGGCCGAGGGCCGCCGGAGGCCTGGACTTGCGGACGAAGCCGGCCACGGCGGCCAGGGTGGCCAGGTAGGGGAAGACCAGGAAGATCTCCGAGGCGACCTTCACGATGCCGAGGCCCTGGATCCGCAGCTGCAGGGCGTCCACGAAGCCGAAGAAGAGGGCGGCGGCGAAGGCGCCGACGGGCCGCCAGCCCCCGGCGATGTTGGCGGCGAGGGCGATGAAGCCCCGCCCGCCGCTCATGCCCTCCGTGAAGGAGTTGGAGTTCTCGATGGAGAGGAAGGCGCCCGCCAGTCCGCAGAGGGCGCCGCCCAGCACGATGGCCAGGTACCGCACGCGGACCACGGAGCGGCCCAGGGTCTCCAGGGCCATGGGATGCTCGCCGGAGGCCTCGATGGAGAGCCCCAGCCGGGTGCGCTTGAAGAGCCAGGCGAAGCCGATCACCGACAGGAGGGACAGGTAGACGACGGGGGTCTGGTCGAAGAGGGCGCTGCCCACGTAGGGGATCCGGCTCAGGAGGGGGATGGCGAAACGGCACTCCTGGAGGGTGCGGGGCACGGCCTCCGAGGTCCCCTGCCGGCCGTAGACCACCATCATCAGGTAGCGGGTGAGGCCGAAGCCGAGGATGTTCATGATGGCCCCCGCCACCACCTGGTTGATGCGCAGGCTCACCACGGACCAGGCGAAGAACAGGGAGAAGAGGGCGCCCGCCCCCACCCCGCAGCAGAGGCCAATCCAGGGATTGCCGAAGTGCCAGCCGCCCCAGGCCGCGGCGAAGGCGCCCACCAGCATGATGCCCTCCATGGCGATGTTGGTGACGCCGCTGCGCTCGGAGATGACGGCCGCCAGGGCCGCCAGGGAGACGGGGGTCGCCAGGCGCACCGTGGCCTCGAAGAGGGCGGGGGTGAGAAGGGATGCCAGGACGCTCATGACCGCACCTCGCGCTTCCGGTCCAGCAGGCCTTTCAGTCGGTCCCGGAGGATCGTACCGAACTTCTCGTAGATGACCTCCGCGAGCAGGAGGAACAGGAGGATGCCCTTGACGATCTCGATGATGGCGTTGGGGGTCTGGACCGTCCGGGCCATGTACTGGCCGCCGGCGTCCAGCACGCCCCAGAGGAGGGCCGTGAAGGGGATCGCCAGCGGGTGGTTCCGGGCCAGGAGGGCGATGGAGATGCCGTTCCAGCCGTAGCCCGCATCCAGGTTCTGGAACATCCGGTGGTCCAGTCCCAGGACCTGGGTGATCCCCGCGCAGGCCGCGAGAGCGCCGGAACCCAGCAGGCTGAGGGTCGTGATCCAGGCCACGGAGATGCCCTGGGTGCGCGCGGCGGTGGCATTGGCGCCCACCGCCCTGATGCGGTAGCCCAGGTCGGTGCGGGTGAGCACGAAGTGGACCAGGAAGGCGCAGGCGACCGCGAGGAGGATGCCGACGTGCAGCCGGTAGTTGGCCTCGGGCAGGAAGTCCTTGAACAGGGGCAGCCAGACGCCCTCGGCCACGGCGTCCGTGACGTACGGGTGGGCCGTGTTCGCGGGATCGCCCCCGTGGGCCCGGATGAAGATCGGGGCCAGGGTGCGGATGGCGTAGGCGAACATCATCGTGGTCACTACCTCGTGGGCGCCGGTCTTGACCTTCAGCAGGGCCGGGACGAGGTTGGTGGCGGCGCCCGCCAGGGCCCCGACGAGGAAGATGAGCGCCATGCCCACGAGGGGCGGCAGGCCCATGCCGATGCCCAGCCAGGTCGCCGCCATGACGCCGACGAGGTACTGCCCCTCGGCGCCGATGTTGAACAGGCCCCCGTGGAAGCCGAAGGCGATGGCGAGGCCGGTGAAGACGAGGGGCACGGCATTGAGCACCGAGATGTGCCAGTTCCGCACGAAGCCGCCGTAGAACAGCGCCTCGTAGGAGGCGAGGGGGGAATAGCCCGTGAGGGCCATGATGGCCGCTCCGATGAGGAGCGCGGCCGCGATTCCCGCCGCGGGGACCGCGGCGCGGCGGGCCAACGCCCGGACCCTGGCGCCGAAGTCCGCGCCCAGGGCCAGCCTGCGTTCGAAGCCCCAGGCCAGGAGGGCGCCGAGCAGCAGGCAGCCGCCCCGGAAATACGAGGCCAGGTAGAGCCCCCCGCCGGCCAGGGCCAGGAGGACCGCAACGATGCGAAGGACGGCCCGGACCCGCCTCATGACGCCCTCCCGGTCCCCGCGGCGCGGCCGCGGACCACGTATTCCCCCACCTCCGGCAGGCTCGTGGCCGAGGCTTGGCGTTCGAAGACCACCTCGCCCCCGTGGAGGACCGCGATCCGGTCGGAGAGGGCGAAGAGTTCCTCCAGTTCCATGGAGATCAGGAGGATCGCGGCTCCCCGGGCCTTCAGCTCCAGCAGCCGGTGATGGACATACTCGATGGCGCCCACGTCCAGGCCTCGGGTGGGCTGCGAGACCAGGAGGAAGGCCGGATTCCTGGAGAACTCCCGGGCCAGGATGATCTTCTGCTGGTTGCCTCCGGACAGGGTGGAGGCCGGCACGTCCGCCCCCCCGGCCCGGATGTCGAAGATGCCCATGAGCCGCTCGGCGTGGGCCCGGAAGCCCCTCGGATCCAGGAAGCCCGCCTTCGAGAAGGGCGCGCGACCGCTCAGGCCGAGGGCCAGGTTCTCCTCGACGGAGAAGGGCAGCACCAGGCCCTCGCCCCGGCGGTCCTGGGGCACGTAGGCCATGCCGGCCTGGAGGCGCCGGCGCACGGACCAGCGGGTCACGTCCCGTCCCTTGAGCAGGATCCGGCCGGCCTCGGGTCGCGAAAGGCCCGCTACGGTCTCGCAGAGTTCACGCTGCCCGTTGCCCTCCACGCCGCCGATGCCGAGGATCTCGCCGCCGCGCACCTCCAGGTCCACCCCGCGCAGGGCGGGCAGGCCCCGGGCATCCCGGGCGGCGACGCCTTCCACCGCGAGGACCTGTTCTCCCAAGGGCACTGGTTCCGTGTCCCGGCGGGCCTCCAGGAGGACCTCCCGGCCGACCATGAGCCGCGCCAGGGTGGAGGCGTCCGCCTCGGACGTCCGCAGCTCGCCCCGGATCTCGCCCTTTCCGAGGATGTAGACGCGATGGGAGAGGCCGAGGACCTCCTCCAGCTTGTGGGTGATGATGATGATCGCCGTGCCGCTCTCCGCCAGCCGTCGCAACACGGCGAACAGCTCCTCCACCTCGCGGGGCGTCAGCACGGCGGTGGGCTCGTCCAGGATCAGCACCCGGGCCTTCCGGTAGAGGGCCTTCAGGATCTCCACCCGCTGCTGGAGCCCCACGGAGAGATCCTCCACCCGGGCATCCGGGTCCACGGTCAGCCCGAAACGCTCGGAGAGCTCGCGGACCCGCTCGCGGGCCTCGCGGGTGCGCACGTGCCCCAGCCGCACGGGCTCGGCGCCCAGGATGATGTTCTGGGTCACCGTCAGGGTGGGCACGAGCATGAAGTGCTGGTGCACCATGCCGAGGCCCCGGGCAATGGCTTCGCGCGGCGAGGCGAAGCGCACCGGCTCGCCGTCCAGGAGCACCGTCCCGGAGGTGGGCCGGTAGAGCCCGTAGAGGATGTTCATCAGGGTCGACTTGCCGGCCCCGTTCTCCCCCAGCAGGGCCACGATCTCGCCCGCGTGGAGGCGGATCGAGATGTCCCGGTTGGCCACGAAGCCCCCGAAGGCCTTGGTCACACCGCGGGTCTCGAGGATGGGAGGGGTGTCTTTGAGCAGGCTCATGAATGTTTCCATCCACCAGCAGGGCGTCCGGCCCCGGTATCCAGCGGAGAACGCAGCGGCGGTGCCTGCCGGCTCCCGCGGTCTCCATTCCTGAAGCTTAGGCTCCCCTGGTGAAAGTGTCTATTTGTCAAGAAGTGAACATTTGTTCGTTTTGTCGTTCCTCACGCGAATCAAATCCTGCACAAATGTTCGTTTGACAGCCTTTTGTCCGGCATCGAGAATCCGAACCAATCCTGGGCCGGAGCCGGCGTGTCCGTTTGGGAATCCGCCTGGAAAATGGGGGGAAGCCATGCGATCGAATCGCCCGAACGGAACGCTCATCCTGTCCTGGAGCCTCCTGGCGCTCCTCGGGTCCGGCCCGGGGGTGCCGCTGCTGGCCAAGCCCGTTCCGCAGATCCTGGCTGTCGCCCGCACCGGCGAATACGCCGAGTTCCTGAGCGAGAAGTTCGGCATCGTCTTCCAGCCCACCGTCAGCCAGGACGAGTTCCTGGGGGCCATCCGGAAGGCCGCCGGCCTCTCGATCGAGCCCGCCAAGGACCAGCCTTTCGAGGCCATGAGTGCCCTGGAATCCGCCCTTCGCGCGGCCGACCTGAAGGAGCTGGCCGCCACCTATCCGCCGGAGAAGGTCGACAGGAACCTCGCGAAGGCCAAGGCGCCAGCCAAGGGCTTCACGCCCACGAACCGGCAGGCGCTGGCCGCGGCCCTGGACACCGGCCTGCTGAGCCCGGCCCAGGCAGCCTCCCTCCGTCCGGGCTCTCCCCTCAGCCGGGAGCTGGCCAACACCCTCCTCGGCGGCGTCCTCTCCACCCGGGGCCTCTACAAGCACTACCTGGGCTATCTGCACGACCCCGACATCCTGGCCAGGTTCACCGAAGCCTACAAGCGCTCGGCTCTCATCCAGGCGCCGGAACTCCGGAACATGGTGGACGCGGCCCTCAAGCAGAAGCTCGTGACGGGCTACAACCTCAAGGACGTGCGCTACGATCCCCAGTTCATCCAGGCCCGGGCCCTGACCTACGGCCACTCCGACCTGGACCACGCGATCCAGCTGCTGGGGCTCCTGAAGAGCGAAGGCCTGGACGCCAAGGTGCAGTTCGAGCCCAAGACCTCGGCCTTCGTCTACCTCAAGGAGTGGGGCGACCCCGGCCAGCCCACCGAGGACATGGAGGTCAAGCAGATCGAGAACGGGGACTACATCGAGTACGCCCGCGAGTACGACGTCTCCTTCGAGTTCAACTCGGTCCAGGAGAAGACGAAATTCCAGCCGATCATCATGGCCTACGCGAAGAAGAACCAGAAGGACCAGAAGGGCCTCCTGGTCCATTCCTGGTGGCAGCCCCTCTACCTCTCCCGCACCGAGCTGCCGGACTACCGCACCATCGCCAACCACTACTTCCTGAAGGGCCACTACTACGCCCAGACCTTCGCCACCAGCGACAAGACCGCGGGCATCGTCAAGGCCTTCCAGACCCTGTCCCCCGGCCTCGACGTCAAGACCTACACCTTCTGGGTGGACGAGCCCTTCTACCGCTACCTGCAGGGCGAGTCCAAGTAGCGGCCGTCCCCGTTTTCCAGACCCCCGGGGCAGCCCCGGATCCCTCGAGGAGCAGACATGATTTCCAGGATGAATTCCCTCTGGGCGGCCCTGCTGTCGGCTGTGGCCCTCATCGCCAGCCTGGCCTGCAGCCCGGCGAAGACCTCCGTCGCGGCGCCCGCCAGGACGGACATCGTCGCCTACCTCTCGAAGCCCGAAGGCGCCCTGCCGCCGATGATGGACCTCGGGCAGGCCGTGGACATGGCCCTCAAGAGCCATGCCGCCAACGACGGCTCCACGACGCACATGCGCTGGGGCGATCTCTCGGGCCAGCCCCTCTACGTGGTCTCCCTCTTCCCCGACCTGGGCATCATCAAGAAGGGCAAGGACATCACGAAGGATGAGCTGACGGCCTTCGTCCAGGCCCACAAGGACCTCCTGTCCGATCCGCGGATCTGCTTCGGCACCTGGTTCAACAAGGACGACGGCAACACCTACATCGACCTCAACGTGGTCCTGTCCGACAAGGCCAAGGCCGTGGAACTGGGCAAGCAGTACAACCAGATCTCCATCTTCAACCTGGCCACCTTCGAGGAGACCAAGACCGGCGGCGACGGGAAGCCCGTCGCCAACCTGCCTGCCCCCGCCAAGCGGCTGCCCGCCTTCCAGTAGTCCCATGGAGGTCGCGGGCCGCTTCCTCGGCATCCCCGAGGAGGGCCCCCCCCTGGTGGGGCTCCTCGTCCAGGGACCGGGACGGACCCTGGTGAGATGGTTCACGCCCCTCGACGGCCAGCGGGCCGCCGAGTGGGCGCGGGCCTTCGCCGTCGGCGAGCAGGTGACGTGCTCCGTGGTGCTGGTGGAGGACCCGCAGCGGATGATCATCGAGGACATGCGGGCCTGTCCGCCAGACAATTCGCCCAGGGAATCCTCGACCCAGCTCTAGGCGCGCAAGGTCTTTCCTCCGGCCCCTCCCAGGCGGGGGGGCGGCCTTGGGAAGCGGCTCGTGGGGAACCGCGACCTGCCGGCTGGAAATCATTCGATCAAGTCAGGACATGCCCATCTGCCTCAGGGCTTCGATTCCCGCCTGGGTGATGAGGGTGCCCCCGCGTCCGCTGGAAAGCTGGACGTAGCCTGACTGTTCCAGCTGGACCAGGAGCTTCCGGATCTGGGCTTCCGAAAGGAACAGGCCTCTTTCCAGCGCGTTCTGGTGCAGGCTGCGCCTTCCGGACCGCACCCTGCGCCTGTAGTTGGCGTCCAGGCATTCCAGGATGAACCTCCTGTGATCCTGCCCCGGATCGGTGGACGCCGGGACGCATGCTGCCCGGGCGTCTCCCGCCCCCCGTGCGGGAGTGGGCCACTTCAGGACGGGCATGATGTCCTTTTCCTCGATGACCTGCTTGTCCAGATAGGCGAGGTATTCCGCGAGGTTCTTAAGTTCCCGGACGTTGCCGTACCAGGGATAGCTGGTCAGTACATCCGCCGCCTTCTGGGTGAGGGTCACGCCGACCCCCATGCGCTCCAGGATCCTTTCGAGAATGAAGAGGATGTCCTCCTTCCTCTCCCGGAGGGGCGGGACCTCGATGGGCAGGACGTTCAGGCGGTAGTAGAGATCCTTCCTGAACCCCCCGTCCTGGACCAGCTGCCACAGCGCCTTGTTGGTCGCGGCGATGACGCGGATGTCGACGTTGATCAGACTGTCCCCGCCGATCCTCATGACCTCCCGGCTTTCCAGCACGCGCAGCAGCCGCCCCTGCAGGCTCAGGTTCATCTCGCCGATCTCGTCCAGGAAGATGGTCCCCTTGTGAGCCAGTTCGAAGAGTCCGGGCTTGCCCCCCTTCCGGGCGCCGGTGAAGGCGCCTTCCTCGTAGCCGAAGAGTTCGCTCTCGAGGAGGCTTTCAGGTAGGGCGGCGCAGTTGATGGGGACGAACTGCCGGCCGTTCCTCCTCGAGGCGTGGTGGATCGCGTGGGCGATGAGCTCCTTCCCGGTGCCCGTCTCTCCGATGATCAGGACCGAGGCGTCGGAATCGGCCTTCTTCCTGGCCAGGAGCTTGGTCTGGAGGAAAGCCGGGCTCCGGGTCAGGATGTCGTCGAAGGTGTATCGGCTGCGATGCCCCTTGCCGAGCAGCTGCGACCTCAACCGCTGCTGGCTCTTCTCCATCTCCTCGAACGTGTTGAGAGTGGCCAGGGCGCCGCGCGTCTCCCCCTTGATGATCATGGGGACCACCTTCACGGAGACGTTGCGGCCGTTGATCTTCACGAGCGTGCGGTCGACCTCGGCGCCGTTGTTCAGCACTCTGGCGAAGGGGATGCCGGGGACGAGGTCCGAGACCCGGACGCCCACGAAGTTCATGTCCGTGCCCAGCACTTCGTGGGCCTTGCGGTTGCCCGCGTGGATGAGGCCCGTGCTCTCGATGATGAGGATCCCGTCGTCCAGGACGTCGAGCAGGCCTGCGATCTGGCCTTCCAGGATGTTCGTCCGGCTGAACAGCGTCGTCACCCGGTCGGGGTTCATCCGGAGGTTCTTGAAGTAGTGGATGAAGCGTTCTTCCCGGAGGAGGTGCTCGAGCCCGAGGCTGGTGGTGATGTCGATGATCGTCGGAGCGTCCATCACCCGGCCTCCGATGTCGATCACGCGCTTCACGAAGGCGGGAACGAGTCTCCGCTCCCCCGTCGTCACGGCGACTTCGAGCCTGGGCACCCGGGCGATGCCGGGATAGAAGGGCACGAACTCCAGGTGGTTCAAGCCGAGCTGATGGAAGAGCGTCATCGTCTCCATGGTCATCTCGACGCTGTAGTTCACCAGCAGCACCGAGATGCCCGCGGGCAGCTCGGCTACCTGCCGGTACTGCTCGTCGGTGATGGTGTTGCTGATGATGACCGTCTTGGCGCGGGCGGGGATGAACTGGCGGACGTTCAGGTAGATGTGATAGATGGAGACGATCACCACGTCCGCGTCGATCGGCCCGTTCAGGCTGCCCTCCTCGTAGGAATAGCACTTCAGGCGGATCGCGTCGCCGAACAGCCGCGTCAGGGTGAGGCGATGCAGCTCGGCGACATAGGAGAAGGCGGTGATTACTGCGACATCCTTGGCCATGGCGTCCCCTGCAAGAAGATCGGGTCAATCGGGTCAAAAGGGACTATAGATTAACCCGATTAGCCCGGTTCTCTGCTCCGAATTCCATCCATCGCGATGGGAACGCGCAAGGGGCACGGGACCTCTTCGCCCGCCTGAAACGACCGGCAGGCCAGGAGATTCCGCCGCCGTGCCGGGTCTGCCTCGGCGCGCGGAGTTGGTCGAGGTCGTATGAATTAATATTGGCCCGGATCATGCACTTCCGGAAACGAGGCGCCCCGCGCCGCAAGCATCCGGAGGCTCGCTGCCTGTGGGCTCCTCCTGGTGCTCATCGGGAGCTTCCGCCCCAGGGTCCTGCCTCGTCATCGGGTGGCCGCATCCGGCTTCGTCAAGGACTTCATCGTCCGGTTCAGGAAAGGAGACCACGCATGAACAGGAACTTGCCCGCGGCGACGAACCTCAGGCCCGTTCTGGAGTTCAAGGGTGTCACCAAGCGCTTTGGCGGGATCACGGCCTGCCAGGACATCAGCTTCACCCTCGGGGAAGGCTGCATCATGGGCCTCATCGGCCCCGACGGGGCCGGGAAGACGACCGTCTTCAACCTGATATGCGGAGTGCATGGGCCCACCGAGGGAGCCATCCTCTTCAACGGGCAGGCCATCCACGGGAAACGCCCCGACCAGATCGTGCGCCTCGGGATCTCGCGGACATCCCGGCCCATCGGGCTCTTCCAGCACCTCAGCGTGCTGGAGAACGTCTGTGTCGCCGTGGATTGCCGCGAGGCCTACCTGTCCGGGGCCGCCCGCCTGCGCGAGCAGGCGATCCGGAAGCAGGCCATGGAATTCCTGGCCGCCCTGGGGCTGGAGGACCAGGCTCCGGTGAGGGCAGACGCCATGCCCTGCTGTCTCCAGCGGAAACTGGAGATCGCCCGCGCGCTGGCCCTGAAGCCCAGCCTGCTCCTCCTGGACGAGCCGGCGGCGGGAATGAACCGGGAGGAGGCCCTGGAACTGGCCGGGTTGATCCGAGACCTGCACCGGCGGTTCCAGCTGACGACGCTCCTCACCGGGCGTCCTGCGGATGTCGTCCTGTCAGTCTGCGAGCGCACCTGCGTCGTGGATTCCGGGGTGAGGCCGTCGCCAGGACCGGGGCCCCAGGAGGCATCCACCGCGACCTTGTCGCCTCTCTTTCCCAGAAATTGACCAAGGAGTAGTCCCATGACCCAACGACCGATGAAGACGATGGACGGGAACGAGGCGGCGGCCTCGGTCGCCCACCGGATCAACGAAGTGATCGCGATCTATCCGATCACGCCCTCCTCGAACATGGGCGAGTTCTCCGACGAGTGGTCGAGCCAGGGGCGTCAGAACATCTGGCACACGGTTCCGCTGGTGGCGGAGATGCAGGCCGAGGGCGGGGCGGCGGGAGCGGTGCACGGGTCCCTGCAGGCCGGGGCGCTCACCACGACCTTCACGGCCTCCCAGGGGCTGCTGCTCATGATCCCGAACATGTGCAAGATCGCCGGCGAGCTCACCTCCTTCACCATGCACGTCTCCGCGCGGGCCATCGGGCACAACGGCATCTCCATCTTCGGGGACCACTCGGACGTCATGGCCTGCCGGCAGACGGGCTTCGCGATGATGCCTTCCTGCTCGGTGCAGGAGGCCCACGACTTCGCGCTCGTGGCCCAGGCCTCGAGCCTGCGGGCCCGCGTGCCCTTCCTGCACTTCTTCGACGGCTTCCGCACCAGCCACGAGGTCGCCAAGATCGAGTACCTCCCGGACGAGGACCTGCGCGCCATGATCGACGACGACCTGGTCGCGGCCCACCGGAAGCGTTCCCTGCATCCCGAGGCCCCCGTGGTGCGCGGGACCACGCAGAATCCCGACGCCTTCTTCCAGACCCGGGAGGCCTGCTCGCCCTACTACCTGGCCTGCCCTGGCATCGTGCAGGAGGAGATGGACAAGTTCGCCCGGCTGACGGGGCGCGCCTACAAGCTGTTCGAGTATGTCGGCGCCCCGGATGCCGAGCGGGTGGTCATGCTGATGGGCAGCGGGGCGGAGACGGTCCACGAGTACGTGGAGTGGGCCGTGGCCAGGGGCGAGAAGATCGGCGCGCTCAAGGTGCGGCTCTACCGGCCGTTTTCGGTGCAGCACTTCGTGGCGGCCCTGCCGAAGACCGTCAAGGTGCTGGGGGTCCTGGACCGCTACAAGGAGCCGGGGGCCCTGGCGGACCCCTTGTGCCTGGACACGGTGATGGCCCTGCAGGAGAGCGGGCTCCAGGCGCCGCCGCGGGTGATCGCGGGGCGCTACGGCCTGGCGAGCAAGGAGTTCACCCCGGCCCACGTCAAGGCGGTCTTCGACGAGCTGGGCAAGGCCGAGCCCCGGAACCACTTCACCGTGGGCATCGACGACGACGTCTGCCACACCTCGCTGGCGGTGGACCACGGGTTCGACATCGAGGCCGGCGACGTCAAGCGGGCCATGTTCTACGGCCTGGGAGCGGACGGCACGGTGGGGGCGAACAAGAACTCCATCAAGATCATCGCCGAGCAGGCGGGGTTCTACGGCCAGGGCTACTTCGTCTACGACTCCAAGAAGTCCGGCGCCATCACGGTGAGCCACCTGCGCTTCGGGCCCAGGCCGATCCGCTCGACGTACCTGATCCGGCAGGCGAACTTCGTGGCCTGCCACCAGACCACCTTCCTCGAGAAGTACGACATGCTGGCGGCGGCCGCGCCGGGAGCCACGTTCCTGCTGAACACGCCCCACGGGAAGGCCGAGGTCTGGGACACGCTGCCCCGGGAGGTCCAGGAGGCGATCCTCGGCAAGCAGCTGAAGTTCTACGTGATCGACGCCTACGACGTGGCCAGGAAGACGGACATGGGGGTGCGGATCAACACGATCATGCAGACCTGCTTCTTCGCCATCTCGGGGGTGCTGCCCAAGGACGAGGCGATCGCCCAGATCAAGAAGTCGATCCAGAAGACCTACGGCAAGAAGGGGGACGCCGTGGTGCGGAAGAACTTCGAGGCGGTGGACACCACGCTGGCCCACCTGTTCGAGGTGGAGGTCCCGGGCCGGGTGACGTCCACCATCAAGCGGCCGCCGACCGTCTCGGAGGCGGCGCCCGAGTTCGTCCACAAGGTCACGGCCCCGATGATCGCGGGGAACGGGGACCAGGTGCCGGTGTCGGCCTTCCCGGCGGACGGGACCTGGCCGGTGGCGACGAGCCAGTGGGAGAAGCGCAACATCGCCCTGGAGATCCCCTGCTGGGATCCTGCGGTGTGCATCCAGTGCAACAAGTGCTCCCTGATCTGCCCCCACGCGGCGATCCGGCCCAAGGTCTACGGTCCCGCGCTCCTCGAGCAGGCCCCGCCGACCTTCAAGAGCACGGACTCCAAGGGCCTGGAGTTCAAGGGCATGAAGTACACCCTGCAGATCGCGCCGGAGGACTGCACGGGCTGCGGCATCTGCCTGAGCGTGTGCCCCGCCAAGGACAAGGCGGATCCGGCCCGCAAGGCCATCAACATGGTCCCGCAGCCGCCGATCCGGGAATCCGAGCGGGCCAACTATGCCTTCTTCCTGGACCTGCCCAACCCCGACCGCACGGCCCTGAAGCTGGACGTGA
>DAOPZL010000056.1:16332-17441 GCA_035353395.1 Holophaga sp.
ACGGCCCTGAAGCTGGACGTGAAGGGCAGCCAGTTCATGCAGCCCCTGTTCGAGTATTCCGGGGCGTGCTCGGCCTGCGGCGAGACGCCCTACATCAAGCTGCTGACCCAGCTGTTCGGGGACCGGGCGCTCATCGCCAACGCCACGGGCTGCTCGTCGGTCTACGGGGGGAACCTGCCGACGACGCCCTACTGCGTGAACAAGGAGGGGCTCGGCCCGGCGTGGAACAACTCGCTCTTCGAGGACAACGCGGAGTTCGGCTACGGCATGCGGCTGGCGGTGGAGAAACAGCGGGAGCTGGCGGAGGAGGCCCTGAAGGCCCTGGCGCCGCAGGTGGGGGAGGCCCTGGCGGCGGCGCTGCTGGGGGCCGACCAGCGCACCGAGGCCGGGATCATCGAGCAGCGCCGGCGCGTGGCCGAGCTGAAGGCCGTGCTGGCCAACCTGAAGACCCCTGAAGCCAAGCGGCTCGCCAGCCTGGCGGACAACCTGGTGAAGCGCAGCGTGTGGATCATCGGCGGGGACGGCTGGGCCTACGACATCGGCTACGGGGGGCTGGACCACGTGCTGGCCCAGGGCCGGAACGTCAACCTGCTCGTGCTGGACACGGAGGTGTATTCCAACACCGGGGGCCAGGCCTCGAAGGCCACGCCCATGGGCGCCGCCGCGAAGTTCGCCATGGGCGGCAAGAGCCTGCCCAAGAAGGACCTGGGGATGATCGCCATGGCGTACGGCAACGTCTACGTGGCGAGGGTGGCCATGGGGGCGAAGGACACGCAGACGGTGAAGGCGTTCCTGGAGGCGGAGAGCTACGACGGGCCGTCCATCATCATCGCCTACTGCCACTGCATCGCCCACGGCTACGACCTCGCGAAGGGGTGCGAACAGCAGAAGCTGGCGGTGGACGCCGGCTACTGGCCGCTCTACCGCTACGATCCCCGGCGCATCACGACGGGCGAGAACCCTCTGCAACTGGACAGCCCGGCTCCGAAGATCGACCTGGGGCTCTACGTGCGCAACGAGACCCGCTACCGGATGGTGGAGCAGGCGCACCCCGAGCAGTTCAGGCACCTCCTGGCGGCCGCCCAGCGGGAAGTCCGGAACCGCTTCGC